>NZ_JACSRA010000015.1 GCF_014836335.1 Clostridium cibarium
CACAATGGACACCCTTGTCTTAAGCTAATGGTTGGCACTATCAACCCCCATATCGGACTTTCACCGACTAGTACGTGTCCATGCTGGGCACACATAAAAAATAGGATATCATATTTAAAAATATGATATCCTATTTTATTATTCTATTCTTATACCTAATGCATTATCAATTTCCTTTTGTCTTTTGGCCGGCACTCCATAATAAATTCCTAAAGAAAATGTATCTTTCAACACAAGACTTCCTGCTCCTACCAAAGTCTCTCTAGAAATTTTCACATTATCTGATACAATAGACCCTACCCCGATAAAACATAAATCCTCAATGTGTGTAAATCCTGAAAACTTATTTCCAATTGAGATAAATGAATGATCATCTAAGTGACTATCGTGTCCTATCACAGTCCCACTATATACAATATTATTACTACCTACTTTAACATTAGGCTCTATAACAACATCACTTAATATAATATTGTTAGTTCCTATATAAAATGGTTTATTAATAACTACACTTTTATGTATATAATTTACAAATTCATATTTCTTATATTTTATCCTCTCATACAACTCTTTCCTTTTTCTCATACTCTTATACCCTATAGCAGTAATAAATTTATATGATTCAGGTGGATATTCTTGTTCAATCTCTTCAAAAGCCACTACCTTTTTTCCTAATAATTCATTCCTATCTATATAACATTTGTCAACAGTAAAACATTCAACCGAATAATTATCACTTTCTGATAAATAATAATAAATTTGTTTTGCAAAATCTCCTACTCCAAATATTATTATTTTATCTTTCATTCTCTTCAACTCCCAGCAATATTTTTTCAATATTTTTAAATTCTTCATAACTTTCAAATTGAAAAATAATATAACCATGTCTATTAGAACTATCTGTAACATTGGCAAATCCATCAGATTCCTTAAGTTCCTTTTCTACTATAAAAGGTTCTAATACTGAATAATTTTCCTTAATTGTGATCATATCATCTAAATTGAATATAAAAAATACAAAAGAATATTTATTCCATCTTCTTTTTATTTCTGTATAATTTCCTAATGCTTTGTCCATCACTAATTCTGTAAAATCTATACCTGTAGATAACTTTACAAGATCACTTCCAATAAAGTCCCCACCCATTCTAGCTCCAATTTCGATTATATATGGAACTTTATCTTGAACTTTTATTTCCACGTGCGATGCCCCATCCTGAATTTCCAAAGCATTTAATCCTTTTATAGCTGTATCAATTGCAGAAATAAGAACTTCTTTCCCTATTGTTCCTGGTTGTAAATGAGCTCTTTCAATAAAATGAGGTGAACCTGTAGTAAATTTTTCTGTTATTGCTAAAAAAGAATGTTTGCCCTTATCTGTGAAAAACTCCATACTATATTCAATTCCACCTATATATTCTTCCACTATAATTTCTTTGTTAAATGATTCATTTAATGCTAATTCTATTGCAAATTTTAAATCATCTTCTTTTTCAACTTTAGTTACACCCCTACTTCCTGATCTATCAGTTGGTTTCACTATTACAGGTAAAGATAATTGTAACAAAATATCTTCATATTGCTTATCACCTGACACTTTACAGTACTTTGGAGATTTTACTCTATTTTTTAAAAAAGCTTCTCTCATTCTATATTTATTAGTTGATAACACTGTACATAACATAGTATTACCAACTAAATTCATCTTATCTGATATATAATTTACTGTTAGCATCGCTAAATCTGATCCAACTGATAAAACTCCGTCAATCCCTATTTCTTTACACTTTTCCAATATTATATCTTTTTCAATTATGCTAACAGGATAAAAGAAATCTGCATTTTCTTTTCCTATAGCACCATCTTCCCAAGCAAAAACATGAGTCTCTATATTTTTTTCTTTACATTTCAATATAAGCTTATTTTGATATTCATTAGCACCAATTATAGCTATTTTCATTTTATCCCTCCCTCTTAAAATGGGACTTTATAGATACTATTTTGATCCCAAAAAGTCTCTTATATTTTTTATTATATACTGAATAGTGTTACCCTCTATTCCATAATACATTGGTAATCTTAGCAATCTTTCACTTTCCTTTGTTGTATAAAAATCTTTTCCAAAGAACTTACCAAATTTCTTTCCTGCTGGTGAATTATGTAAAGGTATATAATGAAACACAGATAATATTTGATTCTCCTTTAAATAATCTATTAGCTCATCTCTAGTATTCATATCTTTGCATTTAATATAAAACATATGTGCATTATGCTCACATCCATCAGGAATTGTTGGTAACTCTAATATTTTATCTATTTCTAATTCTTTCAATCCATCATAATACATTTGCCAAGCATTTAATCTAGAATTGTTTATTTCATCCACTACCTCTAATTGAGCATATAAATATGCAGCATTAATATCACTTGGTAAATATGACGATCCATATTCAACCCACGTATACTTATCAACTTGCCCCTTAAAAAACTTACTTCTATTTGTCCCCTTTTCTCTAATAATTTCTGCTCTATCGATATATTTCAAATCATTAATTAATATTGCTCCACCTTCACCCATAGAATAATTTTTAGTTTCATGAAAACTAAAACATCCAAAATCTCCAATAGTTCCAAGTGCTTTTCCCTTATATTTAGACATTACACCTTGCGCTGCATCTTCAATAACTAAAAGGTTATGTCTTTTAGCAATATCCATAATTTTATCCATTTCACAAGCAACTCCAGCATAATGAACAGGAACTATCGCCCTTGTCCTACTTGTTATTGCATCTTCAATTTTATTTTCATCTATATTCATAGTATCAGGTCTAATATCAACAAACACTATTTTAGCGCCCCTCATTACAAATGCATCTGCAGTAGAAACAAATGTAAATGAAGGCATAATAACTTCATCCCCTTCTTTTATATCTGCCAAAATCGCAGCCATTTCCAATGCATGTGTACAAGAAGTTGTTAATAATATCTTTTTACAATTAAATTTGTCTTCCATAAAAGAACTACACAACTTCGTAAATTTTCCATCTCCACAAATTTTTTTATTCTCTACTGCTTCACGAATATAATTTAATTCTTTCCCTACAAAAGGAGGGATATTAAAATTAATCATTTTCATACCACCTTTTCATCAATTATTGCTTATCGAATTTTTTCTTTAAAATATCATAAACTTTTCTCAATATTTCTTTATATAAAACCGTAACAATTACTATACTTAATATTCCAAATAGTATTGTAAAAAAGTTAGCTTTATTAAACGTAGAATATAATGCATATGATGCTATTATAAATATACATATATAGAATTCTCTTAATTTATAATTAACATAATAAAATTTTAGTGAAATATGAGTTCTTAATACATAAAATAATATATATGAAATTCCCGTAGAAATTGCTGCTCCTTTAGCTCCTAACATTGGAACTAAGATTAAGTTTCCTATAACATTCAGTAAACAACTAGCAACCGATATTAGTATATGATAGTTTGGCTTTTTACTAAAATTTATTCCTATTACTGTTGTTTCTGATACTGTGTACATTATTGGCATAAATATAAGAAAAGGCATTATAAAACTAGCACTTCTATATTCCGCTCCCAATAAATATACTACAATGTCTTTAAATAAAATTAACCCTATTCCCATATACAGCATAGCAACTGATATATATTGACACATATTGCTAAAAAACTGTTTATTTTCACGGTTCTCTATATACTTTTCCAACGCTACAGGAGTCCAAAATGTTGTAAATGTTGATTGTACAGCGTTTAATAATGCAACTATACTAAATGCCGCACCATATACCCCCAACTCCTCATACCCTGAAAATTGTTTAATTGCAATTCTATCAACATATTGAAATATCCATGTCACTGCTCCACTAAATACTAATGGAATCCCATAGGCAATCAATACTTTTTGATCATTTTTCAGCATTTCTTTCTTATAAGAACTTACTCTCCAATATTTCATATCTAATAATATTGCTATTATTGTAGATAAAAGATTAGAGAATACTGTAGCGATAACCAATGTTAAATAACTTTTATTCAAAGGTGTTGCTAATACAATCACGCCTATTATATAAGACAACTTTTGTATAACTTGCAAAATCGAATAACTTCTTGATTTTTGTTCCATTCTAATTATCAAAAAAGCAAATCTATTAATTAACATTATTGTGTTATTTATAATTATAAATATCATAATAAAAAAACTTTCGCTTTGAAAAAAAACAAGTGCTAATTTTTTGTAAAAAACCAACATTCCTACAGCTATTACTACATTGAGTATAAATGGAATAATTAAAGATTGTTGTAATAATTTCGGCCTTAATTTCTCTTTTTCCTCATAAAAAAAACGTACAAATGATTGATCTAAACCACAAATAATAGCTAGCATAGCAATGTTTGCCACTAAAGTAAACATAGAAAACTTCCCATATTCTTCTGGATTTATTAATCTAGTTATTACTGGTGAGCTAAAAAAACCAATTATAAGCGTTATACCACTTCCTAACGCATATGACATGAAACTTCTTATTAACGAACCTTTTTTCATCTAAAACTCCTCATCTTAATATAACAATTAGCTATATAACTTTTCTTAAACTATCTTTAAAGTTTCTCAAATACATATAAAATTCTAATATTTATCTGAGAAAAAAACCTTCGACCAATCGCTAATAAACTTTTTATTTGAAAATTCTACTTCTAATATATTTCTGTTCTCATTTGTCTTGCATTCATCTATCAAAGAAAAAAATTCATCTTCTTTCTTAATTCCACTTATCTCAAATACATTAATATTTATAGATTTCAAAAAACTCCAAGTTGATATATCATCTCTTATATACACCTTTTTCCCCATATATAGTAAAGTAAGAATGTTTCCCATGGCTTGTTGTCGCTTATGGTTGAATATTGCAATATCTATATCATTTAAAGAATTCACATACTCTTCATACGATAAAAACTTAACTTGTTCATTAAATTTATTACCTAACACTTTTTTACCATGTTGTATAACATCTTTGGTATACTCCTTATCTCCATAAGCTAATGGGCAAATCACTTCAATATTTTTATCTTTATATTTACTTAAATAATCTATAATCTCTATATGATTATTTGACGGATCAGCAGAATTCCCTATCTGTATTGCGATTTTTTCTCTACTTAACTTAACTTTATGCTTACTATTTATTAATTCTGTATCTATTAAATATGGATAAAATCCACTATAATATATTGCTTTAGTTTTATACCACTTTTTCGCTAAAATGTAATCGCCCTCTACATATGTAATTATATTTCCAATCCTTTTTATAATCATTCTTCTAAGAATTTCCCATTTATTATATCTTGAATTCATTAAATAATTATATAGATCTGCTCCCCATAATACCCAATAAGAATTTTTTAATAAGCGCATGTTACTTATAAAATATAAAAATAAATCTTTTCCCCAAAACAAACTGTGTAATATCAATTTTTTCTTACCAGGGATTTTATTTAAATGTAAAATTACATCTTTTTCACTATTGTAAAAAAATACATTATCATAATCGAAACTTTTATCTTTAGTTAAATACTCTGCTTTTTTAAATACTAAAAAAATATGATCGTTACTTTCGAAATTTTTATTAATCATCTCTATAAAAGAAGCAGTAAACTTTTCATGCGGAAAAATATGTATATTCATTTTTATTAAACCTTCCTTTGAAACAATACAATTGAAATTATTGTAATTGTTGATATCGGTGTTGAATAAATTATCTGTGCATTAATAATTCCAGTCGTAAATACAAAAGATATAATTGTTGATAATAATAATAATTTTGTATAGTTATTTATATTACCACTTTTTATCAGGCTTACTATTATAGTTATAATAAACACTACAATAGGTATAATGGCAAAAATTCCCATTTTGCCCATAATTGTATAAATCCCATTATCTATAAACATACTAGTAGAAGCAATTGATGAATCTACATTATAGAGAACCATCTCTTTGCCTAAACCAAAACCCAAATATCCACTCTCTCTTATTTCATTTAAGCATTCATAATTAGTTCTTGACCTAACATTATTTTCTTTATATTCTTTATTTAATAATTGTACAAATCTATTTACTATCACATTATTAGAGCTACTAGCATATGACATCACTTCACCATTAAACATTATAGCTGTAGAAATAATCATAAAACAACTTAAAGCAAGACTAAAAATCACTATTACATTCTTTCTTGCACTATTTATTATAAATGCTAAAATTAATAAAGTTAAATACATTAATATTAAAGCTCTA
Organism: Clostridium cibarium; assembly: GCF_014836335.1. Classification (GTDB taxonomy): domain Bacteria; phylum Bacillota; class Clostridia; order Clostridiales; family Clostridiaceae; genus Clostridium; species Clostridium cibarium. The sequence continues at coordinate 6,342 of NZ_JACSRA010000015.1, forward strand.
CTTTGAGATATAATAGCGCTAGCGATACTAGATATTACTGCAATTATCTTAATTCTATTTTTTACTATACTTTTTTTCGCAGAAAATATTAGTGGTAACAGTAATGAAAGACACCCATTTGAAAAAGCCACTCTACTACTCTCCCACCATAACAATAAATTATCATTATAAATTAACGGTAAAATCTTGTCTCTAAATATGTATATAATAATTGTAGTTATAGAATATATAATAATAGAATATATCACTATCCTTACATATCCCCCACCGTTATTTTTAAAATAAATATCAACTCTAAAAACAAAGTATGTGATTATTATTAGCATAAATGTTTTAATATCACTTTTTAGAAAAATATTTTGATTTTTATATCCTATATACATATATATTATAATTAATATAACAAAAAAAATCGTTAAAAAATCATACTTCGCAAATGGAACCGCTTTATTTTTTACTATCTGTCTTAAAGATAATAAAAGCAATAAAATCAGTAAAATATTTGTCAAAGAAATCCCAAATAAACTTAATCCAATTTTCTCATATATTTTTTCATTAAAAGGAACTGATAAAATCAATATCAAATATAACTTATAAATATTATCTGTATTTTTTAATGAAACTACTGCAATTAAACAAATCCATAATAAACTCAACATCTATCTTTAACCTCTTACGTTAATTTATTAAATAAATCTAATACAACTTTTTCCCATGTAAAAAGAAAACATGGTTTTTTCCAATTACTATCGTAATCTTTATACGAATTCTCTATGTTATTTAGCAAATCAAATATATCTGTTTCTTCATTATAGATAATTGGTCCTTTATCCACTTCTCTCATTATATATCCTAGTTCATCTTCCTTTGAACCTAATATAGAAACAACAACTGCTTCACTCCCAATATATTCATATAATTTTCCAGGTACTTGAGAACTATTTTTATTGCCATACAACAATAGTACGTCTGCTTTAATTACATACTTTATTGCTTCTTTAAATGGAAGAAAATCAACTATTTTTACGCATTCAAATTCTCTTAGTTTTTTTTCATCATCTGAACTATCAAATTGACCTATAAAAAGTATATTTAATTTCTTATATACTTTATAGTTTTCTTCTTTTAACTTATTTAAAGCTAAACATAAAGGTGTAATATCTCTCAACTTGCTATATATAGTACCTGTATGAACTATATTAATCTTATCCTCTTTTATGTGTTCCGGTACTTCCTCAGATCTACTATATTCTTTATACAATTCAGAATTAAATCCTCTATAAACCACATCTGCATTTTCTTCATTCAAGCTATATTTCTTAATATAAAAGTTTAATGTTGACTTAGTCGTAAATAATAATTTATCTACTTTTTCAACAACTTTTCTTTCCAATCTTTCTTCAATTTTCTTCTTTACCCATAACCCATTTTCTCTTAAAGCACTATCCCCATTCCAAGGGTCACTCCAATATCCTACCCACTTTATTTTTGGATACTTGTTTTTTAGTTTACTCGCAACTAGGTGGCTCGATGGTGTTTCATGAATAGAAAGCATCAAATCATATTCGGTACTATTAATAAGTTTACATGCTTCCTTATATGCTGGCCTAATCCAAAATATAAATGAATCTGGTATCAATAGATTAGTTTTTATAAAATTATTTACTTTCACCTTAATCTTATTCAATTTAGTATTACTAGTTTCTTTTTTTACATCATCATCACTTTTCACAACCTTTTTCTTTCTATTAAAAAGATTGTACAAGTAGCCTGCATTCACCCTAACTATATTCACACTACTATTAAAAGCATCTTCTAATGACTTATCATATGCAATTGAATCTTTAGGATAATCTACTCCAATAACATCTATATCATTTCCTAATTCATTTAAATAATTAATGTAATTAAGCAGCCTAATATTCCCCGATCCGCCATATGGGGGCAAATATGTTGCAATTATTAAAATTTTCATTTTACATCTCCATTATTGTTAATAAAACTCTTTAATCCTTTTTACATGATCTTCTATATAATATTTAAATGAACTTTCACATATTTTTTCGTTCTGTTCTTGTAATATTCCCTTATCATCAAACATTCTTATAATTATTCTTAATATTTCCTCTACATTAGGATTAAATATGTTTTCTTTAAAGTTACTTTCTATTAATACCCTACTCCCAACTCTACTACTCACTATTACAGGAACTCCATAACTCAAAGCTTCTATTGTATTAAATCCAAATGTTTCATACCATATACTTGGAACTATTACTAAATCTGTTGAAGAAAATATATTCTCAAGATCATCTTGATTATAAGTACCATTTAAATATATATTATTTGGTAATATATTACTTGTTACATTTATTTTCCCATATACATTAAGATTTATGTTATTAATATTTCTTTTTTTTAATTCTTCCATTGTTAGTACTAATAAGTTAAATCCTTTATATCCCTCAGTAGGTCCTAAAAAAGTTATATTTAAATTATCTTTTTTAAATTTTTTTTTCTTTCTTCTATCTTTTATATCTCCATGAGTTATATATACAACTTCACCTTTGACTTTTAAATATTTTTCATATATGTTTTTAGTTACATCACTATTAAATAAGAATACATCAACCAATAAGAACATATCTTCATAATATTTTAGCAATTTTTCATATTTATCTTTATCTATCACAATATCTGCTTTTGGTACTTGAATAGAATTCTTAAATTTTTTAATTTTTTTTAATAAACTGAAAACTTTATTACTTTTTAATATTCTATACATTGGACTTTGCAATATATATAACTTTTTCTTATTAAATCCAGTAGCATTGCATTTTAAACACTTTATAACATCTCTTTTTTTACAAACACACCCACTATTATCAACAAAATTGACTTTAGTACATAACCCATAATAATCATGAGTAGTAAAAACAACTTTTATGCCTAACTTTTTACACGCTAATAACATTTCTTTATGTAACCCCATTAATGTATGAATATGAACCACATCAAACTGCATTTTTTCTAGGAAATACATAAAAATATCTTCATCACAACTTGTCATAAATCGCATTGGCTCTAAAGTCCCATCCAACAATGGCACCGGTAATGGATTTATAATTTCGTATATCCTTATACTTTCCTTGATTCCAAAAAACTTTATTTCTGTTTTTTTATTTGTCATTAACAATTTTCCTGGAAATAGTAGATATACTTCATCCCCTTGCTTCTCTTGTTCTTTCATAATATCGAGGCTATACTTAGTTAAGCCACCACTTCTATATGGTGGTAACCCAAGTGAATAGTGCAAAATTTTCATATCTACTCCTTTATTCTGCAAATAATTTTTCATACTTATTTACAATATATTCCCATGTAAAACTCTCTTCGATCCTTCCCTTTGCTTTAATCGATAAATCCTTAACCTTCTCTTTATCATAGTTATCAGCATCATTAATTAGTTTCGAAAGATTTTCCTTCTCTTTTGTAAAATATACTGCACCATCTTTTCCAACTTCTTCATTAAACCCAACATTCAATAAAATATTTAAATCAGTTGTTGCCAAAGCTTCTAATAGGGATGGGTTAGTTCCTCCCACCTCATGTCCATGTATATATCCATATGCCTTTTCTCTTATAACTGTCAAAAGTTGCTGATCATATACAGTTCCTACAAACTTTATCCTACTATCATTATTAAACTTAATTCTATCTTCTATTTCTTTATATAATTTAGTTCCATTATAATTAGTTATAATAACTAATTCTTTACTAGAATCTGACTTCATAAATTCATTAATAATAATCTCGAAATTATTTTCTGGAACAAACCTTCCTACCATTAGATAATATTCTTTTTCCTTTATGTTGTGTTCCTTATACCATAAATTAATTTTTTCTTCTAAACCTTCTTGCATATCTGTATATTTCCTAATATCTGCACCATAAGAAATATACATTGTTTTAGGTTTATAATTATAATATTCTTTCTTTATATATTTTTCTATATTTAACGAATCACAAATTACTAAATCACAATGTTTAATCATTAAACGTTCAGATATTTTCCAATACTTCCTTATAAAAAAATTCCATTTACTCCTTTTCCACTCATGCCCATCTGGGTTTACATATACACTGCACCCCAATTTCCTTAACTTATGTTTGTAATATCCTATAAACGGACCTATCCTACATGCTAATATGTAGACTATAGAATTATCAAGTTTATTTTCTAAAATATATTTTAAACATTGCCTTAAAGCAATTAAATCATAATATATAGCTTTTGCTGACCCAATGTTAGGAACTTTAACATTAAAACACCTTGAATTATTATATTCAAATTCATTATTCTCGTCAGACAAACATGCTACATGATATCTAATATCTTTACTTACTCGTTTTTCTGTAAGTTTTTCAACAAAAGTTTCAAAACCGCCATAATTAGCTGGTATACCTTTTGACCCTATTATAAATATGTTTCTCATTTCGCTACTCACCTATCATCTTAATTGACGCATTAACTGTTTCAACTTCAAACTATATCTTGTATATTTTTGTACCTTTTTCAATTATATTTCTAGTGTCATAAACAATCTTACTTTCTAGTAATGATTGATTCTCTCTAATTTCATTATGTCCTACTAAAACCACTATTAATTTTATGCCACTTAGAAATTCATCTAAATTCATACATTGATTTTCTATTTTTTTCTCTTTGATCATTGGATCATACACTTTTAAATTTTGAACATTATTGTCATTCAAAATAGTTAACAATTGTAATGTTGGGCTTTCTCTCATATCATCTACATTTTCTTTATAAGTCATTCCATATAGTCCAACTTGTGAATAATCTTCTATATTATTCTCAGACATTATTTCTTTAATTCTTTCGAAAACATAATAAGGTGCTCCATCATTTACTTCTCTAGCACTTTTAATTATATTAACTATATCAGGATAATCACCAACTAAAAACCAAGGATCTACAGAAATGCAATGTCCCCCTACCCCTGGCCCAGGTTGTAATATATTTACCCTTGGATGTTTGTTCGCAATTCTGATCAACTCATGTACATCCATACCCTCTTTATGACATATCTTAGCTAATTCATTAGCGAAAGCTATATTAATATCTCTAAATGTATTTTCAACAACTTTACTCATTTCTGCTGTTTTTATGTCAGTAACTACAATATCTCCATCACAAAAAGCTTCATACCACTTCTTAACTTCATTTCCAACAACTTCAGAATCCGCACCTATTGTTCTAGAATTCTTTTTCAATTCATTTATCATATTTCCAGGTATTATTCTTTCAGGTGCATGTACCAAATGAATATCTTGCCCAATTACAAAACCTTTTTCTTTTATTATAGGTCTTATAAATCTATCTATTGTTCCTGGTGAAATAGTAGACTCTATTACTATAATACTTCCACTATCACAAACCTCCATAACTTGTTTTACAGCTGCTACTACATATGAAGCATCAATTTTTTTACTTTCCTTCATATATGGAGTTGGTACTGTAATCAAATATCTATTTGTAGTTTCATATTTTTCACTAAATCTTATTCCATTATTCATGGCATCCTTAAATATTTCTTTTAAACCGGCTTCTTCAAATGTTAGATCACCTGAATTAAGAGTATCAATCAGCTTACAATTCATATCACTTCCTACAACTTTTACTCCATGCGCTGCAAACATTAATGCAGTTGGCAACCCTATATACCCTAGTCCTATAACATTTAAAACTCCCATTTTACTCCTCCGTTCTGTATTTTGCTAATTCTTTTAACTTGCATGTTTGTCTCCAAAAAGCAATAAAAATGTCCTTATAATCAACTTTATGTCACCTAAAATACTTTTTTCTCTAGCGTACTTTACATCAAGTTCCATCCATTCATAAAACCCTATATCATTTCTTCCAGATACCTGCCAGTAACATGTTAATCCTGGCTTAACACTAAATCGCTCCATCATCCACAATTCAAACTCCTTAACTTCCCCTGGAAGTGATGGCCTTGGACCTACTAAACTCATTTCTCCCTTTAAAACATTAATAAGTTGAGGTAATTCATCTATACTTGTTCTCCTTATAAAACTACCTACCTTAGTAACTCTAGGATCTTTCTTTATCTTGAACATAGGTCCATTCATTTCATTTTTGTCTTTAAGCTTGTCTTTAAGCTCCTCAGCATCCACCACCATGGATCTGAACTTATACATTCTAAACTCTTTTCCTCTAAACCCTACTCTATCTTGTACAAAAATTGCCGCGCCTTTACTTTCAAGCTTTATTGCAATAGCAACTATAAGTAAAATAGGGCTTAATACTATTATCCCTAAAAAAGAGCATACTATATCTATTAACCTTTTAAAAAATGCATAACGTATATCTATTTTTTTATATTTATACTCATACAGTACTTCTTCTTCTACCAGTTCCGTGTTTTGCACTTTTAACCTCCCCTATTTATAATTACCTTTATTTAAAAAATGACAAAAAAGACTTTTTCTCCTTTATTTTGCGTCCACAAAACTCAATATCTTTATTTAAAAGTAAGTTTTTAGCACTATTTTCAAAAAAATCTTTATACATTTTATTTTTTTGAATAGATAAATCTATCCCATCTGATATTTCAGTTTTTCTTGTAGTGTCATTATGTCCATCTGATCCTATAAAATTGTATATTCCATGTTCCAATAGGATACCTGCAGTCTTCTTAACAGTTGCTCCAAAATCTCCTCTTATACTTCCTGCATTCATTTGAAAGAGAACACCTTCCTCAATAAATTTATTTATATAAGAAGGCTTGTCCATTATAAATTTATACCTTTCTGGATGAGCTAAAACAGGAATTATTCCAAGGACTTGTAGTTCATATATTATGTCAAAGGCTTCACTTTCCATCTTTCTCATAGGAAGTTCAAATAACATATATTTAGAATCATTTATTGTTCCAATAAGACCTTTTTTATAGTCATCAATCATATTTTCGGAATAATAAACTTCTTGTCCATAATTTATAGTTAAATTAATCCCCTCACTAAGTATTACTTTATTGAACTCTTTTACCAGTTCTCTAACTTCTTCGTAAGGGGTCTCACCATATCCTCTACAAAAATGAGGTGTTGCAACTATTTCAGTAATTCCATCCTTTTCTGCTATCCTAAGCATATCCAATGTCATCTTTATATTCTTAGATCCATCATCTATGCCAGGCAAAATATGTGAATGAATATCTATCATAATTACTCCTTGCCCTCATTTCCATAATAGTAATAATATTTTCTTCTTGTATTTTCTATACCATTTAATACGACTCCTAAGATGTTAGCTCCAACCTTGTCTAAAAGTGCCTTTGCCTGAATTACAGAATCTCTCTTTGTCTTTTCTGCCCTTACTACTAAAACTGTACCATCAGCCTTAGTCGAAAGAATTTGAGCATCTGTAACAGCTTGAAGCGGAGCTGAATCTAAAACTATAATATCGAAATAATTTCTTAGCTCTTGTAATAATTTACTCATTGATTTAGATCCTAACATCTCTGATGGGTTTGGGGGTAACTTTCCTGATGTTAATATGCTTAAGTTATCATTATATTCATGTATTGCTGAATTAATTTTTTCCTTACCTATTAACACATCCGAAAGCCCTATTAGGTTCGAAATCTTAAACTTTTTATGTAAAGATGGTTTTCTCAAATCACAATCTATGATAATAGTTCTTTTCTCTGCTTGTGCAAATGACATTGCTAAATTTCCTGAAGTAGTAGATTTACCTTCACCAGGTTCTGAACTTGTAACAACTATAGTTCTTATCTCTTTGTCAAATGATGAATATTGTATATTTGTCCTTAATGTTCTATACGCTTCTGCTGAAATCGACTTTGGTTTTTTTTCTACTATAAACATCCTGTACTCCTTTATTTCGAACTTTCTAAATTAGGTATAGTCCCAAGAACTGGTACACCTACTATGTTTTCTATTTGTTCTTTATCCTTAAAAGTATTATCTAAAAACTCAAGTAATAAAGCCAATCCTACACCTGCCATAAATCCTAACACTAAAGCTATAGCTATATTAAGTTTTTTATTAGGACTTACTGGACTTTCAGGTAATGTAACACTCTCTACAACTTTTACATTTGCATTAGCAATTAATTCATTTGATGTCTTTACAAACTCGTCAGTTATAGCCGCTACAACATCTCTAGCTTCCTGCTTACTTCCACTCTTATATGTAATTTTTAGAATTTGTGTACTAGTTATTGGTTCAACCTTTAATCCTTCAACTACACTTTGTGATTTTAAGTTTAATCCTTTATTTTCAATTGCTCTATTAACTAAATCATTTGTAGTAACTATATCTGCATATGTCTTTATCAGATTTTGATACATTTGAACATCATTACTATTATAATTTTGGCTTGAACTCTCGCCACTTTCCTTACCAATAAATAATTTTGTACTTGCTTCATATTTAGGCTTTATTAAAAAGAAACTTACAACAGTAGCTAGTATAGTTGCAACTAATGTGATACCTACTATAAGCTGCCATCTGCTTTTTAAGGCATCAATTATATCTTCTACTTTAATGTTTTCTTCGTTCATTCTTTTTCCTCCATACTAGTTATTGAAATTTAAATACTTTACGTTTTCCCGTATCATTATAACATTGTTTTAATACTTTGTTAAGAAATTATACACTGTTTTTAATATGAATAATCGCATATTAACACTATTCTTGGAAGTTTATGTTTTGTATTGTAATATAATTGTTATATTTTTTTTATTTAAAAATGCTATAACAAGTGGTAAAGTTAAGATAATATACACTTTAATATTGAGGAGGTTGATTTTATGTCTATTCTTGTTTGTGGAGGTGCAGGCTACATCGGAAGTCATATGATAGCTGAACTTTTAGAAAATAACGAAGATGTAGTAATTCTTGATAATTTAGAAAAGGGTCATAAGGATGCACTTTTAGGTGGCAAACTTTATGTTGGTGATTTAAGAGACAAAGAAATATTAAATAGAGTTTTTTCTGAGAATAAAATTGACGCTGTCATAGATTTTGCTGCATATTCACTTGTTGGTGAAAGTATGGGTGAACCATTAAAGTATTTTAACAACAATGTATACGGAACAATTAATCTACTTGAAGCTATGAAAGAACATAATGTCAAATATATAGTGTTCTCTTCAACAGCTGCTACCTATGGAGAACCTAAATTTATTCCAATAACTGAAGACAGTGAAACTACACCAACCAATGCATATGGAGAATCAAAGCTATTAGTTGAGAAAATTTTACGTTGGTGCGATCATTCTTATGGAATTAAATACACAGCCCTAAGATATTTTAACGCTGCTGGTGCTCATGTTAATGGTAAGATTGGAGAAGATCACTCCCCTGAAACTCATTTAATTCCTCTTATCTTAGACGTTGCTCTAGGTAATAGGGACAAGATTATGATGTTTGGTGATGACTATGATACTAAAGATGGTACTTGCATAAGAGATTATATCCATGTAACTGATTTAGCTAAAGCTCACTCTTTAGCTCTTAAGAGATTACAAAACGGAGGAGAAAGTACTGCTTACAACTTAGGTAATGGAACTGGTTTCTCAGTTAAGGAAATGGTTGAGGTAGCTAGAAAAGTAACAGGACATGCTATCCCTGCAGAAGTTGCTCCAAGAAGAGCTGGAGATCCTGCAACACTTATAGCTTCATCTGAAAGAGCTATTAAAGAACTTGGATGGAAGCCAGAATTTAATGATGTTGAAACAATAATAAGTACAGCTTGGAACTGGCATAAAAATCATCCTCAAGGATATGCTAAGTAATTCTTTTTAGAATTTTTTAAGAACACAGGATATTGGAGCCTTATTCATATTAATTTAAAATTTATTATGAATATAGGCTCTTTTTTTGTGGTTTTTTTTATTAATTTCTCCAGAGCCCTGATGTTTTCAATATATTCTTATATTCTTAAGAATATATATTCTAATATTCTCGTATTCTGATATTCTTCAGAATATATATTCTAATATTCTCGTATTCTGATATTCTTCAGAATATTTATGGTGATATTCTGAAGAATATATTAAAAATTTCTCCTCTATTCAAATTCTTCATTACATATGTTGAAACATTGATTCAATGTAACTTCTTTTCTGGTGGTTTTTTCCTCAAAATAATCTTCCCTCACATAAAATAACTTATATTCCTCATTTTCGTCTAACCACTTCGTGAATAAATCTCTATCTTTCCATTCCATTTCGCAAATTTTATAAGCATTTGAATCAGCCGTTATAATTTAAATTTTTCTATCACCCCCATTACTATTAACTACAAAAAATTCATAATTTCTGTAACTTACCATAAAATACTCTCTATAAAGTTCATTAACGTCTTTTTCTTTTACTTATTTTACATATATATATTTATCATAAGCTGATTCTAAACGTAAGAATCCTTCACCTTTTTTCTGAGAAAACAATTCAACTTTATTTATTTTATCATCGACTCCACATACATAAGCTTTATATTTTTTATTTTCAAACACTGCAATTGTCCTATCCATAACTCCTCCAAAATATTTTAATTACCTATTCCTCTGAATCTTCCACTTTTAAATATGGCAACCAGCTCTTCTTTTCCATTAATAACTTCATACATCTCTGCTCCCTCTTGAATGATTGCCTTATTATAATCTGTTACTTTCCACTCAGGAACAATCGTACCATTCCTTCCTCCCAAAAATCCATTTTGCGTACATGGAGCTGGATCTAGTAACTGATTAAAAATGAAATGAACTTTTTATTATATTATTGATATTCCCCAATGTTTTTCACAAAGACTATTTATTCTTAAGACCTCAGACCACATTCCTTCTGGTTTTCCCATACCTTCCCATTCAAAATAATTCTTAAAATTAACTTCGTTATCTCTTAAAGAATTTTTAAGTTTATTAAGTATTTTTTCTCTATCAATCCTAAATGGTGATGAGTCAAATGATTCTTCTATTAATTGACTATAAATGGTTGATAACGCACAATATACATCAAATACCTTTCCATCCATCATCTTTAACAATATTCCTTCCAATAATTTATCAACCTTTATATTAGGTCTTTCTTTATATACTTCATATATTCCTTTTGTTAAAATACTTCCAACATCTGTCGGAACATGTGCACCAACCCATTGATGCAACTCTACTTTATATATATCTTTTCCTTCTAATAGACTAATTAATTCATTACTATTTATTGCATTTATTACCTTCTCTTTAATGTCCATATTCAATTACTCCTCACCTTAAAAATATAATATCTACAAAATCATCATTATTAGGTATATTATCAATTATAGCTTCTGCTGTTCCTCCATCAGTATACCCTCCTGGAATCCAGTGTTCATTAGCTCCGAATTCATTACCAGAAGGTATTCTAACATTTAGACTTTTAGCATCTTTAATATCAAATCTTACTAATCCTCCATCTGCTGAGAAATGCCCATCATCAAAACCTAACTTTTTCTCATATATAGATATATCCCCATTTGCTATATTATCTATTTTATCCATAAAATCTTTAGGTGCTATAAATTGAGTATTATCAGGGCAACCTATGTAAGGATTCCCCTCAACAAATCTCATATATTGTTTTTTAGTCATTACAAAGGATCCTCCATTGTCAAACTGCTTTAAATGCTGTTCTATGTACTCTGAACTTAAATACGTTGATGGATCAGGTCTTTTCCCTTTATCTATTGATAATATTTCATCTATTTTAGACTGTGTTAACCCTGAATCTATACCTCCCTCAGCACCACTACCACCTTTAACCTTCTTAAGCAGCACCATCTGTGCTATAAGTCCAGCTGTATACCCAGTACAATAAGCTAATCCCTTTTCATCCTTTGCATCAGATACTTGCTGAACTATTCCTTCAACTATAATAGAAGGATCATCAAGGATAGCCTTTATCATTTCGTTATCCTTATAAAAATCTTCTTCTGCTCCTTTAAGCCAGTCTGGAGTATCTCCTCTTACTTTGGATATTAAAACAAAAACAGCTACTCAGTCTTCTATGAATTGTAAAAGCCTTCAATAAACAATTCTTTCTATTTATTGAAGGCTTTATAGAATCCCTTGGAGAATTATAAGATTTCTATTCTATAATCCTTAATATTCCTTTCATTTTCAAGTTGCATAACCTCCCATAATCCTTCTGTTAAATTTTCTCCTTCATACTCCTTGCGATTTTTCAATTTACCTTCGTATGTAAGAGCATTTTTCCTTAACTCCAAAAGGATATACTCCTCTTCCTACTAGAAAATCATCAAGCTCATTTCTCTTTATTGCAAGTAATAAACTTTTTCTATTAACATTTGCTTTCATATACATCATCCTTTATATTAAAAAACTAATACGCCAATGATATCCTAGTTAAATTACCTGTCTGCTGATGTATTGCAAATTTCCATGTTGTTCTTCCATATTTATCTTTAGTTTTTTCATTCCCATCACATACAACTGCCGTCTTCTTCCCGTCAGAAGTTAAATAAGAAAAGTAATAATTTTCAGGTTCACTTTTTTCATATAATAAATTCCCATTAATGGAATAAATATCCAACTGACTTTGTAAGTGATATTCCCCTTTAAGAATTACTACAATATCATAATCTTTATATAATCTAGCATCCTGCAATTTATCAATTGATAAATTTATTTTTTTACTCCCATTCATCCAACTTACCAATCCGCTTTTCTTAATAAATGAAAATAAGAATTCTCCATTCATTTTATAATATTGTATTTCCACTTCGTTATTTTTGTTTCTAGTTTTAACAAATATATTTTCTTCATCTTGTATAGTTGCTATTTTTAATCCATCAATTTCAATAGAATGTTTTTTCCGCTATAGTTCCAACTAATTCTGTTATTTTCATTATCAATTTTCAAATCATATTTTTCCATATTTATTCTCCTAACTAATAAATTAATGTATAAATCTTTCGCTTTCTTCAATTGGTTCTATATAATCTATTAATGCCATTTGGCAAAAGTTTAAATAAATATTAATACGCTTAATCGGTAACTCAGCTATCGCTACCATAAAAAATAAAGGGATATATCAGAATTTTAATTATTATTCTTGATACATCCTTTTTATTAATAATTTTATTCCTTAATCTCTTTTATTACATTTAATTGTGATTAAAAGAATAGTTTTGACGTAAATTTTTAACAGATATTTATTTTCTAACTTAATAAAAATTACTGAAACAAATTACTTATTCTTAATTTTAAACTCTTTTACAAATTTCCTGTATTTTTCATCTATTCTTTTCTTTTCTTTTTCATTAATCAATGTATACTGATTATTAATTAAATCTATATATTTAATTACACATTTATCCGAACTATGAATTACCATCTCATTCATAAGTTCTCCTAATAGATATGCTTGAATATCATCTTTTCTATGTGTTAAACAATCTAATACCTTATGGAAATCAATATCATCTATTATATCGATTATCATTGCTTGAAAATATTCATCTCCAGCATTGTTCCACAAAAAATTTATTCCTTTTTCTAATGCTTTTTCACTATTTATATCAGATAATATATCTATCACTTCAACAGTCTCATCCATATCATTGAAATCATCTATTACTTTTAACAATTCTTCTAAATTTTTAGATTTTAAGTATTCATAGTCTTCTTCCATTTATTAATTCTCCTTTACTATTTTACTTCTTTTAATATAATAGTACTACAGTATGGTGTTCCATTACTATCTATTATCCACCAACTTTCTACAAGCACATCTTTATTAGCTCCTTTAATGTATCGTACAATCTTAGTATTTCCAACTTGCACTTCTTTTGCCGCATCTAAAACAGTATTGGCTATCATTTCATTATTCTCAACTGTATCTGCTATTCCTGCATCATTTAGCAATTCACCCATTCCCTTAGAACGTTCATAGTTATGAACTTTTTTTGTAATATCCTTTAATTCTTGCTTCATTTCTTTAGTAAAATCTGCCGACTTTATTTTCTTTAATTTTTCTAATTCTCCAATTCTACTCTTTAATTCTGAGTAATTTGGTGGTTCCTTAATTTTACCTCTTATATAAGTATCAATTTTTCCTTTATTTACTTGAGCATAACCATCTGTATATACTTTAACAGGATTTTTTGCTCCTGCAGGTGTTACTTCTTCAATCTTAATCTTTCCAGCTTTACTAGCTCCCTCAGCACCACTACCACCTTTAACCTTCTTAAGCAGTACCATCTGCGCTATAAGTCCAGCTGTATATCCAGTGCAATAAGCTAATCCCTTTTCATCCTTTGCATCAGATACTTGCTGAGCTATTCCTTCAACTATAGTGAAAGGATCATCAAGAACAGCCTTTATCATTTCATTATCCTTATAAAAGTCTTCTTCTGCTCCCTTAATCCAGTCTGGAGTGTCCCCTGTTACCTTAGATATTACAACAGCTACGGCCCCTACAGCATATACAAAAACACCTTTAACTAGGCCAACTAACCCTTTAATTAGATCTTCTACTGACTTAATCACTCCGTCTACGAAGTTTGCTACACCTTGGTAAAAGTCTGTAATTCCATCAACTATTCTTTCCCATGTAGTCACGTATCTTGTATAGGTTTCATGGGCTCTGCTGCTTTCTAAAGACTTTAGTATTATTACCTTTGCTTAACTATTAAAAATAATGAATCAGCCTACTTAAATTTCGGCTGATTCATTTAAAAATTCTTTTATTGAATCTTCAATAGTTAAACATCTTTCTGACATTGTAAATACAACAAATTTATTATTAACTATATTATAATTACTTGCTTTCTTATGACTAAGTCTGCAGTTCTAAAATTGAATGTTAACAACAGGATTTTTTACTATTAATAACATTTTAACACCGATTTAAGCTTTGTTCATCTTTTCACTACAAAATTATTATTTTACATATTAATTATAAAAAAATTTATGTCACAAATTCTATATATTATTGTTTATTTAATTTGAGTTCTTTCTTCACTAACAATTATATCTTTCTTGAAAACTTTACCTTGATGATAATATTTATCACATCTTTCTAATCCTAATTTCTCTGCAATTTGCAAATTACTAGTACCTACTAAATATGAATCTTCTAATTCCTTTTCTATATTAACTATTAAATCCCCTACTTTTCCAATGCTATGAATCTTATATATTTCTTTAATTTGTTCTTTATTCACTACCTTCGAATAAACTCCACTCCTATATTTATCTACAAAAGACGAATCAATTTTTGATTTATCCTTTGTTATAATTAAAATATTACCTTGCATATCCTTGCGGAATTGTTTTTTGAAGAACTGTATCGTTGTTAATCTTTGGTATTGCGTCTCTAATTGCTTTCATTATTTTCACTTGTTCTGATGATAGTTCGTTAACATTAGCTAACCGTAATTTATTAAATTCATCAACAGTTAAGCCATTTTTATTAATAATATTAATTATTACTTTAAGATTACTATTTAGTGTTTTAACTGCTCCCTCAGCACCCGAACCACCTTTAACTTTCTTAAGAAGTACCATTTGTGCTATAAGTCCAGCTGTATACCCAGTACAATAAGCTAATCCCTTTTCATCCTTTGCATCAGATACTTGCTGAGCTATTCCTTCAACTATAATAGAAGGATCATCAACTGTAATTATCTATTAAAGAATAATGAATCAGCTTACTTAAATTTCGGCTGATTCATTTCATCTTTTCACTACATTATTACTATTATTCAATTAACCTACACTTTATTATATAGTATATAATTCTCTTAAAACTCTATTTAATCTTACCCATCATACTATATACTTTTCTCTATGTAGTCATAATCTATAAATCAAATATTTTCCTACCATATTCCGCAAATGAAAAATCATTTATTCTTATAACTTTTTTCATTATATTTCCTTTAATATTTAATCGTTCTAAAGCATTAATATTCTCAAGTTCTAACCTTTTTGCTCTTAATGATTCAGTTGTTTTTTTAAATATTCTGTCTATATCAATTGTAAATGGTGCTAATTTTTCATATTCATTTCCAACTTGCTCAAATATATAGTATATTGCTAAATATATTTCCTCAACATTACCTTCAAGCATTTCAAGAATAGTCCTTTCAAATACTGCATTAATAGCTAATTTAGGTTCCTTAATATGCAACTCATAAATTCCTTTTAGAATTAAATTCTCATCAACTGGTCCAGAATTATCCTTATCCTCATATCTATATTTCCCTTTTCCCATTATACAATCTTTGAATTCATTTTTATTAATTGAATTTTTTAAAATCTCATATGCTGAATAATACATAATTATTCCTCCTATTTCTTTATTTTTTCAAAATATACTATTTTCTTATCTATAGCTTCATCAATATTTTCAATCCTACTAATAACAGTTTCATACTGACCACCAGAAGTTCTCAATCCTGGTACCCACCATTCGTTTGCACCTAATTCATTTGCAGTAGAAATTCTTATATTTTCTACTGCCGTAGGATCAATTTTTCCTAACCATACTCCATCGCTATAAGTATCTTCAGCCAAGCCCAGTTTGATAGCAATTTCTTTTGAATTTAAACATGTTTCGCTTATTGCTTTTGCATCATCATAATTTAATACATATAATGCAGATTTTTTACCATTTAAACCTTCTCTGCCCCATGCATTCCATTCAAATTCAATTTTTTTACGAATCCCATTATTAATAATAGCACCTAAAGAATTGCTATTAAAAAATTTTTCTTTGTATATTTTGTATGCATTAGGGAACTGTTTTTCCGGTTCATATGGTATTAGTTCATTCTTAATATCATAAAATAATTCTTTAGAAATTGTAGTATCTATATTATTTGAATTATTATAAGCTTGTTCCATGGCACTTTTTACTTCATTAGCATTCTTATCAGTAAACCAACCGCCTGAATCACTAATCCTACTATCTAAATAGTTATCCAATAACTTATTATTTATTTCTTTATGGCTTAATCCAGAGTCTTTTAATCCAAAATACTTTTCATATAATTCAATATGACTGTCTATGTATCTTTGAGAAACATAATAGTCAAATTCTGTTGAAATATCATTGGCTTTATATTTTCCTGAAGCCCAATCAACATTATCCTCTCCATAGGCTTTTTTTAAATAATTGTACCACTCTTCCCCAGAATAAGGACCTTTCTCAACAACCTCAGCACCAGTACCACCCTTAACCCTCTTAAGAAGTACCATCTGTGCTATAAGTCCAGTTGTATATCCAGTGCAATAAGCTAATCCCTTTTCATCCTTTGCATCAGATATTTGCTGAGCTATTCCTTCAACTATAGTGGAAGGATCATCAAGGACAGCCTTTATCATTTCATTATCCTTATAAAAGTCTTCTTCTGCTCCCTTAAGCCAGTCTGGAGTATCTCCAGTTACCTTAGATATTACAACGGCTACGGCACCTACAGCATATACAAAAACACCTTTAACTAGGCCAACTAGCCCTTTAATTAAATCTTCTACTGATTTAATCACTCCGTCTACGAAGTTTGCTACACCTTGGTAAAAGTCTGTAATTCCATCAACTATTCTTTCCCATGTAGTTACATACCTCGTATAGGTTTCATGGGCCCTACTGGCATAATTATTGTCCATCTCTTCATAAGGAACTACCTTGCTGTTAAATAGATTATTCATATAATCTATGTCAGAATCAAATCCACTTTTATATGAATTTATTATATCCCAAATTTCCTCTATTTTTCTATAATTTCTTTCTTGATTTTCTTTTTCTTCTTTACTGTCCGAGAAACTTGGAAAACTTCTATAAGTTGAAACATTGTATCTCATGATTCCTATTGCAGTACAAGCACCTATTATTGACTGCATATTCCACCATATATCATCTCTGTCTACTCTCATAATAGCCCCATAACTCATTGGGTGTATTATTCCTGTCATTTCATCGTGAAATCCACTAAAAAGTTTATGTAAATCCTCTAATTCTCCCTTGCAGGCACTTATGTCTCCTTTTAAGTCTTCATACTTACTTATTAATGCTGATACCGCTTCTCCGCTGTTTTCAGTTTCAAGCCTACTATTTATATTATTTAATGATTCTTCCATGGTTTCAATTGCTGATTTATATGTAGCTATCTTATCTCTTAAGTCTCCTATTATGGCGTAATTAACTTTGATATCACTTATCAAACCCTATCTCCCCTTTCCGCTAAGGTTTTAATCAAAGCTATAACTACTGATTTCACTAATCAAACTATCGCATTTTTGCACCATACTGTTTACAATCAAGGCAAAATCATTCTTAACATCTGCATTATCTAAATCCATGTCTTGAAAATTTTTAATAATTTGCTTTTTTTCTCTTTCTATTTCGTCTACATACTTTGAAACTAATCTCTCTGCATATGCTTTTTTATATCTACCCATATATCTATCACCTACTTCTTTAATTGTTCATTTTCTGCTATTTTAGCATCTGTTTCTCTAAAGGTTTCTACAAGTGCTAGTCCATATTCATGAAACTCCTGTATCTTTTTCAATAATTCAGGTGCTTTCGTATCAGCCATAGCTTCTAGAGTATCTTTTACTTTACTAATAAAATCTGAATTCATCCCACTTAAACTATCTTTAGCACTTTGAGCAAAATTATCTGAATATGGCTCAAAATCTCCTATAGCTGAATTTAATGTAGCTAAATCATTTGTTAATTCATCTACTTGTACTTTTATCATCTATGCACCCTCCACTTCTAATTTTTTCTCAAAATTTTCTCTTTCTTCTTCAGTAGAGAAGCCAAATGAATGCATCTTTTTATCTATTATTAATTCTTTCTTCATAAAATAGACATATGCATCTTCCTTCTCATCTGAATATCCTTTCTTTAGTACTTTATCTACTAACGCTGAAGTAAAATTAATTACCCTTGATTCATCTAAAAATCCTAGTGGATATACAATTCCTGCATAATGAAAAAAGGACTTAACATCATTATGGAAAATAAAACGGTTAACTATGATTACTTGTGCACTCTTGATATCTTTTTTCCCTATGATTTTCTCTAGGTACTCCTTTTTTAGCTCAACTGCAGTACCTAAAGGATAAATCTTTTCTACAATATCAATTAACCCAAATAAGACTTCTCTCATTTGTGCATAAGTAAATTCCATTTTACTTTCTTTAAAAATTAAAAGATGTTTGTCCTTTTCATTTATATATACGAGATCATTTATATTATCTCTACATGTATTCTCTTTTTCACAGATAGTTCTATTAATTTCATATAAAAAACTAATATTTCTACCAGAATAAACACAACCTATTTCATAAAGTTGCTTTCTTTTATTATTATCTAAATATTCTAGTGTTTGTAACCATTCAGCTAATAACTTTTCAGTTAATTCTTTCTTATTTACATTAAGCATTCTAAATCTCCATCCATTCATTAAATTTTATTCTATCGTTTGCTTAATTGTAAATTTAAGGTTTCCCACACCTATTTCCCATTTTAGCCATTTTATTCTATTTTGTAAATATATTCTGCAACTTTTTCATATATTGTCTACAAAATAAAAAGAGAGAATACATTCTCAATAAAATGTACCCTCTCAAATATCATAAACTATTGAATTATTATTCTGTCTTTCCAACACCAGATAAAACAATTCCCTTATTATGCTCTAAAGCCCAGCTAATACCCCAGTCATTTTGGAATATTAAAAGATTTCTATCTTTAAGATCCTTAACCTTTCTAGTATCAGATGTAAGATTTAATGTATCTGGATCTAGTTCCTTATTTTCAATCCATCTTACATATCTATAAGGAAGTCTTTCCATCTTAATCTCAACATTGTATTCGCTGTTAAGTCTATATTCTAAAACTTCAAATTGAAGAACACCTACAACTCCAACTATTATTTCTTCCATTCCTATATGAAGCTCTTTAAATACTTGGATTGCACCTTCTTGTGCTATTTGAGTAACACCTTTGATAAATTGTTTTCTCTTCATTGTATCAACCGGTCTAACTCTTGCAAAGTGTTCTGGTGCAAAGGCTGGTATTCCTTCAAACTTGAATTTATTTGATGGAGAACATAATGTATCACCTATAGAGAATATTCCTGGATCAAATACACCTATTATATCTCCAGCATAAGCTTCTTCAACTATTTCTCTATCTTGTGCCATAAATTGTTGCGGTTGTGCTAGCTTAAGCTTCTTTCCACCTTGCATATGCATAACTTCCATACCTTTATCAAACTTTCCTGAGCATATTCTCATAAAAGCAATTCTATCTCTATGAGCTTTATTCATGTTAGCTTGAATCTTAAATACAAAAGCTGAAAAATCTTTATCAAATGGATCTATCTCTCCAATGCTTGAATTTCTTGATAGAGGTGATGTTGTCATCTCTAAGAAATGTTCCAAAAATGGCTGAACACCAAAGTTAGTTAATGCAGAACCAAAGAATACTGGTGTAAGTTCTCCGCTTCTAACTTTTTCTACATCAAACTCATCTCCAGCTATATCTAAAAGTTCGATATCTTCCATTAATTTATCATGAAGTGCTTCACCTAGGATTTCTCTAAACTTTTCATCTTCAACATTTCCTTCAACAGTTTCAACTTCATTTTGGCCATGATTTCCACCATTAAATACTATGATTCTATTATTATCTCTTTCATAGATTCCCTTAAAATCCTTACCTGAACCAATCGGCCAGTTCATTGGATAAGTCTTTATTCCAAGTTCATTTTCTATATCATCTAATAATTTAAATGGATCCTGTGCTTCTCTATCCATCTTATTTACAAGGGTAAATATAGGCATTTCTCTTAATGCACAAACATGGAATAACTTTCTAGTTTGATCTTCCACACCTTTAGCTGCATCAACAACCATTACTGCTGAATCTGCTGCCATAAGAGTTCTATAAGTATCTTCTGAGAAATCTTGGTGCCCTGGAGTATCTAATATATTTATACAGTGACCATTATAATTAAACTGCATTACTGAAGAAGTAACTGAAATACCTCTTTGCTTTTCTATTTCCATCCAGTCTGAAACTGCATGCTTAGATGCTTTTCTTGCCTTAACTGAACCTGCAAGTCTTATTGCTCCTCCATATAATAAGAACTTTTCTGTTAACGTAGTTTTACCAGCATCCGGGTGGGATATAATAGCAAAAGTTCTTCTTTTCTTAATTTCATCTATATAATCTGACAAAGTTATTTCCTCCTCTAATATATTTCTTTATTATAAAGTCTATGGCAAAAATTTAAATATCCATCCTCACCATTCCTTCTAGATAATATCTCTTTATTATACAATTTATTATTATACCATAAACATTGCTTTTTAGGCATATTAATATCCTATGATGTAGATTTTTAGTCTAAGCTTTAGACTACTTGTATTATTTTTTTTTATTTTGAGAAAACTAAACCTATATATTTTAAAAGGAGGTATTAATATGGCTGACAAGAAAAAACCTTATTTACCATATGCAAGAACAAGTTATCATCCAAAACAAAATGAAATAAGAAGTTTTGCACCTAATGGTGATTCAACACCACTGGCCAATCCTGCAGTTGATCCAATAGTAGTTAACAATATAGCTAGCCAAGAGTTTGATTATACTGAAAGTCTAGCAAATGAGGGTGCTAATATACTACCTACTGAAGAAGAAGATAATTCAGACTAAAAAAATAGATAGACATAGCTTAAAGCTTTGTCTATCTTTTAAATTTCTACTTATTTTACTCCTGCTTTAATTATATTACCTACTGTTTGTGTATAAATTTGATATCCTTTGTCATTAGGTAAAGACCCATTAAGTAAAGTGGATTCTTGTGATGCTGATTCAGTAAACGCTTTTTTCATATCAGCACAAGTTAAATTGTTTTCAGCTGCTAGCTTTTGAATAGTCAATCTATATGTATTATCTAAGGCCAAAGTACTTGGCAATACTGGAATAATAGTAGCTTTAGGGCTCTTAGATTTTATCTCTGCCAATATATTGCCATAATTTGTCTTTGATTGGCTTGGATTAACTAATGTACTATTATCATTATGTCCAAAACATGTGATGACAAGATCATAGTTACTTATATCATTATTCTTAGCTACATTCACTCCAACAGTAGTTGATGCACCACTTTGCGCTAATGATTTTAATTCAACTTTACTGCCATATGTGTTTTGTATTAAGCTAGCTACTCCTTGATCCCAAATTCCATTATCTGAATTTCTTCCCTGACTCATAGCAAGTCCATCACCTAAAATCAACACTCTAACAGGTTGTTTTTCCTTAAGTTTTCCATAGAAATCAAGACTTTTTGTACTTTTATCTTCTACTGGTGGTTCTTGAGCTTTTACTTCTTTGGTATTTTTAGATTCTTCTTTTGAAGAATTAGTTAAAGACGCTACATATTCCTCTTTATTAATACTGTTTAATTTCCTATCCTTAATAATTCCTGCTGCAAGAACAAAAACCAAAATTAGTGCTAATGCACTTATAGTTATCAACCCTTTTTTGCTATTATTCAATCTAATTCACCGCCTTAATCAACTTTATTTTACACATTTTTTCTCTACATGTAAATATTTTTTGCATATGCAGTATCTAATTATAATTCCATCAAGGCCTCTATATATAATGTTTCAGGGTAAAGTTTCCATCTGAATCTTAAATGGTAACTTTACCCTGATAAATTTTAAGAAACTACAGCTGTAATTTGAAGCTTTCCTTTATCTCTTGGTATTAGCTTCGATGACATTTCTTCACCATTAATGATTATTTTATTTTTATCTCCTCTAATAACTTTAATTTCATATTCTTCTGTTTCATTATTTATATTAATTGTATATTCTCCCCAATCCTCAGGAATACATGGTTCTATTTTATATCCTTTACCTTCTACCTGCTTTAATCCTAAAATATCTTCAAGTCCTACCTTATACATCCATCCAGCAGTTCCAGTATACCAACTCCAGCCTCCTCTTCCACCATGAGGCTCTCTTATATATACATCTGCTGCCATAACATATGGTTCAACCTTGTATACTTCACATTCTAGTTCTGTATTAGTGTGATTTATAGGATTTATCATATTGTAATATCTTAGTGCCTTATCTCCAAGACCTAACTTGGTTAAAGCTAATATAACCCAAACTGCAGCATGAGTATATTGCCCTCCATTTTCTCTAACGCCAGCTACATATCCTTTTATATATCCTGGCTCTAACTTTGATTTTTCAAAAGGTGGAGTTAACAAAAGTATTAACCCCTTATCTTTCTTTACAAGATTTCTATCTACAGCCTCCATACTTTCAATTGCTCTTGTCTTTGAAGCAGCACCTGATATTAATGCCCAACTTTGTGCTAATGAATCAATTTGACATTCTTCATTTTCTCTTGAGCCAAGTGGTGTACCATCATCAAAGTATGCCCTTCTATACCATCCACCATCCCAGGCTTCTTTCTCTAAATTTTCTCTAATAAACTCTTTCTTATCTTTGAAATTTTCTTGTCTTTCTTTATCTTGCATATGCTTACATACATCATCAAAGTTATCTAAAATGGTATATAAAAACCATCCAAGCCACACACTTTCACCTTTACCTTTATTTCCCACAGCGCTCATTCCATCATTCCAATCACCACTGCCCATTAATGGAATGTTATGCACTCCAAATTTTAGTCCCTGTTCTATTGCTTTTATACAATGCTCATATATGGTGCCTTCTTTATTAGAGGTATTTACTATAGTATATCTTTCGTCTTCACCCTCTTTTAAAGGCTCATCTTCTAGATATTTTGCTTTTTCTTCTAATATAGAATAATCTCCTGTTCTCTTAATATATTCTGTTGTAACATAAGGTAACCATAGTAAATCATCTGAAAATCTTGTTCTTATACCGCTATTAATAACAGGGTGCCACCAATGTTGTACATCCCCTTCTAAGTATTGCCTTGATGCACTTCTTATTATCTGCGCTTTTGTTATTTCATGATTAATTATGCCAAGAGACATAGAATCTTGAAGCTGATCTCTAAATCCATAGGCTCCTCCTGATTGATAAAATGCTGTTCTACTTAAGTATCTGCAACTATAGTTTTGATACAATAGCCATCCATTTAACAGATAATCCATTGATTTATCTTTTGTCTTTACTTGTATATTTCCTAGGAAATGTGCCCAATATTGTTTAACATTTTCTAATGAATTTACACATTCTTCTGCACTAGTATATTTTTTTATTTTTTCTTCTATACTTTCTGTAAGTTCTTCTTCACCAAATAATACAATTATCTCTTTCCTCTCTCCTGGTGCTAACTTTAGCTTACTCTCTACTGCTAAACATGGATCATATACACTTCCAACTCTATTAGACAACTTTTTATATTTTAATGCCTTTGCATTTGAAACATCTCCACTTACTCCTATAAACTCTTTTCTATCTCCAGTAAATGAAAGCTCTTCTCCTCCTAGTATTGTAAGATAAGCCTTCAACTTTCCAAAATACTTACTATAAGGATTTTCTCCCATTATATAATTATCCCCTAGTGATGTAGTTATATATCTAGCACTTTCATAATTTATTACTCCAAGAACAAGTTGTGCATAGTAATAAATCGAAAGATTTCTCTCTTTATCGCAAATATTTTCTAAAATAACCCTTTGAATTTTTAATTTTTCACCTTTAGGGCAAAATACCTGTTCTTCCCCCTTTATGCCATGACATGTATGGCTAAAGGTTGAATATCCAAAGGAATGCCTTATAACATACTCTCCAACATCACGAACTGGTTTAGGGGTAATTGAAAAATATTCCCCACAATCATTATCTCTAATAAGAAGCGCTTCTCCAGGTGGATCTATAACCCAATCATTGCTCCATGGTGTTATCTTATTTTCTCTACTATTTCCACACCATGTATAGGAAGATCCGACTTCAGAAATATGGAATCCAAAATCCTCATTTGAAATAACATTTATCCAAGGAGCTGGAGTATTATTGAATTTGTCTAATTTAATAACATAGCTGCTATCCTTAGGATCAAATCCACCATACCCATTCCAAAAGTCTAATGAACTTGTATCAAAATGTTCTTCTTGTACATTTAATATTTCCTCTTCATGTACTTCAAGTAACTCTACGTTATTATCCATTGGTTTTTCTTTGTTTACATGAACCTTAATAAGATGAGAATCCATAAGTTCTTTATGTCTTAAAACTTGAGCTGACTCAACCTCCTCTAAATCTCTTATTTGAGTAATTATTGAACCTTTTCTGCTATCTACATAAAGTGCAGCTATTCCAATTATAAAATCTCTTATATCTTCTCCCATAGTAGCTTTATTGTGAAGAAATATTCCACCTGGCTTATTTAATGCTCCTGTTTCCTTTGAAAAATTAATTGCACCTAGTATATTTTTTTGTAATGGTTGTTCATAAGATGATTCTTCATCATTGTATATAAGCAAATCCACCTTTAATCCTTTGCTCTTCCAATAATAATGCATCTTAATCATGCCTCTTGCTAAATCCATATCATCTTCATCTTTAACTAATACCATGGCTATAGGTAAATCTCCAGAAATTCCATATGCCCATAAATCCTGCTGATTAAACTTTATATTTTTTATATAATCTTCTCTATCAGCTCTTCCACTATGAAGGAATAATATATATGAAGCTAGCCTCTGATATATATTTGCTTGTGCTGATTTTATTCCTAGCGACTTTAATTCAAGTTGAATTGCTCTGCTATAAGAGCTATATGCCTTCTCTAGTTTACTTATCTCCTCATATTTCTTAGCAATTTCTAGTGCTTCTTCCTTTGAATTAGTAGTTCCTGTAATATAGTAAACTTCTTTCTCTTCATTAGCTTCAAGTCTAATTCTAGCTCTTAAACTCATAATAGGATCTAATACTGTTCCTACTGTATTTAATAATGGAGCATCATTATCTAGAACTTTTGGAGATTTCAAACTTCTATTTCTTCCTATAAAATTAACCCTAGATGTTTCATATGTCACTGCTCCTTCTAACTCATGTGGAGAAATTATCTTATGAACTATATAAGGAACTACTCCATCCTTTACTCTTGCCCTTCTGCTTCCTAAAAGGCATGAATGTTCATCATCATATTCTGTTGAGATAAATAGATTAGAAAAACTAGGGTGAACAGCATCTCCTTGAAATGATTGGAGAGTTACTTCCATATAACTAGTTATCTCTACACTTCTGCCTTTTTCTCCTGTATTTTTAAGTATCAACTTTCTTATTTCCACATCATCTTCAGGTGCAACAACAATTTTAAGTTCACTTTCTATAGACCCATCTTTCCTCTTAAAAATTCCCTTATCAACAGTAAATTCTGCCGTATAACTTTCTCCAGAAGATCTACAAGGTTCATAAGTTGCACTCCAATAATCATTAGAATTTAAGTTTTTAATATAAATAAAATTCCCCAAATTATCTGAAGTGGTGTCTCCCTTCCATCGATACACTGACATACTGTCTTTCTTGCTATAACCACTTCCACTTAAAGTTACCATAGTTGAATAACTTCCATTAGATAATAGTAGTACCTCTGGATTTTCTCTTTTTGCTCCTTCATAAATCCTTGGAATAAAATCTTCTTTCTCTAAAGTTTTCTTCTTAGTTACTAAGTTTTCTTCCCTTTCAAAGGTTATCTTACTTGGAATCCTTTCTTTTAATAGCAGTTCTGTAGCCTTAACCTCTGGAATACTGTGGAACCTTTTTTGAAATATGTTATCATTAAGCGTATTATCTAAAGCCATTAGTGACATGCCTAAGTGATGTACCATATAGCATCTAACATCTTTCTTTGCAGCCCTACCTTCTGCTGTATCCATTTTACTTACTCTGCTCGGAGTGTAGTCTATAGCTTCTATAAATCCATATCTACCATATGTTCCTTTTTCCATTAGGCTTCTTAAATTTTGTATACCTTCATCCTTTGAGTAAGGTAATGTAATTAATGTAGAATATGGAGATATAACGAGCTCATCTTCAAGCCCCCTCTTAAGCCCAACTCCTGGAATTCCAAATGCTTTATACTGATAATTCTCTCCTAAATCAAATTGATAATATGCTGATTCTGAAATTCCCCAAGGAACTCCTTTTTTATTTGCAAATGCCTTTTGAGCATTAATTACTGACGAATAAGTCATACTGAATAAAGTATCTTTATAGCTTTTAATAATAAGTGGTGGCATAAAGTATTCAAACATAGTACCACTCCAAGATACTAGACTCTTCTCATTAAAAGCATCTGTCATAGCCCTACTTAAGTTAAACCAATGTTCTTTGGGAATTTGATTTAATGCTATTGTTATAAATGAAGTAGCTCTAGACTCTGAAGCTAATAAGTCATAGTATGAACTACCTAAGGATTTTTCTTCTAAGTTATACCCTATGGAAAACAAGCCTCTTTCCTCATTGTATAGAAACTTAAAATCCATTTCTTTCATTATTTTTTCTATCTTTTCAACTAAATTATCTATTCTTCCTGCAAATGATTTTAGTAAATTTATTTTTTCTTGAATAATAACTTTAATATCTTTTCCAGAAGAAACATATAAATCTTTTAAAAAGGATATTAATTCATCTAAAGAAGGACAGTTATTCTCATACTTTTCTAAAATAAATTTTTGGATTCCCTCAAATAGATATTCATAATAAGCTATTTTCAGCTTAATTTCTCTTTTTATCTTTTGAACCCAATAGATCTTTTCATTATCTTCTTCAGATAAATCTATTTCTTCTATAGTAGATAAAACATTTTCTAAAATATTAGAGTAATTCTCAAAACCTACTCCATTAAATTTTTCTGCAGCGAAACCTATAATTTTTAGGCTATCATTTATAGCATCTATCTCTTCTACTCTTATTAAAGGATTTCTTCTATATTCCACAAGTGTTTTTGAAATTATCCACAAATACCCTAGTAAATTACCACTATCCACAGTTGATATATATCTTGGCCACAGAGGAGTGCAATTTCTTGTGTCATACCAATTTAAATAATGTCCATTGTATTTCTCAAGCTTATCCATTCCATTTAAAATCAATTCAATCCTATCAACTACAGCACCAAAAGATAAATAGCCAAGATCATATGCAACTAAGTTACTAGTAAGTCCCATTCCTATATTGGTTGGGGATGTTCTATAGGCTACCCCTTTATATGGTTTTTCTTGATAATTATCAGGAGCTAAATAGTTATTTTCTTCATTTACGAAGTCCTCATAATATGCCCATATTCTCCTTGAGTTATCTCTTAAGAACTCTTTATCTTGTTTATTAACTTCATAAAACTCTTCTGGCTCTCTCTTGCTAATATAATATGCTATATAAGGACTTGCAATCCAAAGCAAGGCTACTGGTATGCTAAATAATGCAACCACAGGTCTAGCACCTAATGCCAAAACTAATATAATTATTCCTGCCAAGTAAGAAATCCACATTCTCTTAATATAAGCTTTTAGTGAATTATTAGTTGATTCTTCAACCTCTTCAGCTGTTTGCCATTGCAATAAATTTCTCTTTGAAATGAACAATCTATATAATGTTCTACAAATTCCATCAATCATCAGATATGCCTGGTATGGAATAAAACTAATTATAAGGATAACCTGCTCAAAGCTTTTAAATGTCCCCATTGTTTTGTTTCTTGGTGTTACCACAAAATCTGTAACTGTAAAAACAACAGGAATAATAGCTCCTAAAAAGCAAAGCAAAACTATTTGACTTTCGCCTTTAAGGATTGTTAAGTTTAATATCATCGCAAGTAATAAATTTCTAGCAAGCATACTTCTTCTTAAGTTATCATAAATCTTCCACCTTGATAAAAGTGATATCTTAGAGGAAAAAAGCCATCTTAATAGCTGCCAATCCCCCCTAACCCACCTATGCAATCTCTTGCAGCTTGCTTCATAAGAAGAGGGATAATTGTCTACAACTTCTACATCTGTAACTAGTGCGCACCTAGTAAACGCCCCTTCTAAAAGGTCATGACTTAATACTGAATTTTCAGGAATCTCATCTTTTAGTATTCCATAAAAAACATCTATATCTATGATCCCTTTTCCTGTAAAGTTCCCTTCTCCAAACAAATCCTCATATGTTTCAGAATACGCTATTGAATATCCATCAATCCCACTCTGTCCTGCAAATATTCTTGAAAATGCAGTTTTGTTCTTACTTTCCAAGCTTATACTAACCTTAGGCTGCATAATTCCAAATCCACGCTCAACTTTTCTATTCTTCACTACCGCTCTATTTAATATATGAGCCATAGCTCCAACTAACCTATTAGCAGCATCTCTTGGAATAAATGTATCTGCATCTAATGTAATTATATATTTCGCTTCTTTTAAACAAGATATATCGCTACTTATTGTATTAAAAGTATGCCTATATCCCTTTAAAAGAGCCATAAATTCCATGAGTTTTCCTCTTTTTCTTTCTTTACCTATAAATGTCCCTTCTTTTGGATTAAACACTCTCTTTCTATTTAAAAAAAAGAAATGTTTATCTTCTGGGAAATACTTGGAATTCAGCCTTTCTGTCTCCTCCATTGCTGAATCAATTATCTCATCATCACTAGGTGATCTCTCTTCTTTGTAATCTTTAAAATCTCCTAGTAATACAAAATAAATATTTTTATCTTTATTCGCATGATAAGCAACTTCAAGTTGTTCCATTAGTTCTTTCGCCCTTGATTTTGTTGGTATTATAGCTGGTATCGCTATTATAGTTTTCTTATCATCCGGAATCCCCTCTACATAATTAAGTTTTGGAACAAATCTAATAGGAATTAACTTACTTACTGACCAATTTATTAATGCTACAACAATTTCATTAGCTGGTACAATCATTAACAATATTGATACCACCCACTGAAATGTTGTAAAATCAACTCCAAATAAGTAGCTTATACCTAGTACAATTGCTATAATTCCTACAGTTCCTAGAAAATTTAATGCTATGAACGTTATAGGTGAAATATTCTTATTTACTTTTACATTCTTATTTAATAATTTAACTAATTCTTCAACCCCGTCATCTATTAAATAATATCCGATATGACATTTACAATTGTTACTTTTATCTTCTTTTGCTATTAATGCTAAGTCTAATGCCTTTTCTGTTAATGTAATTTCATCTACTTCAAGTTTCTTTGATAACACTTCAATTGTATGCCTATAATAATCTTTTGATTCAAAATCCATATTCTCATATATATTGTTTGGATCATTACATAAAATTTCTTCAACTTTAGAAGTTACCTTAAAGAACTTTCTCCAACTTATCCCTTCAATTTCTCTTAAGGAACTTATGCAAGTACTTATGGATTGCTCTATGGATGCTTCAACAAAATTGTTTTTTACAAAATCCTCTTCACTTTCTTTTGCCCCTGTTTTATTTTTTATAAATTTCCAAACTTTATCGTCTTCTATGGAATTATCTCTCAATGTTCTTTCTAATGATTCAAGAAACAATCCTGAGATCTTTTCATAACTTCTATCTAATTCTTCTAGAATTTCGTCAATTTTATTTTTGTTTTTCCCATCTATAATTCTGTAAGCCTCATACTTCCCCCTAATCTTCTCCTCTTGCGTTACTACAAGTTTCTTTGTGGTTTTAGAAAGTTTTATTATTATTGCAATTCTAAGCATAAGGGGGAAAGCCCATAACTCTCCTATTGTGAACCTTTCTTCCTTTCGATTTATAAATTCTATTACTTCTTTTTCTTTAACTACTCCTTCTTTTAATTTAACATATTCCTTTGCATATATTAAAATCCTTGGTATTTCGTTTATATTCGCCTTTTCAAACTTAGGAAGATTATCAAAATATGACATTGGCATATTTTCTTTGATGCTTTTATACTCTTTTTCTATCAGATATATATTATCAAGTAACCATTCTCCAGATCCTAAAACCTCTTCTTCCATATTTGATAATTCTTTTATGTACTTATAGTTTTCTTTTATTTGGGCAAATCCAAGCTTTAACTCTTGCAATACATGCCTTCTACAGTTTATAGTATCTCTTTTGCTCACTTATGCCAGCCTCCTTAGTTCACTAATTTATGCTTAGTTTTCCCAAAAAATCTAAAACTATAAACTTTCTTTTCTTATTACCACTTATTTACTCAAGAAACTATCTACATACATATATGTTAACCTTCTTATACAGATCTTTATTAAATAAATGTTGTTCTGAATACTATACTTCCCTAATCTTAGATATTTTTATAAAATTACATTCATTCATAAAATCATATAAGCACTCTAAACTATTAAATGTCTTTTCTCTATGTTCTATAATAAACCAGCATAAATATTCTATTAAATACTTTGTAGCGATTCCCCGAAAACATCTAAACCATGCTTTAGAAATCAATCTGTAATTTTTGATGATTTCAACTTCATTCTTTATTAACTTTCTAGAATCATTATTATGTCTTTTAGCTATTGCAAAAATATACCTATCCGCATAAGGTATTATATAGGAATCCTTTTTTATTCTGGAATATATCTTTTCATTAAAATCTTTCTCATTCCATATTTTTTTACTAACTGGTAATGACAATAAACTATCTTTCTCCCCTTTGGCTGACACTATAATAATATCCTCCCTTTGAGTTCTAGTTATATTACGAGCCCCTTTAAAATTTTCTTTCACGCCTGATTTTGTTATATGCACATCTCCAAACAGCGAATTAGGTATGCTATTAAAAGTTAATGCATGTAGTACCTTATGCCTCCAAAAAAATGCTGTATTTATATTTATATTTAACTTTTCAGCACAATATTTTAAAGTTCTTCTTTCTAGCATTAATTCAATGAATTCAATCCATTTATCTGCACACTTTTTCGAATAACTCCAAATAGAATTGGTTCCCAAAGAAAATGTCTTGCCACAAATCTCATTTTTACATTTATACCTTTGTATGCCGTTGTAGAAACCATATTTCATATACTTAGTACATCCACATTTAGGACAGGATTTCATTACTTTTTCTCGAGTTCTAAACAAGTCTTTTTTTAATATTGTATTTAAGTGTATCTTAAAATTTTCTAACTCATAATCATTTTGTATCAAAACAAACCACCTCCTTTGAATTCTTGCCGGCAACATAGGTTTGTATACAATACCAACATTATTTTAATAAAGAGTTTAATATTTCTATTTAGCTACTAAATAAAAGCAAAAAAGCCTACAAAGTGAAAACAAATCACTTCATAAGCTTAAACAGAATAATTTAACTAAATATTATAAAACTTTGTAAATGCCTGTATTGTAAGATAATTATCCTTAACCGCTGCTAATTCTCTAGCAGAGTGCATTCCTAAAAGAGGTGCTCCCATATCAACTACAGGAATGCATAAATCAGCTGCTGACATTGGGCCTATTGTTGTACCACCTCTAACATCAGATCTATTAACAAACTTTTGGCATGAAACTCCACCTTCCTTACAAACAGCTTGGAATATTGCTGAAGCATAGCTATCTGTTGAGTAACTTCCTGATGCAGCCATTTTTATAACAGGACCACCACCGAGTACTGGCTTATTTGTTGGATCATGCTTTTCAACTTGATTTGGATGAACAGCATGAGCTAAGTCAGCAGAAATCATTACCGAATTAGATAATGCTCTAAAGAATCCTTCCTTATCCTTTCCTAGTGCCAATGCTATTCTTTCCAATAAAGTTTTAAGTAGCGCTGAATTTGCTCCTTGAGCAGTTAAGCTTCCTATTTCTTCATTATCTACTGCAACCATCACCTTTGTTGCCTTATTTGCTTCACTATTTATAAGTGCTTTTATCCCTGTAAATACCATCCAAAGATCATCTAGTCTTCCTGCTGAAATAAATTCATTATCTAATCCAAAAAGACATCCCTTTTCATATTCATATAAAAACAGATCAAAATCAAGTATACTTTTCTTTTCAACACCTAATTCCTCACTCAATAATGTTAAAAGATATCCATCCTTTTCAAACTTTTCATTTACAAACCCTAATAAAGGCAAGGTATCCTTTTGCTTATTATATGCATATCCTTCATTAACACTTCTATTCATATGTATGGCCATGTTTGGAATTATTAATAATGGTCTATCTATATTAACAAGTCTTATTTCAGGTTTTAGAGGAGATTTTCCCTTTAAGGCAACCCTTCCCGCAAGAGATAGTGGTCTATCAAACCATGTACTTAATATTGGTCCTCCATATACTTCTGTGTTTAATTTCACATAAGTATTTTCAACCTTTATTTCTGCTGCTGGTTTTATTTTAAAAGTAGGAGAATCTGTATGAGCTCCAATTAGTCTAAAGCCATCTTCTTCAAGTTCACCTTGCCCTATCTCGAATGAAATAATTGCAGATTCATTTTTCATCACATAGTATTTCCCACCCTTTACAAGGTTCCATTTTTCACTTTCCTTAATTTCCTTAAACCCTTCCTTATCTAGCAAATTCTTAACTGTATGTGCACCATGATAAGCTGTTGGACTTTCCTTTATAAAATCTAGCAACTCTAAAGCTAATTGATTTTCCATGTTATTTCACTCCTTTTGATTATCTTATGCACTTTTTGCATAAGATAACTTATATAATTTTTATTTTAGCAAACTTATCATATCTTAACAATCTGACTTAGAAATAATTGATTAATTTGTACTTGTGCTATAAAATAAAGATTAAATAATTAGAATAAGATTATTAGTTGAAATGAGGTGTTTTTTTGTTATCAAACCTTTTAGTTAATACCTTTATAAAAGACAATATGAATACTCAAGATGATAAAATCAGAGGATCCCATGTAATGCTTGGTGGCATAATTGGAATCATTGTTAATTTTATCTTATTTATAATCAAGTTATCTGTAGGGATAATTACTTCAAGTATCGCTGTTATGGCAGATTCATTTAATAATTTATCTGATGCAGCCTCCTCTGTTATTACAATAATAGGTTTTAAATTATCTGAAAAACCAGCTGATGCTGAACATCCTTTTGGCCACGGGAGAATGGAATATATTTCAGCATTAATAGTGTCCTTCCTTGTTATGCTAGTTGGAATTCAATTTGTTAAATCCTCTTTTGAGAAGATTATGAATCCTAGTGAAATTGTTTTTGAGTTAGTTCCTTTTACGTTGCTAATAATTTCCGTAATACTTAAGTTATGGTTATCAAGATTTAATAAATATATAGGTACTAAAATTAATTCCTCTGCATTAAAAGCAGCTTCAGTTGACGCCTTAGGTGATGTTCTTACTTCATCTTTTGTTGCTCTTTCATTTTTAGCATCTAGGTTTACTAGCTTGCCTTTGGATGGATACTTCGGTATTTTAGTTGCTCTATTTATAGTTTACTCTGGGTTCTCATTGATAAAAGAAACAATAAATCCTCTTTTAGGTGAAGCACCTGATAAAGAATTAGTTTCATCAATAAAGGAGATGACCTTGAGTTATCCTAATATAACAGGTGTTCACGATTTAATTATTCATAATTATGGACCTGGAAGATGTATGGCATCTATACACGCAGAAATACCTTCTGATATAAATGTTATGGTTATTCACGAGATAATCGATAAAGCGGAAAGAGAAATTTCAGAAAAGCTTAAAATATATTTAGTTATTCATATGGATCCTATATGTGTAACTACAAAAGAAATAAATGGTACATATGATGAGGTTCAAAAAATAGTAGAATATAACCCTTTAATTGAATCAATGCATGACTTTAGAATTGTCGGAGAAGGTGAAAAAAAGAACTTAATCTTTGATGTAGTTGTTAACTCAGAAAAACTAAGAAAGGTTATGACTCCAGAAGAATTAAAGGAACAAATTATCGATTCAATCCGTCAAATCCACCCAGAATACAACTGTATTATCACTATAGATAATGATTACTTAATTTAAATTTCCCTTGTACAACCCTTTTTATTATGTTATTATTTTTTATTGTATAATAACAAATAAAATAGGAGTGTATTAAATGAAAAAAATCGATGTAAAATTACTAGCAAAGAAATTAGTACTATTTTTTCTAGGGGTTTGGATAATTCAAACTGGTGTTGCAATGTTTATCAAGGCAAATATAGGTTCAGACCCATTTACAGTATTTACTCAAGGAATTTCTGCGAAATTAGGCGTATCAGTAGGAATGGCAAGTACGTTTATTACAGCTACTTTGATAATTATTATCGCAATCGTTGATTGGCATTATTTAAATATCGGAACAATACTTTCTACAATGGTGGCCGGTCCTTTTATCAACATGATGACAACGTTTTTTAATCCACTACCAATGGATAGTTTTGTAATCGAATTTATTCCTTATTCAAATATTATAATAAAATCACTATTTTTAGCTCTAAGCTGTATTGTAATAGCTATTGGATTTTCTTTACTAAAATCTACTAACTTAGGTGTAGCTGCTAATGATATAGTTCCTCTTTTAATTACAGATAAAACAAAACTTACATATAGCAAAATCCGTATTACTATGGATGTAACATTGATTGTAATTGGTTTTCTACTAGGAGGAGTTATAGGAATTGGTACTCTAATAGCTGCATTTTTGACTGGTCCAGCAATTCAGTTCTTTATGCCAAGACTTGAAAAGCTAACAACTCCATTTTTATCTGAAAAAAATGAAGAAATAGCTTTATAGTATCAGTATTTTTGTTTAAAAACCTTAAGTAATATATCGATTGCTTAGGGTTTTTTTCTTATATATTTTCCTTAACTTCTGTATATTTTTCTAATTCTATTATATAATTGTTGTATATGCTTAAATTTTGAAAAAGGGGGAATTTTAATGTTTTGTCCAAAATGTGGTCATGAGTTAGATTCTAATAACATTTGCACAAATCCAGATTGTATCACAAACATTAATAATCATTATGATAAAAATTTAAAACTAAACTCAGATACTTCTAATTCAAACTTGAACTCTAACAATGATATTTTTAATAATAACAATAACTACAATGAAAACAATAATGAAAACTATAACCAAAACTTTAATCAAGGTTCTAATAATTTCAATAACTCAAATGAAACGAATATGAACAATGAATTCAGAGATGCAAATGGAATATCTGCAACTGAGATGATGGAATTCTTAGGTGATAAAAATACGGAATATTACATGGATAAATGGACTAGATTCCAAGAAAATTCTAATTTTGTATCTTGGAATTGGCCTTCATTTCTCTTCACTTTATATTGGTTTTGGTTCAGAAAGATGTATAACATAGCTGGAATTATATTTGCAGTCGATATTGGCAGCCTTCTTTTATTAGGTCACTTTAAATGGTTACGCTACTTAATATCATTAGTGATAATGATTGGCTCTGGATTACTTGCCAACCAATTATATATAAATCATGCAACTAATAAGATAAAATCAGCTA
This sequence comes from Clostridium cibarium, assembly GCF_014836335.1. Classification (GTDB taxonomy): domain Bacteria; phylum Bacillota; class Clostridia; order Clostridiales; family Clostridiaceae; genus Clostridium; species Clostridium cibarium. The sequence continues at coordinate 42,925 of NZ_JACSRA010000015.1, forward strand.
AATTTACAACTTCTATGGGATTTGATAATTCTATGTTTGTTAGAAGACTAAGATCAATGGGCGGCATAACTTGGATTCCATTATTTGTAGCAATAGGACTTTTTGTTTTAGCATTGATACTCATTGTATTTGCTACTGCTATTTCAATTAGTAACGTAGGTCATCTTAGATTTTAACATAGCGGTAGTGATATTTTTATCACTACCAATTTCACTTAATATAAACAGGAGGTTTTTAAATGTTTTGTACATATTGTGGTCATGAACTAAATTCTAATAACGTATGCCATAACAGTTCATGTCCTTCAAATATAAATTCTAATTATTCAACTGGACAAAATAATAAAACAAATAATTACTCTTATCAATCTTATAATAGGAATAGCTATTTAGGTTATAATTGTGATCCTAACTTTATTGACAAAAATGGTATAAGCGCTTCTGAGATGATTCAATTTATGGGTGATAAAAATCCATCCTTTTACATTGATAAATGGACAAGTAGCGATTCTACACCTAGATATTTTTCTTGGATTTGGCCAGCCTTTTTCTTCTCTTGGATTTGGTTATTCTATAGAAAATTAAATCTATTTGGAGCAATTTATTTTGTAATTCATCTGGTTTCCATAATATTTTTCCCATCAATTTTTCCGCCTATATTGCTTATAGGGAATACATTATGTGCTTTATTTAGCAGCCATTTCTATTTAAAAAACTGCATAAAAAAAATCAATCAAATTAAGTTTTCCAACATGGACATGGATATGTATTATAGGCGTTTGAGGAATGCTGGCAAAGTATCTATTGCCGGACTTGTAATAGGGATAATTGTTTCAATTATTATGATTTTTTCCGCTTTAGCAAATCACTATATTCCTTCTTATAGATATCATAATCACTATAGAGATTCATATAATTATAAATCGCCTAAAATAACTGATCCATATTACGATGATGATTCAGATTACAGCGATTCTCTTTTTGATGATTATTATAATGATGATTCAAATAGCTCACTTTTTGATGAACCTTATTCAAATGATTCAAGTATAGATAATCATTCAAAATCACCATATTCAGTTTTTTAAATAAAAGAACAGATTGACTCCTGAAGGTAAAATTCGTATTTTACCTTTGGATTCAGTCTATTTTTTATTTAATCATAATTTACTTTTAAAAAACTTAAATATATTTTATTAATTTTATATAAATTTATCCTTTTTTGTTGTATAATATCCCTGTACTATTTTTAATTTAAGCTTTTATACTACATTTTATATAACAAGGGGGAATTTTAATGTTCTGTCCAAAATGTGGAAAAGAGCTAAATACAAATAATGTTTGTGTGAATCCATCATGTCCTTCACACATTAATAATAACAATTCTATAAATCAAGGATATGAATCAACCAATCAAAATACTCAGGGGTATAACCAAAACCCTCAACAACAATATGTTAATCAAAACTTTAATGGTAATTATGGTTTTAATCAAAACAACCAATATCACCCAAATCAAAACACACAAAATTTTAACAATTCTCAATTTGGTGAAAATAATGACTTTAGGGATCAAAATGGAATTTCATCTGCTGAAATGATGGAATTTATAGGCTATAAGAATTCAGATTATTATATTGATAAATGGGGAAAATCTCAAGAAAATAAAAACTTTATTTCTTGGAATTGGCCAGCATTCTTTACAAATTTCCTTTGGTTCTGGCATAGAAAAATGTACGGAATTGCAGCTGGAATATTTGGAGTTAATTTCATTATAAGACTATTTATAGCTAGCACAAGCGCTACACTTACTGGTCATAACTTTAATATCGCATCTAGAACTACAAATTGGTTTGGAATTATTTTAAATATACTTGTAGGTGTGCTTTCTTCTTTATTTGCTAATCAACTCTATATGAAACATGCTACTAATAAAATACGTTCTATTAAATCAACATCTTATATGGGATTTGATAATAATACAATCTTCAATAGATTACGTAAAAGTGGCGGAACAACATGGGCTCCATTAATATTTGTAATAGTTGTATTTGTTGTTATATTTATTTTCGCATTAATTGCAATTTCATTTGGTTCTTCTCATTATAGATATAGTCATTTTTATTAATCTTAAAGTACTTTTGATAAAAAATCTATTGTCCTAGGATTTTTAGGATTATTAAATAGCTCTTCTGGAGTTCCTTGTTCTACAATTTTTCCTCCATCCATAAATAGTATTCTATCCCCAACTTCCTTTGCAAATCCCATTTCATGAGTTACAACAACCATTGTCATTCCCTCTTTTGCAAGCTTCTTCATTACACTTAGTACTTCTCCAACCATCTCTGGATCTAGTGCTGATGTAGGCTCATCAAATAACATAACATCTGGTTCCATAGCTAATGCTCTAGCAATAGCTATTCTTTGTTTTTGACCTCCAGATAAGGAAGATGGATAAGTCTCTGCTTTATCAATTAATCCAACCATATCTAGTAAGTCTTTTGCTTTTGCCATTGCGGCCCCTTGCTCCATCTTCTTAACCTTGATAGGAGCAAGCGTAATGTTATCTATAACTTTTTTATGTGGGAAAAGATTAAATGACTGAAATACCATTCCCATCTTTTCTCTAAGTTTATCTATATTGACCTTCTTATCTGTAATAGTATTACCTTCGAATACTATTTCTCCCATTGTAGGTGTTTCTAGAAGGTTCAAACATCTCAAAAAGGTTGATTTTCCAGAACCTGATGGTCCTATTACCACTACAACTTCACCTTTTTTAATGTGTTCATCTATTCCTTTAAGAACTTCATTACTACCAAAATTCTTGTGTAAATTATTAACGTGAATCACTTGCTTTCATTCTCCTTTCGGCATATCCCATTAATCTTCCTAATGAAAATGTTAGAATAAAATAAAATACAGCTGCAACCATTAATGGTTCTAATGAAAGGTATGTAGCACCTTGAACAATCTTAGCTGAAAACATTAGCTCTCCGACACCTAAAACTGATGCCATTGAAGATTCCTTAATTACAGCTACAAATTCATTACCTATTGCAGGTAAAATATTTCTTACTGCTTGAGGGATAATTATTAATCTCATTGTCATACCTCTTGACATGCCCAAGCTTCTTGCTGCCTCCGTTTGACCAACATCGACTGCCTCAATTCCAGCTCTAACAATTTCTGATACATATGCAGCTGAATTCAACGCTATTGCTATTATAGCTGCTGAAAAAGCAGTAACATCAATATTAAAAACTATCTTAGATCCTGAGTAAACCATCAATATTTGTAATAACATTGGTGTTCCTCTTATTATTTCAACATAAACCGATGCTATTATCTTTAACGGTTTTATCTTCCATATGGAAAAGTTTGAACTTTTCATAAAAAATAACACTGCCCCAAGTAATGTACCTAGAAATACTGTAATTAGGGATATACCTAAAGTAATTTTCACACCATCTATAAACTTTGGCATATAATCCCCTAGAAAACTAAATGTAAACAACGTCTCTCCTCCTCTGATAGTAATATATCTTACTATCAATTCTCTATCTATTTACTTTGATTTTTTGCTGCTAAATCATTAGCATCTATTATAAATTTATCTAAATCTCCTGAGTCCTTTAATCTTTTTATAGTTTTATTTACTGCTTCAACTAATTCTTTAGAATCCTTTTTAACTCCAATTGCATTTCCGCCGCTTTCATCTTTAAATGAAATATCTGAAAGAACTAATTCTGGATTAGTTTTATTTGCCATCTTTGCAACTGGTTCTTCTGTTACTATAGCATCAACTTTACCACTCTTTAATTGAAGAACTAAATCATTAACACTCGCTAGTAAAGAAATCTTTCCTGCTTGAATTTTATCTTCAGCTATTTTTTGTTGAGTTGATCCTAGCTGAGCACCAATCTTCTTTCCATTTAAATCATCAATTTTCTTGTATTTTTCCTTGTCAGCTGAATTCACTAAAACTGCATGTTGAGCTTCATAATATATATCTGAGAAATCAATTTGTTTCTTTCTCTCTTCATCCGGATTCATACCTGATATAATCATATCAATTTGCCCTGCTTGAAGAGCACCAATTAACGCTTCAAAATCCATTTCTTTTATTTCTAAATCTACTCCAAGATCCTTTGCTACTTCTTTTGCAAGTTCCACATCAAATCCTACAGTTTTATCCTCACCATCAACTACTGCATGGAACTCATATGGTGCATAATCTGCACTTAATCCAACAACTACCTTTCCATTGTCTTTTATAGCTGTAAGATTATTCTTTTCTTCTTTCTTTCCGCATGCCATAAGTGACATTACCATCACCCCTACTAAAGCTGAGGCACAAACCTTTTTTATCAATCCTTTTTTCATATTTTAATCCCCCTTAATACTTCGGCTTAACTTCTTTATCTGAGTATAATTATACCTTATAAACTTATAATTATGCAATACTTTTTTTCAAAAATATAATTTTTCTCTAACATTACTATAATTAATATATTAATATGCATAAAAAAATGTATAAAATCCTTTGCAAGTTAGTACTTATGCATTATTTATTCATTTGTGCATGTTTTATTCTCTTTATGCATATAATTTCATAAATTTAAAATATATTTTCTTTCTTAAAATACAAAAAACTATAGATGTTTTAATTACAAAACACCTATAGTTTTATTATTTAAATCCCTATTTTTTTATAATTTTATCCTCTTTTTATTACTGCAAGTCTGTGTAAAGCCCTAGTACACATTATATACTTCACAAGATTTGGTGTATCATCAAAGTCATCTAATAATATTACTCCATCAAACTCTAACCCTTTTGCATAGTATGCTGGTAATAATACTAAACCTCCTTTGTATATCATGTCTTCCTTATCAAAGGTTACTACTTTAGTTTTTGCTTTAATTAAATTAGATACTTCCTTTAGCTTATCTTTGTCCTTAGTTATAATAGCTATACTTTCAAGCCCATCTTCCTCAAAATCTTCTATTATAGATGATAATGTTTCAACAGTATCTTCAATTGATGTAGTTTCTTCTTCTAATACCATTTCCCCTTCACGAACTAGTGGAATCACCTTATCTTCATCTAAAAACTTGCTTGCATATTCCATTATTTGCTGAGTAGATCTATAGCTCTTATTTAATTCAAAATTAACTACATCTTCTCCAAATAACTTATCTAAATGTAACATCGCTGGTTCTTCATCTGTTGTTATAAGTCTTTGATTGCTATCCCCAACTATTGTAAAACTCTTACAATCCGTAAGTTCTTTAATTAACTTAAATTGAGTTAGATTATAATCTTGCGCCTCATCTATAACTACATGCTTTATTTCACTTTTACATCTCTTACCATTTAATTTAACCATTAAATATAATATTCCAGCAAGATCCATATATCCTAGAGATTCGGTATTTGTAATTCTCTTATATAATGAAACAATATCCTCATTGTTTATCCAATTATCAAGTTCATCCCTTGAATTCATCACGCCTCTAACTATTTCTCTTATTCTAAGTCTTCTTTTAAAATCTAAATTATTCTTTTCTATTTCAAGCTCTCCTGGTGATAATTCTTCTATCTTTTTCTTAATTTCTGCGTTAAGTTCTCTTACAAGTTCATCTCTTTTATCTTTAATTTTCGATACGAGAACCCTCTTTATCTTCGCACTTCTTCTAAATAAAGGCATATATCCATAATGTTTTGTGAATAAATCTTTTATTTCATTAACATCAACTATCTCTTCTCCAAAGAAAGTTACTGGTTTTATATTGAAATAATTATCATTCATATCCTCTAATTGTTTATCTAATGTCTCAGAAAACTTTCTAGAACTTTTATATTTATATTCTTTTAATGCATCCTGATTTCCACTCATTGCTTCTTCTATATATTCTGAAAATCCTTTTACAGGTTCATGAAGATCTATTTCTTCCATAGCGAACTGTTGAAATGTAGTTTGTCTTATTCCGCCTTCTTCACCTAATGAAGGCAATACCTGTGCTATATAATCTATAAATATATCATTTGGTCCAAGTACTAATACCTTATCTCCAAATTGTTTTCTATTGTTATAAAGCAGATATGAAACTCTATGAAGTGCAATTGTAGTTTTACCTGATCCAGCTACCCCATTAACTACAACAACTTTATCCTTTGGAGCTCTTATTATCTCATCTTGCTCTTCTTGAATAGTCATTACTATATCTTTTAACTTTTCATTTGAATTTGTTGTTAATACCATTTGTAGTATTTCATCTTTTACATCAACCGCTGAATCAAATAACCCTTTTAGTTCACCTTTTTTTATAATAAGTTGTCTTCTGCCTAAAAGGTTTGTTTTTATCTCTCCTATTGGTGATATATAGCTACATTCTCCTAATGTTCCTTTGTAAAATAATGATGCTATAGGTGCTCTCCAATCAACAATCACTGGTTCATAGCTTTCTTCTGGCGTTAACCCAAATCTACCAATATATAAATCCTCGGCCCCTTCATTTTCTTCAGTAAAAGTAATCTTACCAAAGTAAGGTGATTCCTTAAGTACAGTAAACTCCTTAAGTCGTTTATCTATGGTCCTAAAAGCTTCTTCCTTAACGTACTTTTCATGATCGAAGTAATCTATTACTTTATCTTCATCATCCTTATAATCTTCAATATATTTCTTTCTATACTCAACTATATAATCAGTAATACTTTTTCTCTTTCCAATAAACTTCAGAATTTCATTATTTAAAATATTAATGGTATCTTGAAGTTTATTTTCCTCCATCAAAAATTCTAAATCTTTATTCATACAAACACCTCTTCCTCACTATCACTTGCAATTAGGGCTTAAAATTCCTACAAAATTTTTTAAATATTTATTTAAAAAACCTCGTAGGAATTCATATTCTTTATTATTAATTGTAAATTCTATATTACTCTATAGTAACATCAATAGCTGTTTTTTTATCAATTTCTTCTGTCTCTACTTCTATAGTTTTATCTTCTAAATCTAATCCCTCTTTTTTATCTTGCTTTTTAAGCTCTGGATACTTTTCACAAACCATATTCATAAACTCATCTCCGAATATAGTTTCTTTTTCTAATACAACACCTGATATTTTATCTAACAGTTCTCTGTTTTCTCTTAATATTTCTTTAGCTTTATTATGAGCTTCTTTTACTATTTTTAGTATCTCTTCATCTATTAATGTTGAAGTTTCATCGCTACAATTTCTAACTGCTCTTCCATCTAGATATCTATTTTGTACAGATTCTAATGCTACCATATCAAATCTATCTGACATACCATATATAGTTACCATATTTCTAGCTATTTGAGTAGCTCTTTCTATATCATTAGAAGCACCATTTGTAGCCTCATTTAATACTATTTCTTCTGCTGACCTACCACCTAAGAGTATTGCAATTTCATTCATAAATTCTTTTTTTGAATTTAAATGTTTTTCTTCTTCTGGAAGTTGCATTGTATATCCAAGCGCTCCCATAGTTCTAGGAACTATTGTAATTTTATGTACTGGATCTGAACCTTTAAGTAATGCAGCAACCAATGCGTGTCCCACTTCATGGAATGCAACGATTTTCTTTTCCTTTTGTGATAATATCCTATCTTTCTTTTCCTTACCAGCAATAATTACTTCTACTGCATCTCTTAAATCTTCTTGAAGCACTTTTTTTCTACCATGCTTTACTGCCCTTAAGGCACCTTCATTAATCATGTTTGCAAGATCTGCTCCTGCAGCACCTGAGGTTATTTTTGCTATTTCTTTTAAATCAACTTCAGGATCTAATGTTACATCTTTAGCATGAACATTTAGTATTGCTTCCCTTCCAATAAGATCCGGTTTATCAACAATTACTCTTCTATCAAATCTTCCTGGTCTAAGTAAAGCTTTATCTAATATCTCTGGTCTATTTGTAGCTGCTAATATAACTATACCTTTTGAAGAATCAAATCCATCCATCTCTGATAATAATTGGTTTAGGGTTTGTTCTCTCTCATCGTTACTTTGCATCTGATTGTCTCTACTCTTACCAATAGCATCAATTTCATCTATAAATATTATACAAGGAGCTTGTTTTTCAGCATCTTTAAACAATTCTCTAACTCTTGAAGCTCCAACTCCTACAAACATCTCTACAAAGCTTGATCCTGATAAAGAGAAAAATGGAACTTTTGCTTCTCCTGCCACTGCCTTTGCTATAAGTGTTTTACCTGTTCCTGGAGGGCCCACTAAAAGAACTCCTTTAGGAAGCTTTGCACCTATTTCTGTATATTTAGTTGGTGCATTTAAGAATCCAATAACCTCTTCAAGTGATTCTTTTGCTTCTTCTTGTCCAGCTACATCTTTAAAGGTAACTTTTATTTGGTCTTCTACATATACTTTAGCATTATTTTTACCAATGTTACCCATTCCTCCGCCCATTTTTCCTATCATCTTAGAGAATAAAAATCTCCACATGAAATATAAAAATGCTATCGGAATTATATATGTCATAAATGCATTCATAAATATAGATTCTTTTGGATTTTTCCCTGTAAATCTTATATCTCCCGCTTCAATAAGTTCATCTAGTAGTTTATCATTCTTAATATTGGCTGTGTATAAAGTTTTTCCTTCATACTCTGTCCCATCTTTGGGCGTAATAACTAAATTATCACTTGAAATCACTATTTCTGAAATTTCCTTATTGTTAATCATGTTTAAAAATTCATTATACGAAATTTCTTTATTCATATATGCATCTCTTGAATAGTTGGCAACTAACAATATTGCTATTGTAACTATAAAATATATTATTATGGGTTTTTTACTCTTCTTTTCATTCTTTTTAGGCTCATTATTCATGCTATACCCACCTCTTTCCTTAGTTTTTGCTTATTATTTAACGCTACCAAAATCACTAAACGGATATACTTTTAATTGTGCTTTTGCTTTTATATCTTTTCCATCTACATATGGATTAACCCATTTTCTCGAGTCAAACGAAACTCTTCTATTGTCTCCTAAGAAAAAGTATTTTCCATCTGGAACATGAAATTCTCCATAAAACTGATCACTATTCTCAGGTTTTACATAACTTTCATCTAATTCCTCTCCATTTACTGATACTTTACCATTTACTATGCTAACAGTATCTCCTGGCAGTCCTATAAGTCTTTTTATTAAAACATCATTTAACTCTTCTGAATCAAATACTATTATATCGCCTCTTTTTATATTATTTAAATTATATACTCTTGTAACAAAAAGATGATCACCTACATTTAATGTCGGTATCATTGATCCCGAAGGAATATATACTTTAAAAATAAGAAACTGTTTTATAAGTATAGCTATAGCTACTGCTACTATTATAGGAACAATCCATTCAAAAAAGAAATTTTTCTTCTTTTTTATCTTTCCCTTTTTTTCATTATTATTATCTATGTTTGATTCACCTTCTATTGAATTTTCTTCCTCTATCGCCGATTCACTTTTTTCATTCATTAATCTTGCCACATCCCTTCCATTTTCCTTGCTATTTCTTCTTTTCTTTTTAAAGTAGCCTCTTTATCTATAAAAAAATAATTGTTTTTTAAAATTAAACAATCCCCATCTTTTGCATATCCTTTAATTTTATCTTTACTTACATCTATTATTTCCCCATTTGGAGATTCGATTACAAAGTAATCACCTTCTATTCTGTCAACAATGTATATTTGTTCCATAATTAAATCTCCTTTTCTCATAGATATACAGACTTAGTATAACATAAATAATTGTCAATTAACAACGCTAACTGCAATGTTATTATTCCTTTATTTTAATTTATAAAAAAATTCAACATATTCATTTTATGCTGAATTTTTTATAAATTATTTTATTTTTCCAAAACTATCAAAAGGATATACCCTTATCTGAGCTTTTGCTTTTATATCTTTTCCATCTATGTACGGATTCTTCCACTTCCTCGAATCAAATGAATCCGGTCTATTATCTCCTAAAAAGAAATATTTTCCTTCCGGCACATGATATTCACCATTAAACTTATCATGATTTACAACGTAATTTTCATCAAGCTCTTCCCCATTTACTGAAACTTTTCCATTAACTATACTAATATTATCTCCTGGAAGCCCTATAAGTCTTTTTATCAAAACATCATTTAATTCTTTTGAATCAAATACTACTATCTCTCCCCTTTTTAGATTGCCTAGATTATATATCCTTGTAACAAGAAATTGATCTCCTTCATTTATAGTAGGAATCATAGATCCTGTTGGCACTTCTACTTTATAAACTAAAAACTCTTTAATCAATAACGCCGCAAGAATCGCTACAAATACCGGAATAACCCATTCCCTAAAAAAGCTTTTTTTCTTTTTCTTGTCAATATCTATTTCCTTCATTGGAATATCGTTAATAATCATTTCTTCCTTATTATCAGACACTACTTTTTCCACATCCTTTTTATTTTTACTAACGTTTCAAAAAATACATAAATTAATCATACCACAAAAAATTGTAAATTATAATGGTTGATAAAAGGTATAATATTACTTATTTCTTAAATTACACAAAAAAAATTCAGTATATCTTAATATACCGAATTTTTATCTATACTTGTCCATAAGGTCTCCCATGATTTCAGCTGTTGGTGGTGGTGTAAAAGTTATTGCATTGGCTCCTGCTTCTATGGTCTCTTTTATGCTCTCTACCGTTGGGCCCCCAGTAGCTATTATAGGGTACTCTGGGAAACTCTTCCTTATAGTTCTAACTATCCTTGCAGTATCTTTACCTCCAGATATATTTAGTATAGTTGCCCCTGCTTCTATTCTTTCTGCTATATCTTCATGATCAGAAACCACAGTAACTACAACTGGTATATCTATTGTAGATCTTATCTTTCTTACAATTTCATTTGATGTAGGAGCATTAACAACTATCCCCATAGCACCCTTAAATTCCGCATCAAGAGCTAAATTGATTACTCTTTTTCCCTGAGTAATACCTCCTCCAACTCCGCAAAATACTGGCACATCAGCTGCCATTACTAGTGCTTCTGTAATTAAAGGTTGTGGAGTAAATGGATAAACGGCTATTATTGCATCTGCATTTGTATTTCTTATTATGGCTACATCAGTTGTAAATAGTAGAGATTTAATCCTTTTTCCAAATATTTTAATTCCACTACAATCTCGTATGACCGATGGAACCTCTACAACATGATTTCTTAGTGTTCCCTTTATCTCAGGCACATATTTTGACTCCTTCGCCATCCTTCATCCTCCTATCCTTAATTTATCACTATGAAATATTATACACTTTTATTATCTTTTATAAAGACAAAAATGATTAATTTATTTTTATCTTACTGTAAAATTATTTAAACTTAAGACTTATTAATTACTTCAAGAAGAATTATTCTAGAAAGAACTTTTCTCTTATAATATTTTAACATATTTTCCATAAATAACATAACGTTTTCCTAATATATTAACTTTTAATACTTGCTTCTATAAAAAATTACTGAAAGTAATACTTCCAGCAATTTTAAATGAATAATTTCTATCAATACATTTTTCTTCTATCTAACACTTTTTTAATAACTCTTTGTCCTATTAGATTTTCTTTCATATGCTCTAAAGCATCACTTATTTTAACCCAACTCGCTTCCTCAACTTCTTTTGATTTACTTAGCACTCCAGCTTTGTAACTTGCTAAATATGTAAGCATAAGTAATTCTTTTCCTTCTATATAATCAGTACCTAAAAATTCAACATTTTGAATTTCTATTGAAGTTTCTTCTAAAACCTCTCTATATACAGTATCTTCAGCTTTTTCATCTATCCCTATATATCCAGATACTAAAACTTTAGAATCCTTATATATGTAACTTTGTTTTAATAAAAGAATTTCATCATCTTTAATTACTGCTACCATTATACATGGTTTCGGAGTATCGAAAAATAATTCATTATCATATTCACAGTAAGGTATACGTCCTTCATCCCCACAAAACATCTCTCCAAGCTTTCTTCCACAAATAGGGCAAAACTTAAATTTCATACTATCCCTCTTTCAACAGATTCTCATTCAACTTAATTTCTAACAATTCCAAACACTTTATTTTATTATACTAATAAATTAATTATTATAAAAGTATCTTCACAGGTTTATCTAATGTTATTCCAGTCCTTGTAACTTTAGATGAATAAGCAAATATATCCACACCTTCCTCTGCAGCCTTCCGTAGTGCTTTCCCAAACTCAGGATCTGTATCGTCATTTGGAGAAAAACTTTTTACATCTTCAATTTGTATTAAAAACAAAACCCCTGCGCCTCTTCCACTTTTCTTTACATCAATCAATTCAAGCAGATGTTTTCTACCTCTCTCCGTAGGTGCATCTGGAAACCTGCAATGGCCATTCTCCTCCAAAGTTACCCCTTTAACTTCCAAATAATATTCTTCTCCATTATCTTTTAATAATTTAAAATCAAACCTACTTGCTCCAAAAGTTTTTTCACTTAATATATTTGTATATTTTTTCAACTTATCCACAACTTTGTTTTCAAGAGCTTCTTTAACAACTTTATTAGGGATTTGAGAATCTATACTTATATTCTTATCTCCTTTATATGCTCCTATAAGATCAAAAGCCGTCTTTCTTGTCGGATTCTTCTCTTCTCTCAAAAACACCTGACAACCAGGGATTAAGATTTCTTTACATCTTCCGGTATTAGGAACATGAACTGTTATTTCTTCGTCATTATAAATTACTTTTGCATTAAATCTATTTGGTCTATTTATAAAAATTGCATCATATATATTCTTATTATATTCCATTTTTCCACCCCACTTATACACACTATCCACAGTTTTTATCCACAGTTTTGTGAATTATGTGTGTGTTTTTTATCAGAAACTGTTGTTCTAATATAATTGATTTTAACGAATAATAATTGTTTATGCAACATTCCTTATATTGTTGTTGACAAATATATCTTTTATATATATTGTGTCAATATTTTTTTATAATAATGTGGATAACTTAAAAAGTTATCCACATTATTTATAAACTTATGCACATTAGTCACATAATGCCTATTTTACTAGCATTCATCTGTGGATAATAATTACTATATATCCACATACACCAGTGACTTCTACTATTATGTAAATTCTTAATATTTTATTATTTTTCTTAATATAATATTAAATATAATTCACTACCTTGTATTGTATAATACCTTTGATTATAATAAATTCATACTAAAGGATAAGAGGTGATACCATGAATATACAACTAAAAAAAGGTGTTCTTGAATTGTGTGTTTTATCAGTTCTATCAAAAAAAGACTGCTATGGCTATGAATTAGTAAGCGAAATTTCTAAGAATATTCTTATTTCTGATGGAACAATTTATCCTATACTTAGAAGACTTACTACTGAAGGGTACTTTACTACTTATCTACAAGAATCCCAGGAAGGCCCTCCAAGAAAATATTACAGACTTACTGAATTAGGCTACGAAACAAAAAATAAGCTAGAAAAAGAGTGGCTAAGTTTTCAAAATTCAGTTAATAACATTATACTAGGAGGTTATGATCGTGAATAAAAATGAATTTTTCAAAATTCTGAAAGAAGGTCTTAATGATTTTCCTGAAAAAGAACTTCAAGACATCTTATATGACTATGAAGAACATTTTTCAAACGCCAAGGCCGATGGTAAATCAGACGAAGAAATAATTAAAGAACTTGGCGATCCATATGTGATAGTTAATCAATATAGAAGCGGATATGTTCAAGGTATTCCAAAATCTACTTATAATGAATCTAATTCTTCCAACTCTACTAAGAATACTTCCAACAATTCGAATTCATCTAATACTATATTAAAAATTGCAATAGTAATATTAGCTTTTATTCTCTTCAACTCATTTATTCTAGGAGCTACAGGTGCTGGTCTAGGCATCCTTTTAACTATTATAATTCTACCGTTTTCATTATTAATAGGGTGCATAGGTCTACTACTTGGGAAACTTGGATTAGGTATCTTAGGTGTTAGTATACCTGCCTTTTTAGCTGATCTTCCATTGAGCGTAGTTATATTAGTCACTATAGGTTCATTGGCTTTTACTATTTTTTCTATAATAGTACTTATATATGTTTTAAAACTTATAATTTTAGCAATACGAAAACTTATAAACAAATTTTCTAGTAAGGAGGATAACCGATGAAAAAATTTGTGCCCACTAAAGTGAAAATTTCTTTAATTATATTAGCAATTATATCTTTATGTAGTTACCTTTCAGCAGCAATAGTATTATTCAACAGCGGTTACTCTCTTTCTTCTTATTTCTCTGATTGGGACTCAGATTTCAGATGGAATTTTGGTTGGAATAATCACTACAACTCCTCAGGTACTGTAGAAAAAGATTTTTCTCCTACTGTACAAAATATAAATATAGAATCAATTTCACATAATTTATCAATACAGTCATACGATGGGTCAACAATTAAAGTTAACATTGATGGGCATTTTGATGATAATAACAATTATACAAAAGGATTAAGTAGATTTGATATTACTGATAATGATGTGAACATCCTAACTAACACTGCTTTGAGAAATTCAAATTTTCATTTAAATATTTATATATCCAAAACTTATAAAAACAATATTTCTCTAAAAAGTTTGAGTGGATCTATAAATATTAATGGATTAGAATTGACTAACCTTTTAGCTAATACTACTAGTGGAGATATAATACTAAAAAATACAAATGTAAATACAGTTTCTTTAGAAAGTAAAAGCGGCAAGATTGATTCGCCTTCTATAACAAGCAACAATTCTAAATTTAAGACTCTTAGCGGAAATATTTATCTTGGAGGAATACTCGGAGATTCTGATGTAAATTCAACTTCTGGCTCAATTAAGTTGAAACTATCTAACCTTGGTAATATCTCCAACTTTTCCTCTATTTCAAGCGATATTGACCTAACTATACCAAAGGAAGTTGGTTATACAGTTTCTTTTTCAACTACTACAGGAACACTTAATGGTAGAAACAAGAATGTGGATTTAAATAAAAATGATAATATATCTTTATCTAATGGAGATGGTTCAAAAAGTGTAACTGTTAAAACTACCTCAGGTGATCTTTCTGTAAAATAAAAAAGGGCTTGGCCCTTTTTTATTAATTCTTAAATTCTTTTTCTTTAAGTATTTCATCTTTTATTCTTTCCTTAATCTCTTCCATTGGAAACTTTGCACCTGGACACAAGGTTTGATATACATCCTTATGTCCGATTAATTCCTTAATATTATATTTTATTATCATATCTGTAGATAGCTTAATTAAAGAATCCTTTTCTTCTTCTGTAGGATTTTCCTCTTGGAAATTTCCTTCCAAACATATTCCAATGCTTTCATAGTTCTTACCCACAGTATGAGCTCCTGTATATTCTTCTGGTCTTCCCCTATATATATTTCCATCTTTCCTAATATAAAAGTTATATCCTATTCCTCCCCAGCCCTTCTCTTTATGATCTTCATTTATACTTTGAGGAGTTAATTCTGAAGCAGCTGTATGATGATACACGAGCATAGTAGGTTTATTTTCTTTTTCAATATCTTCATCAAATTTATAATCAATTTCTTTGATATTTAAACTATCTTCATATTCTTGTCTATGAGACTGAAAATCTCCAATTTCATATTCTCCCGCATTCATATATAATAAATATTCAACATAACTTTTCGAATAATCACTTGCTTTAATATTTCTCGCTATATATATGCTTAACATAACTATAACTCCAGTAACTATATATGTTTTTATTCTTCTTCTCTTCATCTTCTTTTCAAATTCAACTCGCCTTTGATTTTTAATTATAACCACATTACTCACCTTCAATTTACAATAAAATCCACTTACTTCCATTATATAGTAAATAGGTTATTTTTTGAATTGTTTTACATAATAAAAAGACTAGGTTTCCCTAGTCTTTCTATAAAGCCCACTTTCTATCTCCTGTAAAGTTAACATTTAACCACTTTTTAAAATTTAAACTCTTCATATTTTTGTAAACTTCTTCTCTTACCTTATCCATCTCTTCAAGTTCGTTTAACGTAGAATTATCATTAAATACAAAATCAATTTCTATCCTTAATTCTCTTCCTATTTTACTTACTCTAGTTATAGAATCTTCAAAGTTATATTCTTCCTCTATATTTTTAACTATAGTATAAATTCTATCATTGATCTCCTCATCTGCAGAACTATTAATGATTTCCTTAAAACTTTTATGAAGCATAATTATAGGAACTCTTATAAATAGTATTGATGAAATTATAACCATTAAAGGATCAACGTATTTAGTAAGATGAGATAGTGAATTCATTTCTAAAACTATAGAAACTATAAATCCACAAAGTACTCCAATACTTAAAAAAGTATCCATTAACCATTGATTATTTTCTGCCTTCACTATATCAGATGGTACATTTTTTCGCATTCTATACATAATAACATATACCAATGCACATCCAACTGATGATATTAATGAATATCCTAATGCTAAATCTGCATCCACAGAATTTCCACCTTCAATAAATTCTTTAATTCCATTAATAAAAGTCAAACTACACATGACAGCTAATACAATTGAATGAAAAGCTACCATGATAGGTTCCAACATTCCCTTACCAAAAGGAAATTTATCAAAGTCTGTTTTTTCTATATAATTAGTTATACCTATTGATAACATAGATAATAATAAACTTATTAATGCATATAAGCCATCAAACATAATCATGCTTGAGTTAATTATTGTCCCCCATACTATCCCAAGTACAGCAAAAAACAATCCACCTAATGCTGAAAGTTTTAGTATGTTTTTTTCCCTTTTCATTTTTTCACCTCTATCAAATTCTTCTAATATAATTATATTATTTAAAAATTCAAGGGACAACTGACTAATATATGGTGTTTTTTATACTAATAACGGTTATTCTTTATTGTGGAACTTTTTTCATAAAGCACATTAGTACTTAAATTGTTACTTATTAGTACAATTTAATAATATTTCATTCTCTTTTTTCCGTTTTAAATTTTAAGTTAACTCATTTTTAATTTCAAAGTTCTAAAATCTAATTAACTAAAGAAGCTCCCATAATTATTAGGGAGCTCCTTTATATATATTAACAACAAATTAAGGGGAAGCTTTATTATAATGACTTTCTTTCTACCATCCAAATCTCCCTAGCGTACTCTAATATTGTCCTATCGCTAGAAAAAATTCCTGCATTGCATGTATTTAAGAAACATTTCTTTGCCCACTCTTCTTTATCCTTATAAGCCTCAAATACCTTATCTTCAGTTTCCTTAAAACTTTGGAAATCAGCTAATAAATAATACTGATCCCCTTCTTCTAATAGAGAATCGAATAAATCTTCGAAATCTCCACTGCCTCCATCATCAAAAGTTCCATCTACTAAAGCATCTACTACTCTCTTTAAACTTGGATTCTTTTCATAATAATCTTTTGGATTATAATTCTTACCAAGCTCTTCTATATCTTCTACCTCTAATCCAAATATAAAGTTATTTTCTCTTCCACTTTCATTCACTATTTCAACATTAGCTCCATCCAAAGTACCAAATGTAGGTGCTCCGTTTAGCATAAGCTTCATATTTCCAGTACCTGAAGCTTCCTTACCAGCAGTTGAGATTTGCTTTGAAATATCTGCTGCTGGACATAATTTTTCTGCATAGGATACTCTATAATTTTGCACAAACACAACCTTAATCTTTCCATTAATGGTTTTATCATTATTAACTAAGTTTGCTATTTCATTAATAAATTTAACTATTGCCTTTGCTCTCTTATAACCAGGGAATGCCTTTGCTCCAAACAAAAATGTTATTTTTGGTATATCCATATTAGAATCTTCTTTAACTCTATAATAAAGGTCTAGTATATAAAAAGCATTTAACAATTGTCTCTTATATTCATGTAGTCTCTTAATTTGAATATCAAATAGTGAATCTGGATCTATAGTAACACCTTCATTTTCTTTAACATATTCAGCTAACTGCTCTTTCTTTTTATGCTTGATACTCATAAACTTATTTAATACTGACTTATCATTAACATACTTTTCTAAATTCTTTAATAATGAAAGATCTCTTACCCAATCTTCATTACCTAAAACTTCTGTTATTAATGAAGATAACTCGGGATTGCAAAGTCTAAGCCATCTTCTTGGTGTAATTCCATTAGTCTTGTTCTGGAATTTTTCTGGATAAAGCTCATACCAATTTTTAAGTTCAGTTTCCTTTAATATATCTGTATGAAGTTTAGCTACTCCATTTACTGCTGATCCAACATGGATAGCTAAATTTGCCATTCTAGCTTGCTTCTTATATATTATTCTATAATCCTTAATTGCATTTCCACTATATCCTGCTGCCTTCAATTCAGCTATAAATCTCTTATCAATTTCTTGTATTACTTCTAATATTCTAGGGAATAATTCTTTTATTAAAGTTATATCCCACTTTTCTAAAGCTTCTGCTAAAATTGTATGATTTGTATAACTAAACATACACTTTGCTATACTTAAACTCTCATCAAAAGTTAATCCTTCTTCATCCACTAATATTCTTATTAACTCTGGAATACCTAAAGTTGGATGAGTATCATTTAATTGAACAGCATTTAATTCACCTAACCTTTTGGTAACGGTTCCGAATTTTTCTTTGTGTTTTTTAATTATATCCTTTATTGATGCACTTACTAAAAGATATTGTTGCTTTAATCTTAATAGCTTTCCTTCTTCAGTAGAATCATTTGGATATAATACCCTTGTAATATCTTCTGCTCTATTCTTAAGTCTTATCGCTTCATCATATTTTTGATCGTTGAATAACTTAAAATCAAACTCTTTTAGTGGTTCTGCTTTCCATAACCTTAAGGTATTAACATTTCTTGTGCCATATCCTATTATTGGCATATCATAAGGTACTGCTTTAACATCCATATCCTCAAAATGAATAACCTGAGTTTCTGATTCTTTTCTTATACTCCATGGATCTCCATACTTAAGCCAATAATCCCCATCTTCAACTTGAAAACCATCTTCTACATATTGATTAAATAATCCATTATTATATCTAAGTCCATATCCTATTAATGGAATTTCCATAGTAGCAGCAGAATCCATAAAACAAGCTGACAATCTGCCTAGTCCACCATTTCCAAGTCCTGCATCCTCTTCTATTTCCTCAATCTTATTTATATTTATATTTAGTTCTTCTAATAACTCCCTTACTTCATCATATACTCCCATGCTTATTAAGTTATTACCAAGAGCTCTACCCATTAGATATTCAGCTGAAAAATAATAAGCTTGTTTACCTTTTGCATATAATTCTGTAGTTTCATTCCAATCGTCTACTATATTTTCTAATAAACTTAAAGAGAGTGCATTGAATATTTCATAATCTAAAGCCTTGTCTAAAGTCTTGCCATATTTAACTTTTATCGTTCTTTCAATACTTAATTTTAGTTCTTCTTTATTCATTTTCTTCACACCTTCCATACATTCTTGTAAATTTATATATCTTTTTAGCTAACTCATCACTTAAACTATTTTTACCGATTCTCCACTTCCAATTTATCCCAAGAGTCGAAGGTAAATTTGTTCTTGCTTCATTTCCTAAATTTAGAAAATCCTGCATAGGTGCTATTGCCACGTCAGCAATACTTGCCCAAATTCCTCTTATGAAGCCCCAGTTGCATCCTTCTTTTCCGTTTAAGCCCAAATATTTTTTTGCTCTTTTTGTTTCCATCTTGCTACCTGTTTTTTCATACCACCCCAAGAAAGTGTCATTATCATGGGTACCAGTATATGCAATACAATTTTTAATATATCTATGTGGTAAGAAATTATTGTCAGGTTTCCCATCAAAAGCGAACTGTAATACCCTCATTCCTGGGAACTTACTCTCCTTTAAAAATTCTACTACATCATCAGTTAAATATCCTAAATCTTCAGCTATTATATTCAATTTTCCAAGTTTCTTCTCTATTGTATTAAAAAGATCAATTCCAGGGCCTTTTACCCATTCTCCATTTATAGCAGTTCTTTCTCCATAAGGAATCTCCCAATAAGATTCAAACCCTCTAAAATGATCAATTCTTAAAATATCATACAGTTTTAAACTTTCTTTTATCCTCATTATCCACCAACTGTAATCATCCTCTTTCATATGATTCCAGTCATAAATTAAGTTCCCCCATAATTGTCCTGTACTAGAAAAAGCATCTGGAGGACATCCTGCCACAACTAAAGGTTCCAATGCATCCTTATCAATCTTAAAATTCTCAGGGTGACTCCATGTATCTACACTATCTTCTGCAACATAAATTGGTATATCTCCTATTATCTTAATTCCAAACTTATTAGCATAATTCTTTAATTTCTCCCATTGCTCATAAAATAAATATTGTATAAATGACCAATAGTCTATATCATCTTTTAATCTTTCCTTATACGCATTAACCGCTTTAGGTGTTCTCCTCTTAATATCCTCATTCCATTTATACCATCCCTTTAATTCAAAATGGTATTTTAATGCCATATATAAAGAGTAATCTTCAAGCCAAAAGGATTTTTCTTTCTTAAATTCTTCAAACTTCTTTTGAATTTCGGGAAATCCTAATTTTTTATAATTGTTATATGCTTTTCTTAATACATTAAACTTTGATATAAATATTTCCCCATAATCAATAGAATCTCTATCTAATCCATAACTCTCATTTTTATATTCTTCTTCTTTTAACAGTCCTTCTTCCTCTAAAATACAACAATCAATAAAATAAGGATTTCCTGCAAAAGCAGAGAAGCATTGATATGGTGAATCTCCATATCCTGTATGACCTAGCGGAAGCATCTGCCAATATTTAAATCCTGCCTTTTTTATGAAATCTACAAATTTATATGCTTCTTTTCCAAAAGACCCTATTCCATAATCATTTGGAAGTGAAGCAACATGCATTAAAATCCCTGCACCTCTGTCCATATCGCCTATCCTCCTATACTATAATTCTCTTAAAATGGTTTCTTTTCTTCCTTCTAAGTCATAAATAACTACATTAATTTTCTTCAAAGCAGTATTTTCTGCTTTTTCTATTTTCAACTCATATTTATTACTTATCTTTTCTATAACTACTTTAACTAAATTGAATTTATTCTTTTTGCATTCTTTTGTAATTCCATCATCGTCATAAAGAGTATATTCTGCTTTTTTATCTACAAATGCAATTAAATTCAATTCTTTTAAAGATAAATCTTTAACTTTATTTTCACTCTCAACCAACGGTAATATCCTGTTTTTTCTTACAAAAAATATAGTTTCTTCCAACAAACAGTGAAAAAATTTACTTCCTTCATTGCAAACTTCGAATAATAACTTTCCTTCATGATTTAATTTGCAAAGAAGCATTTTTTCTGGCAGATAAATATACCGTCCCTTTGAATTTTGCTTATACATAGGCGCTATCATAAGTGAATTTCCTAAAATTAGTTGATCTTCTACCTCTTTAGAAAATTCATCTTCATATTCAAAAGTTAATGGTTTAAAATATAAATCATTATTTTTTATACACTTCATAAGTTCACTATACAAATATGGAATTAGTGAATATCTAAAGCGTATTATATTTTTAATTATTTTTGTTGTTCCTTCATCAAATGCATATGGTTCTTGTGACCTTGACCATCTTGATGTATGATTCCTATATAAAGGAGTAAATAGACTTAATTGATTCCATCTAATTAGCAAATCACTTGTAGTATCTCCAGCAAATCCTCCAGTATCAGAACCTATAAACATAAATCCACACATATTTAAAGCTGGCAACATTTTCATAGTTAATTCTATGTGTTCCCACCAAGAAAATGAATCTCCTGTCCACATTCCACCATATCTATGCATTCCTACAGAAGATGCTCTCGAAAATAATAAGAACCTTTTATTTTCATCTATATTTTCCAAACCTTCATAGGTTGCCTTAGTCATATTTAATCCATATAAGTTATGGACATCATAATGATTTATTAGCTCTCCATCCACGTTATGATATATACTTTTGTAATCATCTATAGAATTAGCTAGTTTATTAAAATTATCTTTAAGTTCAAAATATGAATATACGTCTATATTCTCCTTCTTTATCTCTTCTGCTCTTTTAAAAGCGCTTTCTAAACCCTTATCAGAATAAAACAATGCTGGTTCATTCATATCATTCCAAAAACCTTCGATTCCTTTATCAGTTAGTATCTTGTATTTTTCTCCAAACCATTTTCTGGCTCTTGAGTTTAAAAAGTCTGGTAAATGCACCTTTCCAGGCCATACTGCAGTTACAAATGGATCACCATCCTTATCAGTACAAAAATATCCTCCCTCTACTCCTTCTTCATAAATAGGATATCCTTCTTCTACCTTTATCCCTGCATCAATTATAGGAATAACTTTAACTCCTTCATCCATGCAATCATCTACTAAGCCCTCAAAACTTGGAAAGGCGGTTCTATCTACAGTAAAATCTTTAAATCTTTCCATGTAATCTATATCTAAATACAACATTTCTAGAGGAATATCATTTTCCTTAAACTTCCTAATTACTTCCCTAGCTTCAGTTTCAGTTCCATATCCCCATCTACTTTGTCCATAACCTAATGCCCATTTTGGTGGAATATAGCTTTCCCCAATTAGCATTCTAAATTCCTTTACTATATCATTCAAACTATTACCTTCAATGATATATAACCCATAATTTTGATTTTCACAAGTAATCTTTATTTTATTGTGATCTGTATATCCTATATCGAATATGACTTTTGAAGGACTATCTATAAATATCCCAAAGTTTTCTTTTCCATGGACTACAAAAAAATTATGAGCTCCATATAAACTTCTTTTATTTGGTGTATGGCTATATTCGTCAGTACAAAAGCTCTCATATATCCAACCTCTTTTGTTAAGGCCTCTTACATTTTCCCCTAAGCCGTATATTATATCATTATCAGACATGTAGTAGTTTAAATTTCCATCTTCATCTATATCTAAATACTTTAAGCTATAACTTCTATCAGTTTTAATCTTATTAGTATCTAAAATTACCGCATCAGTATTTATTGGGTTTCCAATAATATATCTTATTACATTTTCATCTATTTTTAATCCATTCACTCTACACCTATCCTCTCTTTATATATTTACAAGACGCTCTCTTAACAAGCTCTGTATTAAGAACAATATGTTCATGTTCTAATTTTCCATTAAGTAGTTCAAGTAAGAGATTCGTACTTTTTTCAGCCATCAATACTTTAGGTTGTTTCATGGTAGTTATTCCTGGATTATAAAATTTACTTATATCAAGTCCATCAAATCCTACCAGTGATATATCTTCTCCTATCTTTAATCCAGAATCAACTATAGCCTTTGCTATCCCAATGGCCATAATATCTGAAATAGAAAATACAGCTGTTATATCCTTATTATTTTTAATAAATTCCATCATTACCTTATATGCTTCTTCAGATTTATAATCTCCTACAAGCATATTATCTGCATTAAATGGAATGCCAGACTCCTCTAATGCCTTTTTATAGCCTTTAAGTCTATTCCAACTTATTCCAATATCATTTTCTTCACCTATCATAACAGCAATATTCTTATGTCCAAGTTCTATTAAGTATTTTGTAGCCTTATATGCAGACTCTATATTATCAATTCCTACAGAAGAATAGCCACTTTCGCCTAATTTAAAATTTGCTGATGTAAGTACAACTGGGACTTCTAGAGAATTTACACTATCTTTACTCACAGACTCAAAATTTACTCCAAGGCAAATAACCCCTTGTAATCTCTTTTCTTTAATAAATGATTGTAATGTTTCAAAATCATCACCAAAAGTAAAATCATTTTGTTGAAGCACCATTGTATATCTTGATTTTGAAATATTTTTCCCTATTACATTTACCATTTCTGAAAAGAATGGATTAAATACACCTTTTACTAAAACCCCTATATTATTTGTATTATTTTGTTTAAGTATCCTTGCACTATTATTAGGAATATAATTACTTTCTTTAATTACTTCTAGCACCTTTTTTCTAGTACTCTCCTTAACATCCGTATGATTATTAAGTACTCTGGATACTGTACTTACACCTACACCTGACAATCTAGCTATATCTTTTATATTCATTGAAATTCTCCTTACCTTCCCTATTTTCGGGACTTATCCCGGTAACGTTACCGTATCTTGTGATATAGAAATTCCTATTTTTATAATAGGAATCTCTATATTCATTCAATTTACTTATAAGTTACTTGAGGAATCTTATATATTTTAATGTTTATTTTTAACCTTTTACTGCACCAGCTGTTAATCCCTTTGCAATAAACTTTTGAAGCGACAAGAATAAAATTACTACAGGTGTTGAAGCCATAATAGCTGCAGCTGAATATTGAGTCCAGTTAGCTGAGAACTTATCTCTTATAAACTGTTGCATTCCTACTGCAATAGTTTGAGTTGCCTTATCCTTTAATAATGCAGAACTTATCATAAATTCACTATATGCTGAAATAAATGCAAATAGGAAAATTACTAGTGCCATATTCTTTATTAAAGGTAAAATAATTTTTATAAACACTTGAAATGTTGTGGCTCCATCCACATAGGCTGCTTCTATAAGCTCTGTTGGTATACCATCCATATACCCTTTCATTAACCAAATATTGTACGCTATTCCTGTACATAATAATATAGTTATTACAAAAAGATTATCCATACCATTATGATTATACGCAATTCTTAGTATTGCTGGCAATGCCATTGCTGTTGGAAACATTTGAAGTATTAATAAAGCCATTAATCCTTTACTCCTAAATGCAAACCTTAATTTTGAAAATGCAAAGGCTGCTGGTACTACTAATGCTAATTGTATAAACGCTGCTGCAATACATGTTATCATTGAATTTAAAAGCCATTTTAAAAATTGAGTATCTTTAATAACTTTTGTATAGTTTTCAAGTGTCCAACTCTTTGGAAGTAGCGTAGTTTGAGTAAATGAACTTCCTTTGCTAAGAGATGCAAAAACTACAGCCAATATTGGAAATAATACTATTATAAGTGTTAACCATAACACTATTCTTGATACCCAAGCTGATTTTTTATCTGACTTAGTCATTTTCTTTTTATATTTCATGGAAACATTGGTGTTTTCAATACTAATTTGCGCTTGCATCTAATCTACCTCCTTAAATTGTCCTGATACTCTCATCTGGAAGTAAGATAAGACAGCAAGTATTACAAATATTATAATACTTATTGTTGAAGCAATATCAATTCTTCCAAACTGTGTTGATAACTTGTAATTTACAGATGCTAATATATCTGTATATCCGGCAAATTGTGTAGACAGTCTAGCTGGCCCACCTTCTGTAATTAAGAATGCTGAATTAAAGTTATTAAAATTAAATGCAAAGCTTGTTATTAAAAGTGGGTATGCAGTCCTAGTTAGTGAAGGTAAAGTTATCCTGGTAAACTTAATCCAAGTACTAGCCCCATCAACATCTGCTGCTTCATAATACGAATCTGGTATAGCTGAAAGTCCTCCTATGCAAACATTCATCATATAAGGAAATCCAAGCCAAATATTAGCTATTATTATAGCTGCCTTTGCCCAAAATGGATCTGTGAGCCACGGAATTGGGTTAGATATAATATGCATATTAATTAAAATATTATTAATTGCACCATAAGTACCGTTAAACAAACCTTGCCATGAAAGAACTGCAACCGTAACTGGCAATGCCCATGGAAGAATTAATATAGCTTTATATATTCCTTTCTCCTTTATGTTAGGGTTATTTAACAACATTGCAAGAATTAATCCCACTAAAAAACATCCTAAAGTAGATATTACCGCAAACAATAGTGTCCATCCAAACACTGGAAAAAACACATCTTTAAACGGTCCATTAAATACTTCTTTGAAATTTGCTAATCCAACAAAAGAGCTTTCCCCATCCTTTGTATATACAGTCTTATTAGTGAATGAAATCCAAACCGTATATAATATAGGAAGAACTGTAAATACTACGATATATATAAGCCCTGCTACTAAGTATGGAGCAGCCTTAATACTTTGTTTTGCTTTTCCTTTAGCAATCATAACAATTCTCCTCTCAAAATACTAACTTATAAGTACGGAGGGAGTTAATCCCTCCTATTTTCTATTTCATTTGTTTAATTCCTTCTACAACTTGGTCATAGATATTTTTAGCTGTAGTTTGAGCATCTAAGTCTCCAGCTATCATTGATTTTATGTTATTCTTAGCTGGATCCCAAATTGCTTGTACTTCTGGAATATTAGGCATTGGAATAGCATTCTTAGCAGATTCTGCAAAAACACTTATATTAGTATTATTTTTAAATACATCTGAATCTTGTCCACTCTTTGTTACAGGAATTCTATTACCCTTATCTACTAATATTTCAGTATTATTTTCATTTAAATATTTTATTAAATCCCAAGCTTTTTCTTGCTTAGTTGAGTTCTTATTTACAAAAGCAGTTTGAACTCCTAAAAATGGTGTTACTGTCTTTCCTTTTAATGTAGGAATTGCACAAACACCTAGGTCAATACCCGCATCCTTTACTTCTTTTACATTCCAAGGACCCGAAATATAGAAAGCTGTTTTACCTTGTTTAAATTCATCCTTAGCTATATCGTCATTTATGTCTGCAGTCATTAGTTTTTCTTTAGTTACTAAATCCCTGATGAACTGATATCCTGCTACTGTTCCAGGAGTATTTAATCCGATATCTTTAGTATCTAATGTACCGTTATTATTTTTGAATATATATCCTCCATCGGAAGTTATCAATCCATATGTTAAATAGAAATCAGTAACATTAAATTTAAAGCCCTTTTCTTTTCCTATACTTACAACTTCCTCCATTGTCTTTGGAGCCTCTTTAACTAACTTCTTATTATAAAATAACCCTATAGCTTCTTGAGCAATTGGTATTCCATATTTCTTACCATTTATAGTTACTGCATCAATAACATTTTTTGCAGTATAATCACTTTCATTTATCATTCCACTTGGAACTTCTTCTAAAAGATCAGCTTTTTGGAATGCGCCTAAATTGTCATGAGGTGATCCATAATAGACATCAGGTCCAGATGGACTATTAGCTGCTTCTTTATAATCTTGCATCTTACCTGAATCCTCAACGACCTTAACCTCAAAATTATTTTTTTCTCCCCAATCACTAGCTAATTTTTGAATTTCATCATTTTCTCCTGGTTTTAGGTGGGACCAAACTGTTAATTTTTCTTTACCACTGCTCTTGCTTCCACCACATCCTGCTAGCCCAATAGTCATCATAGTAGCCATAATAATCGCAACAATTTTTGTACGTTTACTCATTATTAATTTCCTCCTTGATAATTTTATTAAATTAAAACCCTTTTAAGGTATTTAAACCAATTAATTTCGGAACCGTTTCCAATTTTGAAAATGAATGTTTAGGATGTCTTCTTCTCATGCAATAACTTGTACATTTCTTTAAGAACATCCTTGGTACCGTTTCCAGTTATATTGTACACCTTTTCATTTATACTTTTCAAGTATTTTTTTACATTTTTTCGATTTTTTGTTCTTTCCATAAAAATAGCAATATTTTAAACACTGTTGCCATATTGAAATCTTTTATATCAAAACCCGTATATTTATGAACTTTCTCTATTCTATAAATTAATGTATTCCTATGAATGTATAAAAGTTTAGCACTTTCACTTATATTAAGACCACAATTAAAAAACACATCAATAGTTCTTATCATCTCTTCATCTAATTTACTAAGTCCACTATCAAATTGATCTACTAACATACTTTTTTTCTCTTTATTTATGCTATCGACTATATCCTCAAAAACAAGGGAAGTCTCTCCAAGTATTTCTTTTTTCACATTGAACTTACTAGCTAATGATATTTTTTTAATACACCCATCTACTGCTCTACTTAAATTTTCATAATTATTTACATTACAGTAACTTATTATGCAGTTTTCTCTAAAATTGTATTCTATAGTCTCTTTAATACTAGATGCATGCTCATATTCATCCTCTAACTTTCCTAAGATCAGTATATTCTCCTTATAAACAACAATTGCTATGTTTTCTTCTTTATATCCATCCTGTATTAATGATATGCTTTCATCTATATTATTATTAACACTTATCATAATTAATGTAAATTTATCTATTAAAAATGGATATGCTTCTTCCACTTCCTTCTTTGATATTCCCTTATTTTCTATAATATTTTCAATGACATTACTTTTTTTCTTATTCTCTCTTTTTATAGCATTAATTATACAGTTCTCCAAAAGAGGCAATGCCTTTTCATCTTCTCTACATATTCTTAAAATTAGATTTTCTTCATATACTTTAAACTTTTTTTCTATATAAGCTGTTTTGATATAAAAGTTTGGTGATGTATAAATGTCACCTTTTTCATTTTTTAATTTATAAGAAATCTGTGCAATATCGCTAATCTCTTGCAAAAGTTTATTTATATTCTTCATTTATACACCTCAAACCCCGTATTTTATATTATTCTCAATTCTGTTTCCTTATCAAACACATGAATCTTTTCTGTATTCATATGTAATCTAGCTTTTTCCCCTACTTTCAGTTCTGTTGTTCCTTCCACCCTAATAGTTAAACTACTTCTTCCATCTCTAGTATAAATATAACTCTCTGCCCCCATTAATTCAATCACTTCTACATTGACTTCTATTACTTCTTCTGGATTCTCTTTTATCATATCTATATCATCAGTTAGTGCTTCTGGTCTTATTCCAAAAACTACTTTTTTGCCATCTACCTTACTGTCATTTAATATTTTAGCAGTCTTCTCTGGTAAAAGTATTTTCTGTTCTTCAAAAATAGCATATGCATTATTTTCTTCAAATACCACTTCCCCATTTAAAAAATTCATTTGAGGACTACCAATAAAACTTGCTACAAACATATTAGATGGATAATTATATATATTCTGAGGTGTATCTACTTGTTGAATTACACCATCTTTCATAACTACGATTCTTGATCCCATAGTCATTGCTTCTGTTTGGTCATGAGTTACGTAAATAAACGTTGTCTCCAAACTATTATGAAGTTTTGCAATCTCTGTCCTCATTTGAACTCTTAACTTCGCATCTAAGTTAGATAATGGCTCGTCCATTAAAAACACTTTTGGATTTCTGACTATAGCTCTTCCTAAAGCAACTCTTTGTCTTTGACCTCCAGATAAAGCCTTAGGCTTTCTGCTTAATAGATTCTCAATATCTAATATCCTCGCTGCTTCTTTTACTTTTTCATCAATTTCTGTCTTTGGTACTTTTTTTATCTTAAGCCCAAATGCCATATTGTCATATACAGACATGTGAGGATATAAAGCATAATTTTGGAACACCATAGATATATCTCTTTCTTTAGGTTCAATATCATTTACTAATTTATCTCCAATATATAATTCTCCTTTTGATATAGACTCTAGACCTGCTATCATCCTTAATGTAGTAGATTTACCACATCCGGAAGGCCCAACAAAAACTATGAACTCTTTATCTTTAATTTCAAGGTTAAAATCCTTTACTGCTGTTACATCCCCAGGATATATTTTGTATATATTTTTCAAAGAAAGATTTGCCATAATTTTACCCCCTTAACTTTTATTGCTTATAGTATAACTCAAAATAACGTTTACATCTATTGACAATACATACAAACTCTCTAAAAGTTTTTTGTAAAAACTTCTAAAGAGTCTGTATCGAAATTATATTTTATTCGTTTATTCGTTCATATCTATAATTAAACCTAGCAATTTTATTAACTAGTTCCTCATCGAAACTTTCATCCTTCATTCTCCAGCTCCAATTCCCCCCTAAACTTGATGGCAAATTCATTCTTCCTTCATTCCCTATATTTAAAAAGTCTTGCATCTGAGCTATAGCTATATCTGCTACACTAGACCATATTCCTCTAATAAGCCCCCAATTATAGCCTTCTTCTGCATTTAGTCCTAAATATTCTTCTGCATTTTTCACTTCGTACCTAGACCCTGTTTTCTCATACCATCCTAAGCAGGTATCATTATCATGGGTTCCTGTATATGCAACACATTTATTAATATACCTATGGGGTAAATAATTATTATCACTTGCTCCACCAAATGCAAATTGTAGTATCCTCATTCCTGGGAATCCTGTTTCTTTAATAAACTTAATGGTATCTTTCTCAAGATATCCTAAGTCTTCAGCTATCACCTCAATATCTCCTAGCTTTTTTCTTATAACATTAAATAAATCTTTTCCAGGCCCTTTCTTCCACGATCCATCTTTTGCTGTTTTTTCCCCATAAGAAACTTGCCAATAGGATTTAAATCCTCTAAAATGATCTATTCTCAATATGTCATAAAGTCTTAAGCTTTGTTTTATCCTAGAAATCCACCATTCATATTCTGTACTCTTCATATATTCCCAATTATAAGTTAAATTTCCCCACAACTGTCCAGTTGGAGAAAAATCATCTGGTGGACATCCTGCAACAAATTTAGGTTTAAATGTTTTACTGTCTAACATGAAGTTTTCTGGAACACTCCATGTATCAACACTATCCTCTGCTACATATATAGGTATATCTCCAATGATTTTTATTCCTAGTGAATTGGCATATTTTTTTAAGTTCTCCCATTGATTAAAAAATAAATATTGTATAAATGACCAATATTCTATTTCATCTTTTAATTCATTTTTATATTTATCTAATGCTTCTGTTTTTCTCTCTTTAATATCCTTATCCCAATTGTACCAGCTGCTATAATTAAACTTTTGCTTTAATGCCATATATGTTGAATAATCATCTAACCATAATTTGTTATCCTCTTTAAATTTCTCTACTTTCTCTTGAAGAGTATTCATTTTTTTATAATTTTCATATGCAACTTTTAATACTTTGTATTTTGAAGTATATACTAATCCATAATTAATCCTCTCTTTATTATCATAATAATTTTCTGATTTGTAGTCTTCTTCTCTTAATAATCCGCTGTCCCTCAATTTATCAAAGTCAATAAAATATGGGTTGCCAGCAAATGCCGTGAAACATTGATAGGGGGAATCTCCATATCCAGTGTGCCCTAAAGGTAGTATCTGCCAGTACCTAAATCCAGCTTTTTTTATAGAATCTACAAATTTATAAGCTTCCTTTCCAAATGTGCCTATTCCAAATTCTCCCGGAAGTGAAGCTATATGCATTAAAACCCCAGCACCTCTTATCATACATTTTACCTCCTATTTCTATAATTTTATTAATTTACTTTTCTTGTTCATATCCATAAAAAAAAGCCCATATCCTAAATAGATATATTGGCTTTTCTTCATCTTTTATCCTATAGTTTTTCTATCCCTTTAAACTATAATCTATTTTATTATTCACTTATAAAATTTATTACTACTTTAATTTATTCCTTTTAATAAATTTGACATTTCTATAGCTGTTACTGCTGCATCATAGCCTTTATTACCAGCTTTTGTTCCTGCCCTTTCAATAGCTTGCTCAATAGAATCAGTTGTCAATATTCCAAAAATAACAGGCTTCTCTTCTGATAATGATACTGATGCTATTCCTTTAGATGCTTCTGCACATACATAATCAAAGTGTGGTGTTGATCCTTTTATAACTGCACCTAAGCAAATTATTGCATCATATTTGTTTGTTTTTACTAACTTTTTTGCCACTAATGGAATTTCAAACGCACCTGGAACCCAAGCAACTTCTATATCTTCTTCCCTCACTCCATGTCTCTTTAATCCATCTAAAGCTCCGCCTAATAACTTTGATACTATAAACTCATTAAATCTTCCTACTACTATACCAAACTTTAATCCTTCTGCTACTAAATTTCCTTCAAATGTTTTCATTTCTATCTCCCCTTACTTTTAATAATTTAACATATGACTTAATTTGTCTTGCTTTGTTTTTAGATAAAATTCATTATTTTCATTAGCCTCTATCTGTATAGGAACTCTTTCTACGATTTCCAACTCATAGCCACCCAATCCTTTTATCTTTCTAGGATTATTGGTAATAAGTTTTATTTTCTTTACACCTAAATTTTTTAAAATTTGTGCTCCTATTCCGTAATCTCTCATATCCGCCTTAAATCCTAACTTTAAATTAGCTTCTACTGTATCATATCCTTGATCTTGTAATTCGTAAGCTTTAAGTTTATTTATTAAACCTATTCCTCTACCTTCCTGTCTCATGTACAACAATACTCCTGTTTCCTCCTTAGCTATCATCTTCATAGCTAAATCATATTGCTCACCACAATCGCATCTTTTTGAACCTAATGCATCCCCTGTTAAACATTCTGAATGTACCCTTACTAAAACAGGAGTATCTTCTTTTATTTCACCTTTTACTAAGGCTACATGATGTTCACCATTTAATATATTAATAAACCCATATATAGTAAAGTCACCATATCTTGTAGGCATTTTTGCCTTTGCAACTCTTTCTATTAACTCTTCTTTCTTTCTTCTATAGGTTACTAAATCTGCAACAGTAATTATTTTTATATTGTATTCTTTAGAAAATTCTATAAGCTCAGGAGTTCTAGCCATAGTTCCATCTTCATTCATAATTTCACATATTACTCCTGCACCTTTAAGTCCTGCAAGCTTTGCTAAGTCTACAGATGCTTCAGTATGCCCAGTTCTTTTTAACACTCCACCTTTTCTGGCTGCTAAAGGAAATATATGTCCAGGTCTTCTAAAATCCTCTTTTTTTGCATCATCTGAGATAGCTTTAGTTACTGTAAGACTTCTTTCAAAAGCAGAAATTCCTGTTGTTGTATCCATATGGTCTATAGACACAGTAAATGCTGTTTCATGGCTCTCTGTATTCTTCTCTACCATCTGATTGATATCTAATTCCTTTAATCTCTCTTCTTCCATAGGCATGCAGATTAATCCTCTAGCATGCTTTGCCATAAAATTTATTATTTCTGGCGTAGCTTTTTCAGCAGCTACTACAAGATCGCCTTCATTTTCTCTATCTTCGTCATCTATAACAATTAACATTTTACCTTCTTTAATATCTTCTATAGCTTCCTCTATAGTATTAAATTTATACATATTACTCTCTCCTTACATAAACCCATTTATTTTTAAAAACTCTTCATCTATATTGTTCTTTTTATCTTCTTTCCTATACCCAAATAGCTTCTCAATATATTTCCCAAGAATGTCACACTCAATATTTACCATATCTCTAACATTCCTATTTAGTAAAATAGTCTCTTTAGATGTATGAGGTATTATTGATACCTTAAAACTTTTACTATCTACATATGCTACTGTTAAGCTTATTCCATCTATAGCTATGGAACCTTTTTCTACTATATATTTGAGCAAATTATCTTCTACTTTTATATGGAACCATGTAGCAGTATCTTCCTTTTTAATAGAGATTATTTCTCCTATCCCATCGATGTGTCCGCTTACTAAATGTCCCCCTAGTCTGTCTTGCAAAGTTAATGCTCTTTCAAGATTTACCTTACTTGACTTTTTAAGCTCTCCTAAAGTGCTTCTTCTTAAGGTTTCTGCCATTACATCTGCCTCAAATATATCTTTTCCCATACTGGTTACAGTAAGACATACTCCATTTGTGCAAATACTATCTCCTACTCTAGTATTCTGAATAACCTTATTAGCTTTTATCACCAAAGTAGAAGACTTTTCTCCACTTTTTATAGACTCGATCTCTCCTATTTCTTCAACAATCCCTGTAAACATATCTAATCTCCCTTTTTTACATATCCTTCTATTAAAATATCTTTACCTATTGACTTAGAAGTTAAATTTTTTAATCTAAAAGCATCTTTTAAATGCTCTACTCCCTTTCCTCCTACTATAGACTTAGACATTTCTCCACCTAATAACATAGGAGCTACATATATATGAACTTTGTCTACTATTCCTTCTTGAAGTGCTGAAAAGTTTAAAGTTGCTCCTCCTTCAAGAAGTATACTATCAATATTCTGCTCTCCTAGCTTTTTTACCAGTTCCCTCAAGTCTACTCTCCCATTCACTTCATTGGTTAATAATATATTTATCCCCTTCTTTTCTAATATTATTCCATCTTGTATACGTGCTTTTTTAGTTGCTACAACTATGGTTTTCACATCCTTTGCACTTTGAACCACCTTAGAATTTACTGGAATTTTTAAATTGCTATCTAGGATTATTCTAATTGGATTTTTGCCTCCTTCAATTCTACAAGTAAGTTCTGGATCATCTTGAATAACTGTATTTACGCCAACCATTATAGCTGAATACTTTCCTCTTAATCTATGAACTTGTTTCCTTGATTCCTCTCCTGAAATCCATCTTGATTCTCCTGTATAAGTTGAAATCTTTCCATCTAGAGACATAGCTGTTTTCATCAAAACAAATGGTGTCTTTTCTGAAATATATTTCATAAATATTTCATTAACTTTTTTGCATTCATCTTCTAATACCCCAACTCGCACTTCAATTCCAGCATCTTTAAGTTTTTTCACTCCATTACCTGATACCAAAGGATTTGGATCTAAAGTACCTATAATAACTTTTGCTATTTTCTTCTTGATTATCAAATCTGCGCAAGGCGGTGTTTTTCCATAATGTGAACAGGGTTCCAAAGTCACATACATAGTTGCTCCTTCAACATCTTCATCAGTACTATTGAAAGCTTCCACTTCTGCATGATTTCCTCCATACATTTTGTGATATCCCTTGCTAATAACTCTTCCTTCCTTTACAATGACAGCTCCTACCATTGGGTTTGGACTCACTAAGCCACTTCCTTCCTTAGCTAAGCTCAATGCCATTTCCATATACTTTTCATCCATTTATACTCTCCTTTCTTTATTACTTATTATCCTTCAAGGCCTTTAACTTTAATCTTTAAAATAAAAAAACTCGAGTATATAACTCGAGGCTTTAATTAGGTATATAAAAACCAATTGTATAAAAAAGCTCTGAAATATAAATATTTCAGAGCAATGTATACAAAATTGATATAATTCTATTATATCTATCACTATCTTCTCACATCCAGACTTTACTGTCGGCCTCGGAATTTCACCGAATCATGCACAATGGCTTGCGGGCTATACCGCCGGTAAGGAATTACACCTTGCCCCGAAGAATTATTTAATTTTACATACCCATATTATTCTTATTTTTCTATTCTGTCAATATCTTACTATAAAAAATAATATAATCTTATATTTACTACAACTTTATTTTATCTTTTTAAAAGCATTCTCTAAATCCTCAATAAGATCGTCAACATGTTCTGTTCCTATAGATAATCTAATCATATCCTTTGTAACACCAGCATCTTTTTGCTCTTCATCAGATAATTGCTGATGAGTAGTTGATGCAGGATGTATAACTAAGGATTTAGAATCTGCAACATTTGCTAATTGTGAGAATATCTCTAAGCTATCTATGAACTTACGTGCTTTTTCTTCTCCACCCTTTACTCCAAATGTAAATATTGATCCGGCTCCTTTTGGTAAATACTTTTTAGCTAAGTCATAGTATTTATTACCTTCTAATGAAGGATAATTCACCCAAGCTACTTGTTCATGAAAATTCAAATATTCTGCTATTTTCTTGCTATTTTCGAGATGACGATCTACCCTTAATGAAAGAGTTTCAAGTCCTTGCAACAATAAAAATGCATTAAATGGACTTATGCAAGCTCCAGTATCTCTTAGTAATTGAACACGTGCCTTAGTAATAAAAGCAGCAGCTCCAATATCATGAGCATATCTCAATCCATGATAACTTGTATCTGGCTGAGCAAATCCTGGGAACTTATCGTTCTGTGCCCAGTCAAAATTACCACCATCCACTATTACTCCACCTATTGAATTACCATGTCCTCCAATAAACTTAGTAGCTGAATGTACTACTATATCAGCTCCATATTCTATTGGTCTAATTAAATAAGGTGTTCCAAAAGTATTATCCACTATTAATGGTATTCCATGTTTGTGAGCTATATTAGCTACAGCTTCTATATCAACAACATTAATCCCTGGATTTCCTATTGATTCAACATATAGTGCTTTTGTGTTTTCATTAATAGCCTTTTCGAAATTTTCTGGTTCATCTGGATCTACAAAAGTAGTTTTAATTCCAAGCCTAGGTAGAGTTAAGGAGAACAAATTATAAGTTCCACCATAAAGAGTTGATGCCGCAACTATTTCATCACCAACCCCAGCAATATTAAGTATTGAATAGGTAATTGCAGCTGCTCCACTCGCTGTTGCTAATGCTCCAATTCCCCCCTCAAGAGTAGCCATTCTTTTTTCAAATACATCACTAGTTGGATTCATTATCCTTGAATATATGTTTCCATTTTCTTTTAGCCCAAAAAGATTTTCTCCTTGATCTGTATTATCAAAGACATATGATGTTGTTTGATAAATTGGTACCGCTCTCGATTTTGTTGTCGGATCAGGCACCTGACCTGCATGTAATTGATTTGTTTCAAACCTGTAATTTTTACTCATTTTAAACCTCCCCAATTTTAAAAGCCATTATAGACTTTTATGTTTTAAAATAAATACTTAGTATTTTTATAAGTTTAGTAAGATTG
This sequence comes from Clostridium cibarium, assembly GCF_014836335.1. GTDB lineage: Bacteria > Bacillota > Clostridia > Clostridiales > Clostridiaceae > Clostridium > Clostridium cibarium. The sequence continues at coordinate 79,759 of NZ_JACSRA010000015.1, forward strand.
TACCAACATTAACTTCCTATGTCAATAATTACTTATTAAACACAAAAAAATAGAGGCATTAACCTCTATTTCTTATAAGTACATATTATTTAAAAATTTAATTCCCGTTTCAGTTCTAAAATACTTGTCTTTAATTAATTTAATCTGCTCACTTTTAATATTATCTTCATAAATATTAACTAAAAAATCACTTTCAATAAGTATCTGATAATCCATTCCATCTATAGTACTATAAGTATGATGATGTCCAACCAAGTAACAAACTCTCTCTATAATATCTTCATCAATATCTAACTGTAATAGCATATTTTTAGCAATAGGAGGCCCTTCAATTTCTTGATAATTACCTGCTGATGAGTTATATTTTTGTTCACTAACTTTTATACCGATATCATGAACTATAGCTGCTATTTCTAAAATATATTGAATTTCTTCATTCAACTTTTCTAACTCCCCAATAGATTTTGCAAAAGAATGCACCTTTAAAAAGTGATTAATTCTTCTTACATCTGAATTATAATAACTTATCATTTTTTCTATTACTTCACTAGTCTTTCCAATCATAACGCCAGCCCCTTAAATTGTTCAATGATTACTAGTTAGTTAAATAACTTTAATCGTATCTATTTTAAACTACACATTCTCTATTATTCTTGTTTTCCAATAAGCATGTCTTTCTCAAGAATATGTTCAACTAACCAATCGCTTAAAAATTGTAATATATTCATAATATATTGATCTTGATTCTCATCAATAGTGCTCAAATCCATATCATCTAACTTTTTAATAAATTCTGCATGCTCTACCTTTTGAGTAAACATCCTTTTAAATCCAATCTTATCCATATAAGCTTCCTCTTCTTTAAAGTGAAACTTAGTATATTCTCTTAGTTCATCCATTAACTCTACTACTTTATCATATTTATCAATTGTAAGATCATTTTTTAATAACATATATGTTCTATCTGCTATATCAAAAATTTTCTCATGCTGTTCATCTATGAACTTAACCCCTGTTCTGTATTCATCCTTCATTTCATACATATTCCAACACCCCTTATAATTCTAATATTTCACTTATTATACCCAAACCATTTTCGTTTTCTACATTATACATTATTAAATCTTTTTTGTATATTCTTTGTTTCTACCATTTTATTCATTATAAGTATAACAATTATTAATCAGAAGTTCTTGCTACCATTGTCCCAGTTTTCAATCTATAGTCATCAAAATTGAATAAGATAAATGCTAGTACTAATATTATATCAGCACCCCAAACACCTTTTACTCCAACGCGTAAAGTTACAACTCCTCCTACAATTGCACCTATCAAAAATGAACCTATAATAATACTATATCTAATTGCCTTAATTGCAGCTTTTCTATCTCTACTTTTAAGTGCCTCATATGCAGTTTGTGATGCAGTACGTAAATTTCCTGTACACATAGCTGTATTATATGGCGATCCTACTAGTTTTCTAAAAGATTGAACCTGAAGTGATGCTACAAATGAAATTATTACTGTAATTATTATATCTGGAACAGATGTTGGAATGAATCCAACTAAAAATAGAGTTAATATTTCAAGAACCAATATGCTTCTTTCTGTGTCTTGTATTCCTCTAGGCAAAGAAATTCCTTTTATTTTTTCTACTACAACTACTCCTAATATAAAAGCTATTATAGGAGGTATATGAAGTACTGCTTGTCCCCAATTTCCTTGAGATGCCTCTACCCCCACCATTACTATATTGCCAGTCTGCGCATTTGCAAAGACTCCATTTCTAGTTATGAATGTATATGAATCCAAGAATCCTCCTACTAGTGCTAAGAGTATACCCAATCTAAGCGACTGAGATGTAACTGTATGTATTTTTATCTTCTTGTTATTATAATTATCTTTTTTAGCCAATTTAATTTCTCCTTTAAATTTTAGTTCACCTAATATTATTTTATCAGTTATTCTATTTATTTAAAGTTTAAATAATCTTAATATATCCTCTTGTATTCAAATTTTTTGCTCATTACTATTATTTTTTCGTAATTTTATAAATCTTAATCTCAATTCGTACTTACTAATAACTTGTGCTACTATTTTTTCTTTTCACGATTTACTTATTCGCAATAACTTTTTAAAATGATATCTTAATATTACACTTGTATACATTTGTTATTGCTTTATATAATTTATTATTTCAATTTTCATTTATTATAATTTAGGAGGAATTTACATGAAATCAAAAAAAATATTATCAATTGTTCTTGCATGTTCTTTAACTTTCGGATCAACAGGAATCTTATCTCAATCTTCTGCTCTAGCTTCTGAAACTTCAGTTGTAAGCAGTGAACAAACATTAGCATCAACTCTTCATAACCAAATTGTTGATGCAAAAAAATCTATAAAAAACGAAAACTTTACAACTTCAGATAGCAATATTAGTTTATCTGCTAAAGGTGGTAAATTTGAAACTTCCGGAGATAGCTTCAATTATTCTTCTATCCCTGTAACTGGAGATTTTACCGCTACTGCTAAACTATCTTCGCTAACAAATATCACTTCGAAATCAAAAGCTTTCTTAATGGTTAGAAATGGTTCTGATTCAACTTCTCCACATATATCCTTAGGAGCTAAAAAATTAGGAACTGGAGCATATGAAGCAAGATTATCTAAAAGATCAAACGGTAATGCTAAAACCATAGACGCAAATACATATTTTAGAATTTCTAGAGAAGGTACTACCTATACATTATCTACTTCATCTGAAAAGTCCTTTGCTAATGCAACACTTATAAAGACTTTCAAAGCTGATGGTTCTTCAAAGGATTCTAGTATACTAGGTAATGCAGGTTCTACATTAAATGTTGGCTTAGCTGTAGCTGATTGTAATGCAGTCTTTGACTATTTCACCGTTACTGATGGATCTAGTAACCTACTTTATAATTTAGCTGACGCTTCTAATACTAATCCAGATAAGCCTGCAAAAGCTACAATTGCATCTATAGATAAGTTAAATGATGTAACCTTTACTAAAGGACAACCTATTGTTTTACCTACGAAGGTTACAGCTAACTATAGCGATGGAAGTAAAGCAGAAGTTCCTGTAACTTGGGATACTGTTAACACTAATTTATTAGGAATTCAAAAAGTTAATGGTACTGTTGAAGAATTCTCCAATGGTATATCAATAAATGTAACTATAAAAGATATCCCCGTTGTTACTCAAAACAGCATATATGTTTCTCCAGAAGCTTCTGATAGCGGAACTGGTACTATAAATGATCCCATGTCTCTTACTTCAGCTGTAAGTAACGTTACTGCTGGCGGAACAATATATGTAAAGGGAGGCACCTACAAATTCAGCAAGCAATTTACAATACCATATACTAATAATGGTTCAGAAAATGCTATGAAATCCATAGTTGCTTTAAACGGGGAAAAGGTTACACTTGATTTTTCAGATCAGCCTTATGACATGAAAAATCCAGCAAATAATTCAAGAGGTCTTCAATTAGAAGGAAGTTATTGGTATGTAAAAGGTATTGAATTCTTCAACGCAGCTGACAATGGCTTATATGTAACTGGTAAACATAATAAGATTGAATTATGTGTAGCTAGGGCAAATAGAGATACTGGTATTCAAATAAGTCGTCGTTCATCTACTCTTTCAAACAAAGCTGATTGGCCAAGTGATAATTTAATACTTAACTGTACTTCATTTAATAATAGTGATCCTGCAACTGGCGAAAATGCAGATGGATTTGCTGCAAAGTTGACTTGCGGAGATGGAAACATATTTGATGGATGTATTTCTTATAACAATGTAGATGATGGTTGGGACCTATACACAAAGGCTGCTACAGGCGAAATTGGTGCGGTTACAATAAGAAATTGTGTTGCATTTAGAAACGGATCTACTACAACTGGACAACTTACTAAAAATAGTGATGGTAATGGATTTAAAATGGGTGGATCTAAAATGCATGGAAATCACGTTCTTTATAACTGTATATCTTTTGAAAACAAAAATCATGGATTCACAGATAATAGTAACCCTGGAACAATAACTGTAGATAGTTGTACAAGTTTTAACAATTCCTTAGCTGATGGCGGAAAGAGTAACTTTGACTTTGCAAGAGATAAAACTAATTCTAATAATATATTTAGAAACTTAATATCATTTAGCAACAAGAAAGTAAGTAGTGATAAGTATAGAGGAACAGCTGAAAATTGTGTTTTCTCAACTAGCAATAAAACTTACATGTTTACAACTAAAGCTACTGCAGATAGTAACGTTGGAGAATTAAGAGGTACTCCTACTGATGCTGTAACTGCAAATGATTTTGTTAGTATTGACGCTCCAGCATTAGGTACAGATGTTCATACATTATGGAGAAATGCCGATGGTTCAATTAACATGGGTAACTTCCTAAAGATTACCCCTAATAGCACGTACAACACAATGGGAGCTCACCTTCATAAATAATTTCAGTTATTAAATAAGCTATCTAAAATAAGAATTTTAGACAGCTTATTTTTTGTCTCAACCACCTCCAACTGGCATTTTACCAGCATATTCTTAAGAATATAAGAATATTACCATATATATTCTCGATAAAATAATCTTTACTTTTTAAAACAAGCTCTTTGACAAAGAAAACTTCCAGATATATAATGAACATAGTTCATAAAGAGGTGAAATTATGCCAAAAATTTTAGAAAATCCTAAAGAATCTATACTATCATATGCAAAAGAAATTGTTTTAACCCAAGGTATTGAAAATTTAACTATGAGAGAGGTATCTAAAAAATCAGGTATAGCAGTTGGTACTATATACAATTATTTTCCAACCAAAAGCATTTTAACTATCGAGTTAATAGAAAACTATTGGTATGAATATTTAAATATAGTTGACGACATTGATAAAAACTTTGATGACTTATTTATTAAGCTACAAGAAATTTTCAAGCAAATGAATTTTTTTGTTGATACCTTTAAAGAAATATGGATAAAAAATTATTCCTCAGAATATACTGATGATGGACTAAATAGAAAAAATGTTTTCCTAGATAAGCTATATAAAAAACTTGAAAAAATACTTATTAAGGAGCAAGACAAAAAAACTATTCATTTATCTATCGACCCTTATATAATTGCTAAATTTTTAATTTTAAATTTTATGATGATGGCTCAAATGAATCAATTTGAATACGAAGATTTCGATAAGATAATCAAAGATTATTTATCTAAATAATATCATTAAATCAATTCAATATAATATACCTTGATTCATTTATTATTCATATTAGATAGTTTCCTTATAAACTTGTATGGTATGAATAATTTTTATGAACTTTTATGAACATTGTTCACAAAAAAAATATATTAAGGAGGAAAATTATGATTAAGAAAAATCAAACACTAATTCTTATACTCTTTATGCTAGGAATATTTATGGGCGCAATAGATACAGGTATTGTCTCTCCTGTTAGAGGGCTTATTCAAAATAGTTTTAAAGTTGACCAAAATATCGGAACTTGGATGATAACACTATATACATTAATTTATGCTATATCTATGCCTATAGTAAGCAAATTAGGTGATAAATATGGATATAAGAAAGCGTATGTATTTGGAATTGCTACCTTTGGAATTGGATCTCTCCTATGCGGTATTTCAAATTTTTATGGAACATTTGGATTTTTCTTGACTGCTCGTGCTATTCAAGCACTTGGTGCTGGGGGAATAATGCCTATCGCCAACGCTGTAATTGGGAATAGTTTCCCTGAAGAAAAAAGAGGAAGCGCCCTAGGACTAGTTGGCATGATTTATGGAGTTGGTAATATACTTGGCCCTACTCTAGGTAGTAGCATAATTGATATGGCTGGTTCCTCAAACTGGGGATGGGTATTCTTTATTAATGTACCAATAAGCTTAATTATTTTGATATTAAGTACTTCGTTAAAGAATACAAAAGCCTCAACTGAAAGACCAATGGACATTTTAGGGGCAATCGTACTTGGCGGAGTTATAGGAAGCCTTATGTATGCTTTAACTAATCTCGATTTCTTTAATTTTACCGAAAGCATAAAATCAACTGATGTCTACCCTTATCTAATCATATTTGTACTACTCACACCATTATTAATATCTATAGAGAATAGAGCAAAGGACCCAGTTTTGAATGTTAAATACTTCAAGAACAAAGAAATGCTAGTTATCTTAATTATATCTTTTATCGTTGGTATTGGAATGATGGGAATGATATTTGTTCCTCAATTTTCAGAAAATGTTCTTAGATTAAAATCAGGAAGTGGCGGATACTTAATAACTCTACTTGCACTTTTCTCCGGTATCTCTGCTCCTATAAGTGGTAAGCTTATCGATAAAAAAAGTGCTCGTTTTGTCTTATTATTAGGTTTTACTTTTACTATATGTGGAACCTTATTTCTTGGACTTATTGCTACAGAATCTCTTACTTTTATAAGTATCTTTATAGGTCTAGCACTAATGGGACTTGGGGTAGGATTCACTATGGGTGCTCCTCTTAACTATTTAGTATTAAAAACTGTATCAAAAGAAGAAAGTGCCTCTGGACTTGCTACTATGTCACTTATGCGTTCAATTGGCCTTGCTATATCGCCAAGTGTAATGATAGGATTCATTGTAGAAGCTTCTAAAACCTTGCAAACAAAGCTAATGGATGCCGTTCAATCTAGCTTAGGAGCTACTACAAGTGGTATGCCAATAAATCCAACTAACACTAATACTGATGTTTTCAAGTCATTGCAAAATGCAGATATAACTACCATTGTAGATATGTTAAAAGCAGCACTTGAAAGCATTTTGCCATCTCAAATAAAACCTATGATAATTAATGCAATTGATTCCGTTAGTAATACAATTATTGATACATTCCAAAGTGTAATTAATTATGGATATAGAAATATGTTTATTGCAGCTGCTATTATTGCTTTAGCTGGCTTAATAGCAACCTTATTTTTAAATAGAAAATGTGAAAAGCCTAAAGTCTCTTAATAAATAAAGCAGGTTTATTAAAAAGTATAAGCCTGCTTTATTTATTATTTATTTTCTGTGATATCAACAGGATTTGGCAATTTATCACTAAAGTAATCTATGTATATCTTTTTATCTTTATCAAGAGTTGCATAATATACATCTTCAATATTCTTTACTCCCATCATCTTTAACTGACTAGTTAGCCACTTAACAGAAATTCCTCTCTTTTTCAAATTCTCATATATTATCCTACCTGTAACTACAATATCCGTAATTAACTCTTCTTGTTCCACTTGCAATTTCATATCTTCAACCTTCACATTTTCCTTATTAGCTACTTTTACAACATTTATTTCTCCTGTAGTTTCTAGAATAGCATATTTAACATCTTGTATATTAAATATATCCTTTTTTCTCAATAGATGATTTAAATCATCTATTGTATATTGAAACTTAGATAAATTTTTTTCAAAAATATGCCCATCTTGAATTACCAGCACTGGTTCTCCATCAAGTATCTTTGAAATACTTCTATTTCTTCGAGCAATATATGACATAAAAAAAGTTAATCCTCCAAACAAAAATAATCCTATAATATGTCCCAAAGATGATTGACCTAGATCTGTAGCTACCGTTGCAGCTATAGATCCAAAAGTAATTCCATTAATATATTCATATACTGTAAGTTGCGCTACCTGTTGACGTCCTAAGATTCTTGTAATTAATAATATTGCAAAAAAAGCTATTAATGTCTGTAAAATTATATCAATAATCTCTATCATTTATATCACTCTTTCGTATATATTTTTATTTCTATTAGATACTAATATTAAACACTAATAGGTTTGAACAAATTAATGAAATTTATACAGGAGGAATTTTTATGTCTTTAGGAACAAAAGCTTTATTAACTTTATTATTTATAATTCTCGTTATATTTTCTTTATATTTTCTACATAGAAAAAAAAAGATATAAATCAAATTATAGTATATTAATATAAAACTCTGATAATAATAACTTTGTGAATTTATTTATGGAGTTGATTGTAATGACAGTAGGTTCAAATGTAAAACAAACCTTGGCTAATTTAAAAGGAATTGAAAGCACGTTAAGGATTTACTCAGTTCAAAGTAATAACAGAGAAGAAGTAATGGCTTATAAAAAAGCCCTTCAAACTACTGAGTCAGTAATTAATGATTTTGAAAAAAGAATACGAGTTTTAGAATTTGAAGAACCACAATATAAGGGAAATTAAGAGAGGAAGAGATTATGCAAAATTGGATTATAGTTCTAATTAGAACTTCAATTATTTTCTTTTTAACATTAGTCATGATTAGATTTATGGGAAAAGGAAGTTTATCGAAAATGACGCCATTTAAACTAGTAAGTTATATTGTAATTGCAATTATTGCATCATTGATATCCCTAGGTTTAATAGGTAACCTTATTTTTGGTCTGTTATCCTTATTTATTTGGGTAGCATTTTCTATAGCCCTAGATTACCTATCCATAAAAAGCAAATGGGTTCATGACTTTATAAATGGAAGAGAAACAGTTTTGATAAAGAACGGAAAAATAATGGAAGAAAACTTACTTGACGTGAAACTCACAGGAGAAGAATTGCTTAAATCATTACGTTCAAAGAATGTATTTAATCTAGCTGATGTAGAATTTGCAGTTATGGAAACAACAGGTGAAATAAATGCATTGTTAAAATCCGACAAAAAACCTGTGACAGCTCACGATTTGAAACAAAAGGTAGCTCCTATATCTGAACCTCAAACAGTAATACTAGATGGAAACATATTAGATGAATCACTTTCAAACAGAGGATTAAATGAAGAATGGCTAAAATCTCAGCTCTCTAATTTAGGAGTATCTTTAGACAATGTATTCTTGGCTCAAATAGATTCTTCAGGAGATTTATATGTGGATTTATTTGATGATTCAATAGAGTTACCTAAGCCTCAAGTCAAAGAATTGCTTTATGCCAATATTTCTAAAGCTCAGGCTGATTGTCTTTCTTTTTCCTTAGAAACAAATAACCCAAAAGTTAAAGGAATGTATTCATCTGATTCTAAAAAATTAGAAAAAATGATGAACAAACTAGAGCCATACTTGTTACGTTAGAAGGTGATAAAATTGTCCAACAAAAAGAAGAAAAAACTAACTCCTACTCAACAAGAATATCAAGATTTTGCTAAAGATATTGAACCTAAACGTCCAGTTCTAAAAAATTGTATGAGAGCATTTTTAGTTGGAGGTATTATTTGCACTATAGGCCAAGTCTTTCAATATATATTTGTTAACTGGTTTGGGCTTACAGAAGAAAATGCCTCAGGTCCTGCTTCAGCAATTCTAATAATCCTTTCAATTTTATTAACTGGTTTTGGTGTATTTGATCATATTGCTCAATGGGGTGGGGCTGGCACTGCAGTTCCTATTACTGGATTTGCAAACACCATGGCTTCTGCTGCTATAGAACATAGAACTGAAGGATATGTACTGGGTGTAGGTGGAAATATGTTTAAGTTATCCGGCTCAGTAATTGTCTTCGGTGCTTTTTCTGCATTTGTTGTTACAATAATTAAACTATTAATCAAATGGTTAGGTGGGATGTAAATGCTTAAAGGTCATCAAACATGGATTTTCGATTCTAAACCAATAATAATTTCTTCTGCTGCAGTCGGTGGCCCTTTTGAAGCCAAAGGTGCATTAACTGACGACTTTGATTTTCTTCATCAAGATGTGTGGTTAGGTCAAGATAGCTTTGAAAAAGCAGAAAAGAAGTTACTTGAACAGGCTTGTGAAACAGCAATTACAAAAGCTAATATGAAAAAAGAAGATATTCAATTCTTTATTAGCGGTGATTTAATGAATCAAATTATTTCAAGTACATTTACCGCTCGTACTTTAGGTATACCTTTCTTAGGTATTTATGGTGCTTGCTCAAGCGCAATGGAAAGCCTTGCGTTAGCCTCCCTACTTGTAGACAGCAAAGCAGCTAAATATGTGATAGCTGCAGCTTCTAGCCACAATGTAGCAGCAGAGAAACTATATAGATATCCTACAGAATATGGTTCTCAAAAACCACCTACTGCTCAATGGACAGTAACTGGTGCTGGTGCTGGTTTAGTAGCTGAAAAAGGTTCCGGACCAAAAGTAACCTGTGCAACTATCGGCCGTGTAGTAGATATGGGCTTAACTGATCCATATAATATGGGCGCAGCCATGGCTCCAGCTGCAGTTGATACTATCGAGGCTCATTTTAGAGATCTAAACATCGACCCTTCCTATTATGATCTAATTGCTACAGGAGATTTAGGCAGAATTGGCCATAAGATCGCTTCCGATTTATTGACCAAACATGGGCATAAAATTCCTTCAAATATTTTTACTGATTGTGGACTTTTAATTTATAAAGATGATCAACCTGTAATGGCTGGTGCAAGTGGTTGCGGGTGCTCTGCTACTGTAACATATGGTCATCTACTTAATCGTATGAAAAAAGGTGAGTTAAAGAAAATCTTAGTAATTGCTACAGGTGCATTACTATCTCCTCTATCATACCAACAAAAAGAAAGTATACCTTGTATAGCTCATGCAGTATCTATAGAAATGTAAAGAGAGGTGTTGATTTAAATTGATGACATTTATTTGGGCATTTATTGTAGGTGGAATAATATGTGTACTCGGACAGATAATGATGGATATCTTTAAACTTACACCCGCTCATACTATGAGTACCTTAGTTGTAATTGGTGCTATTTTAGGAGGTTTAGGTTTATATGCTCCATTAGTTAAATTTGCTGGTGCAGGAGCTTTTGTTCCAATATGCAGTTTTGGCAATTCATTGGTAAAAGGAGCATTAATGGAAGCTGAAGAAACTGGCATTTTTGGAGTACTTACTGGTTTATTTGAAGTAACTAGTTCCGGAATCTCCTCTGCAATAATTTTTGCATTTATAGCTTCATTAATTTTTAAACCTAAAGGCTAATATTTGAAAGGAGGTGAAAGTTATGACAGTAGGAACTCAAATGCAACAAGCAATTGCAGGTATTCAAAGTGCATCTGCTACAATGAAAACTTTTGCTTTAGAAACTCAAGATAAGCAAGCTAAACAACAATTTCAACAAATAGCTGACCAACTTGACTCATCACTTCAAACATTAAAACAAAGGCAACAATACATAGAAAATCAAGAGCCTCAATATAAACAACAATAATTGTAGTTTTAATGCAAAATAGAGAGGAATTTCTTCCTCTCTATTTTAATTCTATTCTATATCTAAACATTAAACTTGTTAGCTAGTTCTGTCAAACTTTGAGATGTTTTAGCTTGATTTTGAGAAGCTTTTGCCACTTCATCTATAGCATGTGTTATTTCATTTATGTTATTTAATACATCTTCAGAACTTGTTGCTGACTCAACAGAAGTTGCAGATAAGCTTTCCATTGCAGAGGATACTTGATCTATAACTTCCTTCATTTGTTTTGATGAACTAGCTATGTCACTAGCCATACTATTAACAAAATCTGCATCCTTTTCATATTGAATACCCACACTTATAAGTAACTCATAACTTGGTTTTACCCCTGTTTCAAGATATTCTAAAACTTCTTTTCCACTATTAGATAAATTTTCAAACGCTTGTTCAATCCTACTTACCATAGCTTGAATGCTAGATACTGCTTCTGAAGATTGCTCCGCTAAACTTCTTACTTCATCAGCTACCACAGCAAATCCTTTTCCCATCTCTCCTGCTCTTGCAGCCTCAATTGCAGCATTTAATGCAAGTAAATTGGTTTGTTCTGCAATATTTCCAATAGAATCTGCCATTACTGTAATATCTTTAACAACCTTTCCTTCATCAATGGCCTTTAATATATTTATTTTATTTTTTTCATATATTTCATTACCTTGTTCTATATTCCTAGCAGCTTTTTCTCTAACTTCAACAGCTCTTTCCTTAATTTTATTTGCTGATTTAAAACTATCATTTGCTTTAATATTTAATTGCTCTGTTGCATTTCCTATCTCTTCTGTTGATGCAGTAACTTCTTCTGTTGTAGCACTTAAATCTTGAATTCCTCTTGTAATTTGTCCTGTAGATTCATTCGCCATTTCCATACTTGATGAGACTTCTTCTGCTGTAGCAGACAATTCTTGACTTGAAGCATTAATCTCTCCAGTACTACTAATTATTTCTGTCAACAAAAGCTTCATATTATCTTTTGCTTTATTTAATGCTATAGATAGTTCTCCTATTTCATCCTTTGAATCAATATCTATCCCTTTAGTTAAATCTCCTTCTCCTAAATCATCAGCAAACTTAACAACCTTCTTAAGCTTCTTTGATATCGCTATAGCCATACTTGTTCCTAGTATTATAGCTAAAACAAACCCTATTATTGTGATAGATATAATCATAATTTTAGAACTCTCATATGTTAAATTATTTGACTGAGACATTACATCTGCTTCTTTCACAGCCATATCAATTAGTTCTCCTAATCCTTCAAATAGGGATGCTCTAGCATTTGAGGCTCCTGATATCTCCTTTATAGCTGATTTATAATCCCCTGATGTTCCGAAATCACACACCTTTTGGGACATATCTAGATATATCTTTGATGAAGTTTCTATCTTCTCAAAAACTTTCCCATCATTCTCCTTTTCATCTTGCCCCATATATTGTCTTTCCGACTCATTTGTTGCTTTAATCTTGGCAAATAATTCTCCAGCTTGTTTAGTTAAATCCTGTACTTCTTTAACAATCTCCTCATTTTCACCAGGATCTTTTCTTTCTTTATATGCCATTTTAATTAATGCTGTTCTTATATCTGAATAACTCTGTCTTAATAAGTTAACCTCTTCTATAGTTTTTAGATTATAATCATGAAGAAGTGCGGCATTAGAATTAATTTTCTTCATATTTTGTAACCCAATAATACCTACAACTATTATAAATATAGAAACAAAAACAATCAAAACAGCCAATTTTGCCCACATCTTTAAATTTCCCATCAACTTAACCATTACTTCCTCCTTGTGTACTTTCATCATTTTTTCTCGAATTTTGTCAACCCTAATATATTTATCGTGTTTATATTGCCACACTTAACAATTATTTTAATAACACTTTAATCTTGTTAAATTCACCTTTCTAAGGTTTATAATTTCACTATTTATAAACACTTAAAAAGCCACAGTATCATCACACAGCACTTTTTGCAATATTATTAACAATAAACACTATATTAAAAACCAAAAATGCTAAATATAATTTATTATATAAATATTAAGGAGTGCGAAAAATGGAAATTATATTGAAAAAATATCATGGACTAGGTAATGATTATATTATTTATGATCCAAATAGAAATAAATTAGATTTAAACACTAAAAGAGTGAGACTAATTTGTGACAGACACTTTGGAGTTGGTTCTGACGGAATTTTATTCGGTCCAATTTGGGAAGGAGGACAAATAAAACTACGCATATTTAACCCTGATGGTAGTGAAGCTGAAAAAAGCGGAAATGGAGTTAGAATATTTTCAAAATATCTAAAAGATTCAGGTTATATCAAAGATAAGTCATTTGTCCTAAATACTTTAGGTGGAAATGTTAATGTAGAGTACCTTAATAAAAATGGAGACTTATTAAAAGTTTCAATGGGGAAAACAACTTTCTTGAGCGATAAAATCCCTGTAACAGGTCCTTCTCGAGAAGTTATTGATGAACTAATGACTTTTAATAACAAAGAATATAGAGTAACATGCTTGTCTATAGGAAATCCTCACTGCATAATTCCTATGGAAAATATCTCAAAAGAAAAAGCCTCTGAATTAGGTAAGTATGTCGAATCATCGAGAAACTTTCCAAACAGAATAAATATGCAACTATTGAAAGTCATGGATAGGGATAATATACAAATTGAAATTTATGAGAGAGGTGCTGGCTACACTCTAGCATCTGGAAGCAGCAGTTCAGCTGCTGCTACTGCCGCTTATAAATTAGGACTTATTAACAACAAAGTTACTGTTCATATGCCTGGAGGAAATCTAAAAATCGAAATACAAAATGATAGCACCGTATTTATGACAGGCACAGTAAATGCTATTGGTTCTATAAATCTGTCAGAACAATTTATAGATGAATTACTTAAAATTTAGGTGAGGGAGAGTAGCTTATAATGGTTAACATAAACAAAATATGCACTAAGGATATTACTGAATTAGCAGATTTATATAAAGAACTTCTATATGTAGAAGCAAATCTAGAAAAAATGAAAAAGACTTTTCACTGGATAGATTCTAATAATAATTATATTTTGCTAGGTGCAAAAGATGATGATAATAACCTAGTAGGTTCTGTTTTAGGTGTTATATGCCAAGATATTATAGGTAGTTGTCGTCCATTTATGGTTATAGAAAATTTAATTGTAAAGAATAATTACAGAAGACTTGGAATTGGAAAGAGTCTAATAGATTATCTTGAGAATTATGCTAGCGAACTAAACTGTTCCTATACTATGCTTGTATCATCTTCATATAGGAAAAGTGCTTATAAATTTTATCAAGCATCAGGATACGACATAGATTCTGTCCAAGGTTTTAAAAAGTATATATAATGAGGATGTAGAATAACTTGTGTAAATTGAATATTGGATATGTTTTATAACTGGAAATTTCATTTCCAGTTATATTTTTATCTTTCTTTTCAAATACTAAAACTGGATAGTAC
>NZ_JACSRA010000016.1 GCF_014836335.1 Clostridium cibarium
CGCCGTATACCGAACGGTACGTACGGTGGTGTGAGAGGTCGGTAGATAAAATAATTATCTACCTCCTACTCGATTAAGCGTGTTATATTTGATTATGCAGTCAATCTTATTCTTATTTTATTCTTTTATTTCAAACCAATCAGGTGTTTTTTCAATTGAATTCCAAAGGTTTTTAGGTATATGAAGCTATTTTAGTTTTGAAATTTTGAGTTTTGTTGCAATTTCATTTTCTTTATCATTTGCTACTAGCTCAGTCCAGTTAGGATTTATAATTAATGTTTTACCTAATGCGATTAAAGGAATAGTATCTTTTACAATTTTAAGAATGGATTCAAGTGTTATTTTTTCATCTTTACTGTCTACAGGTTTTGCGGAAAGAATATTTTCTAATGAAGCATGTATATAATCTAAGTCAAGTTTAATTAACCGAATTCATCTTTTATTATAGTATGGAGAGAAGCAGTTTTGAAACCGCTTTATTACCTACATCATAAACTCTTTCATTGTAGTAGTTTAATTAATCATCAGAAATAGTTCTATATTCGTTACTTGACCAAGTTGTCATAGATGCCATTACTAATCTGTTTCTAGTAGTAATTCTACATGGGAATTTAAAAGTTTCAAATAAATTATTATACTTCGAATTCATTCTTTTGACTCCTCTTTTAAATATTTGCATTATTTTTTATTACTTCTAACCTCATGTATTATTATTTCTTCTTCGATAATGTTTTTATTTCTGTTTATTTATCATAGTTGCTAAAATTGCAAATTGAGTTTGTTGATATTTTGTAGATTTTAATCCAATAAATAGAAAAAAAGTAATAAAAATATAAAGTGTAAAAAAATATAGACGATATTCATATAGAGAGGAGAATGATAATATGAACAATAAAGAGACAATGCTTAAGTTGATTAATTTATTAAAGGGAAATGGGAGAAAGATTTTTGCAATTATTATTTTTTTGCTTATTTCTTCACTAATAGCTATAATTTCTCCATTAATTAATAGGGGCATTATGGACGATGGTTTTTTAAGCAATAACAAAAATGTTGTGATTTTTTATTCTATTCTTGCATTAGTATTAGTAATTATAGATAATTCGATAGAGTTGTGGAAAGAAAATGTGAGAGCAACTTTAAAGGCAGAAATTACATATAATCTTTTTAATAAGTCATTTCATAAATTAAGAAGGATAAATCTTTCAGAACTTAATAAAACAAATAATACTGAACTTTTAAACAATATACATAATGATATTTCTAATATATCAATGGTGGCTGATGGAGTTTTTTTTATTACCATAACACAAATATTTAATATAATAGGAGGAATTATAGGGTTATGTATAATTAGCTGGAAATTAACCATATTAGTTATATGCTTTATTCCTATAAAGTTTTTTGTTGCAAGGAAATTAACAAAAGAAAGAAATCAAATGGCAAATCACTATATGACAGGATATTCTAAATTTGCAAGGTGGTTTGGAGATACTTTAGGTGGGATAAAAGAAGTAAGGATATTTGGATTATTTAATAAAAAAATAGGAGAATTTAATGATATGCAAGGCAATGTCATTAAGCTAGAAAAGAAAATGACTATGCAAAATTCTTTTAACCTTGTATTTGATCGTACATTACAATCTTTTATTACAACTATATTATATATTATTGGTGCTAATATGGTATTTGACTTGAACTTAACTGTTGGAAGTATAGTTTCTTTTATTTCTTATTCTATTTATTGTATAAGTCCTATATCAGCAGTGCTTAATTTAGGACTAGTTCTATCAAATATACTTCCTTCAACAAGAAGATATTATGAGTTTCTACAAATGGATTCAGAAGAGGAAGAAAATAAAAGTACGGTTTCTTTAACAGAAGAGATGAGGAATAATCCACAAATTAATTTTCAAAATATATTCTTTTCATATGATGGTGAAAGAGATATTTTAAAGGATATAAGTTTTCAGATAAATCCAGGAGAAAAAGTAGCATTAATAGGGTTAAATGGATCAGGAAAGTCTACTATAATTACCTTGTTTATGAGATTTTATAGAGCATATAGTGGAAAGGTTCTTCTCAATGGAATGGATATTAATAAAATAAATATTGATGATTATAGAAAAAATGTATCTATAGTTTCTCAGGATAGTTATTTATTTAATGATACTATTAAAAATAATGTTTGCCTTTATAAAAACATTAAAGACGAAAAGTTTCAACAAATTTTAAAAGATTGTAATTTATATGAGTTTTATGAAAAACTTGATGAAGATTATAAAATAGGAGAAAACGGACGTTTACTATCAGGGGGACAAAGGCAGAAAATACTTATAGCTAGAGCTTTGGCTACTGAGAATAATATAATAATATTAGACGAAGCAACCTCCAATATTGATATAGATACAGAAAGGCAGATTAATGAATTGATTATGACAAAACTTGCAGATAAAACTATAATAATAATTAGTCATAAACCAAATGTGTTAAAATATATGGATAAAATAATAGTTCTAAAGGATGGAGAAATTAATGCTATTGGAGATCATGATGAACTTTTGAAAGAAAGTAAGGTTTATAATGATATATTAAATAATAGATAAATTTACAAAGTTACTATAGGAAAGAAAATTATATTTAAATACAATTGGCAAATTTGTGATTTTAATATATACTATTTAGTAGATAGGTTTCAAAAAAAGAGAGGTATTTTTGTGAGTGTTTAGTATCTAAAATAGTTAATTAAATATTAATTCTAAAAATGGTGGAGTATACCATTTATTTGTTGTGGAATTAATTATTACTATTAAAGATACAAGTCCACGAATTTACTTTATAAGGATAATACAATTATCTCTATTAATTGTTGAATTTTAAGCTGTGGAAGTATCCATAGCTTTTTTATTATACAAAAAAGAAATCTATCAAGATTTCGTAGGCTTGTAGTGTAATAAAGATATAAGGATGGTTTAATAGAATGAATAAAGAAACATTAGAAAAATTACATTACTACGAATTAAAAGAAATAATAAAAGGATATTGTGTTAGCGGACTGGGAAAAAGATTAATCGATGAGCTAGAGCCTAGTACTAATATAAAGATTATAAATAAAAGATTAAATGAAACATCAGAGGGAAGAAGATTACTAGATGCATCTTATATTATACCACTAGAAGGCATTTCTAATATTTTACTTCTTATAGAAAGTATGGAGAAGGGAGCTTCCTTGGATCCCAATGAATTAATTACTATATCTGATTTTTTAAGAGGATGTAGAAAGGTTAAGCAATTTATGAAGGATAAAGATGGATATGCACCTACATTAAGTTTTTATGGAGAAAATATTTCTGATTTAAGTTATTTAGAAGATGAAATAAATCAATCTATCACAGGCAGTATGGTAGACTCTAATGCTAGCAAAGAACTTAAAAAAATAAGAAGGCAAATTGATATATGCGAAAATAAAATAAAGGAAAAATTAGATAGATTCCTTAAAAATGGCGAAAACAAAGAGTGTATTCAAGAGTTTTTTATTAGTCAGAGAAATGGAAAATATACAATTCCTATAAAATCAGCTTATAAAAATAAAATTCAAGGGACTGTTATTGAAACATCATCAAAGGGAACAACTGTGTTTATAGAGCCAGAAATTATTGGGAGATATACAAGTGAGTTGTCTATATTAAAAGCAGAAGAGGATGTTGAAGAATATAGAATATTATCTACTCTAACAGATATGCTTTTTGAAAGAATAAAGGATTTAAAGATGAATCTTGAGGTTATATCTGAATATGACATGATTTGTGCTAAAGCTAAATATAGTAAAGCAATAAATGGGATAAAACCTAAAATAAATAATCGTGGATATATAAAGATTATTAAAGGAAAATATCCTCTTATAAATAATAGTGTTCCATTAGATTTTGAGATTGGTGAAAATTATAGAGGTTTAATAATAACTGGACCAAATGCTGGGGGAAAAACTATAGTATTAAAGACAGTTGGACTATTTACTTTAGCAGTACAGTCGGGATTCCATATAGGAGCTGTAGAAGGAACCGAGTTTTCAGTATTTCAAAAGATATTTGTTGATATTGGTGATAATCAAAGTGTTGAAAATGCCTTAAGTACATTTTCGTCCCATATAAAAAATCTAGCTGAAATAATTAGGAAAAGTACAAAGTCAACATTGCTATTATTTGATGAAATTGGCAGTGGAACAGAACCAAATGAAGGATCAGCTTTGGCTATAGCAATATTGGAAGAGTTATATCATAAGGGCTGTATTACTGTAGCAACTACTCATTATGGAGAAATAAAAAATTTCTCCAATGAACATCCAGATTTTGAAAATGCAGCTATGGAATTTGAAATAGAAACTTTAGAGCCATTATATAAACTTAGTTTAGGAAAAGTTGGAGATAGTAATGCATTGTATATTTCTAAGAAGATGGGATTATATAATTCAATTATAGAAAGAGCAAGAATATATATGGATACTAAAAATTACAATTACAGTTTATTAGAAGAGAGTAAGGTTATAAAAGACAAGGATGAAGAAATAGAAGAAGAGTTTTTAGAATATTCTATAGGTGATAGAATTATTCTTTTAGAAAATAATGAATCAGCAATTGTATATAAAGAAAGAGATAAGTTAAACAATATTATTGTATTATACAATAAGGAATTTATTCAGGTTAATTGTAAAAGAATAAAATTAGAAATAAAGGCAAGTGAACTTTATCCAGAAGGTTATGATATGAATCAGCTCTTTATAGATTTTAAAGAAAGAAAACTGGCAAATGACATTGCTAGAGGGTCTAAAAAAGCATTAAAAAAAATAAAAAAGAATAGTAAATTATAATAAGTATTGATTTTAGTTATAAAAATTTAAATTATATGTATTAGAAAAAGCTGAAGCATTTGCTACAGCTTTTTTATTTTAGATACAAAGATGTTGTTTACGATGCTATTAAGGTATTTTACGTAATAATTATGGACAAAAATTAGAAAGTGAAATAAAATTCTTATGGAAGTTTGTGTTATATTTAGTCAACAATGTACAATTAACAACTGGTAAATATCTATTGAATATCAAATTGTCAAAATATATTGATGGGAGGAACAATTAAATAAACAAATGAGATAATTATTGTATCAATAGATATATAGACTTCAGATATTTAATTCAAGTGATATGAAAACGATTGCTGAAGAACTAATGAAATTGTGAGGAAATAAATATGAAGTTAAGAAAAAGTTTGAGTTTTATTGTAGTTTGTTCTATGATGATGTCAGTATTTGGTAGTGTTGTGAGTGCTAAAACGTCAGATATTAAAAAGATAGTTGTTTCAAAAGATGGAGGCGGTGATTATACTACAGTTCAAGAAGCTATTAATGCGGTTCCTGATAATAATACTTCTTGGTATATAATAAATATTAGAAATGGTGTTTATAAAGAAGTAATCAGAGTGCCTGAGAATAAAAAGTTTATTAGTTTAATTGGAGAAAATGCAGAAAAAACTGTATTGACATATGATAACTGCAATAGTGTTTCAGGGACAACAGAGGATTGTGCCAGTACAGTTTTAGAAGGTGATGATTTTTTTGCTAAAAATATCACATTTGAAAATTCATTTGATTATAATAATTCACAACTAAAAAACAAACAAG
Source organism: Clostridium cibarium (assembly GCF_014836335.1). Lineage (GTDB taxonomy): Bacteria > Bacillota > Clostridia > Clostridiales > Clostridiaceae > Clostridium > Clostridium cibarium. The sequence goes on from NZ_JACSRA010000016.1 coordinate 5,677, forward strand.
CTGTAGCTTGCGAGCCTATGGGAGACAGGCAGGTATTTGTTAATTGCCGATTTACAGGTTATCAAGATACTCTCTATGTAAGAAAAGGCAGACAATATTTTCAAGATTGTTATATAACTGGACATACTGATTTTATATTTGGTGCTTCAACAGCTGTATTTAAAAATTGTGAAATAAATTCAAAATATAAAGAAGGTGCAAGTGTAACAGCACCAAGTACATTAACAGAGAGCAAGATTGGACTTGTATTTCTTGATTGTAAATTAACAAGTGATCCTAATCAACCAGCTAATTCTGTATACCTAGGACGCCCATGGCATCCAAGTTATGTAAAGGATCCAGTATGCTCAAGTGCTACTTTTATACGTTGTGATTTAGGAGAACATATTAATGTTAATGGCTGGACAAAAATGAAAAATGTAGATCCAAGTACAGAAAGACTTAGTGAATATAAAAATTTTGGACGAGGGGCTGTAATTAATTCGTTTAGACCACAACTAACGAAATTAGAGGCAAAGCAGTATAAAATTAAAAATATACTAAAGGAAAATGATTCGTGGAATCCTGAGAAAGTAATCTTATCTGCGGAGAAATGAAGGATATAGTATATAGTATATGGTTATAAGGAGTTGTATAAGAATGACTTTGCAATTATTCTAATTACAACTCCTTTTTTACACAAGCAGGTTCCATAATATTGGTTTTTGTATATAATATGATAAAACTTGCTTAAATTGTAAAAAAATATTATAATGAAATTGTGAAAATACTAGTATTTACACTAATTCCAAAATATATCAAGTGTTTTTGATTGGATTTTTAGAAGAAAATTAGGGATTAATGTACATTAAAGTCAAGATAATTAAAATATAATTAAGGATGATGTATATGCGTAAAAAAATAATAATTTCAACTATTTTACTTGTTTTTGCACTAAATTATGTTGGACAACCTGTGTATGCAAGTGAAAAGATGAGCACACAAAATGATAATTCAACTTTATATTCAGTTTCCAAATCATTTAATACTGGATGGGTGATTATTGGAGGAAATACTTACTATTTTAACAGTAATGGAGTTATGCAAGTAGGTCTTAAGGTGATTGGCGGAAAGCAGTATTATTTTGATACTAATGGAATTATGCAAACGGGTTGGCAAATTGTATCCAACAGAAAGTACTATTTTACAGCAGATGGATCAGCACAAACTGGTTTTTTTGCAATAGGATATAATACTTATTATGGTAATTACCTTGGGCAAATAGCAGTTGGTTTACAAACTATTAACGGAAAGCGTTACTATTTTGATGCTAATGGAGTTATGCAAACAGGCTGGCAGGTAGTAGGAAGTAGTAAATATTACTTCAAAGCAGATGGATCGGCACAACTAGGTTTTTTTACAATAGGAGGGGATACCTACTATGGTAATTCTTTTGGACAAATAGCAGTTGGTTTACAAACTATTAATGGAAAGCGTTACTATTTTAATGCCAATGGAGTTAAGCAAACAGGTTGGCAAGTTGTAGCCAACAGAAAGTATTATTTCACAGCAGATGGATCAGCACAAATAGGCTTTTTTACAATGGGAGGGTATATCTACTATGGTAATTACCTTGGACAAATAGCAGTTGGTTTACAAACTATTAATGGAAAGCGTTACTATTTTGATGCTAATGGAGTTATGCAAACAGGCTGGCAAGTAGTAGGAAGTAGTACATACTATTTCACAGCAAATGGATCAGCACAAATAGGTTTCTTTACACTAGACTATAATACTTATTATAGTAATTCCTTTGGTCAATTAGTAAAAGGAATACAAGTTATTAATGGAAAACGTTATTATTTTAATGATAATGGAATAATGCAAACAGGTTGGCAAACTATAGGAAGAAACACGTATTATTTTATGGCAGATGGTTCTGCTGCGACAGGATGGGTAACAATTGGTGGTATTTCTTATCATTTTGGACCTACAGGTATAATACTTAAAAATTAGATATTAAGTTTTTTCTATAAGCTAAGTTACTAACTAAAGGTTTATAGTATATAAATAATGAGCTGTTGCATTTGAATTGCTCTAAGGTAAGTAGAAAGTTCCAATTATGAAGTTAATGTCTGATTTCAATATTCAGTTGGAGTCAGACTTTTTTTTACTTTTCTGTGACCTCATTGTAATTTAATAAAAAAATAAAAATATAATATGTATTGTACAATTGTTGTAATTGGCTATGGAGTTATTTTATCTATATGCTAATACAATCCTCTATAGCATAAGCTTCCAATGATGGACTAGAAGAGGAAAATATTTTTATAATAAGAGAGGAGAATTTAATGGATAATTTAAAAATTAAAATGAAAGAAAAAATAGGGTATGCATCAGGGGATTTGGCAAGTAATTTAATATATCAAACTATTTCAATTTACTTATTATTTTTCTATACAAATGTTTTTGGGCTTTCTGCAGCGCAAGCAGGGGTGATGTTTTTAGTAGTAAGGTTTATAGATGCAATTAATGATCCAATCATAGGAACTTTAGTTGATAAAACAAATACTAGATTTGGACGGTTTAGACCATATCTATTATATGGAGCAGCTCCTTTTGCTGTTTTAGCTTTTCTTTGTTTCACTACTCCTAATTTTTCAGAAACAGGTAAACTAATTTATGCATATGTCACTTATGTAGGACTTTCAATTACGTATACCTGTATTAATGTTCCTTACGGGGCATTAACATCAGCTATTACAGATGATAATCAAGAAGTTGTTAGCTTGACATCTGTAAGAATGTTTTTTGCTAATTTAGGTGGGGTAATTGTTTCATATTTTGTTCCAGTACTTTCAGGATATTTTTCAAAGTCTTTTGGACTTTCAGGTGGTTGGCAAATAACAATGGGTATTTTAGGGATAGCAGGTGCAATTTTATTGTTATTCTGTTTTTCAAGCACTAAAGAGAGAGTGAAAAGTGTTAATCAGGATCATAAAATTAAGTTTTCAGATCTTTTTGAACAATTTAAAACTAATAGACCTCTTGTAGTGTTAAGTATCTTCTTTGTATTGATATTTGGTATTAATTCAATTAATAGTTCAATAGGAATATATTATGTTACTTATAATGTTGGACGACCTGATTTAGTACAATGGTATACAGTATTAGGTTCACTTCCTGCATTTATATGTATACCACTAATTCCTAAAATTAATAAAAAGATTGGAAAAAAAGCATTATTAAATATTTCACTTGCCATAACAGTAATTGGCACATTATCTCTTTTAATTATACCAACTGATATGGTTGGATTAATATTAATTTCACGTGTTATTACAGCAATAGGTTCTTTAACTGCTGGTGCATTTATGTGGGCATTGATTCCTGAGACTATTGAATATGGCGAATACGTTACAGGAAAACGTTTAAGTGGTTTGATTTATGCTATTATTGGATTTTTCTTTAAATGTGGAATGGCATTAGGGGGAGCAGTACCAGGAATTATATTAGGAAACTTTGGATATGTAGCAAATCAAGCCCAGTCATCACATGCATTAACAGGCATACTAATAACTGCAACAATCGTTCCGGCAATACTTATGGTATTAGCTTTAATAGATATTAATTTCTATAATTTAGATGATAAAAAATATAAAGAAATTGCAGCTAATTTAAAAGAAAGAGCTGAATTAAACATAGAAGGGAAGAATTTATAAGTATGATTAAAAATCCAATTTTAAAGGGATTCAATCCTGATCCAAGTATTTGCCGTGTTGACACAGATTATTATATTGCAACTTCAACATTTGAATGGTTTCCAGGGGTTCAGATACATCATTCTAAAGACCTTGTTAATTGGCATCTTATTACACATCCGCTAAAGACAACATCACTTCTTGATATGAAGGGAAATCCTAATTCTGGAGGGATATGGGCACCAGATTTAAGTTACCATGACGGAAAGTTTTGGCTAATATATACAGATGTAAAAGTAACAGATGGTATATGGAAAGATTGTCATAATTATTTAACTACATGTGAAAGCATTGATGGAGAGTGGAGTGAGCGCATTACTCTAAATGGATCAGGATTTGATGCATCTTTATTTCATGATGACGATGGAAAAAAGTATCTTGTAAATATGTATTGGGATCAAAGAATTTATCATCATAATTTTTATGGTATAGCTTTGCAGGAATACTCTGAAGATGAAAAGAAATTAATTGGTAAACCTAAAATCATATATAAGGGAACTGATATTAAGTATACAGAAGGACCTCATCTATATCATATTGGGGATTATTATTATCTTTTTACTGCAGAAGGTGGTACAACTTATGAACATTCAGAAACTGTTGCTCGTGCAAAAAATATAGAAGGACCATATGAGGTAGATCCTGATTATCCATTGTTAACTTCTTGGCACGATCCTAGAAATCCATTGCAAAAATGTGGTCATGCATCCCTCCTTCATACACATACTGATGAATGGTATTTAGCTCATTTAGTGGGCAGACCACTGCCCGTAGGAAATCAACCAGTCCTTGAACAAAGGGGATATTGCCCACTTGGACGTGAAACTTCTATACAAAGAATAGAATGGGTAAATGGCTGGCCAAAAGTTGTTGGAGGCAAACAAGGGTTAGTTAATGTTGAAGTACCTAAGATTCCAGAGGTAAAGTGGGAAAAAACTTATAAGGAAAAAGATGATTTTGATAGTGAGAGTTTAAATATTAACTTTCAATCACTACGTATTCCACTTACAGAAGATATAGCATCGTTAAAGGCAAGAAAAGGGAATTTAAGATTATATGGTAAAGAATCTTTAACTTCTACATTTACACAAGCATTTGTAGCAAGAAGATGGCAGTCATTTAAGTTTGATGCATCTACAAGTGTATCCTTTGATCCAGATACCTTTCAACAGGCTGCAGGGTTAACATGTTATTATAATACAGAAAATTGGTCTACTATACATGTTACATGGAATGAGGATAAAGGAAAAGTAATTGATATTGTTTCTTGTGACAATTTTAATTTTGATATGCCTCTTAAAAATGAAGTTATACCAATTCCAAGTTATGTTGAGTATGTGCATTTTAAAGTTGAAGTGCGTGTTCAAGGTTATGAATATTTTTACTCCTTTGATGGAATTGATTGGGTAAAGATACCTGTTACTTTTGAATCTAGAAAATTGTCTGATGATTATATAAGAGGGGGAGGATTTTTTACAGGAGCCTTTGTGGGAATGAATTGTATTGATATCACTGGAAGTAATAAAGCAGCTGATTTTGATTATTTTTGCTATAAAGAATTATAACAGTTAGACTTAAAAATGAAAATCACTAGCATAGTAATACTAAGCTAGTGATTTTTTTCATGTAATGGAACTAAAAATGATATAGTTATCTGTAACAAATGCCAATCATTTAAGTTATATTAACTAGGTACATAATTACTATAAGGAATACGAATGGTAACTCCGCTATCATCAAATTTATATGTTGTTCCATCAAGTGGATTTTTGTTTAAAGCTAAATTCATTCCAGTAATGTAAATAGCTTCAGCCATAGCGTGAGCATCTTGAATAATAGTACCTGTCATAAATCCTTTTTTAACAAGTTCTCTAGCTTCAGGGACAGCATCAACACCAACAATTGGTATTGTTCTTTCTTTATTTCCATTGTTATAGCCAAGCCTTTGTAGTATTTCAATGGCACCTATTGCCATGGTATCATTGGTTGAAATTATGGCTTCAATTTTATTGCCAAATCGTAAAAAGAGTAACTCCATTAATTTTTTAGCTTCCTCTTTATTGTTCCAATCACTATAAGCTAAATCAAGTTCCATAATATTTATCCCTGAATTTTTTATTGTAAGAACTGAATACTTAGCTCTGGCAATTGCTTCTAAATTATCTTTTTGTCCTTTAAACATGATATATTGCATTATATTGTCTTTGTTTTTGTCAATAATTGATTTCTTTTTATTCCATTCATCAATAAGGATTTCTCCTTCTAGGATACCTGCTTGCTCTAAAACAGTTCCTACAAATATAGCCTTGTAATAAGATTTAATAGGGTTTTTATTAGGTGGTTCTCTACTAAATAAAACTATAGGAATATTATGTTGTTTCACTTTATTAATTACTTCTTGTGAAGCATTTAGGTCAACTAGTTCTACTAATAAAAGTTTGAAATTTTCATTTTGTAATATTTTATCAAGAATTTTATTTTGTGTATCTTGTTTTTCGTTAGAAGAAAAAAATTGAAATTCAACTTTTCCTTCAGTTTCCTTTTGAATGTTTTTTAAATTATTAACGACTTCACATATAAATAGACCATTAATGTCATATACTATTACTGCTACCTTGCAAGGATTTATCCTCAATTTAGATTTGCCAAGTTTCATTTTGACACAAGTTTTTTGCAGAGTAAGCCAATTACTTGTCCATGTCATATTCTCATATCTCCTAATTTAATTAATAGATTAAATTAACAATTATTTTTAATATTATGCATTTATTTGGTATAGTGTTACACTATTATCTAAAGTTTTAAACAATAATTTATAGAATTTTTGAAAGAAGAATTATTTGAACCTCTTGGTATTAGAAAGACAGGATTTTTGATAAATTCGCAAAAAGAAGACGTCTTGTAAAAAACTATGCAGATGATATAAAAAGTTATGGCTGTAGTTATATAAACTGCAGCCATAATTCCTATTTATTCAAAATATCCATAGCTTCATCTCTATAAGAATCCATAATATAAGGGATCTTAGTAACTTTTGTACATTCTTCAGTAAGACTCATAAGGTCTTTTCTAGATAAAGAAGGAAGATTGAAACATCTTGTTCCGGCCATAAGTTGTTGTAGCCCGACTTTTATTTTATCAGAATAACTATAAATACCAATAGCTCCAAGAGGAATGTTTTCTATTTCTTTAGATCCTACTAAATTCTTAACTTTTTCATAGCAAACAAAAATTTCTTCAGGAGTTTTACCAAATTCACTAATTGTTTTAGGAAGATCATTAGATTTTAGCCATTTATCTATATTTTTACCTACCATACCAGGGATCATAAGAGCCCTTCCCATACAAACTGCTTTCACAAAAGGTGAGCCTAGAGCTAGTGCTTTAAATACTCCATCTTCAGAAGAAAAACCTCCAGCAAAAGCAACGTCGGGAACCTTTTCTCCTTTGTCTTCCAAAATTTTTAAGAATTCATAGGCTGCTGAATGTAGGTAAATAGATGGCATACCCCATTCTTCCATCATTCTCCAAGGACTCATTCCAGTTCCACCAGAAGCACCGTCTATAGTTAATAAATCAATATTAGCTTTAGAAGACCACTTTATTGCCATTGCAAGTTCAGGAAGTCCATAAGCACCAGTCTTTAGAGTTATTCTTTTAAAACCTAGTTTTCTAAGTCTTCGAATTTCTGCCATAAATTCATCTTCACTAATAAATCCAAGACGACTATGTCTTTCAAATTCTTTGATTGAACCATCTTTAAAAGCTGCTTGATTAATTGGATCAGAAGGATCAGGGGTTACTATATATCCTCTTTTTTGCAATTCTAAAGCTCGTTCAAGACTATTAACCTTAATTTCGCCCCCTATACATTTTGCGCCCTGACCCCATTTTAATTCGATTGTTTCTATACCATGTTTTTCTATAATATATTCGGCAACTCCAAGTCTTGTATCTTCAACGTTCATTTGTATAAGAAGTTCTCCAAATCCTTTATGATATCTCTTGTAAACTTCTATTCGTCTATCCATTTCAGGTGAAAATTTTACTTTATTATTGCTATCTAGTACAAGTCCGGGATCAATACCACAAACATTTTCTCCACATACAATAGTTACTCCAGAGATTGCAGCCCCTATAGCAAAGTGTTCCCAGTTCTTTCTAGCAATTTCAGTTGATCCAAGTGCTCCTGTAAAAATAGGGACACTCATTTTTACTTTTTTATCCCAGCCATATTCTGTTTCAGTATTAACTGTAGGGAAAAGAGCATTATCAGAATTTGCCACAGCATCATTTGGAAGACCTTTTCCACCTAGTGCATAACCATGTATGTTTAAATGTGAATAATCTACAGGATAATCTTTATCTCCTCCAGCAGTTATTTCTCCAAAAGGACCTGGATAGATAAGTTCTCTGCCACGAAAAGTAGATTTAAATACCTCACAATTTCCACGACATCCATCAATACATCTTGAGCATAATCCACTTGAAGGAACTACATTTCTTGAACGATTAAAAGTTCTTGTACAGTCATTTGAATTTGGTTGATCTAAATTCATTAATAGCCTCCTATAAAAATCAATTTAATTTTAAATCTATTTAATAAATAGATTTATAAATAAATTATATGAATCACTTAATAAAGTTAAGCAAAATATGGTTAAAAATTTAAAAAATTAAGTGTTTTGATAAAGTGGAGTTCTGAGGATTGTGTTATTAATGATTTAAAGTTAGTAAATCTTTGAGAAATTTTAGTAAAGTGACCACTATTATTACATTTTAATATCATATTTATGTGGAAAGTATGGAGAGCAGTGGTATCCAATAATATCTAAATGTTGTATGGTTAATTTCATTTGTGTATATTATCAATCACTTTTTTTAATCTTTCCAGAGCTTCAATTAAAGGTTTTGTTGGACATGCTAAATTCATACGCTCATATCCATTTCCCTCTTTTCCAAATAAATATCCCTCATCAAAGAATAGTTGAGATTTATGCATTAATTTTTCTAGTTCATTTATGGTTAAACCAAGCCCATTAAAGTCCATCCATTGTAAGTAAGTTCCTTGAAGGTCGAATACTTTAATAATTGGAATATTTTCTTCGATGTATTCCTTTAATTTTGCATGATTATTGTAAACTAATTTTATTAATTCATCTAACCAATTTTCACATTCCGTATATGCAATTTCACAAGCTTTATATCCTAAAATATTAAGGCCAAAGAATCCATTCGATTCTACTTCTTTTAAATACGTATTTCTAATTTTTTTATTTGGAATTATAATATTGGATGTTTGAAGCCCTGCCAAATTAAATGTTTTGCTAGGTGCAGTGCATACAATCATATTGTTTGCCAAATCTTCAGAAATTGAAGCAAATACAGTATGTTTAAAGCTTGGCATAATAAGATCAAAATGTATTTCATCAGAAATAATAAAAATATCATTTTTTAAACAAATTTCACCTATCTTTTCTAATTCAGCTTTATTCCATACTCTCCCGGTTGGATTGTGAGGGCTACAGAATAGTAGTATCTTATTATTTGATTCTTGAGCCTTCTTCTCTAGGTCATCAAAGTCGATTTCATAAGTTAATCCCTTTGTAATTAGTGCGCTAGTAACTAGTTTTCTATTATTTTTTCTTACTGCTCCATAAAAAGGATAGTAAGCTGGGGTTAAAACTATAACCCCTTCCCCTGGGGCAGAGAAAGCTTTAACTGCTGAGTAGAATGCTCCTACAACACCTGGAGAGCCAACTATCCATTCAGGACTTATTTCCCATCCGTGTCTTTTTTTCATCCAATTACATACTGAATTTAAATAGTTATCTGTAGTTTTTGTATAACCTAAAATAGTAGAATCAAGATGTTTTTTTAATCCTTCTATTATTTCAGGTGGGTTCTTAAGTTCCATATCTGCAACAGAAAATGGAATTATTTCAGCGGAAACGTTTGGAGTCCATTCCTTCATTTGTTCCCATTTTGCTGATCCTGTATTTTTTCTATCAACTATAGTTTCAAAATCGTACATAGTATTTCTCCTTTCATAAATGCTATTTTTTCCAGTGTAGCACAATAAGTTTTTGCTATCAATTAAAGTAAAAAAAGTGAAAAATTCATGTGGAAATAGAAGGGGAGAAAGTATAACCGTATAAAATGAATAAAAAATAGAAATATTGACAAAAATAAAATCCTATGATAACCTTGTCATACAAGGAAATACACAGTATTGTTATATGGTAAAATGCTAATACTCTTTGTGGTATTGTATTTTAGATTTTAATAAAAAATATTATTTTAATAGGATTGTTACTGGTAATGCAGGCTAGACCTAAGAAATATAAAATGAGAGTTCTCTTTATATTTCTTAGGTATTTTTTATATAAATTAATATTATATTTAGGAAATACTAAGTATAATAAACGAAATGCATTAATAATATATGAAGTTTAGGAGGAATAATTATGTCAATTAAATTTCCAGAAGGATTTTTATGGGGAGGAGCTACAGCTGCTAATCAATTTGAAGGTGCGTATAATGAGGATGGAAAAGGATTATCAACTCAGGATATAGCTCCAAAGGGGATAATGGGACCGTTAACTAATGAGCCAACAAAAGATAATATGAAACTCATTGGAATAGATTTCTACCACAAATACAAAGAAGATATTAAATTATTTGCTGAAATGGGATTTAAGACTTTTAGATTATCAATTGCATGGTCAAGAATATTTCCAAATGGTGATGATAAAGAACCAAATGAGAAAGGGTTAGAATTTTATGATAAGGTGTTTGATGAATTAGCTAAGTATGGAATTGAACCATTAGTAACAATTTCACATTATGAAACACCACTTGCACTTGCTAAAAATTATGACGGGTGGGTTAATAGAAAGTTAATAGGATTTTTTGAAAACTATGTAAGAACTATATTTACTAGATATAAACATAAGGTAAAATATTGGCTAACTTTCAATGAAATAAACTCTGCAATTCATGCACCATACATGAGTGCAGGTATTTGGACACCAAAGGAAAAATTAAGTAAGCAAGATTTATATCAAGCTATGCATCATGAATTAGTTGCAAGTGCATTGGCAGTTAAAATTGGACATGAAATAAACTCAGAATTCAAAATAGGATGTATGATCCTTGGAGTACCGAATTATCCATTAACTTCAATGCCAAGTGATGTGATTAAGGCGATGCAACAAGATCGGGAAAATCTTTTCTTTGCAGATATTCATGCAAGAGGAGAATATCCAAGATATATGAATAGATTTTTTAAAGAAAATAATATAGAAATAAAAATGGAACCAGGAGATAAAGAAATATTAAAAAATACAGTAGACTTTATTTCATTTAGTTATTATATGAGTGCTTGTGCTACTTCAGATCCAGAAAAGAATAAAAAAGGACCTGGAAACATTCTATCAGGAGTACCAAATCCATACCTAGAAGCTTCTGAATGGGGATGGCAAATAGATCCAGAGGGGTTAAGGTATATTCTTAATTTATTATATGATAGATATCAAAAACCATTATTTATAGTTGAAAATGGGTTAGGTGCTGTTGATGAACTTATCACTGATGAAAATGGTAATAAGACTGTAATTGATGATTATAGAATTAAATATCTAAATGATCACTTAGTTCAAGTTGCTGAAGCTATTGAAGATGGAGTTGAACTTATGGGATATACTACATGGGGATGTATAGACTTAGTAAGTGCATCAACTGCAGAACTTAAAAAGAGATATGGCTTTATATATGTAGATAGAAATGATGATGGAAGTGGAACTTTAGAGAGATATAAGAAAAAGAGCTTTAATTGGTATAAAGCAGTTATAGCTACAAATGGAACAAGTTTAAAAAAATAAATATAAAATCTTTAAATATATAAAGGTAGTCTATATGATATGCTCTCTTTATAGTAGACAGTTAAAATAATAAAACTGTTACTATAAAGGGAGTGTTTTGTTATGGAAAAGAGGCTAGAGTGCAAGTTATATTGAAGAATAAGCTTTTTTTATCTAACTAATTGAGTTATTGAGGAGAAACTTACATAACAATTACTAAAAGTCAATTTATAGAATAGCTGGATTTTCATAAAGTATAACAAAAAATACTCGAAAATAATAAATATGAAGAAAAATGTACCATTATGTAAATATTATGGTAATGATGCCGTTTAAGTATGTAAGAGATAAGAGATTAATAGTCAAAGGAGTGAAGATATATTGAAAGATTATATTGGAGTAGGATATGGTGATGATATACAAAAATCAATAGAAGAGGCTACAGCTGGACTTAATGATTCAAAAATAATATTTGTTTTTGCAGAAGCTAGTAAATTTAAAGAAGTAGTAGGATTAGTAGGGCAAAAGTATCCAAGTGCAATAGTTATAGGTACAACAGGTTATAGCTTTGCAAATAGAAATATAGTAAAAGATAATGTTGTAGTATGGGCAATGAAAAGTGGAGTAGAAGTGGAAGCTGGTGTTTTGCAAAGCGTAAAAACATTTCCAATAAAAGATATTAAGCCGTTAGAAGATAGTGTTAAAAGAATTGATGCTGGGAATGATAATACAGTTTGTATGGAATTTTGTACTGGGTCAGAAGAAAAAATAGTATCTACACTTAGTTCAGCAATAAGCAAAAAGAATATACCTCTAATTGGCGGAACTGCTCAAGGAGCTGATAGGGATGGAGTTAAATGTGTATCATTAAATGGAGAAATATACAATGATGCTTGTGTATATGTACTAATTAAAAATACAGATGGGAAAGTGAAAGTATATAGTGAAAATATATATAAGGTTAAAAGTGAAAATTTTGTTGCGACTAAAGTAGATGTAGAAAATAGAAGAATTTTAGAACTTAATAGAAAGAGTGCAGCAAAGGTGTATTGCGAAACTTTAGGTATTACAAAAGATGAAATATCTAATTATGTACTTACAAATCCTTTAGCAAGAGTAATAGGAAAGGAAGAATTTTTAACAGCTATTAAATTGGTAGGGGAAAATGGCGACTTAAGCTGTTTTAAAAGAATTAATCAGAATGATGTTTTGAATATATTAGAGCTAATAGATTATAAAGAAGCAATAAATAATACATTAAAAAGAATAAAAGATGATTTTTCTAATATATCAAGTATATTTTCAGTAAATTGTATATATAGATTTATGTTATTTGAAAGCAGAAATTTTACTGGTGAATATGCGCAAATGATGAGCTCGATTGGACAACATATAGGCATTATCGGGGAAGGGGAACAATATAATAAGCAACACGTAAATCAAACAATGGTATGTGTTGTTTTTGAATAGAGGAGAGATGATGAAATGGGTTTATTTGGACGTAAAAAAATAATTGAAAATAATGTAATTAATGATAATACTAAAACAAAAAATAGTGATTTAAGTGAAAAAATGTATCCACTTAAATATTCTGTGAACTATTTAAATAATAGAACAAATGATTTAATTAAAGAGGAAAGTGGTACAAGCAATGAATTAAAAAGAATTGAAGAATCATTTGTAGAAGTAAAAAGCAAGGCTCAAGAAGTAAATACATCTATATCAAACTTTAGAGGACATTTTAATGATATAAAAAATGTTTCAGATGAATTTAATGATAGAATGAATAATATATTGAGGTGCGTAGATGATGCACAAAAGAAGGTTGTAGATTTAAAGGGTAGTTCTAAATCGGTAGAAGATAGTTTTCTGATTATTGAGAAGACCTTTGAGCAATTTCAAAAATCCTATGTAATGATTAAGGAATATACAACAAGTATTATAGATATAGCGGATCAAACTAATCTTTTAGCCCTAAATGCGTCTATAGAAGCAGCAAGAGCAGGAGAGCAAGGAAAAGGATTTGCTGTTGTTGCGGAAGAGGTAAAAGAATTATCTGGAAAGATTAAAGAATTAGTTAATGGCGTAAATACAAGCATGGGAAATGTGGAGCAGGATACTAATAAGCTTAATATATCACTTAAAGATTCAAAGAATGCACTAAGTGAAAGTTATAAGAGTGTAAATAATACAGAAGAAATTTTTGAAGAAATAAAAGTTAATGTAGATGGAGTTAGTGATATTAATGGAAAGATATCTACAGTAATTAATGAGTCAAATATAGAAATACAAAATATAAATGATAATATGAATAATTCTATTAAATATTATGATAGAGTAACAGATGATATTGATAACTTAAATACTCAAATTACTAATAAGGGTATAATTTTTGAAGATATCACAAACTTCTTAGAGCAAATGAATCCGTTAATTGATCATATAGTTGAAAAGAATAAATAAAAATTTATTTTAGAAAAAACAACTACTTCTTGTAACAATTTATTATCTTGATTGTTGACAAGAAGTAGTCGTTTTTATTCAGTTTACACAAATCTATCTACATTCCCCAAAGCTTTTATTATGGAATTTTAAATTACTTTTATTTATTTTAATTTTATTCTTATTACAGACACTGAATTTTTATCAGCGTTATAATCAAAATTATTTGAAATGTAGGATAATTTTTTAGTCTTTATAGATATATTTTCAGGATTTTCAAATGAGTTAGTAGCACTTGTATTTTCACCAGTTATATATTCTACACTAGCTTTTGAAGAAATATTTTGACTTCCACTTATATTAATTTTGATTTTCTTGTCTTTATCTGCTACATTCACAACCTTAACTATTAAGTCATTTGAACTTGAATCGTAGCTAGTAGACGTGTATACGTCAGTACCTCTTCCTTCTTGAGTAAATTCATTAGTCAATTGTCCATTAACATAACAGCTTACTTTATTTCCATTAATAACTACCTTTATTTTATAATTTTCTCCAGTATTTATAGTTGCATATTTGGCATCAGCTTCACTTACAGTTGATTTTGATCCATTTACTATCTTTTCTACAGCAGTTTTAGTATTATTCCATCCACCCAAGTTATACCAATAGTAGTTTGAAGAGTCTTCTGCTCCAAATCCAACCAAGAAACCTTCTTTACCACCTAGTTTTTTTGCATCTACTTCAAAAGTATAATTGCTCCAGTTATTACTATTAGTTATTACCTTGCAATTATCAGCTATTTGATCTAATTCTAATTTTCCATCTTTGAGAGACCAATTTCCACTTACTTTATTCCATTTGCCATTATCGATGTCAAAGTTATCACTAAATATCTCTTCTCCAGTATTATTATTTGTTACTTTTACATTATCGTATTGAACTTGTGTTGACCATCCACCAAGGAGTATTCCTCCTTTAATATCATTATTTTTTGGTATAGTTGGTTTTATAAGATCTCCTTTAAGAATTTGAGTTCCTAAATTAGTACTAAATAATTTTTGTACATAATAATTTGGTGTAGCATAGTTTGTACTACCATTAAACCAAATCATATTAGGAGACCATTGATAATCATCTGATTTTGCAAATAATGGTGCATAAGATGCCATTTTTACTATATCTGAATTTCGTTCAAGGCCTGTTAAATAAGCACCTTCAGCAAGTGCAGATCTTAAAGTGTTACTTTGGGAAGCGTATTCACCAAGGAATACTTTTTGGTTATTTCGATCATATTTATCATATCTATTAGTATTATTCAAAAACCAATCAGGATCCATATAATAATGTTCATCTACTACAGTGTTAGGTACTTTTGCCTTTATCCAATTCCAATTATCATCAAATAATGAACCAGATGATGAAGGACCGGCCGAGGATATTAATGTTATGCCTGGACATTTTTTATTTAGTACCTTTTGAAATTCTTCAAATCTTTTATGATATTCATTTCCCCATTGTTCATTACCTATAGCCAAATATTTTAAGTTAAAAGGTTTCCTGTGACCCGCTTCAACTCTCTTTTTACCCCAAGTGGTTGTTTCATCTCCATTAGCGTATTCAACTAAGTCAACAGCATTTTGTATAAATGAATTAAGATCGCCACCTATATCTCCCATGTAATTAGGAACTCCATTAACACCTCTAGCCTGACATGTCATACCACAGTTTAGAACTGGAACGGGAATAGTATTAATGTCTTCACATAATTGGAAATACTCAAAAAAACCAAGACCAAATGATTGATTATATCCCCATATATTAGGGATTTCTTTTCTTTCTTCTACATTCCCAATAGTATTTTTCCAATTATACATTTCCTCTTTTTTATTACCCTCAATAACACATCCACCTGGGAATCGTAAAAATTTAGGCTTTAAATCTTTAAGTCTTTGAACTAAATCTTTCCTTAAGCCATATTTCTTATTTTTCCAAGTATCTTGTGGAAATAGAGAAACCATATCTAAATCTATTTTGCTTTCATCCCTTATTGAAACTGTAAACTTAGCATTAGAAGTGCTTTTTTTGGCTCTTAAATGACCTTCAAATTTAGTCCACTTATTATTTATTTTGTTAATTTTTTTGCTTTCGGAAATGATATTTCCATTTTCGTCTTCTATTTGAACAGTTAATGATTTACCATTTTCAACATTACGAGCCCAAAAGGAAAAATCATATTTATCTCCATCTTTAACAGTTATGCCTTTATAACCATCATTGGATATTTTTAAGTTATCACCATCAGTTGTAGAAATTAATTCTATATAACTTGGATTATTGCTATTTAAAGGATTGTCTTTGCATACTTTAGCAGATGAATTGTTTGAACCTTGTTGTTCAATTTGCCAAGAATCTAAGGGGTTTTTAAACTCAAAGGAACGATTTTCTATAAGTTCTGCATATAATCCTCCGTCTGCACCGTGATTTATGTCCTCAAAAAATAATCCAGTTAACATATCACTTTCATTGAATAATTTTTCATCAGTATTTACATTTAAGATATATGCATCATTAGTTTCAGTATCTTTTGCTGATACACTTGTGTATCCAGAAGCACTACTAGATGTGAAGATAATTGTAATAAAAATTGTAATAAATTTATGTTTCATAATTCTCCCCCTAACTATAGTATCTTTGTATGCGGAATTTTATTTTTGTTATTTATTTTTAAATCTTAAAGTTATCTTTTTTACCTCCTTTGTTACAATTTTAAAAAATAAAAATCCTACATATTCATACTTACAAATTTTGGAACATACAACGACATTCTATACCTTTTATTTGTAAAAGTAAACAGGTTTTCACCAGTTTGTAATTATGATTTTGAAATAAAACTATTTATTTATACGTACAAATCGTATACTGGATATACCAATGATGAGGCTGTTGTGCTTAAATTTACCTGTATTTTAGTATATAAGTTTATTTTATATAAAATTAAGGTTATATTAAAAGAGAATATAAATTTACTATAATTATTTACAAAATGTAATAAACTATAAGGATAAGGGAGGCGATAGATATGAACAATTTAGAGAAGAAAACTAAAAGATTTGAAACAGTATTAACTTTAGCTCTAAAAATACCAGGCATTAGAGTGAATAGAAAGGATTTTTTAGAAAAAGAGTTAAACGGTTATATTTCTCAGGAAAGAATAAATAAAGCTATTAAGCTTAATACAATAGAGGCTAGCATTAATTTAAAAGTATTAAATAAAATAGCTGATAATGTAATTAATAAAAGAACAAATCAAACCGCAGGAGCCTCTTTTATAGCAGGATTACCAGGTGGGTTTGGTATTACGGCAGCTATTCCAGCAGATGTTTTACAGTACTTTGGAGTAGCACTTAAAATAGCACAAGAATTGGCATACTTGTATGGTTTTGAAGATCTGTGGAAAGATAATAATATTGATGATGAAAAAGTTAAAAATGAGCTAATACTTTTTCTAGGAGCTATGTTTGGGGTTGGTGGTGCAACTACTGCTGTAAGGTTGATTTCAAATAGTATGGCAAAGCAAGTATTTAGAAAATTGCAAGAAAAGGCATTAGCTAAAACTATTTATTATTCTATAATAAAGAAGATAAGTATTGCAATAGGTATAACTATGACAAAGGACACATTTGCTAAAGGAGTATCAAAAGCAATTCCTATTTTAGGAGGCATAATATCTGGTGGAGTAACATATATGTCTATGAAACCAATGGGAAAGCGACTTAAAGATGTATTATCAAGTTCCTTTGGTGAAAAATATACAATAGAGAATTTAGAAAGAGATATTATTGAATTGGAAAAAGAAACTGGTGAAGTTATAGAAAAAAAGTATAAAGATGAAATAAAAGAATTAGCTATTGAAGAAGAGGGGGTGGGAAAAGATGGAAATATACATAGTGCAAGAAATTTTGATTTAGCAGATGAACTCTTCAAATTAAAGAATGTGTTTGATGAAGGAATAGTAACTGAAGAGGAATTTGAAGAGATAAAGAGAAATATTATTCATAGAAGTATGAAAGAAAATTAATAACACTTCATACTATATTTTTAAACTGTTATTACACTACTTGGTCTTGTAATAACAGTTCTTTTATTATTTCATGGATTTCATACCAATTGCAAACGCGGATGATATTTTTATTTATAGGTTTTCTATTATAGTTTGTGTCAATTAGCAGCACTTTAAAACCTGCATTTGAAAGTTCCATTGCGTTATCATAGCTATCTTCAATAAATATATGGCAGTTTAAATTCTTTGCAGTATCAACTTTATAAGAATTACCTAACACAAATAAATCGTCATAAGGAATTTTATTTTTTATTAAATATCTAATGGTAAGTAGAGTGAGACTTTTATCTCTTGCTGTGACAAAATAGATATTATTATCTAAGTTAAGTTTGGTTATAACTGATTTAGCATCATTTCTAAGTTTCTCAGTTGAATGTAAATTGAATTTATACTTTTCATAAAATTGGGAGTATTCCTCTTCCGTAACACCAACTACCTTGTGTATACAATATTCAGTTGCCTGCTCTTTAGTAATATTAGTATTAAAATATTCATTACAAAGATCAAGCCAGTAGTAAGCATCTGTTATGGTTCCATCAATATCAATACAAATGTTTAAGTTCTTCATTCATTTTCACCTCTCTTTTATTATCATAGTATCATTTATAAGTTAAAAATAAATTAAGCAATGATTATATTTTGTAGACATTTTTCTATGAATTTATTGTTTTGTGGATTATAGAGTATTTAGATAGTAACTTGATAGATGAATACAATGCTATATATAAGGGTTAAATAAGATTTAAGAAAATTTTACCTAAAAGGAATAAAATTGTATAAAAGAATGAAAAATGCAGTTGTATTTTGTATAAGTTAACAATATAAAACAAAATATAAAAGAGTTACACTATATTGGAAGATGAAAATCAAGGAATAAAAAATAGAAAACTATAATAATTTATTTGGCTAGAATTTCTTACTTGTATTAATAAGTTTTGAAGTGGAGGATAAAAATGAAAGGATTAGTTTTTGACAAAAATCGAGAAATTATAGTAAAGGATAGGAATGAACCACAAATATGTTCTGAATGTGAAGTGAAAATTGAAATAAAATATTCAGGAATATGTGGTACGGATTTACAAGTGTTAAAAGGAAATTTAAACTGTATACCGGATATTATTCGAGGTCATGAAGCAGTAGGTGTAGTAAAAGAAGTTGGTTCTAAGGTAAAAACTGTGAAAGTTAATGATAGGGTAGTTATAGATCCTAATCAATATTGTGGTAAATGCTTTTATTGTAGAAATGGTGAAAGTAATTTTTGTATAGGTGATGATGGCAGATTGGCTGTTGCTGGAATGACTAAAGATGGATTATTTGCAAAATACTTTGTTTGTGATGAAACTTTTGTCTATAAAATACCAGATGATTTAAGTTATGAAGCAGCGGTATTAGTTGAGCCGTTAGCTTGTGTATTGCATAATATTAAAGCTGCAAACATACAACCAGAGGATGCTGTACTTATAATAGGGGCTGGACCAATGGGAGCACTTTCCCAAATAGTTTGCGAAAAGATAGCAAGATTAACAGTAAGCATTGAAAAAAATGATTTTAGAAAAAAACTTTCTGAAGAAATAGTTCATTATGCATATTATCCAGGGGAATTAACAGAAGAGAAATTAAGAAAAATAAATATGAATAGAAAATTTGATGTAATCATTGATGCTGTAGGAAATCAAATGAATATATGCGAAGCTATGATAGAAAGAGGAGGAAGAATTGTTATTCTAGGAATTGATTCTACTTATAACTTCAAGTTTAATCCTGCTAATTATCAAGATAAGGCAATAAAAATAATAGGAGCTGGTGAATATAATTTATTGTTTCCAAAGGCTATAAAATGTGCAACTATGTTAGATGGTTTAGAGAAATTGGTGACCAAAATATGTCCTATAGATGAAGGAAAAGAAGCTTTTGATGAGTTATTATCTGGAGAAATGGAAACCATGAAAACAGTTTTTAAATTTGAATAAAAGAAATTAAAATTGTATATAGAGAGTGATTAATATGATAGAAGTAAGTAATTTAAATAAAATAGAAAAATTTATAGAAAGACAAAAGGAAAAGAAAAAATATTTAATATGGATGCCCAAAGTTTGGAATACTATATGTTTTGAGAATATAGTATCAGCAAAGGAAAATGAGATTGAAGTAGATGCATATGAATATATTTTTAAGTTAATAAAATTCTTAAAATCAACAAACTATGAAATGCCAAAAAGTAATGATTTTGATAATAGTTCAATATATTGTTCTTTAGTTAGATATTCAACTGCTTGGGACTATAACCATGACGGTAAATTAGAAATGGGAACGTTTCTAAAATTAATTATATTATTACCTATGCTAAAAAATATAGGAATAGATATTTTATATTTATTACCTATAACAGAATATAGTGAATTATATAAAAAAGGAGATATAGGAGGCCCTTTTGTAGTAAAAAATTATTTTAAATTAGATGAGAATTTACATGATGAATTGTTAGATGAGATAGATGATTTCTCGTTAAACAATGAATTTGCTACATTAGTTGAAGCCTGTCATCTTTTAGGAATAAGAGTAGTGATAGATTTTGTGCCAAGAGTTACGGCGCGGGATAGTGACATAATAAAGGAGCATCCAGATTGGGTATATTGGATTAAAAAAGAATATGAAGATGGTTTTCAAACTCCAAAGATACCTGAACTAGGATTTTTTGAAGAATGTACATATGATAACTTAGAAATAATATATAAGTCTAAAGAGACAAAACAGCATTTAAGAAAGTTTTCTCAGTCACCAGATATATTAAATCCAAGTTTATGGAAAAAGTTAAAGGAGAGGTCAGAAGAAACGGGGGAAAATTTGTTGTTATTAGTTGAAAAAGAAATGAAAATAACAACTCCACCTGCACATTCAGATTGGGTTAATGATGTACAACCTATTTGGACAGATATTACTTTTTTGAAGATATTTATGGATGTGTACCCTGAAGTTCAAAATTATTTGAATAATGATCAAGCGCCTTATGTTATGTTTGACACAATAAAGGCTAATAAATTTCAAGGAAGAGAACCTAATTATGGATTGTGGCAGCATTTTGAGGATGTTTTGAGGTACTACATTAGAGAATATGACATAGACGGAATAAGAGTAGATATAGGACATACTTTACCACAAAGGTTATTAAATCATTTATTCGATGTTGTGAAAGAATTAAAATCAAATTCAATATTTATGAGTGAAGATTTATTTAATAAAAATCATGAATCAGCCTATGAAAGCGGTTATAACATAATGCTAGGAAGTGAATGGCTAGAAATGTCTAGAATAAATAAAGAGAACTTGACCAATTTTTTGGCAGAGCTACAAGGGTTAAAGATTAGTATTTTTGGTTGTGCTGAAACTGCTGATACTCCTAGAATAACAACTAGAGACGGTGGAATTCAACTAGCTCGTTCAATTGCGGTGTTTAATAGATTCTTACCTAATGCAGTTCCTTTTATAACAACAGGTGGAGAAGTAAATGAAGATGAACCTATAAATTGTGGACTTGCAGATAATACAAATGGAGCTGAAATACCTAGAGCGTTTTTTAACAAAATGAAGATAAAATGGACTAACAAAAATGCTCAGTCAATGATTGATTTATTAAAGAATTTGAAAAAGTGTAAAAGTAAATATTTAAATATGTTAAATACTAAACATTTTGAAATTTTAGATTCTCCAAATGAAGTAATTATATATGCTTACAAATTTAAGGGGAGAGCTTTAGTATTAGTGTTTAACTTAAATATGAATGAAGAAAAAGAGATAAATATAAATAAAGCAATTAATTTTACAACAAATCCTATAATTGTTATAAATAGCGTGGAAAATGATGAAAGGAAAATATTAAATAAAGAAACTGATAAGCTTAAAAATGGACAAGCTATTGTTTTAGTTTCTGATTATTTAATAAGTAAGGAATAAAGTGATGAGCGTAGAAAATAAGAAAAAAATAGTAATATGGCACGAATACGATGGAAAAGCAGATACGATATTAGGCTTTCTCGAAGAGATAGCTAAAGAAATAAGTGAAAAAATAAATGTAGATTTTATATTTAAAATGATGAATATGGTTGAGTATAAAGAAAAGCTTAGTAATATTTATAGAACGCAAAATGGTCCACATATGGCTTTAATCCCATCAGATTTGATAGCATTTGCTGAACGTGGATTATTTTCTGAGGTGCCAGAATCAATATTTGATGGATATGCTGATAAGAAGATATACAAGACAATGAGTTACAAGGGAAAACAATATGGTGTGCCCCTATTAGGTGGAAACAATGCTGTTATTTATTATAACAAGGAAATATTAAAGAATGTTCCAAGAGATTTTCAAGAATTGAGAAAGATGAAGGTTGAATTTCAAAAGAAAGGTATTACTCCAATGGCTGTTGATATGGAAATACCTTTTTGGTTTATACCATTCTTTTCAGCATTTGATGGTTGGCCAATAAAGGATGAAAATTTAAAATTAGATTTTGATGCTTTAAAGAAAACATTTGAGTTTTTAAGAGAGTTAATGCAAGAAGGGATAATTGTACATTATAGTTCCATTGATCCTGTGACTAATACAGATTCTACGAAGTCAATGATAGGCAATTTTATAGATGGGAAAATAGCCTGCATGATGAATGGAGAATGGATATGCGATTACTTAATACGTTCATCCTGCAAAGAAAAATTAGGTGTGTGCTTAATCCCCAATATAAAAGGAAAACAGGCTAAAGTAACTACGTCTACTGCAGGAGTAGTATTCCCTTGTAATTCGTTAGAATCTCAGTATAAGGAACCTATAATGGAATTTGTTAAGTATATGATGAGTGAAGAGTGTCAATTAAGATTATTTAAGGAGATTAATAGAATACCTGTTAACAAGAAGGTTGTTGAAGAAGTTAAGCGAAGTGGATCAGAAGTTATAAAAGGTATTTTAAATCAACTTAATTTTAGTGAGACAATCCCGGTGGATTTAAAAATGAAGAGTATTTGGGATGACATAGAACTTGGAATTAAGATGTTAAAAGATGAATCAAATTCAATTGAGGATATAGTAAAAGTTGTCTTACATGAAAATTAGGGATATGCCTAAAGCAAAATAGCAATAAGGAGGATTTGTGAATATGAAGATAATACTTTTAAGTCAAGTATCAATAGATGGAAAGTTAACACTAGGAGTAGGAACTTCAAGTAAAGATTTATTTAATCTTTTAGATGATAATGATAAAAAATTTATTCATGAGTTTAGAGGGAAAGTCAACGGAATAATGGTGGGAAAAAAGACTATAGATACAGATAACCCATTTTTGACTAATAGATATGAAGAAAATAAAAATCCGGTAAGAATAGTGCCAACAAGTACGATGAATTTAGATTTTTCCTCAAATATTTTTACTGATAATGAGAAAACAATAGTAGTAACAACCGAAATGGGGAAAGATGATAAAAAAGTAGATTTTATAAGAAACTTAGGAAAAGAATGTTTGATTTTTGGAAAAGATAAAGTGGATTTTAAAAGTCTTTTTAATTATTTAGAAAAGGAACTTAATATGAAAAGCATAATGGTAGAAGGTGGAGGATATCTAAACTGGACACTTTTTGAGCAAAACTTAATTGATGAAATAATACTTATGCAATTGCCAGTAGTAATAGGTG
This sequence comes from Clostridium cibarium, assembly GCF_014836335.1. GTDB lineage: Bacteria > Bacillota > Clostridia > Clostridiales > Clostridiaceae > Clostridium > Clostridium cibarium. The sequence goes on from NZ_JACSRA010000016.1 coordinate 29,523, forward strand.
GTTATAATAATATTTCACTTGTAGATGGAGAAGGATTTAAGGATTTAGAATCAATTAAGAAATTTAAATTCACAGAATGTAGAACAAGAAAAAATTATAATCTGTTAAAATTTGAAAGATAAATAATAATTATATTTAAAATACATATTAGCATATAAAACTTAAAAACTGAGGAGGTAAAGGATGAATAGACAAGACATTAATGCAGTTATATTTGATATGGATGGAGTTCTTGTTGATAGTGAGCCTATATATTTTGAAATAGAAAGGTATTTATTTTCTCACTTTAATGTAAAAGTATCTAAAGAGCAACATGAAGCCTTTGTTGGCACCAGTATAGAAAATATGTGGGATAAGCTTATAAAGGAAAATAACTTAAAGGAGAGTAAAGAGAGGGTAATAAAATATCATAAAAAATACGTTATAAGCCATATGGAAAGTTTGCCTCAGTTATCATTGACCAAAAATGCAAGAGAGCTTTTAGAAGATTTGAAAGAAAAAGACATAAAAATTGGATTAGCTTCATCATCGCCAAGACAGCTAATAAATATAATTTTAAGTAAATTAGATATAAAAAATTATTTTGAGGTTATAGTTAGTGGGGATGAGGTTGAAAAAAGTAAACCTCATCCAGAAATATTTTTAAAGGCAGCACAGCTTTTAGGCGTAGAATCAAAGAAATGTGTTGTAATAGAAGATTCAGCAAATGGAATAAAGGCCGCAAATAATGCAGGGATGAAGAGTATTGGATTTTTGAATACTCATTCTGGTAAACAAAACTTAGAAAATGCAGATATTATAATAAGGGAATTTCCACAAAAAAGCTTACATCTAGATATTTAAGTTTTTGAATAGTTACTTAAAAAATATGATGAGAAGGTGTAAATATGGATTTAGAAATAGATAATAAGTTTAAGGAAGAATGTGGAGTTTTTGGTGGTATAGATTTTGATAATAAATTAAATTGCAGTAAGTTAACATATTTCGGATTATATGCACTTCAACATAGGGGGCAAGAAAGTTGTGGAATAGCTGTATATTTAAAAGATAGAATAAAATGCCATAAAGATGTAGGTACTGTGAATCAAGTATTTAATGAAGAGATACTTGATGGTTTGAAAGGAAGTTTGGCTATAGGGCATGTTAGATATGCAACAAATGGGCAAAACTCTAATATAAATGCTCAGCCCTTCATAATCTCTAATGGAAAAGAAAAAATAGCAATTGCTCATAATGGTCATCTTTTAAATGCAAAAGATTTAAAAAGTAAATTAGCAAAGTACAAATTAAATTCAACAGTAGATTCAGAAATATTAGGATATATGATATTAAATGAGCTAGAGAAGAATGTATCTATTGAGAATAGCATAATAAGTTTAATGGATGATATAAAAGGAGCATATTCATTGGTGATAATTGTTAAAGACAAACTTATTGGTGTACGAGATCCTTTAGGAATGAGACCTTTATGTATTGGCAAATTAAATAATTCATACTTTATAGCATCAGAAAGTTGTGCTTTAGATGCTATAGGAGCAGAATTTGTAAGAGATATAGAACCAGGTGAAGTAGTTACTATAGATAAGTATGGGATAAAAAGTGAAAAGAAACAAATAGAAGAGCAAAAAAAGCTTTGTATATTTGAATTCATGTATTTTGCAAGAGAGGATAGTAAAATAGATGGTATAAGTGTTTATAAAGCAAGAGAAAACATAGGAAAAGAATTAGCAAAATCATTTAAAATAGATGCGGATTTGGTTGTAGGAGTACCTGATTCAGGTATACCAGCGAGTATAGCATATGCTAAAGAAAGTGGTATACCGTATGGACAAGGCTTTGTAAAAAATAAATATGTAGGTAGGACATTTATAAAATCAACTCAAAGTGAAAGAGTAATGGCTGTTAAAATTAAGTTAAATCCAATACAAGAAAATATAAATGGGAAAAGAATAATACTAATTGATGATTCATTAGTTCGAGGTACAACTTTAAAAGGAATAGTGAAACTACTGAAGGCGTCTGGAGCAAAAGAGGTTCACGTTGTAATTGCAGCTCCGCCTATAAAGTTTTCATGTTTTTATGGGGTAGCAACATCAAATAGAAAAGAGTTAATAGCTTCTAGTAAATCGATAGAAGAAATAAGAAAATATATATCAGCAGACTCGTTGGATTTTATGAGTGTTGAAAGTTTATTAAGGGCTGTAGGTAAACAAAACAATAGCTACGGATTTTGCACAGCGTGTTTTAATGGAGAATATCCTTATGTTGAAGATGAGGAGGTCCAGTTAACCAAAAAAGCTATTAATTTTTAAAATATTAATATTACAGATAATTTTATTATAATTTAAAAAGTAGTAGGTGATTACTACATATGAAAAGTTTGAAGTGGAGAAAAAGTATGATTGAAAAAATTTTTAAAAGAAATCCATATCTTAGAACTATGTTAGCGATAGCTATACCAGTTTCTATTCAAAGTTTATTTCAAGCTTCATTGAGTATTATTGATCAAATAATGGTAGGTGAGCTGGGAGAAAATGCAATTGCGGCTGTTGGATTAGGGTCAAGATTTCCTAATATTTTTATAACGACTTTAAATGCAATTGGTGTCTCAACTTCTATTATGGTAGCTCAATATTGGGGAAAGAAAGACAAAAAAAATATAGCACGTTCATTTGGAGGAAATTTATTTATTGGACTTGCTATAACTATTATATTTTTTATTATTTCATTTATACTTCCAAAACAGGTATTAGGTTGTTATACAAAAGATGCTAATGTAATCGAACTTGGAAGTCAATATTTAAAGACCATTGCTGTTGGATATATACCAATACTTCTAATAACTATGTTTTCATCAGTTTTAAGAAGTACAGAACATGTAAAATTGCCTATGTATGCAGGAGTATTTGGTATTGTAATGAATACTTTATTAAATTATGTTCTTATATTTGGCAACTTTGGTTTTACTCCAATGGGATTACAAGGTACGGCATATGCTACAAATATAACTAGATTTTTAGAAGCTTCAATTCTATTTGTGTGTGTATATGTGAAAAAATATCCTGGAGCGTATAAGTTTAAGGAAATATCTGATTTGTCAGTTAGCTTTATGAAGAAAATTATTGCTATATCTACTCCGATAATAATAAACGAATTTCTATGGGCATTAGGAGAAACAATGTATTCTATTGTATATGGTAGGATGGGAACTAGCGATATTGCAGCTATGACTTTAACATATCCAATACAAAATTTAAGTATTGGTTTACTTTCAGGGGTAAGTGTTGCAGCTGGCATTATGGTAGGAAATAAACTTGGTCAGGATGAAAGGGAAGAGGCATTTAAATATTCAAGAAAGTTTGTTCAGTTAGGCATTGTAAGTTCTGCAGTATTTGGAGTTTTATTAATTTTATTGTCAAAAGTATATGTGGTTATATTTAATATATCTGACGATTTAAAGGAGTGTACGGTAAAGATATTAATTATGTATTCTCTAGTTTTATGGATTAAAGTTTCAAATATGATAATAGGTGGCGGAATTTTAAGGAGTGGTGGTGAAACTAAATATACGCTATTTCTTGATATGTTTGGAACATGGGGAATAGGAGTTCCGATGGGATTTGTTTCGTCAATTATTTTTAAATTTCCTATTGAATGGGTTTATTTAATAATTTCAAGTGAGGAGCTTGTTAGATTTATTATTGGAATGAAAATAATGTATTCAAAGAAATGGATGAATAATCTTACTGAAAGAGACGTTGGTAAATCTATAAGCTGAACAGATAAGAAATTTTTTTGTGTGGTAAAATTAAGTGTTTGGTTAAATTTGTATTATAATATTGTGGTATAGAGTTAAAATGTAGTGCAAGAAAAGGAAAGGAGGGATATGAAGTATGGAAACTAAATTGAAAATTACTGAGAATTATAATCATACAATTTATGCTTCTTTTATAGGTTATATTGTACAAGCAATTATTAATAACTTTGCGCCACTATTATTTTTAACTTTTCAGAAAGAGTATAATGTGTCGTTGGATAAAATTTCTCTACTTATTACCTTTAATTTTGGAGTTCAGTTGATGATTGATTTGCTTTCTGCCAAGTTCATTGACAAAATTGGATATAAGATATCCATTGTGGTTGCACATATATTTGCAGCTGTTGGATTGATTTCACTTTCCATTTTGCCAACAATTCTTTCCAATCCTTTTGGTGGATTAGTGGTAGCAGTTATGCTTTATGCCATTGGAGGTGGATTAACTGAAGTTTTAGTTAGTCCTATTGTGGAAGCCTGTCCTACAAAGAGAAAAGAAGCAGCTATGAGTCTGTTACATTCTTTTTATAGTTGGGGACAAGCTGCTGTTATCTTATTATCTACAGCTTTTTTTGTAGTAATAGGTATATCTAATTGGAGAATTCTTACGATTATATGGGCAATTGTTCCCTTATTAAATGGAATTTATTATGCCATTGTGCCTATTGAGACACTAAACAAAGAAGAAGAAGGTATTAGTATAAGGCAGCTTATGAAGAATCGAGTTTTTTGGCTAATGGTAATGTTAATGATTTGTGCAGGTGCGTGTGAACAAGCTGTCAGTCAGTGGGCATCTGCTTTCGCAGAGGCTGGACTTGGGGTTTCTAAAGCTATAGGGGATCTAGCAGGTCCTTGCGCATTTGCTCTTCTTATGGGAAGTGCAAGAGTATTTTATGCAAAATTTAGTTCGAAAATAGAATTGCAAAAATTTATGATGATAAGTGGTGGATTGTGTTTAATAAGTTATCTTATTACATCACTCTCACCATATAAAGTTATGGGATTAATTGGATGTGCGCTGTGTGGACTTTCTGTGGGAATTATGTGGCCAGGAACATTTAGTATTTCATCTCTTAATATTAAAGGTGGTGGAACAGCTATGTTTGCTTTGCTTGCTTTAGCAGGAGACCTCGGATGTTCTCTAGGGCCAACTTTTGTTGGCTTTATGTCTGAAACTTTGAATAATGATTTAAAGAAAGGAATCTTAGCAGCGATTGTTTTTCCCATTATGCTTATTGGAGGATTATTAATTTTAAAAAACACACAAGAAAAAAATTGTAAAACATTTAAAAATAACCTATAATTATTAAAAATACTATATATTTGGAGGACAAAAATGGAAGATGAAAATTTTAAATTATCAGAACTTCCTTATGAAAGAATCACAATAGAATCTTTTGAAAAAGAAGCTTTGGGAATAATTAATGAATTTAAAGAGGCTAAGAGCGGAGAAGAACAATTCCAAGTTCATAAAAAGTACTATTCCTTATATAAAAAGGTATATACTGCAATAGTTTTAGCAGGACTTAGACATAATGGTGATGTATCAAATAAGTTTTATGAAGAGGAACAGGAATATTATGATGAAGTATCTCCTAAAATTAAAAGCTATCAAGTAAAATATCAAAAATTACTTTTTAACTCTAAATATAGGCCTTTCATGGAAAGTAAGATAGGAGAAGTAACTTTTAAAAATATTGAAATTCAATTAAAAGCTTTTGATGATGTGCTCATTCCACTTAAGCAAGAAGAAAATACTCTTGTATCAAGATATAATAAGTTAATTGCTCAAAGCAAGGTGGAATTTAGAGGTGAAACTCTTAATTTTTCTTTATTAGAAAAATACTTAAAGTCAGATAACAGAAAAACAAGGGTTGAGGCTGCGAAAGTAAAATGTGAGAAATTACTTACAATTCAAGATGAATTAGATGAAATTTATGATAAGCTTGTAGCTAACAGAGATGCACAAGCTAAAGCTATGAATTATGAAAATTATGTTGAACTTGGTTATTATAATATGAAACGTAATTCCTATGATAAAAATGATGTAGCTAATTTTAGAAATCAAGTTAAGAAATATCTTGTTCCATTTGCAACTAAGATGCATGAAGAGAGAAGAAAGCGCATTGGAATAGATAAACTTGATTTTGTTGATGAAGGAGTTTATTTTCTTAATGGAAACCCTGTTCCTGTTGGAACACCTAATGACATTTTTGCAGCAGGTAAAAAAATGTACAGTGAGTTATCTCCTGAAACAAAAGAGTTTTTTGAATTTATGTTAAATCATGAATTATTCGATGTCCTTGGAAGACCTAATAAAGTAACAGGTGGTTATATGGATATGCTTTTATCTTATGGGGCACCAATTATCTTTGCTAATTTTAATGGAACAAGCGGAGATGTAGATGTTATGACTCATGAATGTGGTCATGCATTTCAGGGTTATCTAACAAGAGAGTATGATATCATAGAACATAATGATATAACTATGGAAACAGCGGAAACCCATTCTATGTCCATGGAGTTTTTTACAGGTAAATGGATGGATTTATTCTTTGGAGATAGAGGGAATGACTATAGAAAAATGCAATTAGAAGATGCTATTTCATTTATACCATATGGGTGTATGATAGATGAATTCCAAGAAATTATTTATACAAGACCAGAACTTACTCCTAAGGAACGAAGAAGAGTTTGGAAAGAGTTGGAGAATAATTACAAACCACATTTATCTTATAAAGATGATCCATTTTATAGTGATGGACGTAGATGGCAAGTACAAAAGCATGTATACAACTATCCATTTTACTATATTGACTATTGTATTGCGCAAACATGTGCTCTTCAGTTTAAAATAATAATGGATGAAAATTACAAAGATGCTTGGAATAAGTATTTAGAATTTTCTTTAGAATCAGCTAAAGGTTATTTTCCTAATATGCTTCATAAAGTGGGAATTAAAAGTCCTTTTGAAGATGGTTTTATAAAAGAGCTTGTTGAAAAAATTAAATTATAAAAGTTATTAAAAATGCTATGATGTAGATTTTCATTATAGCATTTTTAAAAGAAATTAATTACATAAATTATATAAAATTTTTAATTTTCTAACTTTAATTTATTAGGAATAAGCTATTGAAATTTTACCTGAATAGTAGTAAACTGGCTATTAATCAAGAATATAATCATTAGTAAGTTTAAAAAAACTAAAGGAACTATAATACAATAATTAGAGATTTTTCTAGTGAAAAATAACTTACATAAGAAAAGAGGAATTATGAAGAAAATATTTGGTTTAATAATCAGGATTACACTTGGATTTTTATTATGCGCATTTGGAACTGTAATGGCTCTTAATTCTAATCTAGGATTAAGTCCATGGGATGTATTTCATCAAGGACTGACAAAGGTAACTAGCCTAACAATGGGACAAGCTAGTATTATAGTTGGAATACTTATAGTATTAATTACTAGAATACTTGGGTTAAAAGTAGGTTTGGGGACAATAGCTAATATGATAGTAATTGGATGTTTCATTGATTTTATAATATATATAAAAATAATACCAGTTTGTAACAATTTGTTTACTGGAATAATTATGATGATAGGAAGTTTATTTGCATCAGCTATAGGCAGCTACTTATATATTGGGTGTGAAATGGGTTGTGGTCCAAGAGATGGACTTATGATTGCATTGGTTAAACTAACAGGTAAATCAGTAAGTATAATAAGGTTTTTTATAGAAATGGGAGCTTTAATCATCGGTTGGTTATTAGGTGGCTTTGTGGGAATTGGAACATTATTTACTGCATTTGGAATAGGATATTGTGTTCAATTTATATATAAGATATTTAAATTTGATATAAAGCTATTAAATCATAGGAATATTAAAGAAGGAATACAATTCTTTAATGAATGTATTACAAATTAATATGAATGTAAGGGTCATAATGAAAATTTCATTATGACATATTTTTTTATGATTTTGTTTAATTAAAGGATAAGAACTAAAATTAAAGTATAAGTTTACTTAAGTTCATGTTGAAATAAATAGGTATGAAACTAGAAGAGATGAGTAATTCTTTATTTAAGATACTACTTAAATGCAATACAAAAAAATAAGCTATATCAAGCAATTGCGATATAGCTTATTTTTTATATTATTCCATCATTTTTGTTAACTTCTTATTTAAAGTTAATAGAATTAAACCTATAACTATTGAAATGACAGCTATTCCTCCGAATATTTCTAAGTGTCCTAAAGTTTCAGTATATGCAGCAACAACTCCTGCTAATTTATTTGCAACAAAGCTGCTTAGTAACCAAATTCCCATTAAGAATGATGCGAATTTTGCTGGAGCTAATGAACTTACCATGGAAAGCCCAACTGGGGATAAACAAAGTTCTCCCATAGTATGAAGATAATAAGCACCTACAAGCCATATCATGTTAGCTTTTATTGCAGTATCAACTACATTTCCACCTCTTTGCATAACAGCTCCTACCATAAGCAAGAACCCTATACCTAGCATAATCATACCTATAGCCATTTTTTGAGGGATACTTAAATCTCCTTTTTCTCTTGAAGCTAGTTTGTACCAAAGCTTTGATACAGGTATTGCAAATAAAACTATAAAGAATGGATTTAGTGATTGGAACCATGAAACCGGTACTTCCCAACCTCCAATATTTCTATTTATATACTCTTGAGTATATATAGTAAGTGAACTTCCGGCTTGTTCAAAGCCTGTCCAGAAGACAACAACAAAAGCTGTTAATATACATATAACTATAGTTCTGTTTCTTTCTTGTTTAGTTAATGGTTTATTTTGTACTTTTTCACCCATATTGTTTTTTTCTTTAGTTACTGGCAATTTTCCTAAGTCACCAAGATATTTGTTTGATAAGGTGTTAAATAAAATTTGTCCAATAACCATACCAATACCAGCAGCTAAGAAACCATATCTGAATCCATAATGAATAATTTCTCCACCTTGTGTTGTAGCCATTATTTTTTCAGCTAAAGTACCACATACAAGAGGAGCTAAAAATGATCCTAAGTTTATCCCCATATAGAAGATTGTGAAAGCAGAATCTTTTCGTTTATCTCCATCTGGATATAGTTGTCCAACTAAAGTTGAAATGTTTGGTTTAAAGAAACCATTACCAATAATAAGTAAAAATAATCCTATGTACAATGCGGTTGTACTTTGATTTGAAAATAAGGTGAATTGTCCCAAAGCCATTATAATTCCACCAATAGTAATAGCTTTTCTATGTCCTATATATCTATCTGATATATAGCCACCTGCTAATGGGGTAAGGTATACAAGAGCTGCAAAAGAGCTATAAATACTCATAGCTGAAACTTTGTCTACCCCAAGACCACCTTTGACGAATTCCGTAGTTAAATACATTATAAGTAATGCTCTCATACCGTAATAACTAAATCTTTCCCACATCTCAGTAAAAAATAACATATATAATCCTGGTGGGTGCTTCATTTTTTTTGAAACTTCATTTCTAATATCATCATTTTTTTGTCTAAGTTCCATAATAACCCTCATTTCTATTATTTACACAATATTATGATTTTAGCAATTAATTTTACATTTTGCAACAAGGAAAGTTTGATAAATTGTTATTTATTATAGAGAAAAATTAAAAAAATATGAAAATGAATATAAAATTTTTTGAAAAATAACATGATTTTTTAGGATTGATTTTACTGATTTGTAAAGGAAGAGAATTTATAAATTTTCTTAAACAACGAATATTTATACAAGTAATATATTAATTAAGAAGGGGAAAAATTATTAATTAGGAATATTTTGATTTAAGTGGTACAGTGAGGTAAAATTTATTATGAACAGGGGGTTTTACAAATGAAAGAGTATATTAACAATTACAAAGGGTTGCCTAAAGAGATGTATATTTTATGTTTTGCTAATCTTATTAACAGGCTTGGGGATTTTGTTGTACCATTCCTTGCATTATATCTTACTCAAAAAATAGGTATGACGGCTACAGCTTCTGGAATTATAGTTACTTTATCGTCAGTTATAGGTATACCTGCATCTATTATTGGTGGAAAAGTATTAGATGTGTTTGGAAGAAAAAAGATATACATACTATCTCAAAGTACATCAGCATTAGCTTTAATACCTTGTGCTTTTACTAAAAACGTATCAATAACAGTGGTGTGTCTATTAGTAAGCACGTTTTTTAATGGATTTATACGTCCTGCCTTTAAGTCAATGGCTACTGATATACTGCGTAAAGAACAAAGGCAAGCAGGTTTTTCACTTCAATATCTTTCAATAAATTTAGGGGTTTCTATAGGACCTATTATGGCAGGATTTTTATTTAATAATTTCTTACCTATGCTATTTATTGGAGATGCAATGACATCATTAATAGCGGTATTTTTAATATGGAGAAATGTAGAAGAAACTTATTCAAGAAGCAAGAAAGTTGTAGTAGAAAATAAGGCGGAAAAAGCCGAGAAAGGAAATACGTTTCAGATGCTTTGGAAAAGACCTCATTTATTAATGTTTTTAATTTTAAGTGCAATGTATAGTTATATTTATAGCCATTTCAAATTTGCATTACCTATAACATTAAATGATCAGTTTAATGAAAATGGTGCTAAGTATTTTGGATATCTAATGAGCATAAATGCATTAACGGTAATATTATTAACTGTATTTGTAACTGCTTTAACTAAAAAGAATCACCAGTTAACAAACATGGTTTTTGCAGGAATTGCATATGCGATAGGTTTTGGAATGATGTCCTACATTAGTGGTTTTGCGTTATTTATTTTATCAACAACAATATGGACTATTGGGGAGATATTAAGTTCTATAAGTTCAGGTGTGTATTTAGCCAATAATAGTCCAAGTAATTATAGAGCTAGACTAAATGCTATTTCAAATATAGGGTGGTTTTTAGGTTCAGCATTAAGCACTTCATTATCGGGAGCGTATATTGAAAACTATGGAAGTAAAACTATATGGACATTAATATTTATTCTATCACTAGTATCAGCTTCACTAATGTATGCCTTAAAAATATTTAGTAATAAGAAAAGTAAAGAGGAAGTTATTGCTGCGTAAAGTAATAAGTATTTTTTTATTAGGAAAAGGTAATATTTGCTTTTAGTCCATGGTGCAAAGAACAGCAGAATTTTAGCTTTGACTTTGCACCTTGCTATCAATAAGCTGTAAATTATTTTCTTTTATTATGTCTATTAATAAATCGGCATAAATGTTATTTCCTGTTTCATCTTGCTTTGTGCTATATCCAGCATTCTCCATAGACTGAGCTTGGTCAATATACTGTGAAGAATTGAAAACACCATTTTCTTTATAACGCTTATTATTTAAAATAAATTTACCATAATCATCTAAAGATTCTGATTTAGTTGAATAACTTCTAAAATTGTCTTTTATAACAGAATTATAATATTCTGATGTAGTCATGGTTACTTTTTTTCCCTTCCAACTATTATCGGCTTTTATACCAAAAAGATTATTTGCTTGGACACTAAGATCAGATTTTCCCCAATTAGATTCTAAAATAGCCTGAGATATTGTAATTGAAGGAAGGATTCCGTAGTTATTATATAATTCAATTGCTTTTGGAGAAAGTTCATCAATAAACTTTCTACTGGAAGAATCTTTTCTTAAGTTATTTGGAACTAAACCGATTGAATCCAACTGTTCTACATATTTATAAGCTTTTTCTTTTTCAGAATCAGTAAAAGATAATTTCTTAAGTCCGTCTTCCAAATTTAGAAGTTTATATTTATTTTCTTTGGAGGTATTTTCTAAGAAAGTTTGTCCCAATTCTTGAATGCTGACATCGGTTGATTTGGAAATATCTTTCTTATATCTTACATAATCAATGGCAGCTAAATATTTCCAATTAACTTGAAGTTTTCCTTTGCTTATTTTATCTGCAGAATCTATATAAAGTTTTATTTCTGTATCATTCAATTTGATAGTATCATCTTTATGAAAAATAAGTAATAATATAATTCCAATGCATCCAATCAAGAATAGAAATATTAATCTCTTTAATGTTGTTAGTATTTTTCTTTTAATTCTTTCATACAGTGTAAGTCTTGTTTTGCTTCTATTTTTTCTTTTTCTCTTCATAAATCCCTCATATATTTTAAAAAAAGTTTTTCTTATCATCTATGGAATGAATTAAGCTATATATCTATATTAGCATAAGATTGATTTCATTTAGTAATATTCTATTAAGATTAATATTTTTTTAATCAAAAAACAATTTTCATATAAGATATATAATAGGTAACAATAGAAATAGAACTACTGGTTAAATCCCGGTAGTTCTATTATTATGATGTATTTTTTCAATTTAACTAATTATTTGCTGTTAATAGGTTTGTTGGATTAGGGAAAAAGTTAATTATTTAGCATATTTGGATACTAGTTCAAGTAGTTCTGGTTCATAAGAATTTACATATTCATAGAAATTAATATTTCTATTTTCAATAAGTAATGCTAGTTCATATAGAAAATGTGGTATTTCTCTTGCTAGTATATCACCAAATATTTTTCCAAGTTTTGCATTGTTATTTCCAAATGATCCATTTATGTGAAGTTCAAAGACATCTTCTATAGTATCATCAACTTTTTTACGTTTTCCTGTGAAACCAATATCAACTATTTCATGAACACCACATGAATTTCCACAGCCAGATATATGGATTTTTGGAAGTATATCTTTTGTATATCCTTTTTCTTTGAAGAAATTAATTATTTCATTTAAAGTTTTTTGACTTTGCAAAATTCCTACTTGACATATTGGAACGCCAATACAAGATACACTTTGTTCAAGAGAAGTTTCTCCACCAAGTCCTTGAGTCAGCAAAAGTAGTTTCTTAGCTTCTTCGCCATTTAAATTTCTAAAATAAATGCCTTCAGTCATTGTAAGTCTTATATCTAAATCTTCTACTGATTTTAATGAATCTAATAGTTTTCTTAAATCTTTAATATATATTTGACCGCCAATTGGATGGAAATATACACTGTATAATCCATCTTGTTTTTGTTCATATAATCTTGGATGTTTAATATCTATTTTCTTTCCTTCTTTTAGATATTCTTTTGAGTTTACTATTAAATCTAAATTTTCTTTACTCATAACTTCTTCTAAATGTTTTTTATAGGTTTGAATAAATGTATCTTTGCCCATTCTTTCTAGTATGTATCTTATACGAGCTTTACCTCTATTTTGATAATCACCTTCAGCTATAAACATATTAGTCATAGCTTCTATATGGTAAAGAACCTTGCTTGGTTCAATAAGTTCATCATATTCAATAGCAGTTTTAGGATTTCGACCAAGGCCACCAGCCATAAAAACTTTAAAATATTCTTTGTTATCTTGTTTGGTAGCTAGAAACCCTAAATCAGTAACGGTACAGTGTCCAAAATCTGCATCACTACTTGAAAAAGATACCTTAAGTTTTCTTGGTAATTTATATGATGTTATTTTGTTTAAAAAGTGATTATTTACAGCTAAAGCATATTGAGTAACATCAAAAGCTTCTAATCTATCAACTCCAGAAAGTGGAGATAGAGCTACATTTCTTGGATAATTTCCACCACTTCCTCTAGAATATATTCCATTTTCTATTCCATCTTTCATTATCCCACATATGTCGTCTATTGATAAGTTATGGTATTGGACAGCTTCTCGTGTAGTCAAGTGTATTTTATCTAATTCATATTTTTCAGCTAAATTACATAAAAACTTTAGGTTAGATATATTTGTTATACCAGAAGGTATTCTAAGTCTTATCATAAATTCTTTTTTGCTACGTTCAGAATATACTCCCATTCCGCCAGAAACTTTTTTAAAATTTGCAACGGAAACTTCTCCTTGTAAAAATTTATGACCTATTTCTCTAAAGTTTTCTATTTCATTTAACAACTCTTCATTTAAATTATTCAAAATTATTCCTCCTTACGTAAAGCAAAGTTACTTTTATCACATTATATCACAAGCTTATAAGTTTAGTATGTGATAAAAAATACAAATTTAATGAAATTTACGGTGAAATTGTAATATTAATCCTAGAACTAATTAAAAAAGAGTGAGTTTTTGCTGAAAAGTTTTAGCCTACTTTCTATTTTAAAGATTTTTAGAAAAAAACTAATTTATAATTGTTGTTTATTAAAATATTTTATTTATTAATAGAAAAATGTTACAATTTTAATTATAAAAGGATAAGTAAGATAAGTCTGTATATTTAAGATAAATGGAGGTAAGGTATGAGGTTAGAAATAAGTAACTATTTAAAAAAAGTTAAACCGTTATTAAAAGAATTATTAAAAGAATTATTAAAAGAATATGATTATGCATCAATATTAGCAACAGATTCTAAGGGTAAAAAGTATAAAGTAGACAAGAGTAATATAGAGCTAGGTGATGAATATTTCTCTGAAAGAGGTTTTTTAGCTAGAGTATACTGCAGTGAAGGATATTTTGAATATGCTTTTGATGAAATTAGTAAAGAGGAAATTCCTAGTTTGCTTAATAATATAAAAGAGGCTTCAAAACTCAGAAATAATACTAATTTAGATACTATAAAATATGAAAAGAAGGTTGAAGAAAAAATGTTCTTTTCAAAAGGTGTAGATATAAAAATACATCCAGAGAAAGTTAGTGCGGAAAAAATTATTAATGAATTAATAAGTATTAAGGATAATGCACTTAAATATGAAAAAAATCTTTTGGATATTTTTATTATGTATGATTATCTAGTTGTAAATAAGATGTTTATCTCATCAAACAAAGATTTAGAGCAGGCATATATTAATTCCATGGCAGTAGTTATTCCATATATAAATTCTGATAACGGTATTAAGGAGAGATACACTGGTTTTAGTGGCATAAAGGGAGTAGAAATATTGGAAGAAATAAAAGAAGAAGTTGAAGGCGCAATAGATATAGCTAAAGAATTAGTAAAAGCTGAGAAGATGATTTCTGGAGAATACGATGTTGTATGCACTCCTGTTATTACTGGATTAATAGCTCATGAAGCATTTGGACATGGTGTAGAGATGGATATGTTTTTGAAAGATAGGGCAAAATCAAAGGATTATATAGAAAAATATGTAGCATCTCCTCTGGTAACAATGAGAGATGGTGCAGTAGCGGCTCTTGAAAATGGCTCATATTTCTTTGATGATGAAGGGGAAATAGCCAGTGATACTGTAATTATAGAGAAGGGTATATTAAAGTCAGGAATTAATGATATGTTGACAGCTAATGCGTTAAAGGTAAAATCTACAGGTAATGGTAGAAGAGAAAGCTTTCATAGAAAAGCATATACAAGAATGACAAATACATTTATAGAAAGTGGTAAATCTACATTAAATGAAATGATTGCGTCGATAGATTATGGATTTTTAATAGATGAAATGAGAAGTGGTATGGAAGATCCTAAAAATTGGGGTATTCAATGTATGGTTAACATAGCAAGAGAGATAAGAAATGGAAAATTAACTGGGAAAATATATTCGCCAGTTATTATGACAGGATATGTGCCAGATTTGTTAAAGTCTGTTTCAATGGTGTCAAAAGATTTTGAGTTATCAGGTTGTGGACATTGTGGAAAAGGGTATAAGGAATATGTTGTTGTATCTGATGGTGGACCATACATTAAATGTAAATGTAGATTAGGGTAAGGAGGTATTATAATGTTAGAAGTTATATTAAGGGAACTTAAAAATAATAATATTGATGAATATATTATTACAGAAAGTCAATTAGAAGCTGTAGAACTTTATTTTATAAAAAAAGATTTGGAAATGAATAGAAAGAAAAAGTTGAAAGAATATAGTGTTAGAGTTTTTAAGAATTTTATTGGAAATGGAATAGAGTATAAAGGAGATTCAACTGTAAAAATACATGCTTTTACTAGTGAAGATGAAATGAAAAAAATAATAAAAGATGCGTATTTTTCTGCTTCATTTGTTAAAAATAAATCATATTCACTTCCCGATGGATTTATGGGGGTAATAAAAGAGAAAAATAATATGAGTAAATTAAGTTTAGAAGAAAATGCGATAGAAGTGAAAAAATCATTATATAAATATGATAATTTAGATAAGGGGTTTATTAACTCAGCAGAAATATTTGTGGAAAAAAATAATAAAAGAATAATCTCATCTAAAGGAGCCGATGTTTCATTTGTAAAATATAATGTTTCAGGTGAATTCATAACACAGTGGATAGAGAATCAAGATATAGAAATTTACAATAACTTTAGTTATGATAGCCTACCTGGAGAAGAATTATCTTTAAAGGTTAAGGAAGCATTGATAGCAGCAAACTACAGGGATAAAAGTAGTGAACCATTAAAAAGTGGAAAGTATAATTTAGTTCTATCAGGGGATAGTGTTATAGAAATATTAAATTATTATATAGCTCAATCTAGAACATCATTTGTTTATAATAAATATAGTGATTTTAAAATTGGAGATTTATTACAAGGAGAAGATGTTAAAAGTGATAAGTTAAACTTAATATTAAGTTCTAGTATTCCTGTAGATGATAATGGTACAAAGCTAGTAGATAGAGTTTTATTAGAAGATGGAAAGTTAAAAACCTTACATGGCGATTTTAAGTTTGCAGATTACTTAAATGTACCTAAAACAGGGGATTATAATTGTGCTTCATTAAAAGGTGGATCTGTAAGCGTTGATGAAATGTTTCAAGAAGGAGATATTCATATTTTAAGATTTTCAGATTTTCAAATGAATCCTTTGACAGGTGATTTTGGAGGAGAAATAAGATTGGCTTTATTAAAAAAAGATAATAAGGTTATACCTTTTACGGGGGGATCATTATCTGCAAATATTAAGAAATTACAAAGTGATATAATACTATCTAAGGAAATATATAATAATAATTCCTCTACAACCCCCAAGGCTATAAAATTCAAAAATGTTGAAATATCAGGGAGCAATTAAAGGGAGTAATATATAAAGAAATTTATATGTTTTATAATTTTTTATTATCCAAGCATGTAAACCCATGACAATAAAATAATTGTCATGGGTTAGTTTTGTTAAGTAATAGTTCTAGAAGAAGGTAAACTTTCTAAGTCATTTGCTTTTTCAATGCTTTTTTCACTAGGTGAATAATTAGCTTTTGAATTTGGAAGATACAGTCTTTTGAATATTTTTACATCAGAATCGCTAGGACCTGATGTGTTTTGAACGGGAATTTCTTGTATAGGATAATCTCCTGACATTTTATTTGAGGGAATTTTCTCTTTATTCATTTAAACACTCCTAACATATTTATATATAATTCTATTTATATAAATATTCTTTGAAAAAGGAAGAGTATTATTCATAGAATATTTAAATAAAGCATATCAATATATAATTAAGACTGAAAATGGAAGGTGAGAGTCATGTCAGTAGAGAGTATGCTAATTAAAAAACTGTTTAAACAAGAAAATCAAACTCCATTTAAAGTTATATTTAAAGATGGAGAAGTATTAAATATAGGTGAAGGAAAAGCAAAATTTGTAATTAGGATTAATGGTAATATAGATAAAAATTTATTGATCACGAGTACATCATTAGCTTTAGGAGAAGCTTATATGGATAAGATAATAGAGATGGAAGAAGGAGATTTATATAATGCTTTAGATATTTTATTAGGTAAATTAGATGAATTTAAAGTAGATGAAAAAGCTTTAAGTAAATTAATGTTTTCTTCTACATCTAAAAAAAATCAAAAGAAAGAGGTCACTTCGCATTATGATATAGGAAATGATTTTTATGAGATGTGGTTAGATGATACTATGAGTTATTCATGTGGATATTTTAAAAATAATAATGATACATTGCTTGAAGCTCAGAAAAATAAGGTTCAACATATCTTAAAGAAGTTGCAATTAAGTGAGGGAATGAATTTACTTGATATTGGATGTGGATTTGGATATTTATTAATTGAAGCAGCAAAAAAATATAAAGTTCATGGTTTAGGAATTACATTAAGTGAACAACAGTATTTAAAGTTTAAAGAAAGAATTAGGGAAGAAAATTTGGAAGAGTATTTAGAAGTTGAACTTATGGACTATCGTGATCTGAAAAAGAGTAATTTGAAATTTGATAGAGTTGTAAGTGTTGGAATGATAGAACATGTTGGTCGTCCTAATTATGATCTTTTCTTTAAAAATGTTGATTTGATTTTAAAGGACAAAGGATTATTTCTATTACATTTTATAAGTGGAAGAAGAGAATACCAAGGAGATCCATGGATTAAAAAATATATATTTCCGGGAGGTGTTATTCCAAGTCTCAGAGAAATTATAAATATTGCAGGTGAGTTAAATTACTATACATTAGATGTTGAAAGTTTGAGAAGACATTACCAAAAAACATTACTTTGTTGGTATGAAAATTTTAATAATAATATAGATGAGATTTCAAAGATGTTTGATGAAAGGTTTGTTAGGATGTGGAAGTTGTACTTAGGTGCATGTGCTGCATCTTTTCATAATGGAATGATAGATTTGCACCAAATATTATTCTCAAAAGGAAATAACAATGAATTAGAAATGACAAGAGAATATTTATATAAATAGAAAATTTAGAAGGTACAGTTACTAAATTAGCTGTACCTTCATTTATTGTGATTTATGGCAAGTGATAAATAATATAATTATGTTAATGCTAATTATTTAATTGTTATATCATCTAATGCTACATAACCATAGTATTTATAGTAAGTAAATCTTATTTGTTTTGTATTTTTATCTAGATCATAGCTTAAGGTATCTCCGTAACTTGGAAAATCAGAAATATCATCAATAGTTGTCCAGTTAGTTCCATCAAATTTTTCAATTAGGAGTTCTGAATAATATATGCTATTTCCCTTTAGCCAAAATGATAGAGTTCCTTGACCTGAAAGGTCGAAGCTAGGTGTTACAACTGTACTTCCATCTGAGTTTAATCTTAAAGCTGGTGCTGATTTTCCAGAATTACTGCTTGTAGTATATACACCTATACCAGATGAAATATCCCATCCTGTTGGTATTCCTGATGATATAGAACTGCTTGTTCCAACTAGATTATCAAAACCTTCATTTAAGGAATCTGATTGTTGTGAACCAGAAACGGTAACAACGCAAGTAGCTGTTTTTCCGCCATCTACTGTTTTAGCAGTAATTACTGCTTTACCAGCAGCTTTTGCAGTTACAAGACCATTAGATACTGTAGCAACGGATGGGTTGCTGCTTGACCAAGTAACAGATTTATTTGTTGCATCAGCAGGTGTAATTGTTGTGCTTAAAGATACAGTACCGCTTACATTAAGAGTGGCAGAAGTTCTATTTAAAGAAACGCCTGTTACCTTAACTGTATCAGTTGATGAACCAATTCCTACGGCTGCATATGCATTATTTATAGCTGAAACTTCAGCACTATTAGCACCGTACAAGTCAGTTGCTGCTTGAACTAATGCATTTCTAGATCCAAGGAAGTTAGTTGAAGAAGTCATATATTCTGTTAATCCTCTATAATAGATTTTTGCAGTTTTTTCACATCCTATAGATTGAGCTACTAAATATGCAGCTTTGTTTGGAATACCTGAATTAGTGTGAACTCCGCCATTATCTGAAGAAGTATTTACATAGTCGCTCATATTATCTGGTTGATCATATAATGTTGGATTAGCTAAGCTTCTAAGTGCATCTCCAGGTTTATTTGGGGTATAAACATCATCTCCAACTACCCAGTCAGAAGAATTGAATTCCCATGTTCCGCCATTTTTAACGTTATATCTGTCATATGTTTGAATAAGTACTCCTAATATATCGGATATAGACTCGTTTAATGCCCCAGATTGATCTTGATAAGTTAAGTTAGCAGTACGTTCAGTAACTCCGTGAGTCATTTCATGACCAACCACATCTAAGTCACCACTTAAATAAGTAAATGTGCTTCCATCACCATCGCCGTATACCATTTGAGATCCATCCCAAAAAGCATTGTTATAGTTAGAACCATAATGAACTGTAGATACTAAATTCATACCACTATTATCGATACTTGTTCTGTTAAATAAGTTTTTATAGAAATCATATACAACTCCAGCAAAATAATGAGCGCTAACAGCAGCTTTTAATGAAGTAGTATTGAAAGTACTTGAATTGTTAGTAATTAAAGTACCTGGTTGAGTTTCTCTATTGTTAGCAGTGTAAGTTAATATTTGACTTCCAGAGCTAGCTTTGGTAGTATCCTTTAGCTGATACTTGCTTCCAGATAAATAGATATTAAGTGGTTTAGTACTTCCATCAACAGCTATGCCAGTTCCTTTTGCAGCACCGTCGTATCTAATTTTATCTTCTTTGTTTATTATAGTTCCTGAAGTAGCTTCAACATAAACATCATAGTTTGTTATTTCAGGTTCATAAAATTTAATATTTACTTTATAAGTTTTATAGGCTTGTCCATCTTTAATGAAGGCTACAGTTTCTACTTTAGGATCATAAGCCAATTCCTTATATTTGAATTCTTTTTCAGCTATTTTTATAGCATCCTTTTCTGTTATGGATTTGTCTCCTAGCTTAGAAATGCTTGAAATTTTATTTTCTACGTCTCCTGTGACATTAGTAGCTTGTCCATCTTTATTATAATGAAGAATAATAGATTTATCTTTAACAGGTATACCATCAATATATTGATTCATTTTAACGTGTGTAAATCCTAAAGAATCTCTTTCGGATTTTTCAATCTTAAGATTATCTTGTACGTTATCCAAATTAAATAATTCCTTGTTTTTCTCAATAAAGTTAAGTGCATCATCGTTATTTGTTATTTCTTCATCCGATAACTTTCCTGATAGAAATACTTTTCCTTCTGAAGAATCGATATCGTATTTTAGTTTATTATCACTTAAACCTTGAAACTTTTGCAAAATTTGTTCTTTTGAGTCTGATATCGCGATTTTCGAATCAGTGGCGTAAGCTACATTAGGTAAAAGTGATAAAGTTAAAGTTGAACTAATTAATAGTGATAAAATTTTCTTTTTCATAAAAATACCCCCAATATAATATTTATTTGCTATTAAATTACAATTGCAACTGTTGTAAATAATTTTACAGTAAATATAAAAACTGTCAATAGAATACTGCTAAAAATATTATTTTTTTTAATATATTTGGATGAAAATTATAAAAATGAAAAAAATGCAACTATAAACTTAATTAATACAAGTTTTTCAATAAATGACTAAAAAAGTAAATTTATTAAAAGTGCTTTTTAAATCTCTATTTCAGTCATAGAATACTTAAATTAAGTGAGAAATGTAGAATAAGGAATAAAGTGGGGATTTTACGAGGATAACAAGAAAATTGTACCAGTAAATGGTACAATTTATTAAAATAGTGGAGGTGATTTTATGAATTATAGAAAAATTAAAAGAGCAATAGCACTTATAATAGTAACTCCTATATTTTCAGTTGTGGGATTTACTATGCCAGCTAAAGGAGAGGTTTTGCCAAAGTATGCAAACAAAGTTGTAGAATCAAAGGAAGAGAAAGTCAAAGAACCCTACAACTACGCCAAGGCTTTTCAGTTATCTATGTACTTTTATGATGCAAATAAATGTGGCCAAGTAAATGGAAATGATAAACTAACTTATAGAGGAGATTGTCACTTAGATGATGCTAAAATACCACTTGTACCTAGAGAAAATCAAGGAAAAGGGACAAACATGTCTAAAGAGTTTATCGATGCAAATATAGATACACTAGATCCAGATAAAGATGGTTGTGTTGATTTAAGTGGAGGGTATCATGATGCAGGTGACCATGTTAAATTTGGCCTACCACAAAGTTATTCAGCTTCAACTTTAGGTTGGGGGTATAATGAATTTAAAGATGCCTATGCAAGAATTGGAGAGCAACAACATATAGAAGATATTTTAAGATGGTTTAATGATTATTTCTTAAAATCAACTTTTAGAGATAAGGATGGAAATGTCGTAGCATTTGCTTATCAAGTAGGTGATGGAAATTCAGATCACTGTTATTGGGGATCACCAGAATTACAAACTACTGATAGACCAGCATATTTTGCAACATCAGAGACTCCTGCCAGTGATCAAAGTGCAGGTGCGGCTGCTTCTTTAGCAATAAATTATTTAAACTTTAGGGATAAAGATGCAGAATATGCAAATAAATGTTTAGATACAGCTAAAGCATTATATAAATTTGCACAAAATAATAGAGGCCTTGGTTTCTCAGGAGGATACTATAACTCAGGTGGAGATGAAGATGAACTTTCTTGGGCAGCAGTATGGCTAAATATTGCAACTGGAGAAAATTCTTATATAAATGACATAACATCTGTAGATGAAAGTGGAAATTATACAGGTTATATTAAGAAGATTCTACACAGTAAAGCAGATTCATGGCAAAATATTTGGGTTCATTCTTGGGATACAGTTTGGGGGGGGGTATTTGCAAAACTTGCACCTATAACCAATGATCCAAACCATTGGTATTACTTTAGATGGAATGCAGAGTATTGGTCAGGTGTTCAACATGAAAGTTCAAGTGATGCAACTTATTTAAAACCAACACCAGGCAATTTTAGAGTAATAAGTACTTGGGGATCTGCAAGATATAATACAGCAGCTCAGCTTTGTGCTTTGGTCTACAATAAATACAAGCCTAATAAAGGATTTGTAGAATGGGCAAAATCACAAATGGATTATATTTTAGGAGATAATCCTTTAAATAGATGTTACGAAGTTGGATATTCAGAAAGCTCAGCTAAGTATCCACATCATAGAGCATCTCATGGATCAGTAACAAATAGTATGGAAAATCCAGTAGAATCAAAGCATACTTTATGGGGAGCTTTAGTTGGAGGACCAGATTTTGAAGATAAACATGAGGATGTTAGAACAAATTTTGTATATAATGAGGTAGCTATTGATTATAATGCAGCCTTTGTTGGAGCTCTTGCAGGACTTTATGATATATATGGTGAAGGGCAAGAGCCAGTAAAAAACTTCCCACCAAAGGAAGAAGATACTACACCTTTCTATACAACTGCAAAGGTTGAACAGGAAAATAAGGAAAGAACTCAAGTAACAGTTAGGGTAAACAATGATACTGCTAATCCACCACATAAAGTATCAAACTTGAAAGCAAGATATTTCTTTAATATTTCAGAAATGCAAAAAGCAGGACAAACTATTAAGGATTTAAGTGTTCAAGTAATGTATGATCAAGCCAAAACTCAGGATTCAGTTGCTACAGCAATAAATGGACCATATGCTTACGATGAGGAAAATGGTGTTTATTATGTTGATATTGATTGGGATGGAGATAACTTTCATGGAACTAGAGAACTTCAATTTGCTTTAGTTGCAGCTCAGGATTCTAATTATACAACCCATTGGGATCCAAGTAATGATTGGAGTAGAACAGGGCTTTCAACTACTGACTTAACTAAAACTGATAATATATCAGTGTATTTAGGTGAGAAAAAGGTATTTGGTACAGAACCAGCAAAAGCTGCAACAATAAATATTGTTACACCAACAGATAAACAAGAAATAGATTATACTGGTGAAAATAAGAAACCAATAAATATAACTACAGATGTAAAGGCTAATGATGAAAAGATTGATTATGTAGAATTCTATGCAGATGATAAAAAGATAGGAGAAGCAAAGGAAGAGCCATATTCGATTGAATACATTCCAGAAAGTGTTACTTCAGATATCTTTAATAAAGACGTAGTATTAACAGCAAAAGCAATTACTACTACCGGAAAAGCTGTGTTAAGCAGTTCAGTTAACATTAAAGTTATTTATAAAATACCACCAGCACCAGTGGCCAATATAGTAATACCTGAAGAAGGAAAGATATTAGATGTAGCTTCAGCTGAAACAGAAACTGATATTAATATAGAACCTATTGATGAAAATTCTGATGTAGAAAAGATAGAAGTTTTTGCAAATGATGAAAAGATAGGTGAAGTATCTGGTAATAAGGGTACTGTAAAATATACAGCTCCTACAGATAGTAATTTACATGGATTGGTTAAAGTAAATATTACTGCTACAGCAACCTTAAAGGATGGAAGTATAAAACCATGTGTTCCAGCTGAGCTAAAGTTAAAATATCCTGTAAGTTGCAGCTTAAATTTAGATATTACAAAGAGTACAGATGATTCAACAGTAAATACAGTTGGCACTAATTATTTAATAACCAATACTGGAAGTGAAGCTGTAGATTTATCTAGGGCTAAGATACGTTATTATTTTAAGAGCGATTCTAAGGCAAGTCAAAAGTTCTTCAGTGATCATGCAAGTATGGTGTTTAGAACTTCACCATGGTATGTAGATGCCACAAGTAGCATTAAAGGAAAATTTGTTAAGCTAGAGAAGCCAACTGAAAATGCAGATACTTATTTAGAAATATCTTTTGAAGGTTTAAAATATTCTTTAGGAGCTAATGGAACTATTGAATGTCAAACACGTTTTGCAAATGCAGATTGGTCTATGTTTAACCAAGAAGATGATTATTCATATAAGGATAATAACCATATCGTTTTAATGTATGATGAGGTAGTTGTAAGTGGTGTTGAACCAGAATAGTATTTATTTAAGAAGTAGAGGACAAGTCATATGGCTGTCCTCTTTTTGTGCATGTTTTGTTAGAAAAAGTGCAAATTATCTTATAATAAATGCTTTATAGAAATTTATTATAAATAAGACATATTGTCGTCTTATTTATAATGTTAAAATAATAATACAATAAAGGAGGATATGATTATGGGAGCACAGCTGAAAGACATATATAATGAAAAATTGTTACATGAATTTGGTGAAAAGGTTCATAATGTATATTGCAAATTTGATCCAAAAGGTTTTACTGATGATATTATTACTGGTGATTGGGATAGTCTCCCACTAAAAGCAAGGATGAGACGAATCACAGAAACTTTAGGGCAACACCTTCCAATGAGTTATGGAGATGCACTAAATGTGCTTTTTTCAATTGATGAAAGCTGTATTGGGTTTCCATATCTGTTCTTTCCAGATTTTGTGGAGGTATATGGTCAAGAAGAGAAATACTTGGAGCTTTCCATGAAAGCGTTGGAACGATTTACTCAAAGGTCTTCTTCGGAATTTGCGATAAGACCTTTTATAGTGAAGTATCCAGATCGTGTTATGAAACGTATGATGATTTGGGCAAAGCATCCCAATGAACATGTTAGACGCTTAGCTAGTGAAGGTAGTCGTCCACGACTACCTTGGGGAATGGCTCTTCAAATATTTAAGAAAGATCCGTCACAGGTTATTAATATACTGGAACAGCTTAAGAATGATCCTTCACTTTATGTAAGAAAAAGTGTTGCTAACAATTTAAATGATATATCAAAAGATAATCCTATTGTTGTACTTGATATAGTGAAAAAATGGATTAATATAAATCCCTATACAGATTGGATTTTGCGAAAGGGATGTCGTACTTTGATTAGAAATGGGAATCTGGAAGCCATGAAACTGTTTGGCTACACAAACTTTTTAGCTGAAAAGTTGCAGATTACAGAAGCGTCAATTTCCCTGGGGTTATCTAGTATAAAGATTGGAGAAAGCTGTGAGTTTAGATATGAACTTGATATTCCAAAGTGTGAATCGGCACATATTAGAATTGAATATGGAATTGACTTTGTGAAGGCAAGAGGAAATAAATCACGGAAACTATTCTTGTTGTCGGATAAGACTGTAGAGGGAGGAGCACATATTAGCGGTATTAAGATACACAGTTTTGCTGATTTAACCACCCGACGTCATTATCCTGGTGAACATAGAATTGCTTTACTGATCAATGGACAGGAGAAAGCATATACAATACTTAAAATAATTTAAGATTAATAAATAGATTACTTACATATATAGTGTTTTAATTTTTGGAGGTAGCAAAATGAAAAGTATATCCAATATCATATCTTTATTAAGAATATTGTTGTCTGTAATCCTGTTCTTTTTAAAACCATTTAGCATATTGTTTTGGATTGTATATTCTGCATGTGGATTTAGTGATATTATTGATGGATATATTGCAAGAAAAATTAATTCAGTTAGTAGACTTGGAAGCTTTCTTGATAGTGTTGGAGATGTTGTCTTTTTTGCGATTTTTAGTATTATTTTTTTAGCAAAAATCATAATTCCGATGAAGATATGGATATGGGTAATATTCATCGCTGTTAGTAAAATTGCTTCAATTATTATCTCATACCGCAAATTTCATGAATTTGTTATACTTCATACTTATGCCAATAAAGCAACAGGGTTTCTTTTATTTATTTTTCCATTTGCATATATATTTTTAAATATAAATATTTCAAGTTATATAATTTGTATTATAGCAAGTTTAGCTACAATTGAAGAATTAATTATACATTTGGAGTCTAAAGAATTATTAAGAGATATCAAAGGAATATTTTTCAGTTAACAGCACAGCTAGAAAGTTCAAAGGAAATAATTTGCACTGCATAGTTAGAAAATAGATTAATTAATCTATTTTTTTCTAGTAAGCATTATAGATATTATTACACTAACAGTAAGAATAAATATAATTATAAAGATTGAAATAGCTACAGGTATATGGTACATAAAAGAAATACCAAGCTTTATTCCTGTAAATATAAGTATTAGACCTACTCCGTACTTAACATATTCAAATGTGCTATGGAGTTTTTCTAAAAGAAAATATAAATTTCTAAGTCCCAATATTGCAAGAATGTTTGAGGAATATACAATTAAGGGATCAGTTGTTATTGCAAATATTGCTGGTATTGAATCTATTGCAAAGAGTACGTCAGATCCTTCTATTAGAAATAGTAAGGCAAATAATGGTGTTGCATGAAGTACATTATTTATCCTTATAAAAAATTTTTCTCCATGGAGATCTTCAGTGACTGGCATTATTTTTTTAAGGATATTAATTAATTTGCTGTTTTCAAAAGATACATCATCTTCATTGTTAATCATAATTTTTATACCGCTAAAAATAAGCAATATACCAAAGATATTTAGAATCCACTTAAAGTTACTTATTACAGCAATACCTAGCATTACAAATATAAACCTTAATATAATTGCTCCTAAAATACCATAACGCAAAACTCTTTTTTGATATTTTGGGATTATGCCAAAATTTGAAAATATCAATAAAAATAAAAAGAGATTATCAACACTAAGGCTTAGTTCTATAATATATCCACCAAGAAATTCTAAAGCTTTAGTTGAGCCTAAATAAAACCAAATGATTATATTAATTATTAAAGCTACACAGGTAATTAATAAAAATTTATATAAGTGTTTTTTAGTAGACATTATTTTCTCTCCTCTATCTTTAAATTTTCAAATTGGACTTATATATAGTTTATCCAAATAAAAAAAATAAATGTAAAGATGAGGAGAAAGTAAACACTAGTAGAACTTTTGAAATGTATGAATTAATTAAGTACTTTTTTTAGCTTTTTTTGTAAGCTTATTTTTCTATTGTTGACTGTAGAACAAGGCATGTTCTTCCAATTCGCGTAAGATTTTAAACTATTTTGCTTAAGCATATTAAAAACTAAAAGCTCCTTTTCTGGAGGAGTTAGGGTATCTATTAATTGAAAGAAGTTAGAAGAACTATATTTATAGTTTAGATTATCTTCAAAAGAACTAAAGAAGTTAGCATTTAGTGAACTAAGGTCACCGTCAAAGGTAAGTGTATTTATTCCTTGAACTTGCTTAGTTATATTAGATTTTTTTACAATAGCATAAATGGAATTTTTTATAGCATTAGTAGCGTAAGCAACAAATCTATGAGATACAGGATTGTACATTTCTATTGCATGAAGTAATGTTATATAACATTCATTTTGGATATCTTCGAAATCATACCCATCTATAAATGCTTTACTAGAAAAGTTAATAATAAAAGGAGTAAATTCACTAATTAAATTTTCTTTAGATTTAATATCACCTGATTTACATAATGATACAAGGGATTCGATGTAATCATAGTTCATAGGGCGCCTCCGTTAAAAAAGATTTATAAATGATAATAGGTATAAAAGTAACTGGCCATGGCTACTTCTATACCTAAGATCTTAGGAATTATATACCTAAATATTTACATATTTATATTATCAGTAAAAGGTATGAATGTCAATAAGTTACAAAATAATAATGTTTCATACAAGCAATTTCAGCTTGATCTATTAGCATTTATACATATATGCGCTATACTTTAAGGTGTTTTCAAAATCTAGAATATTAAAAACAGCCAAGGCCTTTTAGGTCACTTTTCGTTGCTAAATGCATAAATGAAATTTCAGGTAGAGTACCATTTACGCCTCTTTTTTTGTGAAACTTATTCTCTTATATGAATATAGAATTTGAATAAAATATTTATCTAATATATACTATAAATGTAAAAAATATACGGAATGAAAATAAGGGGGAAGAATAATGAAATTTTTTATGAAAAAAATAAAATCTAAACTAATAAAAAATTTAGTTTTAATGACTATATTAGGAATTGTAGGTGGATGTACTGCTATGTTTCAGAGTCCTATTTATGTTAAAGCTTCAGAAAATGCAAGTACATACGAATCTGAAATAAAAGAAGTAGGCATGAGTGAAAATAATACTATAGTAGTTAGAGCTGATGGAACGGCATGGGGCTGTGGAGCTAATGATAATTATGAATTAGGGACAGGCTACAGGGAAATGGATGTTTGTTATTATTACAAAGTTCAGTCTAAGATACCAATTGATAATGTAAAAGATGTAAAGTGTGCTTCAAAATATACAGTATTCCTTAAAAATGATGGAACAGTATATGAATGTGGTGATGATCAGTATGGATTTCAATATTCATACTATCCTGGAATAACAACTCCAATGCAAAGTTCTATAAAAGATGTAACAGATATAGCTTGTGGTTCTAACCATTCAATATTTATAAAAAAAGATGGAACGGTATGGGCCTGTGGAAATAATGATAAGGGGCAAATAGGAAATGAGATTAATAATACTACTCCAGATGGAGATATAATTATTCATATGGGTGGGCCCCATGAGATTGGCATAGAAAATGTAAAAAAGGTTGCTTGTGGGTCTGATTATACAATATTTATAAAGAATGATGGAACAGTGTGGGGCTGTGGTGCTAATGATAAAGGACAATTAGGATTAGGAAATACTACAAATCAAACTACAATAGTAAAAATACCAATAGAAGATGTAAAGGATGTTAAGTGCGGCTCCGATCATACAATATTTATAAAGAATGATGGAACAATATGGGGCACAGGATATAATGAAAAAGGACAGCTAGGAATAGAAAATTATATAAACCAATTTACACCAGTAAAAATATCAATGGAGAATGTAAAAGATATTAGTTGTGGTGCTAATCATACAATAATAGTAAAAAATGATGGGACAGTATGGGCCTCAGGATATAATAATAATGGACAGTTAGGATATAATTGGGATGATACACATTATAAATTTTTTCAGATATCTATAGATAAGGTAAAAAGAATTATATGTGGTGGTGATCATAGTGTTTTTATAAAGGATAATGGTGAGATTTGGGCTTCAGGAAGTAATGCTCATGGAGAATTAGGACTAGGAGATACTGCTAATTCTAAAGAAACTTCACCTATAAATATAACAAATGCATGGTATTTAGGGGCAAGGTATATATTAAATAAAACTGATAATAATTTATCTTATTTCAATGAATATGGTTCTTTAGCTACTATGATTTATGGTAAATCAGATTATGACGAAAATAAACCAATAGGTTATAAATTTGATGATTATAGCCTTGATATGAAGAGCCTAGTGCGTAATGGAACAGACCCAACAATAAAAGAAGTATTACCAGATGGGTCAGCTGTTACTATTGATAAGGATGGTATTTTAAAATATTTTGGAGGTTTTGTTCAAGAAAGTTTGCGTGTACAACCTAGGTACGATCTTGTTGAGTATGGTGCTGTTTGTCCTAAAGTTGATGATAATTCCATATTAAATGGTAAAGTAGTTGATAAAGTAAAATATGGAATGGTTGAGCAAACTCCTGTTGTTATGTTTTATATTAAAGATGGATCTGTCTTTTATTTTATTCCGGAAAATACAGTATCAGGGGGAGGAATTAGTTGGGTTGGATCAGGTAACAAAAATCCTAATCAAATAAAAGTGTTGCCACTAAAACAAAAGGAGTTTGTTAAAACAACTGTTTACAAAGATAAAAGTGCAAAAGCATTATTCTTCTTATTTCAAAAGGTAAATGGAGATTTAGTGTACTTTGATTCTAATAACAATGAAGTTTCTACTGGTGTTAATATGGGTAATGTTCTTCAAATAATTCCTTGCACTTTGAATAATTCAACTATATATTTAATGAAAGATGGAACTTTGAAATATTTAAATGATAAAGGAAAAGCAACAGATATTACCTTGCCAAATGGAACTTCAGTTCAAGGTGTGTTATCCAATAAGTTTATTAAAATGAGTGATGGATTAATTTATACTCTTAATAATAATACTTTGGGAACTACTAATATATTAGAGAGTGAAATAAAAACAGCTGTGAATAATATTATTTGGATGAAAAATGGTATAGTTCAAACTGTAGATAATGATGGGAAAATTACAGTTTTAACTAATGTAAATGGAGCTTTAATTAAAGAGATTAGGGCTTTTGATAATAATAATGCCTTTATTGTAAATCAAGATAATACCACTTATGGAGTTGGAAGTTTAATTAATGGTGTTGATTTAAAGAGTAAGAATATTAACTATGATAATATAGGAACTTTTATATCAAATAATGATAATTCAAATCAGATGAAATTAATAATAATGAAAAATGGAGCAGTTTATGCATGTTCTTCAAATTTTAAAAGATCTGAGAAGATAGCTTTTGGTGGTAATGTTTTAGAAGGATTTCAAGAGAAATCATTAAATGAAGCAAAAGAGGCAGTAGATAAAGCAGAATCAAGGAAGTTACAAGAAGACGTAACAGCAGCTCAGCAATTGGTAACAGCGTTATCAAATGAAAATGACAAAACTGCGCTGCAAAATAGGTTGAATGCAATACAAATATCTGACACTTCTCAAGTACAATTAGATAATGCAAAGAGTGCAGTAGAGAAAGCGGAATCAAGTAAGTTGCAAGAAGATGTAACAGCAGCTCAAAATCTAGTAGATGCTTTAGAAAACAGTAGAGAAAAAACTGGACTGCTAGTAAGAGTATATGTAGTGCAAGTGTACATTAATAATGTGGCTGATGCTACAACTAAAGTAGCAAATGCAGAAAAGACTAAAACACAAGCTAATGTTGATGCAGCACAAGCTTCCATTAAGTTATTACCTATGGGAGATAATAATAGAACTTCATTACAAAGTAGATTAGATGCAGTGCAGGCACATATTACTTATGAAACACAATTGTCTAATGCTGCAAGTGCAGTAGCAAAAGTAGAAGTAACCAAACAAAAGAAAGATTTAGATTATGCACAAACATTAGTTACCATGCTAATAGATGGAATGCCAAAAACTACATTACAAACAAGATTAACAGCAGTTCAAATTTATATTGATAACCTAAATTATTCTACAACTAAAGTTGAAAATGCAGAAAGTACTAAAGTGCAAGTCGATGTTGATGCAGCTCAAGCTGCAATCAATTTATTACCAGAAGGAGATAATAATAGAGATACACTCCAAAGTAGACTAGATGCTATTCAAAATTATATAGATAATTTACCAAGTGCAACTAATATTAAGGTCACTCAAATTGGTAAAGACTCAATTTCAATAAGTTGGCAAACTAATTCTGTTAATAAATTAAGATATCAAATAAGAGTTGGTTCTCAGTATGTTGCAATAGATGGTACATTAACAGCAACTCCAACATGGATTTTGCTTACCAACAAGAATTTTACTATTAAAGGATTAAATCAAAACACTTCTTATGATATAAGTGTAAATGCTCGTAATCAAGAAGGAATAGTTTGCTTTAAAAGTGGAATAGTTAATGTTACTACTTTAAATTAAGCATTTTAGATGAGAGAAAGCTCTAGAAATTTATATAATTTATGAAATTTAATAAACCTCCAATCGTTAATAAATCTAACGGTTGGAGGTTTGTTTATAATAAAGGATTAATACTCTTGAATAGAGAAATATTCTATTTTATCAAATGATATATAATCTTTAATTGGTGTACTTGAGCTAGAGGTTGGCTTATTTACAAAAATATAATAAGCTTTTCCTACACCGTTTGATCTTGAATCATACCAATTTAAGAAGGTGTTTAGTTCATCATTAGATAAATCATAATTCTTTGTAGTATTATTAGATAATGTTATTGTAAGTTTTGTTCTGTTTTCTGTTTTAGGATTTGGGTCTGTAACTGTTACAAAACAAGATGCTACAATACCGTCTTTTGTAGTTGCAGTTATAGTTGAAGTACCAGCTGTAACAGCTGTTATTTTACCGGTTGAATCAACAGTTGCTATTGATGGATTACTTGAATTCCAAGTTACTATAGCTTCTTTAGGACTAGTAGTTGCTGTTAATTTATCAGTTTGTCCAACAATAATGTTATCTGAGGTTTTATCAAGGCTTATTTGATATAAGTTATAAGCTTCTACTGATGATAATTCATTATCAGTTCTACCGCCAATTGAATATATATTATCATCTAAAACAACTGAGGTATGCTGGAATCTAGCATTTTTTAAATTAGATGATGTAGACCAAGTGTTTGTTGAAGGGTCAAATTCTTCAACAGATGATAAAGGA
Organism: Clostridium cibarium; assembly: GCF_014836335.1. Classification (GTDB taxonomy): domain Bacteria; phylum Bacillota; class Clostridia; order Clostridiales; family Clostridiaceae; genus Clostridium; species Clostridium cibarium. Next base: position 62,242 of record NZ_JACSRA010000016.1, read on the forward strand.
TTTGAACCGTTAGAACCACCAATCGTATATATTTTACCATTTAAAACAATTGAAGTAGCTGAAGTTCTAGCATCTTTCATATTTGCAAGAGATGTCCATGAATTATTGTCAGGGTTATATACTTCAAGAGATGAAAAATAACTATCAGTATCCATATTATATCCACCAATTGTATATATCTTACCATCTAAAACAACTGAATTATGGCCTCCTGATTTAGCATCTTTCATACTTGATAGGCTTGTCCACGTATTTAATGCAGCATCATATACTTCCGTAGATGATAAAGCATTGTTATCACTGGAACCACCAATTGTGTAGATCTTATTGTTTAAAACAACTGAATTAGAAGAATACCTTGAATCGTTCATTTTAGCTAGTTTAGACCAAGTATTGGTAGAAGGATCGTATACTTCTGTAGAGGATAATGCTGAATCTTTTGAATCACAGCCACCTATTACATATATTTTGTTGTTTAAAACAACTGAGTTTGAGTAACATCTAGAATCATTCATGTTTGCTAATTGAGACCAAGTATTTTTAGTAGGGTCATATACTTCAACAGAGGACAATGCTTCACTATTTGAACTACGACCACCAATAACGTATATTTTCCCGTTTAAGACAACTGAGTCAAAATCATGTCTAGGACTAGCCATGCTAGCTAAAGTAGACCAAGTATTTGTTGTTGGGTTATAGGACTCTAAAGAAGATAAGTCGCCATTTTTATCTAATCCGCCCATTGAATATATTTTTTCATTTAAGACAACTGAAGAGTGCTTATACCTAGCATAAGTTAGATTTGATGCAGTTGTCCATCGAGTAGATGTTGTTTCAGCAGCTCTTACAAAGATATTTGAATCTGCCAAGACGAAAAATAATGCAATTAACATAAATGTTAAGTTTTTTTTGATATTTGAATAAAATCTATTTTTCATAAAATATCCTCCTATGAGATAATTTCATTTTCATTATTATAATAATATGCTTGTAAAGATAAACAACATAAAAATAGAAAGTATTACTCAGTTATGTAAGATTTTATTTTTACAAATGGTATGTAATCTTTAGTTGGCAGCGAAGTATTATCATTAGGTTTGTTTAAAAATACATAATAAGCTTTGCCTTGTCCTTTAGATTTTAAATCATACCAGTTTAAAAATGCATTTAAATCATCTTTAGTCAAGCGATATTCTTTTGTTGTATCATTTGATAAATTCAAAGTTAGTAATACTGTGTCTTTATTTGGATCATCAGGTATAGTTTTTTCTGTTACAGTTACGCTACAAGTTGCTTTAGCTCCATCTTTTGTGGTAGCAGTTATAATTGCTGAACCAGCTTTAATACCAGTTATATTACCTGATGAGTCAACTTCAGCAACAGTTCTATCACTTGATGTCCAACTTACTAGATTATCAGATGGGTTAGTAGTAGCTATAATTTTTGAAGTTTCACTAACTTCTATTGAAATAGAAGTTTTATCAAGTTTAATTGAATTTTCTTGATAAGATTCAATTGATGATAATGTCCCTTTTGAACTACGTCCGCCAATAGTATATATTCTGTTATTTACAACAACGGAAGTATGAATGTATCTGTCTGTATTCATATTTGAAAGCATTGTCCATGTATTAGTGATAGGATCAAAAACTTCTGTAGAAGACAATGGACTTTTACTACATCCCCCTATGGCGTATATTTTTCCATTTAACAAATTTGCAGTATGAAGACGTCTAGCATTATTCATGTTCGCAAGTGTTGACCAGGTATTGTTATTTGGGTCAAAAACCTCAATGGAAGATAAATTTCCTTTTTCGTTACATCCACCAATTGAATAAATTTTCCCTTCTAGGATTGTTGAAGTATGTTGATATCTAGCACTATTCATATTTGTTGTTGTAGAACAAGTATTAGTGTTTGGATTAAAAACTTCAACGGATGAGAGATAGCCATTTGAGCCAAATCCGCCAATAATATAAATTTTGCCATCTAGTACAACTGAAGTATGATAATATCTGGCGTTATTCATATTTGCAAGTTTAGACCAAGTATTAGTACTTGGATCAAAAACTTCAATAGATGATAATTTTCCACCAGCATTAGAACCACCAATTACATATATTTTGTCATCTAATACCACTGAAGTTGCATATTTTCTAGCATCGTTCATATTAGGTAAAGAAGTCCATGTATTTGTAGCTGGGTCAAAAACTTCAGCGGATGATAAAACTTCACCAGAATGCTCTCCACCCAATGCATATATTTTACCTTTTAAGGTAACAGAAGTGTGATTATATCTAGTTTCTTTCATGCTAGCTAATTTTTTACAAGTATTAATACTTGGATCAAATTCTTCTAGAGTTGATAGTGCTATCTTTGAGGTATAGCCTCCAATTGTGTAAATTTTGTCATTTAGTACAACAGTAGTATGGTATTGCTTTGCATCGGACATATTTCCTAGAGTAGTCCAAGTGCTAGATAACGGTTCTGAATTAACAGCAGATGCATTAATATTTGAGATTCCTAAAAAAAACAATAATATACAAATAGAAATCACTTTTACTTTATTTCTCATTTATATCCTCCAATCATAATTTAAAATATATTATTATAATAATATATATATTATGTCAAAATAAAGAAGTAAATACAATATAGTACATATATCATCGAATATGGTTTTGGTGAAAATAGAAGTGAGGAACTTATTTTTGAAAAATATTGTAAGTTAAAAAATAGCCTGTGCTTTAACCTAAAGATTAGGATTACACAGACCATTTTTAATACAAAATTATATTGTAATATTTCTTTGAAAATCTTCACCATTTTGTAATTTGCACTTAACCATATAGGAGCCATTTGATACATCAGAAAATAAATATACTCCATATTTATTAGTTACTTGAACCTGGACTATTGTTTCATTACCTCTAGCATTTAAACTGTATAGAAAAACTGCAGTATTTGAAACAGGTACTTTATGAGATAGAATTGTTCCACTGATAGTACCAGTTGAATTGCTAGAATCCCTTATTAGGTTAACGTTTAAAGGAATGAATTTATAAGTTTCAACAGTCAATTCAATAGGGTTAAATGGAAGATATCCAACTTTTTTTACTTCCATAATATATTTATAAGGTAAAATATCATATATAATATATTGTCCATTATTATTAGAAGTTGTTCTGTAAATAATTTTATTAGGATCATCAGATGATTTTAAATTGATAATTGCATCTGGAATTGCCATATTTCTACCTTCCATTAGGATTTTCCCATATACTAATCCATTTAATAAAGCAGAGTTTGTTTTAAGAGAAAATGATAGTTCATAAACATCGTTAGGTCTTAAAACAATACATTTTGCTGTTGAAGTAGAATAATATTTTGCAGATGCAACTACTTTATATTCACCAGGATTTAATACATTAATGAAATTATAAATACCTTCTTCATTAGTAGTCGTATGAAATAGAGGATTTAGGTTTCTATCAAAAACTGCAACTGTTGCATTTGAAATTGGGGAATCCCTGTCAAAAACTCTCCCTGTTAGAAGAGTGCTATAACAGGGAGGATTTTTTTCTAGTTCAAGATTAATAGTAGCTTCTTCATAAGGCTGCATCTTAAAAGGATTACTATCTTTAAGAATATATTTATCTTCTATTAACATTTATTGTTAACCTTGAGTTTCCTGTACAGTAGCTTTTACACGATAATTTCCAGGAGCTACATTTGCAAATAGATATCTACCGGAAATATTAGTTTGAGTAATAGCTATAATCCTTTCAGTTCCACCTGTAATAGAATATAATGCTACATTTGCGTTAGCAATAGGTTGATTTGTATCCTCGTCAGTAATAACTCCACTTACTGTACCAGTATTATTTTGAGTATTAGGTGTTAGTATTAAATTACTGGTTACAAAAGCATTTGCTGCAACATTTAGAGTTCCACTTTGATTAGGATTAAAGCCAGTTCTTGATGCCGAAACAATATAGCTGTCAGGTGGTATATTTACGAAAAAGAATTGACCTCTATCGTTTGTGGTAGCTGTTGCAATTGTTGTAGGTGTTTCTCCTGGTTGAGGAACAGTTGTTAAAGTTACAGTTGCATTTTCTATAGGGGTATTACCAACGCTAGAAGTTATTATTCCATAGACAGTTCCCAAGTTTGCATTTGGATTTGTTTCTAAAGGAATATTTATAGTAGTAGTTTCATCATCTTGAATAGTTACAGGTATGGAGTTTGATAAAAGAAATCCAGGGGCAACTGCAACAACACTATATGAGCCTGCTGGCACATTTTCAAAAGAATAATTTCCGTTTTGATCTGTAGTTGTGTGTTCAAAAGGCTCATTATTTGCATCAAATAATTTAACGGTAGCGCCAGCAACTCCTGTGCCACCTGAGGTTACTTGTCCTTCTAAAGTTCCAGTAGTTAATGCTTCATTAGTAGTTAAATTTAAATTTTCAGTTTTTTCTTCTCTGCCTGTAATAACAAATGGATCACTATATCCAATATCATATAAATTAACGAAAGGCATTTCTTTTCTCCTTCTTTCTTAATCTTAAGATTCTATTTTAAATTTTGTTGATTTGTCTATTAATCACAATATAGCTTATGCAATGAAAGTGATATTTGTTAATTAAATTAAGAAATATGTATTAATATGTTGTTTTAAATGTGAAATTAAATCTAAGAGAGTATAAAATTTCAAAAATGGACAATACTTAAAGGTAGCGTTAGAGACTTAAAAATAATACTTAATTTAGAGAGGATGGTTAAATGTTAAAATTAATATCAAGGGAAACTAAAGATAGGTATAGTAAAATACTTAAGGAAATGGGAGTAATAGGAGAAGGTGTTTTGGAAAAGAATAAGGTAGCTGCATTATATATAATATGTGCTAAGGAAAATTTATGGGATAATAGAAAATTATTATTTGATCTTAGTAACCAGAATATAAAAGAAGAAGGATTTAAATTAGTTAAGGGAAAGGGAAATAGAGCATTAGTTCTATTAGCTTTTAATCTATTTAATAGTTACAAGGATGATGAAACAGATGTGTTCAGCATAGTGCAAAAGATTGATAGACAGGATAGAGATATTGTTATTAATGCAATTAATATAATTTGGACAGCAGCTTAAAATGTAAAGCTGCTGCTCTTATTTTAAAAAGTTCTTTTTTAGGAAATCTTCTTTGGTATTATTTATATCGTTTATATTTATTATACTAATGTCTTTTTGAGGCATAGTGCTTTTATAAATTCTTATACTTTGATTTCTAATTAAAATGTCCACTAAACTTTCAATCAATAAGTTGTTTTTTAGAATTAAGTTCTCACTGGCATAGACCTCATTTATTAAATCCTTTAGGGAATCATAAGCACCGTCTTCTAGAGTGAATTCTTTAGTATTTAATAAGTGGATAGCAAGATTTAAAAGTTCTTCTTTATTATAGTTTTCAAAATCTAACCATACTGGAAAGCGCATATTAATATATGGATTGTTTAACATAAGTTTTTTGTAATCTAACTTAGAGCATCCAAGAACTAATACAACTTTATTTTTGCTTTTTTCGATAAAATTTAAAAATGATATAAATATTTCGTCGTATCTTGAATCATTTAGAACTACATCAAGGCAGTATATAAATAATATTTTTCCTAAAAATTTATTTAAAATATCTTCTAGTTTAGATCCTTTATTGATTTCTGAAATTATTTCAAAGCCGTTTATTTCAAAAATACTTTTAGCTTTTACTATACCTTGACTATAATACATTTCTGAAAGCAGGTTTAAAAATTCCTTTTTACCGGTACCAATTTCTCCAGTTATGATCATATTCAAATTTCTTGTAATATCTGTGCGAATACCAGCTTTTCTTCTTTTGGCTTCAACTTTTATTAAAGAATATTGGCACCTTAAAAATTTTTTCGCTTCTTCCTTTAATCTTACATCTTTTAATCTATCATCTAAGTTGAATTTATTGTCTATAGAAATAGATTGAATTGATTCTATATCTTTTGAAGTTATCAAGTTCATTTCATAAACACTAATATCCTCTTCAGCAATTCTTATACTTTGATTTCTTATAATATTTTCAATATAATTTCTAACCATTCTGCCATTTCCAGACTGAGAATCAGCATTTTCGTAAATTTCTTCAAAGCTTTTTTTAAGAGTACCATAAGCATTTTTAGATAACTTAAATCCTTGTGATTCAATTAATCTAATAGACATTTCGAAAAGTTCACTAGGGTTATAATCTTTAAAGTTAGTCCATAGAGGAAATCTTGATCTTAACCCTATGTTCACATCGAAAAAGTCCTCCATTTCCTTTTCATATCCAGCTAAAATAACTATTACATCTTTTGAGTGATCTTCAATTAGTTTTAGTAAAGTTTCAATTGCCTCAATGCCTAAGGAATCATTTGCTAGTGTATAGGCTTCATCAATGAAAAGAATTCCGCCAATGGCTTCTTTAAATTTCTTCTCCGTCTTTTTGGCAGTTTCACCTGGAATTTCTGAAACAAAACTAGATCTATCTGTTTCTACTAACTGACCAACTTTTAAAAGACCAATACTATTTAGCATTTCGGCAACAAGTCTTGCAATACTTGTTTTTCCTGTACCTGGATTGCCTATAAAAACCATATTTAAGTTTTGCTGTACCTTAGTTATTACTCCAACTGATTTCCTTTTTTCTTCAGCTACTATAAGTTTATATTGGCTTTTAATAATATTTTTTACTTCTTCTAGTCCAATAATATTTTTTAACTTTTCTTCTAAATCAAATTTTGCATTACGTCTAAAGTTAAAGTCATCTCTTTCTAATAGATCAATTTCTTTATTATTGTCAATGAGATATTTTTTTGAAGCATCAAGAATAGCATTTTCTATTATATTTCTTACAAATCGAGCATTTCCTAAGTCATTTTTACCTGCAATTTGATTTCGAGTAAAAAGATCAATTAAGCCATTTTTAACATTTCTAGCAATTCTATAACCTTTAGATTTTGCAATTTTTATGGATAATTCATACATCTCAGCTGGAGTGTAATCTTCAAAATGGATTTTATTTGGAAATCTTGATTTTAATCCTTGATTAAGACTTAAAAAATATTCCATATCATTTTCATAGCCAGCTAGGATAACTACAATGTTATCTTTATTATCTTCAACACCTTTAAGTAAAGCATCTACTATTTCAATACCTATTTTATCATCTTCGCCTTTGCAAAGAGAATAAGCTTCATCTATAAATAAAACACCACCTAAAGCTGAATATATTATGTCATTAGTTCTTTTTGCTATATCAATATTATTTTCTGAGAAAAAATCAGCTTTGCTAACTTCTTTGAAGATTCTTTTTTTCAAAACACCTAAGGTACTTAAAAATTCAAATGTTATTTTAGCAGCATTGGTTTTTCCAGTACCAGCATTACCTGTAAAAATCATATTCATAGAAATTCTAGCGGTTCTCATGCCAAGCTTTTCTCTAATTTTTTGAACTTTTATATTATTATGTATGTTATGAAGAAATTCTTTTAATTGATTCATTCCGGTAGTTGAATTAAGTTTATAACATACTTCATCAAATGTTGGGGTTGAATAATGAGTTAAATTATAAAGACCATCTTCTGTTTTGCAAAATATTTTGTTATGTTCTACATATAAATGAAGTGTTGATTTAGTGTTGACCTGATTTTCAAAAAACAAATTGTTTATAGGATGATAGATTTTATATTTTATGTATTTGTCTATTCCAAAACTACTATCATTAGTATAATCAGCTTGTAAAAATTTCAAGAGAATATTTTCTTCTTCAGGTAGACCTAAAGATATGTCAATATTAAAATTATTTTCAAGCTTATTTAAGTTTTTAAATAGTCCAATTTTTATTACTTCGTAATTTTCTGCTGAATCTAAGTCTCTTGTTATCAATACCTGGTCAACTTTATTTGAAAATTTTTTGCTTATTTCACTATCTTTATCATTTGATACGAATACAAAGAATTTATTATGGCATATAAAATGATTTATTTTATCCTTGTCTTGCAAATTAGCTTTTATTAAAAATTTATTTTTAATTACATATTCATCATTTAATAGAATACAGGTATTAGGGTATATATTAAGTAAGACTTCTGAGATTTCTTCTGTAGCTTTTTCAAGATTTTTAAATAATAAACATTCTCTATGGTTATTTAATTTTTCGTACAGATCAGTGATAAAGGCATTGTAACCTAGATTGAAGTCATATGAGGATAAATCTAACTCATCAATATTTTCATTTTCAACTAGGTTTTCGACTTTTAAATTTTCAAAAAGTAACCTAATACTAGTCTTTTTTGCAGTGTTCTTTTCTCCTAGAATTAAGAGAGAGCCCTTAAGGTTGTCATTGAGCTTTATAAAGAAATATTTACATAACTCACTTAAGTAATCATGTTGTCCTATTAATTCATTATTTAAAATTTTTTCTATATTTGATATTTTAACTTCTATATTATTATTCATTAATAAATCCTCGCTGTATATATATTACTTTCTTAGTTTGTATAAAAAAAACACTAATATTCATTTGTGCATATTAATTTATAAAGAGACATAAAATATTTTTAACTAATGGATTATATAGAGGAGATGGAATAATGAGCAAGATATTATATATAAAAGCAAACGTTAAAGCAAATGGTGAATCAAGAACTTTTAAAGTGTCAGATAGTTTTATAGAAGAGTATAAGAAAAATAACCCTAGTGATGAAGTAATAACTTTAGATTTATATACCGAAAATATTAACTTTTTGAAACCAGATGATTTGACTAAAATTTTTGGACCTAAAGATGAAAATAGTAAAAGTGATCCTATTTTAAAATATGCATATCAGTTTGCGGAAGCTGATAAATATGTAATAGCAGCGCCAATGTGGAATCTAAGTTTTCCAGCAATATTAAAAGCTTATATTGATTATATAAGTATTGTAGGTATAACTTTTAAATATACAGAAAATGGACCAGTAGGACTTTTAAAAAATAAAAAAGCTGCACATATAGTAGCAAGAGGCGGTGAGTATGGTAATGCTCCATATGAAATGGGGGATAGATATTTAAGGACGATATTGGGCTTCTTTGGAATTCAAGATATAGAGACAATAGCAATTGAAAATCTTGATATAGTAGGAGCAGATGTTGAAGGAAAAGTAAATGAGGGAAAAGAAAAAGCTAAAAAAATTGTACAAAACTTTTAATTTATATTTTAAGGAAAGTCATTTTGGCTTTCCTTAATTCACATTTAGAACAAAATATACAAGGAGATGAAAAGATGAGCAAGGTATTATATATAAAAGCCAATATAAAAGAAAGTGGGGAATCGAGAACTTTTAGAGTATCAGATTGTTTTATGAAAGAATATAAAAAAAATAATCCTGATGATGAAATAACTACATTAGATTTGTATAAGGAAAAGATTGAGTTTTTAAAACCAATTGAACTAAAAGAAATTTTTGAATCTAAAGATGAAGAGAGTAACAAGAAACCTATTTTAAGTTTTGCATATGAATTTGCAGGAGCAGACAAGTATGTAATAGCAGCACCAATGTGGAATTTGAGTATTCCAGCAATTTTAAAAGCTTATATAGATTACATAAGTGTTGTAGGTATAACTTTTAAATATACAGAAGATGGACCAGTGGGACTTTTAAAAAATAAAAAAGCTGTACATATAACTACAAGAGGTGGGGGATACAATAATACAAATTATGAAATGGGAGACAGATATATTAGAACAATACTAAGCTTCTTTGGAATTGAGGATATACAGACAATAGCTGCTGAAAATTTAGATATTTTAGGAGTAGATGTTGAGAAGAATGTTAATGAAGGAATTGATAAGGCTAGAATTATTGCTCAAAGCTTTTAATGAAGAATACATGACTTAAGGAAAGTAATTTTTCTTTCCTTAAGTTTAACTAAGTAAATGTTTCAGTAACTAAATTTGCAAAGATTAAATTAGAATATATTTCTGAATGATAGGTTAATGATATATGTTTATCCTAATTTTGTAAGAGAGTATATTCTATGATATACTTAAAACAATGTGTAATATATGTTTAGTGAATAATAGTGCTATATAAGTAAAGGGGTAGGGGCTATGGAAGAAAAAAGATTTGCAGTATTAATAGATGCTGATAATGTTTCCTCAAAATATATTAAAAATATATTAGATGAAATATCTAATTATGGGATAGCAACATATAAGAGAATTTATGGGGATTGGACAAGTAAAAACGCAGCAGGATGGAAAGAGGTGTTACTTGAAAATTCAATCTCTCCAATTCAACAATATAGCTATACTACAGGGAAAAATGCTACAGATTCGGCTATGATAATTGATGCTATGGATATACTATATTCTAATAGTGTAGAAGGTTTTTGCATTGTATCAAGTGACAGTGATTTTACAAAACTTGCAGTACGGCTTAGAGAATCAGGAATGATAGTAATTGGAATGGGTGAAGAAAAAACGCCAAAACCTTTTAGTGTAGCTTGTAATATATTTAAATATCTTGATATATTATCAGAAGTTGAAGAACAAGATACTATAGAAAATAGTGCTGTAAAATCTAAAGAAGATAAAGAAAAAGATGAAAACAATAAACTTGAAATAAAAGCTAAAGAAGCTAAGACTATGACTGATATTAAAATTATAGAAGAATCAATAATTAAGATTATAACGGAAAATGGAAATGAATTAAAAGGAATGGATATGGGAGAGTTAGGAAGTAGACTTGTTAAAAGATATCCTGATTTTGATGTTAGAAATTATGGTTATAGCAAATTATCAAAATTTATAACAAGTTTTAATTCATTAGATTTAGAAACAGAACTGAATAATTTAACTGTACGAGTAAAAACAAATGATGTGAATTTAAAAACAATTGAAAATACAGTTATTAAGATTATAAAAGAAAATGGAGAGAAAGGCATTAATATGGGAGAACTAAATCAAAAATTAGTTGAAAATTATCCGAATTTTAATGTCAGAAATTATGGTTATTCAAAGTTTTCAAAGTTAATAAATGAATTAAATGAGGTAACTATAAAAAGTAAAGGAAGAAACGGGTGTGCTAAAACTGTCACTTTGCTAAAAAATGTTTTGAAGAAATAAGGTAAAGTCAAGAGTGATTCTTGGCTTTACTTTATTGGAGAATCTTAGTTTTTATATAGAAATTGTAGAATAAAAGTAAGTAATAAGGTTTAACATGAACTCTTTAAAATATAAAATTACCATCTATGAATAATATTGGGTTTTGTAAATATCTTATCAAGTGTCTTTATAAAAGGAATAATAGAGTTAAAATCAAGAGCTCTATGGTCAAAGGCAAGGCACATTGGGAGAGTTTTTCTTATACCAATTTCTTTAATGCCATTTTCTTTTGTAAATATTCCTGCTTTTTCTTGAATAGAACTTATTCCAATAGCAAACACTTGTGGCGGTATAATTTCCAGTAAAGAAAAAAATCCTTTTTGTTCTTTATATAAAGAACCTATATTGGATACTGTCACTGTAGCAGATAAAATATTTTTTTCTGTTAAACGATCTTTCTCTGGAATATTGTAATAGTTTTGTTTTTCTAATCCTTTAAGACAACTAGCTTTATGTTGACTAAATTTTGAAGATAAAATACGTCCTAAAATACTAAAGTTCAGTTTCCTTATTTCATTGATGGTATCAGTGCAAGCTGCTTTATATAACATTTCATTTATATTTGTATTTTTAATTTTTTTTGATAAGCTAAGAATAGAGTTGGAGATATCATTTAAGGACATTTTTTCAGTATTTAATATGGTTGGTGTTATCATTTTTTCATCAGGGAGGAGCCAAGGAATAGCTATGTTAATCGCATCTAAAATATAAAGAGTTCCTTCAGATTTCTTAGAATTATATTCTACATAAGAATTTAAATCAGGGGCTAATAGCAGACCTTCTATAATAGTTTTAATCATTATTGTGTTGAAGGTAATTTTATGATTTGATTTTATTTTGTTTTTACTCAGTTTTAAAAATTCTTCGTAAAAATTGGTTATGTCAGGCTCATAGATATAAGTAACATGTGGAACGGTTTTCCAAGAGGTTGATGTCATATGTGATACTACCTTTCTTTGTAGATCAAATTTTTTTGTAGCTTTTATTTTTATGTTTTTATAGTTCATAATTTTTCTCCCTGTAACTTATATTTATAACTATAATAAAGATTAATTTGTATAATTTTATGCAACATTTAAAGTAATAGAAGTATCTAATAAGTATAAAATTCAAACTGACTTTAATAAAAAGATATTATTTAAGTAAAAAAGATAATCCTAAAATAGGAAGGTTAAACATAAATTTTAACGAGAGTAGATTTAATTGTAAATTTAGTGCACTTAATAAAGTAGAATTCACAAAGAATAGGAATTAAAATACCTTTTTGTGATATAATTACAATATGGTGTAAAATAAAGTATTATTTAAGGAGGTATAGAGATGGATCATTTAGTATATTGTAATGGAAAATCAAAAGTTTTAGAAAAAATTTTAAGTGGTACAAAGACAATGATTATTAGAGGGGCAGCAGATAGAAAGTTACCGTATGGAAGAGTATTCGAGGGAGAAACTCTTTACTTTATAAAAAATAGAGGATATGGTTTAATTGAAGGAAAGGCTACTGTAAAAAGTGTATTTAATTCTGAAAAAATTACAGAAGATGAATCGAAAAAACTAATAAGTGAAAATATGAGTAAGTTGGATTTATCTGAACTTCAAGTTCAACGTTGGGTTGGTAAAAACTATATTTGCTTAGTTGAGATAGAAGATGTTGAAAAAGTGGAAATGCATTTAAAATTTAAATACCAGAAAACTATGGAAGATTGGGTCATCATTGAAAACGTTTCATCTGTAGTGGAAAATCCAAATGAAAGATATAACAGTTTAAAGTATAAGTAATAACTTAAAGACTTTTCTTTCATATTTTTATATTAGTATAAATTTGTACTATAAGCATAGAAATCAAGCTTTAAAAAGATTTCTGTGCTTTTTAAAAAATAATTTATATATACTGTATTTACAAAAAAGTGGACTATAGATATTATCTATAGTCCAAAATTAGAAAATAAATTTGCTATTCAGTTTTGAATTTATTGATTAGTGATTTTAGATTTACTGCCATTTCTCCAAGACCTTGTGCTGATGCCGTCATTTCTTCAATGGAAGCTACTTGTTCTTCAGTAGCAGCAGATATTCCTTGAATTTCACCATTTACTTTTTCTGAAAGGCTAACCATAGCATCTAAGTTATTAGAGATAGCTTCTTCTTCTTTAGCCACGGAAGTTATAGAAACTGTTACTTCTTCCATATTAGTTGATATATTTTGAATAGCTTTAAAGATTTGTTCAAAATATTCATTAGTTTCTTTTATAACTTTTGATCCACCTTTAACATCATCTATTCCTTTATTCATTACCACAGTTACATTCTCTGTTTCTTTTTGAATTCCATCAATTATTTCACTAACTTGTCCAGCTGCTTCACCAGATTGTTCAGCTAGCTTACGAACTTCATCCGCAACAACTGCAAAGCCTTTTCCTTGTTCTCCAGCACGGGCTGCTTCGATGGCAGCATTTAGCGCTAAAAGGTTAGTCTGTTCTGATATTCCTTTAATTACTTCAGTAATTTGGCCAATTGCTTTTGTGTGTTCATTCAATTTGCCTATTACAAGTGCAGTTTCGTTTACTGAGCTTTGTATACCATCAATGCTAGAATTTACCTTAACTAAAGCCTTGCTTCCCATCTCTGAATAATTAGAAGCATCCTTTACTGCACTTGATACAGCAGTGGATTTCTTATTTATATCATCCACAGCATTATCTAGGTTCCTCATATTTGAACTTATCTTATTTATGCTTAGGTTAACTTGCTCTGTTCCGTCTGCTATTTCATTAGAATTTTCAGCTGTGCTTGTAGATGCCATAGCTTGCTGTTCACAAACACTTATCATTTCAGTAGAAGCTTCTGAAACATTTGAAGAATAACTTTTTATACTATTTACCATTTCATTCAGATTGCTTACCATCTTTTCAAAGGCTTTACTCAATTCACCTATTTCATCCTTTGAAGATATATCAAGTTTATTTATATTTAAGTTTCCGTCTGCAACATTATTAGCGGCAGATAAAAGCAATTTAATTGGAGCTACTGAACGGCCTGATAAAATAAATACAATAGCACAAACAATTACTAATATGATTAGTCCGATTGCAGCTGTTAAAATAGATGATTGTACACTTTTTTCAATAGCTACTTTTTTAGAGATTTCTGCACATACTAACCAACCAGTTTTCTTGTCTTGAACAAAGCTTATAAGCTTTTTTTCACCATCTACTAGTATTTCTTCAGATCCACTATTTCCAGATAAACCATTTTTCACGTATTCATAATTGCTTAAGTCTTTACGTTCATCTAATGTTTTAAATGTTTCTGTAGGATGAGCTAACATTTTTCCTTCTTTATCTAAAACATAAACAGTAACATTATCAGTAGAAAGATTTTTTACAAAGTTATCTAAGTTTGTAAGATTAATTGTTCCTTGTATTACGCCTGTGATATTTCCATTTTCTTTATCCATTATTGGTGTGGCTAAAACGGTGATAGGCTTTCCAGTATTTTTAGCTATAAGAATTTCTGAAATAACTTCTTCGTCACCTTTAATAGCTGATTTGAAAAAGCTACGATCAGAGATATTGGAAGTTGCCTCGTTATCAGATCTTACAAGTTGATTTCCATCTACTTTGGAAACAACAATGCTAGATATATTTGGATAAACATTTTTTGCTTCAACAAGAATTGGTTTGATCTTTTCAGAATCCATTGTACGAATAAGTGGATTTTTTGATAAAACTCTAATTCCTGTGAGATTTTCATTTGCTAAGTTTTTTATTTCTGCTTGGACTATTTCTGCTTTTTTTAAATTCTCTGCCATAGCGTTTTCTGTTGAACTATTTTGAGAAAAAGAAAAACTAATAGAAATAAAAATTGCTAATGGTAAAGAACTTGCTAACAATAGAATTAATGTTAGCTTTTTTCTAATGTTCATATATGTACCTCCCTTAATCAATAAGTATAATTACCCTTATATATAATAATCGACCTAAATTGACTTCTCTTTATAAAATAAGGATATTTATTTATAATAAGTTATTAACAGTGTTGGAGATAGATTGAAAAGTTTTTTTGGAAAATAGTGTTGACCTTGACGCCGTGTACTACTTTATACTTTATAATAAGGATGGAGGGTAAGTATGGAACTTATAACAATTAGTGAAGTATCAAAAAATTTTAACGTGTCTACTAGAACACTTAGATATTATGAAGAAATAGGGCTTTTAAAAAGTACTAAAAAAGAGGGTTACGCTTATAGAGTGTACGAAGAAAAGGCAATTCTACGATTGCAGCAAATAATAATTTTAAGAAAATTGAATATTTCCCTAAAAGAAATCTCTAGCATTTTAAATAATGAGAATATTATTAATACTATTGAAATATTTAAGAAAAATGCTAATGAGTTGACAGATAAAATAAATTCCCTTTTAGTTATAAAGGAAATATTAAATAATCTTATTGAAAAAATTGAAGAAAGTCAAAATATTCAAATTAACTTAGATGTATTAAAGGATAATTCCGTACTTAATATGATTGACTCCTTATCCTTATCAAATTTTATTTTTAAGGAGGAAAAGTCATTGGAATATTTAAACAAAGCAGCAAAAACTTTAGAGATTCTTAAAGATGTTAGGATTATTCATTTACCATCATTCACAGTTGCATCAAGTCACTATATTGGAGAAAATCCAGAAGATAATGCAGGTGAACAATTAAAAAAGTTTATAAAAGAGAGTGATTTATATAGTATAAAATCAGATGCTCGTGTATTTGGATTTAATAATCCATGTCCAACTAAAAATGAAGTATATTATGGATATGAATTTTGGGTTACTATTCCAGAGAATATGGAGGTGCCTAAGCCACTTGAGAAAAAGCATTTAAATGGAGGTTTATATGCAGCGCATATGATAAGTTTCGGTAATTTTCACGAATGGGAATGGTTAAGTAATTGGGTCTATAAAGATAATTCTAAGTATGAAGCAAATTGTCTTAAGGATAATGGTGAGAAAATGGGTGGATTACTTGAAGAACATTTGAATTATGTATATTATGTGAATTCTAAGTGGCCAAAAAGTGATGAACAACAGATAGATTTATTGTTTCCAATAAAGAGGAAAGGTTAGTAGATAATTTTTAATTTTAGGTAAATTATTGCATGTCATGGAAATATAATGTATAATGAACCTAATTATTATTAAAGGAGGGTAGATCATGAGAAATATAGTTGGTACTGTTAATTTTACTTTAAATAAACGTTGGACTTTTAGTAGCTCAGTTACAAAAACAGCAATTTTAGGTGTTAACGGGATAAGTGCGTCCATTTTTAGAATAAGTACTAACTATTGTATAAATCCATGATTCTACATCTAGAGTTTAGCAGTGTATTCATATAATGAATTACAATTGCTGATATAATTAGATTTTAAGACTCAAGGCTTATGCATTGAGTCTTTTATTTTGTGCTTATATAGGAAACACTTCATAAAATACAGTAGTTAAATTAATAACTGTGTCTGTGAAATGTGGACCTTTAAATTGGATAACTTTTCTCGTAAGCCTTAATTGTTTAATTTCTCTACTAAAGAGAAGTAGACAAAGGCTTATTTTTATTTGTCAAAATTTAAAATTCATTTGAGGAGTTAACTATGAGTACAAATAATAATTTGAGAGTAAATATATCAGTAAGTTATATATATAATTTTTTAATGCAGTTAGATATAACATCAGCTATTTGGGTTTTATATCTAAGCTTTAAAGGGATGTCTTTAGTTGAAATAGGAGTAATAGAATCTATTTATCATATTACAGGACTATTGTTTGAATTACCTACAGGAGCTATTGCAGATATTTATGGGAAAAGGTTTAGTGTAATACTTGGAAGGGTAATAAGTGTTATTTCTTGTATTTTTATGATTACATCTAATAATATGTTAGGCTTTTCTGTTGCATTTATTTTAAGTGCTGCATCAGGTAATCTTAATTCAGGAGCAGCTGAAGCATTGATTTTTGATAGTTTAAAAGAACTTGGAGAAGAGGAAAAATACAAAAAGATATGGGGGAGCATTTCCTTTTTTATGTCAATGGCACAAGGGATGGCAGTTCTTATTGGAGGAATATTAGCAGATTTAAATTTCTTATACGCATATATAGTAGGTACAGCTATACAAATAGTAGCATTAGTATCATCTTTTCGATTTAATGAACCGCCTACTAATAAAAATGAAGAAAAATGCCAAGAAAATAAAATTATATATCAGCTAAAAACTAGTATAAAGGTGCTTAAAGTAAGAAAAATGGTACTTTACTTAATTTTATTTTCTGCTTTAGTAGGAAGTCTTCAAACAACAGTATATTTTTACAGCCAAAAGTTTTTCTCAAATATGAACTATTCTAGCACCATAATTGCAATAATATGTGCTTTAAGCAGGGCCATTGAAGCTATGAGTTCAAAATACGCATATAAGTTTGAGAAATTATTTAAATTGAGGGGGACCTTAATTAGCATTGCTGCAATAAATATAGTGGCATTAATTGGTTTAGCCTTTATAGAGAAGTTATCTATACTATTCTTTTTTGTAACATCAATTACAGAAGGGTTAGGTTATACGATATTTAGTGACTATATAAATAAGAGGATACCATCAGAGTATAGGGCAACTATATTATCTTTTGATAGTTTATGTTTCAGTTTCTTTATGATTTCGGTATTCCCTTTCTTTGGGTTAGTAGTAGAAAAGATAGGTTTTTCAGTAACTTTTGGAGTTATGGCAATTATATATGTTCCCATAATGTTATTCATAATGCAAAAATTAAAGAAAAATAAGAATAGAGAAATAATTGGAGGAATCAGTGATGATAGAATTAGCGTTAAATAAGTTGCAAAAATATTATGGTGGCACAATAGTTTTAGAAGACATTAATTTTGAGGTACAAACTTCTGAAAAGGTAGGAATTGTGGGAGAAAACGGTTGTGGAAAAAGTACACTTTTAAAAATAATTATGGGGAAGGAAGACTATGAAAATGGTAGTGTTTCTATTAAAAAAGGAGCAACTCTAGGTTATCTTGAACAGGTGCCAGTTTATCCAGATAGATATAAAGTAATTGATGTATTAAATACAGCTTTTGAAGAGGTTGATTTATTAGGTAAAGAGTTAGAACTTTTAGAAAGAGAACTTTCAAGTGATAATCAATCTAATATAGATAAGTTGCTAAGAAAACTTTCTGATTTACAGGTTACTTATGAAAGTTTAGGTGGATATGAAAAAGAGGAAAAGTTAAGAAAGTATGTACTGGACTTAAAATAAATGATGAAATGAAAGAAAGTTTATTTTCAGATCTTAGCGGGGGAGAAAAAACTACTATAATACTAGGGAAAATATTGCTTCAAAATCCTGATGTTTTGCTACTAGATGAACCGTCAAATCACCTTGATTTAGAATCTATTGAATGGCTTGAGAGATACCTTAAGGAATACAAGGGGATAGTATTAATAGTATCTCATGATAGATATTTTTTAGATAATGTAGTAACTAAAATAGTTGAAATTGAAGATGAAAAATCAAAAACTTATGAAGGTAATTACACAGCTTATCAAGTAGAAAAGGAAAAGCAACTTAAGCTCCAAATGGATGCATTTCAAGAACAGCAGAAAAAGATAAAAGCTATGGAAAAATCTATTACTAAGCTTAGAGACTGGGCTATTAGAGCTGATAATAATAAATTTTTTAGAAGGGCTGCAAGCATGCAGAAGCAGCTTGATAAAATACAGAGAATAGACAAACCTGTTATGGAGAGGGATAGTATTAATATTAACAATAATTCCTCACAAAGATCGGGAAATGATGTTGTTATAGTTAAGGATTTATGTAAAAGTTTTGGGAAAAAAGTTCTGTTTAATAAAGCTGAATTATTAATAAAAAAAGGCGAGGCAGTAGCATTAATTGGGCAAAACGGATCAGGGAAATCAACTATGATAAAAATTTTATTAGAAATGGAAAAAGCAGATGCAGGACATGCTACTCTTGGAAGTTCTATTAAACTGGGATATTTGCCACAAAATATTTCTTTTGTAGATGAGAATAAAACTATATTAGAGTGTTTTAGGGAGGACATAGTAATAAGTGAAGGAAAAGCTAGAGAATATCTTGCAAAATATATGTTTTTGGGGGAAGTGGTATTTAAAAAAGTTAAAACTCTCTCTGGTGGTGAAAGGAGTAGGTTAAAGTTAGCTATCCTCATGTTTAATGAAGTGAATCTTTTGATTTTAGACGAGCCTACAAATCATTTGGATATTTACTCAAGGGAAGAGTTGGAAAGTTTTTTGAAAGAATTTAATGGCACATTATTATTCATATCTCATGATAGATATTTTATAAATAGAGTAGCAACAAGAGTGGTGGAGTTATATCAAGGAGTTTTAGTTTCATATGACGGAGATTATGAATATTATAAGGAAAAGTCATTAGAGCTAAAAAATATGCCACAAATCAAAACGGAAGAAAAAATAGTTAAGAAAGAAAAACAATCTAAATCTGTTAATGGGAAAGTTAATCAGTGGAAGAAAGAAAATTTAGAAAAACAAATTGAATCTATAGAAGAAAGCTTAAAGGATAAAGAAGAGAAAATTAACAGATTTTGTAGTGACTACGAAAAATTAAATATATTATATGCTGAAAAATTAGAACTAGAAAAGAAATTAGAGAAGATAATGGAAGAGTACTTCGATTATTTATAAAATATAGAGACATTTTTGTAAAGTTTGAAATAATGAAGCACTAAAAGGTTATTTTTAGTGCTTCATAAAAAAGACTAGCTAGATTTATAATTTAATTTTGACAAAAGCAGATTTTTAAGTGAATTATAGACTATTGCAGTATCAGTAGTGTTTAACCATTTTTCTGGAAGCACAAAATGTTTGCAGTCATTAGAGTTGTTTTTAATATAGTTATAAATTATTTCAGACTCATCTATTAAATCTTTCTCAATAGGCATCATATTTTCTATGGTGCTATTTTTATAATGGAATAAAATATTTTCAATTAAAAGGGATATTACACTTTCTTCATTATGAATTTTTAATAAATATTTTTTGCTAAAAAGTACTTTATTGCCCTTAATAATAAAGAATTTAAAAGTATTATTATTTAAAGGGTGAATTAGAATTATATTTTTGTTTTCCTTTGCATAATCTAGAACCTTAGCTTTATAAATTAGATATTTTATTGATTCTAAATAATTTCTATATTTAAGAGCATTTTCAAAATCTAACATTTCAGATGAAGCATTCATCTTATCAGTTATTTCATTAAGTATACTAATATCCACTCCCTTTAGTAAGTTAATTATTTTATTTACTATTAAGTTATAGTCTTTTCTCTTATTGTTATCTAAACACATACCAATGCATAAACCTAGAGAGTAATTTAAACAAGATTTTTGCTTTCTTAAATTGATACTACACATAATATTATAAAACTCTTTAATGGATTTAAGACTCTTTTCTAAAGTGTTCTTATTAGTATATGGACCAAAATAAAGATGTCCATCATTAAGGTTGTAACAATTAGAAATGTTAATATCAGCATATTCTTCTTTTATTTTTATCTGTATATAAGAATAGGATTTAGTATTTTTCATTAGTTTATTGTATGTTGGCTTTAGTTTATTAATTAATTTGCATTCCAGTATGAAAGCTTCAAATTCTGTATCAGTAACTATATAGTTAAAATCTTTTAGATTTTTAACTAATTTTTGAATCTTGGATGAGTGGGATTTTGAATTATAAAAATATGAAGCAACTCTATTTTTAAGATTTTTTGATTTCCCTACATAAATTACATTATCAAGAGAGTCTTTCATTAAATAAACTCCCGGGGAAGATGGGAGTTCTTTTATTTTTTCTTTTAAGGTCATACTACCTTCTCCTTAATAAATATTTAGTATATTCATAATATCATAACTGAAGGGGAGAGGTGCGGGAGATGTTATTGGATAAAATGCCATTATTAATTTAGATTGTGCGTGTTTAAATTAAGTGCCATTATATTGATGTGCTTACATATTGAAGCATATTGTGCGTAGTATTATAATGTACTTAGTAATACTAAGTATGGAGGTAAGAGAATGCCTGAACTTGATAATCAACTTAAAAAAGGAGTTCTTTCGATAATTGTACTTAAATTTATCAGTAATAAAGATAGGTATGGATATGAGATAATACAAGAGCTAGACCAAATTAGCAGAGGATATTATAAGCTGAAAGAGGGAACATTATATCCAATATTGTATAGGTTGGAGGATAGTGGTTGGATTGAAAATTACAGAGTTGTTAGTGAAGATGACAAAAAGGTTCCAAGAAAGTATTATCGTATAACTGAAAAAGGTAAGGAAGCGTTAAATGAACAATTGGAAACTTGGAGAAATTTTAATAATACTACAAATTCGATTTTTAATAAAATATAAAAATGGGAGGATATATTATGAATAAAGAATTTCAGGAATATACGAAAAAAGTATTAAAGTACATTGGTATAGATGGGGAAGAATCAGGAAGAATTAATGAAGATATTTATACATCCTTGATTGAAAAGCAACAAGAAACTGGTGAAGATGATCCATATAAGCTTATGGGAGATCCAGTAGAAGTAGCAAAGGAATTTAGAGAGAACCTTGGTATTGAAAGTGAAGAATTTATATATAATTCTTCTGGTAAATATGAATATGAGTATAAATCTAAGAGAAAAATATTTGGAATTCCATTAGTTCATATAATAAAGAACAGAAGTAGCTTTGGTGTGGCAAAGGGAATAATAGCATTTGGTCCAATATCTATAGGAGTTATATCTATGGGAGTTGTTTCTGTCGGGGCTTTGAGCTTTGGAGCATTATCTCTTGGATTGCTTATAGGGATAGGTGGTTGTTCTATTTCTGGTATATTATCGGTTGGAGGATTAGCATTATCAGGATTTGCCAGTATTGGAGGATTTGCAGCTGCTAAATATTTTGCATTTGGAGGATATGCTATGGCTGATATAGCTATAGGCGGGGTTACTAAGGGAATAGTTGGCGTTTATAATCAGAGTGCTTCAGGGACTTATTTATTTAAATCACCTGCTAAGATTAATGAAGTAATGTATGCGGTAAAGGAAGTACATCCTGCTATTGGTAATTTGTTTTCAAAAGTCATGGAGTTTTTCTGTAGCATAATATAAAGATAATCAAAATTTTATTTAGTTAATTTTTAAATAAAAATAATGGAACATAGGTAAGTTTAAGAAAAATTTACCCATGTTCCTAAATAAAGAACTTAACAGCGTAACTCACACCCATATAGATAATTTAATATCTAATTATAATCTTTCGACTATAATTAAACAGTTCACTACCCATAAAGATACTTTGTTCGACCAAAGTAGATAATTACACCACCATATATAACCTCACGGCTATATATGATAATTACATCACCTAAATCAATCTTAGCTTAACCCTATAAAATAAGTTGGAATCTCATTATAATAAATTGCTAATCGACTATAATGGGAATTTTCCTAACTTTATAGAATTGTACATTTGCTAAAACGTAGGTATTTCACCTATGTTAAAGTTTCATGAAAATATATTTTTGAAAATATATTTCTGCTTCATCTGCTAAGTTCTTTATGATATTAGTTTGTCTAAAATAATGATTAAGATACTATGAAAGTTATTTCATTTTTAAAAAAATATAGAAAAATCAGAAAAAATATACAAAAAGTATAATATATTGAAAGAACTTCTCGATAATATAATAGAAATTATAATATAGGAGGGGAAAGATATGAAAAAAATGTCAACTGTAGTAGCTGTATTATTTTTGTTTTTATCAATAATAGTTCCAAGTAATAAAACATCAGCAGCTACTAAATTACCTAGTAAAACAATAAATGTGGAAGGTAGTAACGTTAATCTTGATCAACTTGAGAAGATTAATGTTAATGATTTGGAATTAAATAATTCTAATGAAATTAAAACTACTATTACACCAGATAAGAGTGTTAATTCTATTGAAAAAACTAGTAATTCTAAAATGTTAATGAGTACTTTGAATAGTGAAGAAGCAAGCGCTAATAGGCCTCCAGTAGCTAATTTAGCGTATGCTGTATTAAATCCGGATTCGGAGATTAACGGTAAAATTACAACTAATACTCAAATTGCATGGCTTATGTCATATAATGGGACAAACTATACTTATGATCCAGATGGAGATAGTATTACTAATATAACTGTTGCTGGAATTCCACAAGATTCAATTGTTCAAACACTAGTTGATTCTAATAAAAATATTATTGGATTTGTGACACAATTCAAAACAGCAGCTCAGTATACAATGTTATTTCAAGTTCAAGATTCTAAAGGAGCGTTATCAAATGTTTATAATGCTACATTATCTATAGAGCCAGCAGATGGTAGTGCAAGACCAGTATGCAAATTAAACACTTCATTTTCAAATTTAATTAAAATTGGAACAGAATATAATATTAGTTGGGCTAACTCAACTGATGCAGATAGTGGAGATTCTATAACTAAAGGAGAAATTGTAGTTAAAAAGGATGGAAACATAATTACTGATAGTGTTATATCGGATTCTAAAAGTTATACATTTAAAGTAAATGAAGTTGGAACTTATTTTATATTGTCTAGAGTTCAAGATAGCAAGGGTAATTGGTCAGATTGGGATATTCGTCAAGTTATGGCTAATGTTCCAATGAATATAAAAAATGTAAAAATTACATCAGTTAGTGACAATGATTTTGATTTTAATAATTATGGTATTTGGTTTAGAGAAGATGATGCTTGTGCTCAAATAAGGAATTTGCCTGCAGATAAGCTTTATGATGAATTTGTTTTATATAAGCAACCTAGTCCAGGAAAGATAATAGAAAATGGTTTTAGCGTTGAAGGAACTGTAACTAATACAGATAATACACCTATAGCTAATCAAATAGTGTCCATAAGTTTAGAAATGCCAAGAACAACTATTCAAAAAAAAGTAGCTACTGATTCAACAGGTAAATTTAGTTTACAAGTTTCAAAGGATGAGTTTTCACAATATAATCCTGCATTTATAAAAACACAATATGTTTATTTTAGTAATTATAATACAATGTATATGTATCCAAGTGCCTTAGTAGTAACTGCAGGAAGTGAGCAGAAAATAATGCCTACATTTGTTGTAACAAATATTTTTAAAGGTAAGGTAATGGCAAAAAAATATGTGAGAGTTCAAGTAAGTGATACTGAACAAGAATGGCGTGCAATAGATTAGTTTAAAATTTATAAAGAAAATAGTAGCTATCAATTAGAAATGATGCTACTATTTTTTTATTTAATTGTTAAGTTTTTCGTTGACAAAAGAGTAAAAGTAAGCGTAAAATTTTAAAAGAGAACGGGGGTTTTCTAATGCAATATTTAAAAGAAGAAGTAAGAGATAAAATAAAGAAAGAAGCTCTAAAAGAGTTTAAAAACGTAGGATATAAAGGAGCCTCTATAAGGCGTATAGCTGCAAATTCAAATACATCTGTTGGAAATCTTTATAAATATTTTGATAGCAAAGAAGCCCTATATGAAAATATTATTGGATCTGTATATAATAGGCTTATGAACTATATTAATGAATTGGGTAAAGTTGAGCTAAATGAAAAAGCTTGCGATATATTTTATAAGATTACAGAAAAAGTAATGGAAATTTTTAGAGAAAGTAGTATTGAAATTGCTGTACTACTTAATAAAAGTCAAGGCTCTAAGTATGAGAATTGCAAATCATATTTTGTGGATTTTGTAACTAGAACAGTGACGGAAGTGACGATATATGAATTATCAAAACGAGGGAAGACTTTAAGTGATAATTTTATTATATACTTACTTTCTAACAGTCTTGTAGAAAGTATTTCTATTATTGTTAAGGAGAGAGAGGATGGTGAAGTTGTTAGAAAATTAATAATATCTGTAATAGATATTTTTTTCAAAGACATAGAAGATAAAGTAAATATTTAAAAATTAGAATCTGTTGCTTAAATAGGCAACAGTAATTTTAAAAATCAAAAGAGAACTATGGTTCACAGCAAAATCGTGGGAGGAAAACTATGGGTAGTTTTATAGAATTGAAAAACGTTAAAAAAAGCTACACTATGGGGGAAGTGGCCATAACGGCAGTTGATGATGTCTCTTTCTCCATAGATAAAGGAGAATTAGTTATAGTTCTCGGCGCAAGTGGAGCAGGAAAATCTACTATACTTAATCTTTTAGGTGGTATGGATCATGTAACAGAAGGAAGTATTTTGGTAGATGGTAATGATATTAGTAAATATAATAATAAAATGCTTACTAAATATAGAAGAGAAGAGATAGGTTTTGTATTTCAATTTTATAATTTAGTTCAAAATTTGAATGCAGTGGAAAATGTGGAGTTAGCAGTAGAAATATGTAAGAATCCACTAGAACCAGTTGAGGTACTAAAGAATGTAGGACTTGAACATAGATTGTACAATTTTCCGTCACAATTATCTGGGGGAGAGCAACAAAGAGTATCTATAGCTAGAGCACTTGCTAAAAATCCTAAGTTGCTTCTTTGTGATGAACCTACAGGAGCCCTTGATTATAACACAGGTAAATCCATATTGAAGCTTCTTTGTGATACAGTAAAGAATTACAATATGACAGTTGTTATAATAACTCATAATTCAGCTATAGCACCTATTGGAGATAAAATAATAACAGTAAAAAGTGGAAAGATTGAAAGTATTAAATCTAATACCAATCCAGTATCTATAGAAAGTATAGAGTGGTAATAAGATGAAAAATACATTTTTTAAAAATTTATTTAGAGATATAAAAAAGACACTTTCAAGGTTTTTATCTATTGTGATAATTATAGCTATTGGTGTGTCATTTTATGCAGGTGTTAGAGCAACAAGTCCAGATATGAAGAAGTCAGGAGATAGTTACTTTGACGATTATAGACTTATGGACTATAAAATGATTTCCACATTAGGATTAACTGAAGATGATGTGAAAGCAGCAAGTGATTTAGATGGAGTGGCTGATGCTGAAGGTGCATATTCTTTAGATGCAGTTACTGAAAGAGATCAAAAATCCTTAGTTCTAAATATTAATTCAGTACCAAAGGAAGATGGAATAAATAAGATAAGGTTAGTTAGCGGTAGATTACCAGAAAAATCAGATGAAGCTATAGTAGAATCCAGGTTTTTAAAGGAATATAAATTAGAGATTGGAGACTCTTTAGAACTTCAATCAGGTAGTGAGAAATACATAGGAGATAACCTTACAAATAGCAAGTTTACAATAGTTGGAGCTGCTGAATCACCATTATATATTTCTGCACAAAGGCAACTAAGTTCTGTTGGAAATGGTACCGTTAGAGGTTTTGTATATATACTTCCAGAAGTATTTAAAAGTGAAGTGTTTACAGAAATGTATATAAAGACAAATGTTGAAGAATCTAGGGAAAGCCTTTCTAATAATAAAGAATATAAGAATTCTATAAAAAATATTGAAGAAAATATAAAGAACTTTGGAGAAGAAAGAGGAGAGATTCGATATAATGATATCCTTGATTCAGCTAGTAAAAAAATTCAAGAAGCAGAAGATAAATTAAACAACAGCAAAAAGGAAGCGGAAAGTAAATTTGCTGAAGCTCATAAGGCTTTAGATGATGCAAATGAAAAGATTATAAAAGGTGAAGAAGAATTAAAAAGTAATGAAGCCTTATTTAATAAAAAAATGGCTGTTGGGAAAAAGCAATTAGAAGATAATAAAGCAGCTTTGTTAGCTGGAGAAAATCAATTAGAATCAGGTAAAGAACAAGCAGCAAAAGGGCTTGAAGGTGTAATAGGAAAACAAGTTAGTGAAGCTAAAAATCTTTTAGATTCAGAACCAAACAATCAAATATATATTGATAAATTTAATTCTATAAACTCCTTTTATGAGAATAATATCAAAGGCAAGGATTTTCATAGCATATATAATGCACTTAAGAGCAATGGAATGTTGTCAGTAGTGAATGAAAACCCTAAAATAGCAGAATTACTTAGAAAAAGTTCAGAGATTGAGAATGGCAAAGTAAAATTATCTCAAGGAGAAGTAGATTATAATAAAGGAAGAGAAGAGGGACTGAAAAAATTATCAGAAGGAAAAACTTCTCTTGAAAAAGGTAAGAAGGAATTAGAAAATAATACTGTGAAATTAAGGGGAGAAGAAGAGAAAGCTAACAAGCAAATAGCTGATGGAGAAGCTGAAATTATTAAAAATAGAGAAAAGCTTAATAATATAAAAAAAACAGAATGTTATGTGCTTGGAAGAACAGCTAATGTAGGTTATGAAACTTATAGACAAGATAGTGATAGGATAGATAATATAGGAAAAGCTTTCCCACTGATATTTTTCTTGGTTGCAGCTTTAGTAAGTCTTACAACAATGACTAGAATGGTTCAAGAGAATAGAATAGAAATAGGTACATTTAAGGCGTTAGGATATTCTAGACTTACAATAGTATGTCATTATTTGATATATTCTCTTACAGCAAGTTTACTTGGAAGCTTACTAGGTATTTCTTTTGGATTTAAGTTATTCCCGCCACTAATAATGAATGCATATAGTTCAATATATACTATGCCTAATTCTATAACTTTCTTTAATGTAAATTTAGCGTTACAAGCATCTTTAATAGCTATTTTATTTACAACAATAGCGGCAGTTGGTGCTACAATTGGAGAACTTAGAGAGGTTCCAGCATCGCTTCTTAGGCCCAAACCACCTAAAGCAGGAAAGAAGATATTACTTGAAAGTATACCTTTTATATGGAAAAGATTAAAGTTTACAAGAAAAGTTACGGCAAGAAATATATTAAGATATAAACAAAGATTTTTCATGACAGTTATAGGTATAGGGGCTTGCACTGGATTAATGGTAACAGGTTTTGGGCTAAAAGGAGGGATAATAGGAGCTACAGAAAGACAATTTGATGAAATCTATAAATATCAAATGACAGCATCATTGAAAGATACTATTAGCCTAGAGGAAAAAGAAAATTTGAAAAATAAAATAATGGAGGATTCTAATATAGATTCAGTATTATTCTATTATTCAAAGAACACTTCAGCACAAAATGTTGATTCATCTAGTGAAGATGTCTATTTAGTTGTACCAGAGGATAAGGGGGCACTTAATGATTATATTGAGTTGTCTAGTAAGAATAAAGGACTAAATCTAGGTGATGATGGAGTAGTAGTAACTGAAAAGTTTGCTAAACTTATTGATAAAAAAGTAGGAGATACTTTTGATTTAGAAATAGACAATAAAGTTTATAATGTTAAAATTTCGGATATAACAGAACATTATATTCAACATTATGTTTATATGAGTCCTGATTATTATAGAAATGTAATAGGTGAAACTCCAGTAGTTAATAACTTTTATGGTCTTTTAAATGATACATCAGAATCCAGTGAAGATAATACGTCGAATATTTTAAAAGGTATAGATAAAATAAATTCTGTAAGCTTTAAAAGTAATGTACATGGTGAATTTGGGAGGAGCATGGATAGTGTAAATTCAGTAGTACTAATTCTTATAGTTTCAGCAGGAGTTTTAGCTTTTGTTGTAATATATAATCTTACAAATATAAATATTAATGAGAGAAGAAGAGAGCTTGCTACAATAAAGCTTCTAGGATTTTATAATAATGAATTAGCATCATATATTTATAGAGAAAATATTATTCTTACAGTTATAGGAAGTTTAGTTGGAATATTTATAGGTATATTCTTAGATAATTTTGTAGTTACAACTGCGGAGACAAATATTATGATGTTTATGAGACATATCGGAGTGCAGTATTTCTTGTATTCAATAATTCTCACAATTTTCTTCTCTGTAGTAGTAAATTTAGTTATGTATAATAGATTTGATAAGATAGATATGATAGAATCCCTTAAAAGTGCAGAATAATAAAAGAAAGTCGTGCTAGATAAGCATGACTTTCTTTTATACAAAAATATACAAGCAATAAAAAGATAAATTAAATATGATAATAAGTTATTTGAAAATTATTAAAAAGAATATAAAGATACCGAGAAAAAAGACGAAATATACATATGAGATTTTTTAGGAGGCTTATATATGAATAAAGCGAAAATTGGAAAAAGTAAATTAAATTTTAATAGTCTTAAAGTAAAATTGATGATTATATTAATTGTAATTTGTCAAGTTCCTTTAATATCATTTGGTGCGATAACTTATAAAATGACTGGTAACATACTTTATAGTAAGCTTAAGGCTACTACAAATCAAGAAGTTGACTTAGTAAATGTAGCAGTGGACAATTATTTTAATGGTTTAATTGCAAGTACTGAGATGCTTTCGAATAATATTGATTTTAAAGAAATAATTATACATCCAGATTTAGAGGTCAATGCTAAAAGTTTGATAAAAGGTATTAAAGATACTAATGGTGATATTGAATTAATACAATTTTCTACAACAGATAAGAAGACTATAAAATATCCAGAAGAACAAACAGAAGCAGGCTATGATCCAACTTCAAGACCTTGGTATAAAGGAGCAGTGGAGAATAAAGAAAAGATTTATATTACTGAGCCTTATAAATCAAATGGAAAGTTAGTTGTTGGGATAGCAAAGAGTGTAACTTATAATAATGAGATAATAGGTGTTATTTCAATAAGTGTTAATTTAGATAAGTTAGCAGAAAAAATATCTGAGTTTAAAGTTGGTAATGAAGGATATATATATATTTCTGATGTTAATGGAGTAATAATATCTCATCCAGATAAATCTATTATAGGAGAAGGTGCAGCAGCAAAACAAACTTATTGGAATGAAGTTAAGGAAAATTCTAAAGGTTTTACTGAGTATATATACAATGGTGAAAGTAAATATGCAAGTTATTCCACTAATAACACAACTGGGTGGAAGATACTGGCTTCTATGCCTGAAAATGAGCTGAAAGTAGATACTAATAAGATCGTTAAATTACTTATCATATTCTTTATTGTAGCGTTACCAATAAATTTAATAGTTGCATCTGTATTTAGTAAGGGAATAAACGATAGTATAAAGAAATTAAAGGAAATATTTAGTAAAGCTTCTGCGGGTGATCTTACAGAGAGACTTCATATTAAGTCTAAAGATGAATTTGGAGATTTAGCAAACAGCTTTAACAGTATGACTGACGGAATATGTGATTTAATAAGTAGTGTAAAAAAATCATCAGAAACAATAGCTGATACCGCAGTATCTATTTCTACTATGAGTGATCAAACTACAAGTGCAGTGGAAGATATAGCAAAAACTATTGATCAAGTTTCTGTTGGAAGTACTGAGCAGGCTAGAGATGTTGAAGCTTCAGTTGAAGAGTTACAAGAACTTGTATATAAACTTCAAGAGATAAATGAACAAGCAAAGAGTATGCATAATGTTTCTGAAAATACAGATAAAATGACTAAAGACGGACTATTTGCAATGGACATACTTTCGAGTAAATCTGTAGACACTAATAATGCATCAGATAAGATAGAAATAGCTGTAAAAGATATGAGTGGTGCATCAAGTAATATTAGAACAATAATAAATAGTATAAATGCAATTGCAGAACAGACCAATTTACTAGCTTTAAATGCAGCTATCGAAGCAGCTAGAGCAGGTGAAGCAGGAAGAGGATTCTCTATAGTAGCAGATGAAATAAGAAAGTTAGCAGAAGAGTCAACCTTAGCTACAAAAGATATAGAAAAGCTAATAGAAGAAGTTGATGATAAATCCCAAGTAGCAGTTAAAGCAGTTAATGAGGCTAAATCAACAATTCAAGAACAAGGAGAAGCTGTTAACAAAACAAAAGCGACATTTGATAGTATAGCTAAGGCAATTGATAATTTAACAAATATGATTAATACTGTTCAAAATTCTATTATCGGCATTGATAAGGAAAAAGATGTTATAATGGAAAAGATGCAAAATCTTTCAGCAATATCTGAAGAAACTGCAGCAAGCACAGAAGAGGTATCTGCAGCTACAGAAGAAGTATCTGCAACTATGGAAGATTTTAATGGAAATGCAAAAAATCTTAAGGATTTAGCAGAAAATTTAAGTGAAGATATAAATAAGTTTAGGATATAAAAAAAGCTAAATAGATGTTATTAAGAAAGGATGTAGTTGTTTCATTACAGAAATAACTACAGAGGATGTAGAATAACTTGTGTAAATTGAATATTGGATATGTTTTATAACTGGAAATTTCATTTCCAGTTATATTTT
>NZ_JACSRA010000017.1 GCF_014836335.1 Clostridium cibarium
GATTCGTGTACCTCAGACCAAGGCTTTGCCGCCGACTTCCTTCAGATTCCACCTCACAATGGACACCCTTGTCTTAAAGCTAATGGTTGGCACTATCAACCCCCATATCGGACTTTCACCGACTAGTACGTGCCCATGCTGGGAACACATATTAAAAAGCAGGTATATGAAACACATATATCTGCTTTTTTTATCCACAGGCAAATTTATTTAAAAAAATAATCAACAACCACTGTGAATTATTTATCTTTTCACTAATATTCCTAAATTCTAGGTATAGCAACGTTTCTATCATATAACTTCTTTTTTTACTTCCAAGTTATCCACAACTCATTAAAATGCATATCTAAAATTTTTATTCTTTTCAACATTAATTCACACTAATTAACATAAAAATTAACAACTTTCTAACAAGTTATCCACAGGCACTTGTGGACTATGTGGATTACATCCAGTTTTTTACTATATTTTCTCATTATAATTTGTTTTCATTCTCCCTGTATTGTGTTAGTATTTATTTTGTAATAAAACAAATTTTAGGAGGTAAATAATGAAACATTCTCAAAGAAATAAGAAACCCATATTTATTTTTTCAATTATCTTAGGTATATTAATTATAGCCCTATCTATATTTTTTATAACTAATAATAAAACCTCTGACAAAGAACCAGAAGTTACATCAAATTCAAATGTTGAAGAAAATGATATCCCAAAAGAATCTGAAACAACTCCTAAGGTTGAAAATAGATTTGAAGGACTTCCTCTAACTAGTGAAGATATAGGTATTCCTGTGCTTTACTATCATTCTGTACTTCCAGACTCAGAAGTCAAGCAAAAAAATGAAGTAACAATTTCTCCTGAAAAACTAAAAGAAGAATTACAATTGGTAAAAAGTTTAGGATATACCACACTAACAATGTCCGAAGTAAATGACTATATTTTGAACAATAAAGAAATTCCACAAAAAAGTATTCTTATTACATTTGACGATGGATATACCGATAATTACGCTCATGCTTTCCCAATCCTTAAAGAGCTTAATATGAAAGCAACAGTATTTGTAATATCTTCTGGAATAGATAGTGGTTACTATATGTCAACCGCTCAACTTAAAGAAATGTCTGACTACGGGATTGATATTGAAAGTCATACAGTTAATCATGTTCATTTGAATACCTTGACTTATGAACAACAATTAAAAGAATTAAAAGACTCTAAAGCTAAAATAGAAAGTGTAACTAACAAACCTGTACTATCTATTGCATATCCTTTTGGAGATTTTAATGAAAATAGTAAAAAGGCATCTATAGATGCAGGATATTCTTTAGCATTTACTACTAACTTGGGACTTGCTAACAAAACTGATAATCGGGTTGCTTTGGACAGAATATACGTGAATTCCGAATATTCATTAGATACATTTAAGTCAAGACTTATAAATACTAAAAAATAAAGAAGTGTCATCCACTTCTTTATTTTTTATCTTCTTCTTTTCTCTTTAAAGCAGTAATTTCATTTATATTTTGAAAATTCCCCACATTATTTACCTTTATTGATATCTTCTTATCTAAAACATATTCCCCAGTTTCCTCTAACTCTCCATACTTTAAAGGCCTCCCAGTTATAGTTACTAGTATTCCATCCTTGGGTATCATATCATTATTTTTTGCATATTCTATACAATCTCGTAAAACTATATCAATTTTCTTATCCATAGGATTTACAGAATCAATCAAATCCTTTCCCTTATCAGCTTCCGAGTGAGTATATATAACTTTATTTCCTTTATTAATCTCTAGCTTTACCTGAGAAGTCCCCGTAACTACAATAGTACTGCTTACATGATTATAATCTTTATATATTGCAAAGGCTAATAACATTAAAAGCACACCAGCTAAAGCAAGATGGAACTTAAAATGTGCTACCCCTTTCTTTTCTCGCCCTTCAGCTTTTCCTCCAACTCTTACGCTCTCAAGATTTTTAATTTTAACAAATTGACCTGATCCAGTCAT
Organism: Clostridium cibarium; assembly: GCF_014836335.1. GTDB lineage: Bacteria > Bacillota > Clostridia > Clostridiales > Clostridiaceae > Clostridium > Clostridium cibarium. Next base: position 2,013 of record NZ_JACSRA010000017.1, read on the forward strand.
AATAATTTTACTTCTTTTTTGAATCTTTATTACTATGCCTCTACGTATATCATTCTTTTTATTATCTAACGGTATAGCTCTATCAAATTCACTTGAGACTTCCACTTTCAAAGCCTCTTGAATATATTTATAATTAGGATTTGAAAAAATAATAACGTAAGCTATTATATAGTCTTGCCATATCTCTATAAATCCCCTTGAAACCTGGGTTGCCTTCGCCAATTTACTAAATGACAATTCTCTTCTTTCCATAAACTTTTCAAATAGTTCCACATCCTCAATTATATAATATGCTATATTTAAAATTAAATTTCTATCCTTATAACTAGGAAAATGACTAACCAAATCCTTCATAAAAACCTTGAATAAAAACAATTCTTTAATCATAAGAGATATTTGCTTTTCTCTTAAATTAATTACTTTTTCTCCTATATCTAACACAGCTGATTCACCAGAAAAAATATACTTATTTCTACTAAACTCTCCCATCTAAAACACCCGCCCTTATTTGTATATATAAATAACATCAATGCGACATTTACTATCAATTATTTTTATTCTTCATATAATGTATTATAGCATATAAAAGCTCTGCCAGTTTCGTATACATTAAAAGTAATCTAAATATATTTTAATATAATTAATTTGATAAGCGAGGTACATTATGGGGAAAAATGTTATCTATGTAGACTTTATCTTTAGACACAAGAGAATTACTCATTTTAATTACTATATAACCTTTGCTTTTTCTTCTATACTTATAGACATTAAATTTTTAATTGAAACTCATAATAAAAAAAATCACCATATACCAAAAAACAAAAATTCTAATAAGTACATTAATTTACTAAACTATGATAAAATATTAAGAAAAACAGGTAGGTGATAGAATGAGAATTGGTATGGGATACGATGTACATCGTTTAGTACCTGATAGAAAGCTTATCCTAGGTGGTGTAAATATTCCCCATGAACTTGGCCTTTTAGGTCATTCAGATGCAGATGTTTTACTACATGCTATAATGGATTCTTTACTAGGCGCTGCTACTCTTGGCGATATAGGAAAGCATTTTCCTGATAACGATGATAAATACAAAGGAATTTCAAGTATAAAATTATTAACTGAAGTTGGTAATTTAATTTATAAAAACAATTTTAAAATATGTAATATAGATGCAACTATAATTGCTCAAAAGCCTAAAATGGCTCCACACATTGATCTTATGAGAAATAATATCGCTAATGCATTAAATATATCTCTTGATAAAATAAACATAAAAGCAACTACTGAAGAAGGACTTGGATTTACTGGTGAAGGGAAAGGAATTTCTTCACAAAGCATTTGCCTTTTAGAAGTAAGGAAGATTTAGTGAGATATAAGCTATTCATCTACTTATATGTTCCTTCAATACTTTTTGTACAAATCCAAACAAAGCCTATAAATTAGAAAGTAACAGCCTCCTATGATATGTTTGTTTTATCATAGGAGGCTGTTACTTTAAAAAATTAACTCTAACTTCATAAAAAATAGTTTTCTTACCCCAAAATATTTAAAATAGCTTTCTTTTCAACATTTCAATATTTATAATATTTAAAACAAAACTATATATAATACCATATAACATAGATTTAACAATATCACTCAGATAGAAAATATCTTTATTATTAAAACAATCTTGAATTTCACCTGTAGGTGGTAAAATCCAATCAATATATTTAACTTCTGGAACCTTTTGCATTATCCCAACTTTCACTAAAGAAATTACTGCAATAAATATAGCCAATTCTATTGCTATCTTTCTATTTTTTATACATCTTGGCTGAAATAAAGTACCTAATGAACATCCTAATATAGCAAAAACCACATGTATTATTAATGCCGAAAAAATATCCCACATAACTAATTCTCTATTGAATAAACTGAACATGTTCACGAAATTTCCAACGATAGGAAGCAAAACTCCCATAATGCTCATAAATAATCCTATAAGCATTAAAAAAATATTTTTACTTAAGTAATATATTGATTGCTTTCTAGTCTTTAGTATAATTAATTGTTCTGCTACCTCATCTATACCATCCATATATGAAAAAGTAATCCATAACATTATAAAAAATAAACACATTGCTGTAATTACAAAACTTGATACAACTCCCACTGGTTTTACTGAATATGAAATACACATAATTGTCACCCATACAATCATGGGAATTACAAATTTATTTGTCTTTAAATAAGTTATAAAATGATATTTAAAAAGTGCATTAAAAGTTTTCATTATACATCCTCCTAAGCTTATACCCATAATTTATCATTTCCTTCAGCACTGTATTGCTATTATCTTCAGAAACAAATAACTTAATTTCATTCCCATTATTGTCTACCTTACGAATGCTTTCATTTATATTTTTATATTTTTCATTTAAACTTGCATTTTCCTTAAAAACTAAAACATCATAATTTCTATTTACTTTTTCTAAAGCACTTCTTCTTTGAATGTTTTTCTCTTTAACTTCATAAACTACATTTGATAAAGCATTAATTAATATTTCTTCATGGCAAGACATCACAATGGCAACACCATCATTTATTAACTTATGTACTAATTCTATAAATACCTTTTGTGAATCAACATCTTGTCCTGATAAAGGTTCATCTAATAGCAAAATATCTGGTTTTGTTATCAATGCTTGAATAACATTTACTTTCTGAATAGATCCTTTTGAAAGATATTTTATTGGTGTACTAATTATATTTTCCATAAAAAATTCCCTAAATAGTTCATAACTTTTCTTGTTAATTTCATCTTTAGCTAAGCCTTCGATCAAAGCAGTTCTAAGAATATATTGTTGTGGCGTAATTGATATTTTAGGAAATCTTTCTGGCACGTAATTAAATTTTACATTTTTGTAGTATTTTATATTTCCTCTACTTACTGATGTTAAACCACAAATTATTTTTAGCAAAGTACTTTTCCCACAGCCATTATGCCCTACTAGTGCAATCGAGTCTCTTTCGTTAATTTCTATATCAACATCTTTTAATATTACTTTTTTGCCAAAACTCTTTGTCATATTTGTTATTTCAACCAACTTACTCATGTTAATTCTCCCTATACATTTTTACTTATGTTCAATAGATAAAAAATTCAACATATATCTATGTTGAATTTTATTTTTAACTATTTAATCGTTCCAAAATCTTTAAATGGATAAACTTTCACTTGAGCTTTTCCCATTATATCCTTTCCATCAATATATGGATTAACCCATTTCCTAGAATCAAAAGAGTTTGGTCTATTATCTCCCAAGAAAAAATATCTTCCCTCTGGAACATGAAACTCTCCATTATAATTATCATGATTTATAATATAACTTTCCTCTAGTTCTTCTCCATTTACCGATACTTTACCATTAACTATCTTTATATCATCTCCAGGAAGTCCTATAAGTCTTTTTATTAAAATATCATCTAATTCCTTAGAATTAAATACAATTATATTTCCTCTTTTTAAGTTGTTTAAATTATATACTTTTGTAACTAAAAGATGATCCCCTACATTTAATGTTGGCACCATTGACTCCGAAGGAATATATGCCTTAAATATAATAAATTGTTTTATTAATAAAGCGATTATAACTGCTAATAAAATTGGAACTATCCATTCAAAAAAAAGTCCTTTTCTAGTTTTTGACCCTTTATTTTTATTATTCTTGCTAAGCTTATCTTCTACATTATTATCATTATTTAAATCTCCCATTACTTTGCCTCCTATCCTACAATTTAACCAAACAAACAATTTATTTACATATTATATATTATATATATTTTTTTCTATAATTAGCAATATAATTATCTCTTATTTTTTCAATAAAATACAGAAATTCAAGTACTTTTTTTATTTTTCTATATAGAGAATTATATAAAAATAATAGATTGTCTAAATTAGCATCAATGAATACAATAAGACTAATTTTAAAATTTTATAGAATCATAAAAAGAGCCCATTCAAGGCGACCACTACGAGACACCCAAACAAGCTCAAAAAAATTTTCAAATATATTGAATTTTATGCAAGTAAAACCCTAGCAATTTAGACTTCATATTTTTTCATCTGTCTACTTGCCAGGGTTTCATTCATATTAGTATCTATTAAAGTTCTACTTTGGTGCGCTATCACGGGTTCGAACCGGGGACACCCTGATTAAGAGTCAGGTGCTCTACCAACTGAGCTAATAGCGCATATTACATTGAGTATTATAGCACCTTGATTTTTCTAAGTCAAGATTCTATATTTTTTTCTTATAGAAATATATAAAGCACCAGCAAAAGCTGATGCTTATATTAAAAATTGGGGGTACATTTTTAAAATTGCTTAACAAATACTATAATAATTTATATTATCTCTGATAAATTCTTTTGAATTATTTGCTGAAATCTTTCTCCCATTATCTTGCTACTAGTGGCACTTTTGCATATTTCTTTCCATTCACCTATAGGCACACCTATTTTATGCTCAAAATCCTTCTCACTATTTGTTATTAATATAGATTCAATAACAAATTCTCCAAATTCAATAGAATCCTTGAATATCTTCATATATATAAAATTTCTATGATTTCCAAACCAAGTTCTATTAAACTCTCTAGAGAATTTAATCAATTCTGGCACTACTCTCTCCTTTGGTAAATCCCACATTCTTTCAACTCTACTATAATGACTTAGCATAAGCTTTGCTATTTCTTTATTTATTAATCCATCATCTAATCCTTTTTTTATAATAATCTCTACAGGTTCAGGCGGAATCTTAGTAACCATTCTATCCTTGCCATATATCCATTTATAGAATGCTTCCTGTAAAAAAGAATATTGTATATACCCTAACAATATTTTGGAATCTGGAAAATACGCATAAATATTATCTATTCCATTGCTTTTGCTAAAAATTAATGTATGAATGTATAGTGACTTTTCCTTTGGTGGCTTTTGCATAAACATATGTCCTCTAATGGTTTTGTTTTCACTTATGATATTTTCCCAATACTTAAAGGAGTTGTAATTTTGCCTCACCTAATTATCACCTTTCTTTCCAAATAACAAATTATATATTCCAATAATATTTGTTTATATTTTGCCCTCTATAATTATTATACTTATTTATATTAATTCTATTCAAAAAGAAAGAGTATTTATTAAATTTTTACAAACTTTACAACAGAAAATTAACTTTTATTTTTCACAAATTGAATGTAATTGTATTTTATTGTATAATATATAGTATAAAAACAAAGGAGGTTTATTATTGTTTTTCTGTGAAATTTGCAATAAAAAAGCTGATATTCATCATATAATTCATAGAAGTGAAGGCGGTTTAGATATAGAAATAAATTATAAATATCTCTGCCCAGAGCATCATAGAGGAAAGGATGGTCCTCACAGATCTCTAGAAACTGATATAAAATATAAAATTGAATTACAAAATAAACTTTATAACTTACTTCCTAAAGAATTTTATAACTATAAAGATTTAGGCAAAATACTTCAAGTCTCTGTAAACTCATTAAAGAAAATAACTAAAGATATTAAATTATATAAAGAAGGCTATAAAAAAGATGATATCATCTTAAGACTTATGGGAAATAAATTGTACTCTGAAGAAACTCTTGAAAACCTCAAGATTCAGCGTATTTTAGAAAATATATACTAATGATTTTAAAAAGAGTGGTTATTTTAAAATTTTTACTTTGCAATAGCCACTCTTTTTGTATTTAGTTTAACTTCTCCTATATATAAATAAAAAAAGAGAAACTCTATAAAAAAGTTACTCCTTCCCTATTTTGGAGCGGAAGACGGGACTCGAACCCGCAGCTTTCACCTTGGGAAGGTGACACTCTACCATTGAGTCACTTCCGCTAACAATGGTTTCAACAAAAAGAATTTTACCATTATTTATCATAAAAATCAATACTTTACATCTAATTAACAATAAATTTTTCAACCATATCATTTAATTTGTTAGACTTATTTAAAAGAATATCTGAACTTCGTTCTAAATCATTACTACTCTTATTTAGTGATGCAATAGCATCCATTACATCTCCTGTAGATGATGAAGTCTCTTCTGAAGATATAGCTACATCATCCAATATTTTGACAATAGCATCCTTACTATTTGCTAACTTATCAAAATCAAATTTAATATCTTGTATCTCCGGAGCTATATCCTTAACTGAATCTGATATTCCATTAAATGTTTGTAATACATTATTAACACTTCTCCTCTGAGACTTAAATTCAAGATTCATAATTTCACTTGTTTCTACTACTCCACTGATTCTATTTCTAAGTTCACCTAAAATCTTATATATATTCCTTGAAGATAAGCTACTTTCCTCAGCAAGAGCCCTAATTTCTTCAGCAACTAACAGCAAACCCCTTGCCCATTTCACCAGCCCTAGCAGCTTCAATAGCTGCATTTAATGCCAAAAGGTTTGTTTGCTCTGATATTTCATTAATCAAATCCGTAATTTTATTCACCTTCATTATATATTCATTAATACTTTCTATTTCTCGTAGCAAGTCTTGAAACTTTAAATTAAAATTATCTATTTCCTTATCAAAATTCTCCATATCTTTATTTCCATATATAGCTTTAATTTTAACTTCTTCAGCCTTCAAATTAATATGATTTACATGTTCATTTATATCGTTAACTTTTTTACTAAAGTAATTTAGTTTTTCTACTATATTTAAAAGTTTAAATGATTAATTCCCAGTTCTATCTGCTACTCCTTCTATCGCTATAGTTATATCTTGGGTTAGATCTCTAAGTTCTGTTGAGATGCTTGACAATACATTAGCATTAATTTTAACTTCTCCTGATGTATCCTTTACAGAATATATCATTCCTCTTATCGATTCCTTTGCTCTATTTATAGATTTGCATATATCTGCAACTTCATCTTTTCTCTTAAGATATTTACTATTGACCTCCTTAGTAAAATCGCCATCAGCCATTATATGAACATATTCTTTTGTCTTCTTAAGAGGATGTCCTATATTAATGCTTAATAATACTATTACTCCAGCTAAAACCAAGACAACAACTACTGTTACAAAAATACTGGCCATCTTCAAATCAAATAATTTTCCTAGCAGATCATTCTTATCTACAGTTAATGCTATAGAAAGCCCACTTTCCCCCACGGGAGTATATGTAACATATTTTCGAATTCCTTTATACACATATTCTTTTGATTCAGTAAATCCACTTGTCATATCTTTACCTATATTATTTAAATCTGAAAAATCTTGCCCATCTTCAGTTAAAGATATTATATTTTTATTTTCATTAACAAAACTATCATCTTCATGAGCTATATAATTACCAAAACTATCTATTATAAAACCACTACCTGTATTCATAAATTTAATAGATTTATTTATTTCACCTAGCTTACTACTATCTTTAAATGCCACCAATATACCAATATTCTCATTATTTTCACCCTTAATGGCCCTAGAATACGCTATTATTTTCTTTTTTAGTGCATTATCATAATACGGAGTTATGACCTGACTTTTACCAGCCATAGCTGACAAAAAATATTTTGTATTCTTTATATTTTCAATTTTTCCGCTAATAAAAACAGCTTTTCCATCTTTATCAGTAATTGCAGCATCTATAGATTTACTAATGGCTTAATTTCCTTTATTCTTTCTTCTAAAGGCACGTTACTGTTCTTTATTGTTGTATTTTCAACTAGTATATCTAAAATTTTAAATTCTTTACTAACTTCATCATTAATATTACTTGCTGCTACCTTGGCCATTTCCCTCATAATACTCAAATTACTTTCAGTTAAACTCTTAACAGCTAACCTATATGCAGAGTTCGAAAGAAAAATGCAGCCAACAATAAAAATAGGAACTAGTATAAATAATAATTTACTTTTAATACTTTTAAACATAACTTCACCTCCACCTATATTCCTAATTTTAAAAGTTCCTTTAAAGAAACCTATTTGTTCTAGGTTAAAAATATGTAAATTATATTTACTGTTGACATCCTAAATCTAGATAATTATAATTAATACTAACAAATATGAAAAACGATGAAGAGAAGAGTAAGTTAATACTTCATTTTCAGAGAGAAAATACATTAGCTGGAAGTATTTTTAAGTGAATTTAACTGAAGACCACCTCTGAGTGACTTTAATAAAGTCCGTATTTATCACGTTACGATAACCTTAAGCGACCTATTTTTAGGTAATTAGAGTGGAACCACGGATATTACTTCGTCTCTATATATTTTAGAGATGGAGTTTTTTTATTTACAAAATTATATTTATTACATATACGGAAGGAGTTTTAAAATGATTAAAGTAACTTTAAAAGACGGTTCAATTAAAGAATTTGAAGCTGGCGTTTCAGTGTTAGATATAGCTAAAGGAATTAGTGAAGGTCTAGCAAGAAATGCTTGCTGTGGTATTGTAAATGGTGAGGTTGTTGACCTTCGTCATACAGTAAATGAAGATGTAGAACTTAGCATATGTACATTTGATTCAGAAGAAGGCAAGAGTGCAGTACGCCATAGTATCTCTCATGTTTTAGCTTATGCTGTAAAAAGATTATTCCCAGAAACAAAACTTGCTATAGGTCCATCAATACAAACTGGTTTCTACTATGATTTTGATAGAGATGTAGCTTTTACTGCAGAAGACTTAACTAAATTGGAATCTGAAATGAAAAAGATAATAAAAGAAGATCCTTCAATAGAAAGATTTGAACTTCCAAGAAATGAAGCTTTAGAGTTAATGAAAGATGAGCCATATAAGGTTGAATTAATAAATGATCTTCCTGAAGGTGAAATTATTTCATTCTATAAGATGGGCGATTTTACTGATTTATGTGCCGGTCCTCATTTAATGTCAATAAAAGCAGTAAAGGCAATTAAGCTTATAAGAACTGCTGGTGCATACTGGAAGGGTAGCGAAAAAAATAAGATGCTATCAAGAATCTATGGTACTGCTTTCTTAAAGAAGAGTGACTTAAATGCTCATCTTGAAGCTTTAGAAGAAGCTAAAAAAAGAGATCACAATAAATTAGGAAGAGAATTAAAATTATTCACTACTGATGAAAACATAGGTCAAGGCCTTCCTCTTATGATGCCTAAAGGAGCTAAAATAGTTCAATTGCTTCAAAGATGGGTTGAAGACGAAGAAGAAAAAAGAGGATATGTTTTAACAAAAACTCCATTAATGGCTAAAAGCGATTTATATAAGATTTCTGGTCACTGGGATCATTATAAAGATGGAATGTTTGTATTAGGTGATGAAGATAAAGATGATGAAGTTATGGCATTAAGACCAATGACTTGTCCTTTCCAATATACTATATACAATACTGAACAACATAGCTATAGAGATCTTCCTATAAGATATGCTGAAACTTCTACTTTATTTAGAAATGAAAATTCAGGAGAAATGCATGGTCTTATAAGAGTTAGACAATTTACTCTTGCTGATGGACATCTTATAGTTACACCTGAGCAACTTGAAGAAGAATTCAAAGGAGTTCTTGAATTAATCGATTATCTAATGAGTACTTTAGGTATCGCTGAAGATATAACTTACAGATTCTCTAAGTGGGATCCTAATAATACTGAAAAATACATCAATGATCCTGAAGCATGGAACCACACTCAAAATACAATGAAACAAATACTAGATCACTTAAAAATAGATTATGTTGAAGCTGATGATGAAGCTGCTTTCTATGGACCAAAACTTGATTTACAATGCAGAAATGTTCATGGTAAGGAAGATACTCTATTTACTATACAAATAGATTTTGCCTTAGCTGAAAGATTTGATATGTCATATATAGACAAGGATGGAGAAAAGAAACGTCCATATATAATTCATAGATCTTCAATTGGATGTTACGAAAGAACTTTAGCTATGCTTATTGAAAAATATTCAGGTGCTTTTCCAACTTGGTTATCACCTGTTCAAGCAAAAGTTTTACCTATCTCAGATAAATACAATGATTATGCAGAATCTGTTGCTAAATCATTAAAAAACAAGGGTGTAAGAATTGAAGCAGATTATAGAGCTGAAAAAATTGGTTATAAGATTAGAGAAGCTAGATTAGAAAGAGTGCCTTATATCCTAGTTGTAGGCGAAAAAGAGGCTGAATCTAATACTGTATCTGTAAGAAGCAGAAAAAATGATGATGAAGGAAGTATAGACTTAGTTGAATTTGAAGCTAGAATCTTAACAGAAATAGCTAATAAAGAAAGATAAAAAAAATGCCTCAATATTTTGAGGCATTTTTTCATTAATTAAATTGCATATAATGCTTGTTCAACATCTTTTATAATATCTTCAATATTCTCAAGCCCAACTGACAATCTAACCAATCCTGGAGTTATTCCTGCTGCTACTAATTGATCATCTGATAATTGCCTATGAGTTGAGCTTGCTGGATGAAGGACACAAGTACGTATATCTGCTACATGTACTACATTAGAAGCCAATTTTAAACTATCAATAAATTTAGCTGCATTTTCACGACTACCTTTTATAGAAAAAGATATTACCCCACTGCAACCCTTTGGCAAATACTTCTTTGCAAGTTCATTGTATCTATTATCTTTAAGCGTTGGATAATTAACGAATTCAACCTTCTCAGATTTACTTAGATATTCTGCAACTATTTCTGCATTCCTACAATGTTTTTCTACTCTAACTGCAAGAGTTTCTAATCCTAAATTAAGCAAAAATGCCGAATTAGCCGATGGATATGCTCCTATGTCCCTCATAAGTTGAACTCTAGCCTTAGTTATATATGCAGCTTTTCCAAATGATTCTGTATATACTAACCCATGATAAGACTCGTCTGGTTCAGTAAATTCTGGGAACTTTCCACTAGTCCAATCAAAATTACCACTATCTACAATTACCCCTCCTAGTTGCACTGCATGTCCATCCATATATTTTGTAGTAGAATGTATAACTATATCTGCCCCAAATTCAAATGGTCTACAAAGAATTGGAGTTGCAAAAGTATTATCAACTATAAGCGGTACATCATTTTTATGCGCTATTCTAGCAAATTTCTCTATGTCAAAAACTGATATGGCAGGATTTGCAATAGTTTCTCCAAATACAGCCTTAGTATTATCTTTAAATGCTTTTTGAATTTCTTCTTCTGAAGCTTCTTGATCTACAAATGTGCATTCAATTCCTAACTTCTTTAATGTTACAGCAAAAAGATTTATGCTTCCTCCATAAATAGTCGCTGCACTTACAATATGATCTCCTGCATGGAGTATATTTAATATCCCTATCATAACAGCCGCTTGCCCTGATGTAGTGCAAAGAGCTCCTACCCCACCTTCTAAAGCAGCGATTTTTTCTTCCACAGCCCCAACTGTAGGATTTGAAATACGCGAATACATATGTCCATCAACTGATAAATCAAATAACTTTCCTATATGCTCAGATGAGTCATATCTATATGTAGTGCTCTGATAAATTGGAAGTACATTTGTCTCTCCATTCTTAGGTTCATATCCTGCATGTAAGCATTTTGTTTCAATATTCATTTTTATAGCCCTCCTTATTTATGATTAATAGAATAATTATAATACAAATATTCTACTAATTCCATGGTTTGCACAGCCTATTACTTTTATACAATTATTAACCCATTTTCAGTAATTATCTCATTAATCTTTATATCATGTTTCTCTTTTGGTAATTCCTTTAACACTTGAAATTGATAGCACAATGCTAATCTATGAATAGATTCATCTATATCTGACATATACTTATCGTAATATCCACCACCATATCCTACTCTGCCGCCCCAAAGATCAAAAGCAACACCAGGTACTATTATTAAATCTAATAGATTTTTATCTATTACCGCTTCGTCCTTACCTGGTTCTAGAATTCCAAATTTATTTTTCTTTAAATCTTCTAGTGAATGAATCTCAACTGCATCCATGACTTTTTTACTTAAGTCTATCCTAGGAAGAAATATATTTTTTCCTTCCTCTAAGAACTCATTAATATATTCAGCTGTATTAATTTCACTACCAAATCCAATATAAATAAATATATTTTTAGCTTTTCTATAATAGTCACTAGACTTAAGAATATCTTTTATTTTCCTATCAAATTCTTTCTTGTCTTTTTCTTCAATTTTATCTCTTTTTAAAATAATTTCTTTTCTAATTTCCTTCTTATCCACACTCTATCCTCCCAAAATATCTAGTTTATCCCAAGTTTGCTTTAAACTGAAACGTCTATAAATATATAAGTTCCATCGCTTTTAACTATATATAATTATACTATACCAAAATAAAAAAACTCCTTGCAAAATTTCTTCTGCAAAGAGTTTTTGCCACTATTCTATATCTTTAGCATATGGCATAGAATCTATAGCTCCATAATTTGTACAAGTTATAGCTCCAACTTTATTAGCATAACTAATTATCTTCTTCCAATCTTCAAAAGTAATATCCTTTTTATCTTTACGATCTGCTACCTGCTTTAACACCGCTCCAACGAAAGAATCCCCAGCCCCAGTAGAATCAACTTGTTTTATTTTTATAGAAGGTACTATAGCCATATCTTCTCCATCACTAATTAGCGTCCCTTCTGCCCCTAAAGTAATAGCTACCACCTTAGCACCTATTTCATGAAGAATCTTCACACCACTTTTTAAATCTTCTTCCTTAGTTATAAGCTTAATTTCTTCATCACTTAATTTAACAAAATCCGCATCTTTAACAAAAGTTTTAGAATCATTTATAAATCCTTCTAATTTACAACTAGTAATTAATGCATCTCTATAGTTAGGATCAAAAGAAATAAACATATCATCTCTCTTTGCATATTCTAGCAACTTGAAATAAGTATTCTTTAATTCCCCTTCTAAAAATCCTGTAGCTGATCCAAAATGAATTATATCTTCCTTATGTATCTTACTTAAATCTATACTATCAAAAGAATAATCTCCGTCGCTACCTCTATTAAATTCAAAATCCCTTTCTCCATTTTCATCAATAGCAACAAAAGCTAATGTTGTACAACCTTCCATTTTCGTCATTTCAGAATCTATATTTACCGACTCTAACATTTCGACTAAGAACTTCCCAAAAGAATCATTTCCAACTTGACCTAAAAAAGCTGATTCTCCACCAAGCTTACAAACTGCCGCCGCAACGTTAGCTGGTGCTCCTCCTGCTTTCTTTTCAAAATTAAATCCATTCTTTAATCCCTTATTAATATCTTTACCTATAAAATCAATTAATAACTCACCAATGCAAAATACTTTATTCATTATATTTTACTCCTTCTAAATTCCAAACTTTTGCTTTATGAATTTCTACACTTCCACCTTCTGATATTAATTTAACTTCAAAACTATCTTCTTTAGGATAGATTCTACTTGAAGCAACTTCTAATCCATCTTGTAAATATATTTCACAAGCAGAAGTATCCATAAACATTTGTATTTTTATGTTATCCTTAGGTAAAAGTTTAAACTTTCTTATGCCTTTATCACCTTCCAGCATATTACTTCTATCTATTATAGCAATTCCAGACTCAAAATCATACTTAAAAGACATATGCTCATCTTTTCCTAATGCAAATTTTAATTCTACCTTACTTGAATCTATTCTATTTAGATCTAACAATAATTCATAACTATTGCTTCTTATGCTATCAAATTTATACTCATTGCATTGAACATTTTGAAGATCAACTATAAGTTCTTTTCTCAGGTTTTTAAATTCTTCTATAGGTCTTTGATATAAAACTCCCTCTCTTATAGATAACTCTCTCACCATTGTTAAACAATGAATTCTTCCAAACTTTCTAGTTGGATGTCCATCCTCTTCCTCAGGAAGCCCCATCCATCCTATCATTAAATTTCTTCCATTATCATCTTTAAAACATTGAGGTGCATAAAAATCAAATCCCATATCCAGTTCTTTAAACTCACAATGATCAAAGTTAAGTGTGTCATAATTAAGGTTTCCGATTATATAACCTGATTGATATATATTTTGATTCTTAAACTCTTCCTTTTCAAGTCCTTGAGGTGAAAATACCAATATATCATTACCATCTAATTCAAAAGCACTTGGACACTCCCACATATATCCAAACTCTTTATATTTAGTGCCTATTTCACCTTCTAATTTCCAAGACTTGAAGTCTTCAGAAGAATATAAAATTACTCTACCTTTAAGCTCCTCGTTTTGAGCTCCTATAACACAATAAAATACATCACCTTTTTTATATACCTTAGGATCTCTAAAATGCGCAGTGTATCCTTTTGGAATTTCCGGTATAACAGGTCCTAACTTAGTGATATTTCCTTCTTTGTCACAAGTTGCTCTACACTGATATGATTCTCTATTTCCCTTATCATCCTTAACATTTCCTGTATAAAGAAGCTCTAATTTACCATCTACTACTATACCACTCCCAGAATAACAACCGTTCTTATCATACCAATCATTTGGAGCAAGCACTGCCTTCGGCATAGTAAAGTTTACAAAATCCTTAGTTTTAACTAATGCCCAATGCTTAAACTTATGTTCACATCCATAAGGGTTCCACTGAAAAAATATATAATATTCTCCATCATAATAACATAATCCATTTGGATCATTAACTAATCCAAATGGAGCTTCAATATGGTAGTTTAATTTCCAAAGATCATTATTACTGCTATTCTTATAACTATTTACAACATCTAAATTTATATCTTCTAAAGATTTAAACTCTCCCATCTCTTACCTCACTATTCTACTTTTCTTACACTTTCTCTTTCAATTAACTCTAAATTAATATTAGTCTCATCTTCTATTTCTTCTAATTCTATAGATGCTACTATAGAATTAGCTGCTTTTTTACCTAGCGCTTCATAATCTATATCTACAGTCGTTATAGTAGGGTGAACTGCTAATCCTATATCATATCCACCAAAACCAGCTACCGAAAAATCTTTAGGTATTTCATATCCTTTTTCAAAGGCATACCTTATAAATCCGAGAACTATATTATCAGTAGCACCTATTACTGCTGTTGGGTTGTACGAAATAACCTTCTCTGCCATTTCATAAGCTTTATTGAAAGAAAAATCTGCTTGAACAAAATTTATATTACTTTCAACATTATTGAAAGCTTCATAAAAACCTTCTTTTCTTTCTATTCCAACAGCTTTATCATCCTCAGTAACTCCTAAAAATACTATTTCCCTATGACCTTTATCTCTTATATACTCTCCCAACATTTTTCCTGCTTTTCTATCATCTATCTTAATACATCTAACTAAGCTATTTTCTTGACCAGTAAAAATAATAGGAATTGTTATTTTATTTGCCAATGCAATATTTTCTTTAGTAATATCAAATGCCATTACTATTATTCCATCTACCCCTTGTTCATGTAGTTTTTCAATAGATCTAATCTCTTTGGCTTTGTCCAACTCACTAGATAAAATTATTATCTGATATCCCTTTTCTTCTAACTGCATGTTAATACTCTTTAAAATTTTACCCGCTGTAAAAGAATCTATTCTAGGAATGACAACTCCTACTAACCCACTATTCTTTGCCTTCAATCTCTTTGCAAAAAAATTAGATTTAAATCCGGTCTTCTCTACTGCTTCACTAATCTTCTTTATATTTTCATCACTTACATATCCACCATTTAAATATCTAGATACAGTGCTCTTTGATACTCCAACCATGTTTGCAATATCTTGAATAGTAACTTTCATAATAATCCTCCTAAACAACAAAGGAATTTACCCTTATTTACGTAAAGATATTATATCATAAGTGAAGATCAAAAATACATGCAGATACCTAAATAGAGAGTTCTATAGCTATTATTAGAACTCTCTATTTTTATTATTCTTCAGTTTTGAAGAATATAAAAGTTAATGTAAATGCAACTACTATAGCAATTAAACAAGCTACCAAATAGCCTACTATATTAGTATTTAAGTATAATAATATACCTGGAAGAGCAGTTACTCCCATTCCTGTTCCTGCTAAATTCATAATTCCTGAAAACAATCCAGCTGTGAATCCACCTACACAACCAAATATAAATGGTTTAATAAATCTTAAGTTCACCCCAAATATAGCTGGCTCAGTAATTCCTAAAAATGCTGGAACTGCTGATGAAATATATAATGAACGTTTCTTTTTATCTTTTGTTTTAAAAGCTACTGCTAAAGCAGCTGCACCTTGAGCTACAATTCCTCCTGTAATTATTGCATTAAATGGATTAAGCCCTGTAGAAGACAATAATTCAACTTCCAATGCATTAAATACATGGTGTATTCCAGATACAACTATTACTTGATGTAATCCCCCAATAATAGCTCCACCAATTCCAAATGGCAATCCAATGAATGATTTACACCCACCAAGTATAACTTGTTCTAAAGAATGCATAATTGGTCCAACAATTAATAATCCTAATATCATTGAAATAGTTAATGTTAAAAACGGTGTAACGATTAAATCAATAACATCTGGTATAAATTTTCTAAATCTCTTTTCAAGATTTGCAGCAATAATTCCTAAAATTAAAGCTGGTAAAACTGATCCTTGATAACCTACTATCGGAATACTTAATCCTAATAAACCAATATACATTGGTTCTGCTGTTCCACCTGCTACACTATATGCATTTGGTAATTGCGGTGCAACTAGCATAAGTCCTAGTACCATTCCTATAACAGGTGTTCCTCCAAACTTTTTAACTGTTGACCATGCAACTAAAGCTGGTAAAAACGCAAATGCTGTATCAGTTAAAACTTGTGTTAATGCAAGAAATGTTGGATTTAACTCTACACCTAAGCTAGTTATTAATCCACGTACCCCCATGAATAGACCCGTTGCAACTAATACAGGAATTATTGGTACAAAAATATCTCCTAATGTACGAGAAATTTTTTGCAATGTAGTCATATTTTTATATGCATCTTCTTTTGCATCTCCAGCTTCTACACCTTCCTTGCTCATTTCTGCAAATACTTTATTTACAAAACCTGTCCCTAAAATAATTTGATACTGAGCAGCTGCAAAATATTGTCCTTTAACCCCGTCAATATTTTCTATAGCTTTTTCATTAATCTGTTCTTTATCCTTTAAAATAAGCCTTAATCTTGTAGCACAATGTTCCATGGATTTTATATTTTCTTTTCCACCAATATTTTTCAATATTTCTCTTGCGACATTTTGTTCTTTGCTCATCTACATCTCCTCCTGTTTATAACGTTTACTTAAATTGTTTACAAACTCATAATACCAGTTCCATATATGTTCTGTCAAGCATACTTTTAAAACTTTTTTCAAGCCTGTTGAGAGTAGTTATATTAACGTTTTATAGTTATTCACTTACTTTAATTAAACTAACTATCATTATGTATTTTTCTTGCGGTACCAGTTCCACATCTAAGATAAGTTCCATCCTTTAGATGAAAATAGTAATTTTAAGGTTATCTTATGTTATATCTAGACAAATTGTATTATAATTTATAATATCACCCATTTACTAACAAGGAGGATTTACTTATGGAATACAATAATGAAGATGAAAAATTAGGCGGAGGAATTATAACTATTTGTGTTTTGCATTTTATAGGATTGGCTCTTACTTTACTTACTTTAGTAGGTAGCTTCTTAATGAAAGACCAACTAGCTCAACTCGGAGCAACTACATCCACATTTGTAATAAGCGCAATTATATCAATTACACTTTCCGTAGGATGTATACTTATTCTTAATAAAACAAAAATAGGAATAATACTTTATTACATAGCTGCAATTGCAAACTTGATAAATACCATTTTATACGGATTTAGCATTACATCTATAATTTCAGTATTATTTTTACCTACACTAATGGGTATATTCTTAAACCAAAAAAAAGAGTTGTTTGGATTCAAAAATAAATAAGCAAAGAAGGTACTACCTAGATGCGAATTCTAGATAGTACCTTTTTATTTAAACTAATTGAACATTAAAACATCTTTAAAAATTCTTTTATCTCTTCTTCTTCAAGATAAATCTGCCCCAAAGTTCCATGTTTTAAATCATTCTTTTTCAAAGAATGAAAATCTGATCCAGCTGTATATACGATCCCTTTTTTCTTAGCTACTTCAATAAAATACTCAGTTTCATTTTCTTTATTTCTGTAGTATTTTGCTTCTATTCCATCAAAATTTAACTTTATCAAGCTTTCAAAAACGTCTCTTTTCAGCAATGTTGGATGAGCTAATACAACCTTAGCTCCACTATACTTTAAAAACTCAACTCCTGCCATAGTTGTGAGCTTATTTTCTTCTGATTTAAATTCCAAAATATATCTCTTATATTTTGTTCTACACATTTTAAACTTACCACAATTAATAAGTTCTAAAGTTTCATTAAATTCTTTACTCTTATAAAAATCATTATAAAACTATCCAAGTATATGCACCTGATTTCTATGATACCTGGTAGATAGCTCTATTCCTGGTATCACCTTTACTCCATGTATATTTCCAACTACTATTGCTTGCTTATTCCCTTTAACCGTATTGTGATCGGTTAATGAAATTATATCTATATTTCTTTCTTTTGCTAAAAGTACTATCTCCCCAGGTTTCAACGCACCATCTGATTCACTTGAATGAATATGAAAATCTCCCTTTATATACACAGATCCTCCTAAAATTATTGGTATGATCTAATAAATTCTATTAATATGGTATTAAAAACCTCAGAATTATTACTAGTTAAAAAATGATCACTATTTTTAACTATTTGTAGTTCACTACCTCTAATAGAATTTGCTATAAGTCTTGTACTTTTCTCTTTAATTGCATCTCTTTCTCCTGCAACTACTAGAGCTGGAATATTAATCTTCTTCAAACTTTCCGTGCTCATATTAGGTTCATGTATCATAAGATCTAATATCTCTCTTTTCTTTTTATTAAAAGTAAGCATGTGCTCAAAAAATATCGCTATCCGCTCTTTTATTATCAAATCTTTCGGTTTCAAATTAGCACCAATAATAGTAATTGTCTTTAATATTTCAGGAACAATCAATGCAATATTTAATGCAATATTCCCACCATCACTAAAACCAACTAAATTCACATTATCTAGCTCTAATTCATTTAATACTTTAACAACATCGTTACTCATCAAATCTAAAGATAACTTTCTTTTCCCATATGAAGATTTCCCATGTCCCCTGCTATCTATTAGCACAACTTTATACTCTTTGGAAAAAGCTTTAATTTGAGGAGAGAAATATCCCATCTCTTCCCCATTTCCATGTAAAAAGACTAACGGCTCTCCATCTCCATGCACTTCATAATATATTTTTGCATCACTACAAGTTATGTATCCACTCTTCATTTTATCATCCTCAATATCTATTTATATAAATATACTACTTATAACTAAATAATTATATATTTACTTTCACATAATATACTATAAACACTTATAAAACACCATTCAAATCACTTAGAAATGTCAACTTATTTCATATTTTGTTAATAATAAATTAATTTTTTGTATTTAATTTGTACTAATACGAATATTGTTTTATAATTCTAATATAACTTTCGTAGGAGGCATAATTTAATGGAAAAATTTTTTAAACTTAAAGAAAATGGTACTACTATAAAAACGGAGATTTCTGCTGGTATAACCACTTTCTTAACTATGGCATACATACTTTTTGTAAATCCTGTAATATTATCACAAGCAGGTATGGACAAAGGTGCTGTTTTCATAGCTACAATTTTAGCTGCAGCTATAGGTACATCTGTTATGGCGTTAATTGCCAACGTACCTTTCGCACAAGCTCCTGGAATGGGATTAAATGCATTTTTTACTTTTACTGTAGTTCTTGGCTTAGGATTTACTTGGAGTCAAGCTTTAGCTATAGTCTTTCTTTGCGGTTTAGTAAATATTCTTATTACCGTAACAAAAATTAGACAAATGATAATAAAAGCTATACCCGAATCTCTTCAATATGCAATTTCAGCTGGTATAGGTTTATTTATAGCATATCTTGGATTTAAGCAAGGACATTTTTTAAGTTTTTCAGGGGAAAATGGAATTTCCTCAGGAACTTCTACTATATTTAGTGATATTAATCCTTCACTAGCTAATTTCAAGGATCCAGTTACTTTAGTCGCTCTTATTGGTTTAGTAATTACTCTAATATTAATGGTAAGACATGTTAAAGGAGCCATACTTATCGGAATTTTAGCTACAACTTTAGTGGCTCTACCATTTGGTATTACCCACTTACCTGATTTAAGCACTATTTCTTTATCAATACCAAGTTTAGCTCCAACTTTCTTAAAGCTTGACTTTTCTGGATTATTTGGTGATCCTTCAAAGATTTTCATAGTTATAGCAACTATATTTGCATTTTCTTTATCTGATACTTTTGACTCAATAGGTACTTTTCTAGGAACAGGTAGAAAATCAGGAATATTCGATGCTAAAGATGAAGAAAAATTTGAAAACGGAGTTTATTTTGATTCAAAATTAGAAAAAGCTCTATTTGCAGATGCTACAGCAACATCTATAGGAGCATTACTTGGTACTAGTAACACTACAACTTTTGTTGAAAGTGCAACTGGTATAGGTGCTGGCGGAAGGACAGGTCTTACATCCCTTACAGTTGCAGTGCTATTTCTACTTTCAGTATTTCTTTCACCATTTATCGGTATAATTCCAACTGCAGCTACTGCACCAGCATTAATAGTTGTGGGAATACTTATGATGGAATCTGTTAGTAAAATACATTGGGATGACTTAGAAATTGCTGTTCCAGCATTCTTTATAATAGCTTTAATGCCTTTATCTTATGGAATTTCAAACGGTATATCAGCTGGATTCTTCTTCTTCTGTATTACAAAAGTTGTTAAGGGTAAAGCTAAGGAAGTTCATCCAATAATGTACATAGTTACTTTATTATTTGTATTAAACTATTTAGCAACAGCATTATTATAATGATTTAATATTTCTTTGAACGCCATGCATAAACATGTTATGCATGGTGCTTTTTTATAAAAACCTTCATAAAATCTACATATTATTTTTGTAATGTATAAATATAAATTTTAGGAGGTTTTATTTATGAGTATGACACATTACATGTCTCTTCTAGCAGAGAATCAACCATGGAATCTCATTATATTCATGGCAATCCCTGTAATATGCGCAGAAACTCTAACTATTACAGAGTTCTTTATTATTTTCAACAGAGCAAAAACAGGAGGTTTAAGAACTCTTAACAAAATTGTAGGCATATTTGACGGATTCTATTTTACAGGTATTTTTATTTATTTATTAATCACAGCTGTTATCCCCCTTACCACATCTAACGGATGGCATACTTGGGTAGATGTTTTAGCTGTATTTTTCTACTTAAGCGGAGTATTTTTCCTTTTACCAATTGCGCTGATGGAGTTAGGCATAATATTCAAAAGAAAAACAGTAGAAGAAAAGATGAAAATTCATTTTATTCTAGTAGGAGGCTTCTTAGTCGTTGCTCATATTGCAATGATTTTTGGTATGGTAAATCCCGAAATTATAGGAAACATGTCTAATATGTCTGGCATGTAATAATTAACTAAATAATACCTATAGATTAAAATGTCACTTATTTAATCTATAGGTATTCTAATATAAAAAATAAAATAATTATTAGTTGTTCTTAATTTTGTTAAAGGTAATACTTACCTTAGTTCCTTTCCCTTCTTTGCTTTTTACATCTATGCTCGCAGAATGAAGATCTAATATATTTTTTACAATAGTTAATCCTATACCACTACCTTCAATTACATGTCTACTTCTATCTCCTCTATAAAGCCTTTCAAAAACGAAAGGTAAATCCTCTTCTTCTATCCCCATACCATTATCCTTTATTTCAACTATAATTCTTCCACTTTTCTCAAACAAACTGATAGTTACTTCTCCATTTTCTTTAGTGAACTTAATTGCATTTGATACTATGTTAATAAATACCTGCTTTATTTTATCTTTGTCACAAACTACATTATAATTCTTATTGGATTGCGAATTATATTTTACCTCTATATTTTTGTCTTTCCCCATTAAAATAAAGTCCTCATGCATTATCTTTAATATTTCACTTAAGTCTAATATTTCAAAATCCAACTTAATACTTTCTCGCTCAAATTCTTTTAACACATTTAAGTTATTTAATAACTTTCCGAATCTCACCACTTCATCGTTAAGATAATTTAGTCTTTCTTTCGTTATCGGAAATATCCCATCAATCATAGCCTCAACATTATTCTGCAAAACATTTAACGGAGTTCTTATTTCATGAGATATATCCGATATTAATCTTCGCCTTAAAATATCCTGATATTTTAATTTTTCAGCTAATACATTAATACTTTCCCTTAAATTTTCTAATTCTTTTATATTACTTTTTGTTGCTGATCTTTTATCAAAATTTCCTTTGGCTAAATTAACAGACATACTAGCCACTTCTTTAATTGGATTTGATAACTGCTTAGAAAAATATAAACTTACTCCAATTATAATCGCAAGGGTTATAACTCCACTTAAAATTATGCTTTTATTTATAGATGCTTTAAAGTTAACATCTTCTTCTGACAACAAAATAGACGAATATTGTCCAATATCAACATATCCCACTATTTCATCATCAGCCTTTATCTCAAACCTTTTTGAATTATAAACTCCACTATCCTTAACTTCCATAGGACTTAGATGTATATTAGATTTAAGTTCATCAGCATCCATTGCCCATATTGGTTTTTCTTTTTTATCAAGAAGTGCTAAACAATAATTTCCCATATAGGCTTCATGCATTAACTCGATTCCAGATTCCTTATTCCAATTTCCTTCTCTTTTATAAACTTCTTCAAAGTAAGAGACAATTCTCTCATAACGTTTTTCCTGAATATCAGCCATATAATCATCGAACTTATTATTAATAGTTATATTTACAAAAATTATAATTAAAGAAACGGCTACCATAGAACATATAACAAATAAAATACTAAACTTTCTCCTTATGGATTGCATCTAACTCTCACCACCAAACTTATACCCTACCTTCATCACAGTTATAATATATTTAGGCTTTCTAGTATCTTTTTCTATTTTTTTTCGTATATTTTTGATATGTACATCTATGGTTCTATCATATCCATCAAAATCTATACCACCTATCTTTTCTATAAGTTGCTCTCTTGATAAAACCTTCCCTTTGTTGATAACTAATGAATATAATATATTGAATTCATTTGGAGTAAGTGGAATTTCTTCATTTTTTAATGTAACACTTCTTTTTTCATAATCAACTACTAAATTTCCATCATTATAACAATAACTTACATCATCTTCGTCAGAACCTATTCTTCTAAATAACGCATTTACCCTTGCAGTTAATTCTCTAGGACTAAGAGGTTTTACCAAATATTCATCTGCACCTATATTCAACCCTTCTATCTTTTCAGTTAACTCTCCTTTAGCTGTAATCATAAATATATATACATCTGAATTCTGCCTTATTGTTTTACAAACATCTTCTCCACTTATATCTGGCAACATTAAATCAAGTATAATAAGCTTAATGTTATTTCTTTTAAATAATTCTATTCCTTCAAGTCCTCTAGTTGTACTATATACATTGTACCCTTCTCTTTGTAGATAAGCCTTTAATACTTCTAACACCTTTTCTTCATCTTCAATTATCAAAATACTATTCATTGCCTATTCACCTCTATATTTATTATTTAAATATACATACTATAAAATTCCTTCTTAAACTTTAATTATATATATCATATTTGAAGATATTGTGAAGATCATTAAAAAAATAGCAGGTAACTTATCTACTTAAGTTACCTGCCACTTACCCATTTCCTATATTAATCTATTTTAAACTTCAATATCATATTTTCTAAATTTTCTGCTAAATCTCTAAGCTCTTCTGCATAACTTGTAAAGTTATTCATAGCAGAAGATATCTCTTCTGTTGATGCCGTAACTTCTTCTGAAGCTGACGCTGTTTCTTGTGAAACAGATGAAATGTCTTCTATTTCTTCTAGCACCACTTTCTTCTTAGTATCAATTTCACTAATAGATGATTTTATTTCTTCTACTTTGTTTATCATTGTTCCTATAGAGCTAAGGATATCACTAAATATTAACTTTGTTTCACCAACTGCTGCATCTTGCTCATTAACCACTTCTTCAGTAGATCTTATAGCATTAACAGCTGTATCAGATTTTTGTTGTATATTTGCTATAATTAACTTTATTTCTTCAGTTGAACTTTTTGACTGTTCAGCAAGTTTTCTTATTTCCTCTGCAACTACTGCAAACCCTTTACCTGCTTCCCCTGCACGTGCAGATTCTATACTCGCATTTAAGGATAAAAGATTTGTTTGTTCTGTTATTTGCGAAATAGTTTCTGATATTGTATTTATTTTCTTAGTACTTTCATTCATATCTTGAACTATATCATTAACTTCCTTGGTTGCTACCTTTGTTTTATTTGATTTATCTATTAACGTGTCTATCATAGATAATCCTTTAGCGCTTAGTTCTTTAGTATTTGTCGAAAGTCTATCAACTTCATTTGAACCTACAGACACTTTATCTAATCCATAAGATAATTCATTCATTTTTTCTGCTCCATTTTGAGCACTTTGAGATTGATTTGTTGCTCCTGCCGAAACTTCTTCAATAGCTTTTGCAACTTCTTCTACTGAAGCATTCACTTCTTCTGACATACTTGCAAGATTTGATGATGTCTCTAACACCTCTTTAGAAGATTCTGTTACACTCTTCATAAGACTTGATATATTATTTATCATATAATTAAACGAATCCGCTAGATCTTTAAATTCATCTTTTGTTGTTGCCTTTATAGATACAGTTAAATCTCCTTCAGAAGCCTTCGCAAATACTTCTTTTAAATTTTTGATATTATGAGCTATTCCCTTACTTAAGATAAAAGATAAAATTAGTGCTATAACACCCATAACTAATGATATCATTAATGTATTATATAAAATCGGATTGGTATCATTTGTTAATTCTTTCTCATTCATAGAAGCTACTAACTTCCAACCAGTAATATTATTTGTTTCATAAGCGCCAAACTTCTTTGCACCGTTAAAATTATACTCTAAAAACCCATTTTTATTTGATTTTACAGTATTCCAAATTGTTAATTTTGATGCTTCCTCAGTCCCTATGAGCTCTTTATTAGGATGTGCTATCATACTTTTCCCATCTATATCACTTATGTAAATATACCCTGTAGATCCTACCGCTTTTGCAGCTATTTTATCCGAAAATGAAGTTAATGAAATACTCATAGATAAAACACCAACAACTTTATTATCTCTTATAACAGCTCTCGCCACAGATACTACGTATATATTTTTTTGCGCATCTTTAAACGGTAACGTCACTACTGTTTGTCCCTTACGTGCTGAAGCTTCTTTATACCAAGGCCTTTCAGTAGCCACAAAATCATCTGGTAAATTTTCATTTGGATATATTTTATATTTCCCATCCTCATTTGCTAAAAACACACTATTTATATCTACATTACTTTCTTTAACATTCTTTAATATATCATCTATATATTTATCATTATTAATATTATCACTATTAATAATATTATAATTATTTGCTGTTGCTGAAATCATATTAATGAACCCATTAAAATAATCAGTTATCCCATTGTTTACTTCCGAAAGAGTTTGCACACTTGTAACCTTAAGTTTTTCATTAAGTATTGATTTTGATTTCGAATAAGAATTATATCCTGATATAATTAATGGAATTACACAAATCGCAACTAAACTTACTACTAACTTAGTTCTAATACTGTTCAACTTAAATTTCTCGGCATTTTTATTATTTACCTTTTCACTAGTTGATTTTGTCTTAATTAACTTAATCCTGTCTAATCTCATGTTGATTCTCCTTTTTCCTAGTATTTTTACAGATATATAAATGGATATCTTAAAGTCGTCTCCAGCATTATTCCCCATATTTTTTGCCAACTTATTATATATCGGATTAATTAGAAATACCTTTATATAAAAATTTCAATTTAATTATACAATTACCAAAACGTCTTATATATTGCTAACTTAATAAAAAAAGAACCCCCTCTGCATTACTTTGCAAAAGGGGTTAATATAAACATATTATATTACTTTATTATAAATTTACTTATTTCAACCTCTAACTGTTCTGCCAGCACTTGAAGATTTTCAGCATAACTTGTAAAGTTGCTCATAGCAGAAGATATCTCTTCTGTAGATGCTGTAACTTCTTCTGTTGCTGATGCTGTTTCTTGTGAAATAGACGATATCTCTTCTATTTCCCCTACCACTCTATCCTTCTTTCTATCGATTTCTATTATAGATTCTTTTATTTCTTCGACCTTATCTATCATTATTTCTATTGAATGAAGAATTTCATTAAATATTTCTTTAGTTTCGTTAACTGCCACATTTTGCTCATTTACTACTTCTTCAGTAGATTTTATAGAATTTACAGCAGTATCTGATTTCTCTTGTATATTAGCTATAATTATCTTTATTTCTTCGGTTGAATCCTTAGATTGTTCAGCAAGTTTCCTTATTTCCTCTGCTACAACAGCAAATCCCTTACCTGCTTCTCCTGCACGAGCTGACTCTATACTTGCATTTAAAGAAAGAAGGTTTGTTTGCTCAGTTATTTGAGAAATTGTTTCAGATATAGTATTTATCTGCTTAGTGCTTTCATTCATATCATTAACTATATCATTAACTTCGTTAGTTACCACCTTAGTTTTATTAGACTTTTCTATCAATGTATCTATCATAGATAGCCCTTTAGCGCCTAAATTCTTTGTATTTGTTGAAAGTCTATCAACTTCATTTGAACTCAAAGTCATATTATCTAATTTATCCGATAACTCATTCATTTCTTCTGCACTATTTTGAGCATTTTGAGATTGATTTGTTGCCCCTTCTGCTACCTCTTCTATAGCCTTTGCGACTTCTTCAACAGAAGCAGTAACCTCTTCTGACATACTTGCAAGATTAGATGAAGTTTCTAAAACTTCTTTAGATGATTTTGTAACATTATCCATAAGGTTTGATATATTACTTATCATATTATTAAATGAATTAGCTAAATCCATAAACTCATCTTTAGTTGTAGGTTTTATAACTACAGTCAAGTCGCCTTCTGCAGCCTTTGCAAATACCTGTTTTAAATTTTTAATATTTTGAGCTATACTTTTACTTAACACTAAAGATAGCCCTACTGCTATTGCCCCAATACCTATCACCATAAATAAAGTGTTATATAGTATAGGATTAGTATCCTTAGTTAGTTCTTCCTCTTCCATTGGAGCCATTAATTTCCACCCAGTAATATCGTTTGTATCATAAGCACCAAACTTCTCACTTCCATTAAAAGTATAATCAACAAACCCATTTTTAGATGTCTTTATATCATTCCAAATTGGTAGTTTGGAAGCTTCATCTGTTCCTATTAATTCTTTACTAGGATGAGCTATCATATTCTTACCATCTATATCTGTTATATACACATATCCAGAACTTCCTATTGATTTTTCTGCAATTTTATCTGAAAATGTGCTCAACGAAATATTTATTGATATTACACCAATAACCTTGTTATCCTTTATCAATGCTTTAGCAACTGAAACAACATTAACATTCTTTTGTTTATCCTTAAAAGGTAATGTTACTATTACCTTCGGTTTATTATCTATTGCTTGTTTATACCAAGATGTTTTACTGGCTTCAAATCCGTCTGGCATATTTTCATTAGGATACACATCACATTTCCCGTTATCTCTTGCAAGAGATGCACTCACTATATCACTATTACTTTCTTGTAAAGATTTTAGTATATCTGATATATATGGATCATTTGCACTGTTATCACAATTAGCTATATCATAATTATTAGATGTAATAGTAATTAAACTTATTAGTCCATTGAAATAATCATCTATCCCACTATTTACTTCCGAAAGAGTTTGCTCACTTGTAACTCTTAACTTTTCATTAAGTATTGATTTTGATTTTGAATAAGAACTACATCCTAAAATAATTAAAGGGATTACACAAATTGCTACCAAACTAACAACTAACTTATTTCTTATGCTGTTTAATCTGCCAGTACTTTTTTTCTCTAAATTCTCCTTATCCACTCCACTCTTACTTAACTTTTTCTCATATAACTTCATCTCGATTCTCCTTTTCTTGAGGTATACTTTAAATATGCTAACTATAATTTCATCATTTAAACATATTTTTCACCATATTCCTCCCATTTTTTTCTTTTACTTATTATGTATCGCCTCAAATCGAAATACCTTTATAGGAAACTTTAATATAATTATGAATATAATGAATTTTTTTCTTTTTTTATATCCAAAATTGTATTTATGTAAAATTATTCTACAAAATAGAAAATGTCCTAAAATCACGTTCAGGTGATTTTAGGACATTTATACTTTATCTAAAATTATATTCAGTTAGTATACTGGCTCTTTCCATAGTTCTATCATTAAAATACTCATAAAATGATAATGCTAAAAAACTTCCTGTTATGTTATAAACATTATCAAACCCTAAATTTTGAAGAGCTAACACAGCATTATAACTCCTTTGCCCTGTTCTGCAATGAAGATATACAGGTCTATCCTTTGGCACTTCATCTATTCTATCTCTCAACTCACTTAAAGGTATATTTTTCGAGTTATTAATATGACCATTTTCATATTCATTTTTTTCCCTAACATCTATTATAGTTGCATTATTATCCACAAGCTCTCTCACTTTATCCACATTAACTTGCTTAAATTCCCCACTTAATAGGTTTGACCCAACGTATCCAGCATAATTTACAACATCCTTTGCTGTTGCGAATGGAGGTGCATAACATAACTCTAAATCTTTTAAATCTTCTACTGTTCCTCCAAATTTTATAGCTGTTGCAATTATGTCTATCCTCTTTGTTACATCCCCTTTACCTATTGCTTGAGCACCTAAAATCTTTCCTGTAGGAATTTCATATAATAACTTCAAATGAACTGGGGATGAATTTGGCATAATCCCAACCTTATCTGTAAGTATGACTCTAACTATATCGTAGTTTATATTCATATTGAGAGACTTTATTATCCCTTCATTTAACCCTGTAGAAGCTCCATTGTAATCAAATACTCTTATACCAGACGATCCTATATATCCTTTATTTAACGAATTCTTTCCATTTATATGATCTGCAACTGACCTAGCCTGTTTTTGAGCTGGTCCTGCTAATGATAATTTAGTTTTAGAATGAGTTAGTGAATTATAAACTTCTATTGCATCTCCAACTGCATATATATCATTATCATTTGTCTTATAATTTCTATCTACTTTTATAGCTCCTGTTTCTCCAATTTCTAAATTAGATTCCTTAGCTAAATCCGTTTCCGGAGAGACACCTATAGCCATAATCACAGCCTTTGCTTCAATCTTCTTCCCTGAAGCTAGAATAACTTTATTTTCTTCAAAGTTTTGAACCTTATCTCCAACAATTAAATTAATACCATTATCATAAATTTCTTTATGGAGAATTTGGACCATATCATAATCAAATGGTTTCAAAACTTGATTAGTAGCTTCTACAAGTGATACATTATACCCAGCTTTTTTTAAATTTTCAGCTGCTTCTACTCCAATATAACCTCCACCTATTACAACTACATCCTTTGTATCAATCTCTTTTACAAATCTATTAAGTCTATCTATATCCACTACATTTCTTATAGTAAATAAATTAACCTTATCTATTCCAGGAATATTAGGAACTATAGGTCTTGCTCCTGGAGATAGTATAAGCTTATCATAAGTCTCTTTATAAACTTCTCCTGTTTCATTGTTTCTTACAGTTACGAACTTGTTTACTCTATCTATTGATAAAACTTCATTATTTACTCTCGCTTCTATTCTATATTGAGCCATGAATTTTTCTGGACTCATAAGTACTAATCTACTAGCTTCATTAATTATTCCACTTAAATGATACGGAAGCGAGCAATTTGAAAAAGATACATGAGGACCCTTTTCAAACATTATTATTTCATCATCTTCACTATTTCTTCTAAGTCTAGCAGCTGCTGATGCTCCACCTGCAACTCCTCCTACTATTAATATCTTTCTCTTCACAATTCCTTCCCCCTTACTTTTTCATAGTTCCTACATATGAACCCATTCCACCTGCAACATTTATAACATCAAAACCTTTTTTCTTTAAACTGCTACAAGTCTTTGAACTTCTTCCCCCTGATTGGCACATAATATAATATTCTTTATGCTTTTCTAAATATTTTTCTGGATTATCTAAAAGTTCTCCCATAGGTATATTCTTGGAGGTTTTTAAACTTCCACTCTTATATTCATAAGGTTCTCTAATATCAATTAATTCAACCTTTCCCAATAAATTATCCATATCATTAACATTTATCACTTTTTCATTATTTTTTAAAAATCCAAACATAGTCTTCTCCTCCAAAAGTTTATTTCAGTAATTCTCCTAAATCATTTATTATTACTATTTTGCCTCTTTCTAGTTTTATATATCCTCTTTTTTCAATACTCTTAAGTTTTCTACTTACAACTTCTCTAACTGAATCGACCTCAAAAGCCAGCTCTCCATGTGTTGCATAAATTATTTTGCTCTTTTTATTAATAAGCAATTTTACAAGTCTTATTTCTAATGGTTCATGCATTCTCTCTTCCTTATTTTCTATAACTGTACTAAACTTTTTATACAAATCTCTATACATATATAACAAAAACTCTTCATCTTGAATAAAGTATTTTCTAACTATGTCTATTGGAATTACACCCACCTCAGAATCTTGAATAGCCCTTCCTGCAATATTTAATGACTCGAAATTAGCTATACAACTTAGCGCCTCATGGCAAAGTTCACCTTCTTTTATATTATAAAGATTGGTTTCCTCTCCTTCTTTGTTAATCTTTTGTACCTTTATTGATCCTTTTATTACAAATAAAATTCCAGAACAGGCACCGGGTCCTACATATTCATCTGAATACAGTGTCTTAAATATCACTTGCTCTCTTAATAATTCATTATTCTTTAAATCTATGGCTTTTAGAATTGGATATGTGCTAAACAAAGATTCTATTTTCCTTTTTCTATTGTCTAAATTTCCATTAATTTTATCCATTTCATTCCCTCCATGACTTTATTATAAATTAAATCTATATAATTTTGTGTGACTTAGTCACCTAATATTCTCTCTACAACCTAACTTTTTCTTACATCATTATGTATTTATGATTTGTAAAATGTATGTTAAATTCGCATTTTTTATCACATTATGTTGTAACATGGTATATATAAAAAATATTATCATCTCAAACACAAGGGGAGGCTATAAATAAAAATGAAAAAAAGCAAAGGAATAGGAACAAGATTATATTTACTAATAGGCTTTATTATGATTTTTATACTAGGAGTCACTAGTTTTTCATGGATTACAATTGAAAATTATAATGAAAAGAATAAATCTAGATTACAAAACACTTCAGATTACATAGTTATAGTTGATGATGCAAGACAAGCTCAAGTTGAATTTAAAAAACAAGTCCAAGAATGGAAAGATACTTTGCTTAGAGGCTATGATAATGAATCCTTTAAAAAATATTTCTCTCAATTTACTAAAGAGAAAGATAATGTTCAAAGTAAATTATTAAACTTAAAAGAAAAAATGAACTCAAAAAATATAGATACTTCTTCTGTTGATTCACTAATAACTGAACATAATGATTTATGTCAAAAGTACAATACAGCTATAAAAAGTTATAATTCAAATAATCCTGAAAGTTATCGTATAGTAGATGGATTAGTAAAAGGAATCGACAGAAAACCCACAGATGATATGGATTCCCTAGTAAAAAGTATAGAAGACATATCAAGTAATGAAACTGAAAAAATGATCAAAGATTCTGATATAGATATTAGCAACTTCAATAGAAACTTAGCCATTATTGCAGTCTTTGGTGTTATTTTAATAGTTATTTTTTCAATATTAATTATTGCCACATATAAAAATATTACTATTTTTATAGAACAGTTTAAATCCTTAATGTCACAAGCAGAAAAAGGAGATCTTACAATTGTAGGTAAAATACACAAAAATGACGAATTGGGTGAGGTTACCGAATGCTTCAATAAATTCATTAGTACAATTAGATCATTAATTTCTGAAGCAAATAATGCAGCCATATCTGTAGCCTCTTCTTCATCTAATATTATGAAAACTTCAGATGATGTAAGTAAGACTTTCGAAGAAGTTGCATATACAATTTCCAACATAGCAGAAAGCGCTTCAAGAGAATCTCAATTGGCTGATGAAAGTAATACTTCTGTGCAAGACGTTGTACAAGAAGTAAAGCGTATAACAGAAAATACAGTATATATGAACAAACTCGCAAACAATGCAATAGAAACTGTAACTGAAGGTGTTAACAACTTAAATCAACAAGTCCAATTAATGAACAACACCAAGGATGCCTCTTACAATGTTAGTAATGTAATTTCTGATTTATCTATAAAATCAAATGAAATCGGAAATGTTGTAGAATTTATTAATGGAATTACAGACCAAATTAATTTGCTAGCATTAAATGCTAATATAGAGGCAGCAAGAGCTGGCGAAGCTGGCAAGGGATTTGCTGTAGTTGCTAGCGAAGTTAGTAATCTAGCAGAATTATCAAAAGAATCTACCCAAAAAATAAGTAATCTTATAATAGATGTTCAATCAGATATAAGTAAAGCTGTTACCGAGGTTAATGCTACAAATTCTTCTATAAATGAACAAGCATCATCTCTTAACAAAGCAACAGATTCTCTTATACTTATTCAAAAATCTGTTTTTGATGTTACTAACAAAATAGAAGAAGTTGCTACTGAAACTGCAATGGTTAACACTAATGCTATATATGTGGAAAAATCTATCCAAAATATAATATCTATAATTGAAAAAAATGCTGCAAGTACAGAAGAAATTGCTGCTTCAACAGAAGAACATACTGCATCTATCCAAGAAATCGCTGCTTCTATGAACTACCTAACAGATTTATCTAGCCATTTACAAAATTCAATATCAAAATTTACTGTATAAATAAAAACCTTGGCTGTTTAATAAAAAAGCCAAGGTTTCTTAATCATAAAATTCACCTATTCTTTATCATATCCTATAGCTTTCTTAGGACATGCTATAACACATTTACCACACTGTATGCAATCTGGGTGACTTAAAATATCATCTTTGTAATCATAAGGCACTATCCCCATCGAGCATTTTTTCTCACATAACTTACAAGAAAGACAACTCGATGATACATTCAACACACTCTTACTCTTTCTAAACTTAGCTACAACTGATGCTAATGTTCCCATAGGACAAAAATTGCACCAAGTCCTATGATTATAAAACAAAGATAGTATTACACCTATTAAAGTAGTCACAAATATTATTCTATAAAACACCATCCCTATTCCATAAAGGTTCCCCCAGTTTTGTACAATCCCAATGGTGAACATAGTCATCATAAATACTACTATTATAATTCTAAAATAGTATGATTTCAAAAACTTTGGTACTCTTTTTTTATTGCTAAATCTAGAAACTACATTATCATAAAAATTTCCCCTTGGGCATAAATTCCCACACCAAAATCTCCCCTTAAATACAGAAACCACTATAGGCGCTATCATACAAATTACTGCTACAATTGCAAATCTCAAATCAATTAATCCTAATGTTAAAAACGCTACTAGTAATAAAAAAGAATACTTCTTCCATAACACTAAAAACTTTTCCATATATACCCCTCCGAAGATTATTTATTTTTACCTTATTGAATTATTTCTCTCTTATAATATTCAATATATCTTCTTTCTTCTGTAACTTAATCACTCAAGGTAAAATATCAATAATCTAAAAAGGATTTTATTAAACTACAACTTTACATAAAAATTTTGCTAAAATAACACCACCAAGGCTCAATATTACATTAAGTAATATATTTGCACTTCCTAGTACGTATCTTCCATCATTCATTAAATTTATTGTTTCATAGCTAAATGTTGAAAATGTAGTAAGACCTCCCATAATTCCTGTAGTTAGAAACAGTTTAAGATTAGGAGATATGAGTTCTGTGGAATTACTTAGCTCCATAATAAGACCAATAAGAAATCCTCCGATAACATTTACTATTAATGTTCCAAATGGGAAATTAGAATTAATTAACTTTGAAGAAGCTATAGTTATTAAATACCTTAATGAAGCTCCAATACATCCTCCAACTCCAACAAAAATAATCTTTTGCAAATCAATCACCTCCATAAAAATATAAAAAAACTCCTGCTTTTTAAAGCAGGAGTCATTAGCTTATTGCGATTTACGGCGAACTCCATCACCTATTAATTTAATTAATTACTATATTGGTTATTATATTTGATTTTATATTAAATGTAAATTATAAATTTGAATTTAGTTTTTAAAACCTGCTTAACTTGCATATACTATTAACATATAATATAATTACTCTATAAAAAAGTTTATATATATAATCGGTTGGACAAATTTATAATTTGTTTTCAAGCAATTTTAGTTTCTGGGGTGGGGAACTCATTTTTTTGAGTTTCCCACTTTTTTTCGTAAAATATTATATAAGAAAGGATTTAATTGAAATGAAAAATAAAATTCGAAATAAGGTTTCTGATCTATTCACATACTTTATAAAAAACGAATCTACTGGAGGAATATTACTTCTATTCTGTACTATTTTGGCTATGATAATAGCAAACTCTAATTTATCCGAGACTTATAACCATGTACTCCACACATATATAACTATTGGATATAAAGATGCATCTATCTCTCTATCACTTCTCCACTGGATTAACGATGGATTAATGGCTATCTTCTTTTTAGTTGTAGGCATGGAAATAAAGCGCGAACTAGTGATTGGCGAACTTAAATCAATAAAACAAACTATATTACCTATATCAGCTGCAATAGGTGGAATGATAGCTCCAGCTATAATTTATGTATTACTAAATTATAATACTTCAACTATTTCAGGTTGGGGAATTCCTATGGCAACAGACATTGCCTTCGCATTAGGAGTACTTTCATTAGTAGCTAAGAAAGCTCCTAAAGGTATAGTAATATTCCTTACAGCTTTAGCTATAATCGATGACTTAGGGGCTATTGTAGTTAT
Organism: Clostridium cibarium; assembly: GCF_014836335.1. Lineage (GTDB taxonomy): Bacteria > Bacillota > Clostridia > Clostridiales > Clostridiaceae > Clostridium > Clostridium cibarium. Next base: position 37,435 of record NZ_JACSRA010000017.1, read on the forward strand.
TGCCATATTCTATACAACGAAAATTTCTCTGATTGCTCTTTTATTAGGAGCAATTACTCTTATAACTCTTATTTTAGGAAATAAGCTCAAGGTTAAGTTTACTTCTTTTTACATTGTTGGAGGAATAATATTATGGATTTGTCTTCTTAAGTCAGGAATACATGCAACAATTGCTGGTGTATTACTTGGAATGACACTACCTTGTGGTAAAAATACAAATGAATTTAAAACATCATTACTATATAAACTTGAACACCTGTTAACACCTTGGTCTACGTTTTTAATAATGCCTATTTTCGCTCTCGCAAATTCAGGTATACATATTGATTTTAGCAATATAACAAAAAGCCTATCTTCGCCTATCAGCTTAGGTATTATCTTCGGTTTACTTATAGGTAAACAAGTAGGAATTTTTGGAGTTTCATATATTTTAGTTAAATTGAATGTTGCTAAGCTTCCTTCACAAGTTACTAAAAGACATTTATATGCTGCAAGTGTTCTAGGAAGTATTGGATTTACAATGTCTCTATTTATTTCTTCGCTATCATTTTCAGATGAGACTTTATTATCCACAGCTAAAATAAGTATTATGATTACTTCAATATTAGCTGCTTTATTGGGAGCTATAATCTTTAAATTTATAGATAAAACTTCAACCCCCACATAAAATTAAAAAGTCTCAACTTTAAAGCATTTTCTTTAGAGTTGAGACTTTCTATTAAAATTTGAAACTAGTCTATATTTCAGTAATTACGGTTAAAACCATTGGTTTTCTCTTCATTTTTCCATATACAAAGTTGTCAATTTCTCTTCTAATACTATTTTTTATTTCTGACCATTGAATTATATTGTTAGCAAGACATCTCTCTACACACTTAGTAGCTATAACCTTAATATCTCTAATCAGCTTCTCTGATTCTTTAACATATACAAATCCTCTTGTAATAATATCTGGCCCAGATATTACATTTCTATTTTCCTTATCTATAGCTATTACTACAGTTATAATACCATTTTCAGCAAGACTCTTTCTATCTCTTAGTACCACATTACCTACATCACCAACACCTATACCATCAATAAGAACCCTTCCAGATGGTACGCTTCCACTAATTTGCGCTTTACTTCTTGATAATTCTAATACATTTCCTGTTTCTAACAAGAATATATGTGATTTATCCATACCCATACTTTCTGCAATTTTAGCATGACTAATTAAATGCTTATACTCCCCATGTATCGGCATGAAGAATTTAGGCTTTAATAAAGCATGAATCAATCTAAGTTCTTCTGCACAAGCGTGACCAGAGACATGTATCTCTTCTATAGATTTATAAATTACATCAGCACCTCTTTCAGTTAGCTCATTAATAACATTTGAAACAGCTCTTTGATTTCCTGGTATTGGGCTTGCCGAAATAATTACAGTATCTCCTTTTTCAATTTGAATGCTTTTATGAGTCCCCGATGCTATTCTTGTAAGCGCAGCCATAGGCTCACCTTGGCTTCCAGTAGTAATTATTGTAATATTTCCACTTGGATACTTATTAATTTCACTTAAATTTATTATAGTTCCTTCTGGTATAAATAAATATCCTAAATCTATAGCAACTTCACTTATTTTTTCCATACTTCTTCCACTAAACGCAATCTTTCTTCCATTTTTTATAGACGCATTAGCTATTTGTTGAATTCTATGAATGTTGGATGCAAAAGTAGCTACTATAACTCTCCCTTTTGCTTTATCAAAAAGATTTTCCAACTTTTCTCCCACAGTTCTTTCCGACATTGTATAACCTTCATGATAAGCGTTAGTACTTTCAGCCATGAATAAGAGTACTCCTCTTTTCCCCAATTGCGCATACCTTTGCAAATCTATAGTTTCTCCATCAATTGGAGTAAAGTCTACTTTAAAGTCACCACTATGCACTATTACTCCCACTGGTGTATGTAATGCAATAGCACAACTATCTGCTATGCTATGGTTGGTTCTAATAAACTCCATCTTAAAACTTCCCAATTCTACTGTATCTCCAGCACTAACCATATTTAAAGTACAATCACTAAGTATATTATGGTCTATAAGCTTACTTTCAATTAACCCTAAAGTTAGTTTAGTTCCATATATAGGTGCATTAATTTGTTTTAAAAAATATGGTAATCCTCCTATATGATCTTCATGACCATGTGTTATAAAAATCCCCTTGACTTTATTAACATTTCTTTTCAAATATGTTATGTCAGGAACTATAAGATCTATTCCGTAAAGCTCTTCATCTGGAAATGCTAATCCACAATCTATAATTACTATCTCATCTTCATATTCAAAAGCAGTTATATTTTTACCTATTTCACCTAATCCACCTAAAGGTATAACTTTTATCTTACTCTTATTTTTAATTTTATTTGCCATATTATCTCCTAACTAATAACTAAGTGCAACAAAATTAGAACTTAGTTACCACTAAATTTTTATTTTCCAATCAAATTTTCCCGAAGAACAGATTATACAATTATTCTAAAAGTTATTTTATCCATGTAATATATAATAATTTTATCTATACAAAGATTTAAAATAAACTAAGTATATCTGCACCTTAATATCGTTTCACAAGTTTTCTATATTGCTATAAAAAAACGTGAATAAATACATAATTTTATAATATAGTTACTCCATTCTATATTTATTCATCTTTTTTTATATACACAATATACCCATCTATAATTATAACCCTTTTTTAATTTATATATAATAACTAGTTTTGATATATATAACTTTAGTTCATAAACACAATACTTCTCTATATTAAATCCTATTAATATTATCATGAATTTTCACTAAATTCAAATAACTGTCGAAAAATATAAGAGCACGTTTATAAATAACTTTCTTTATTATATTATAAACTATTAACTCTTACGTAATAAATCAATTTGCTTTTCCAACTCTTCCTTAGTTATTAATCCTTTGTGATCTTCAGCGATATATCCATCTTTATCTATGAAAATAGTCCTTGGTATAGATATAATATTATAACTCATTGCAGCATTCATATCACTATCAAATAAAACTTTCATATTGTATCCATTATCTTTTATATACTTCTTAGCTATATCAACAGTTTCTCTTTGACCATCAGTTAGATTCACCATTAAAATACTTACCTCTTCATCCTTATACTTTTTTACAACTTCATTAAATCCAGGCATTTCTTCCTTACAAGGAGGACACCAACTAGCCCAAAAGTTCATTACAACTGGCTTGCCCTTATAATCTGATAACTTCACTTTATTAAGATTTTCATCATACAAAGTAATATCCTTAGCTAAAGTCTTTCCGTTATTTTCTAATTCTCCAGGAACTTTTTCTTCATTAAAATCAGATTCATTTACTATACTTCTTTCATTATACTTTGTTTTAAAATAGTTATATCCTACATAAGAAAAACTTAAAAATATAACAAAACCTAATGCCATTGTTATCACTCTTTTATTTTTCATAAATGCCTCCTAAAAAGTTAAATAGTAGAGAACTCTATTTATATATCCTGTCATAATTAGAATTCCTATAATGATTAAAATAATTCCTGATAATATATTAATTAATCTATAATTCTTCTTCACAAAATTGAACGTTTCTTTAAAGCTATCTACCAAAAGAGCACACATAACAAACGGTATCCCAAGTCCTACACTATAAGTTAATAACATAGTAGTACCTATTAAAATGTTTTGAGAATTAACCGCCACCATTAATGCTACTCCTAAAAATGTTCCTACACAAGGGGTCCAACCAATTGCAAATATTATCCCAAATAAAATTGAAGAAAAGAATTTAAAAACCTCTATTTTACAATTCAACTTAAAACTTCTTTCTAAAAGGGGTATCTTGATTATCCCAATGTAATTAACCCCAAAAAGAATTACTATAAATCCACCTAAAATATTAATAATTCTACCGTACTCTTTTACAAAGTTTCCAAAGGTTCCTGCTAACATCCCAAGTAAAGTGAATATTATTGTAAAGCCTAATACAAATCCCAAAGAATTTATTAAAGCATTATACTTACTTTTTATCTTATTCTCATATCCACCTGCGAAATATGATATATATAAAGGTAATAACGGTAAGATACACGGTGAAATAAATGTTATAACACCTTCTAAAAAAAGCAGAAAATACTCCATAACTAATTACCTCCTTAAAATACGGCCTATAAAGATTATAACAAAAGAAATGATAGACTAATATAAAAAGCCTATCATAAATGTACTTTCATACTTACAATTAAATTTTATACTTATTTAAATCTTTCTTAAATGCTTCAGTAATCCCTTTAAAATCTTGTATATCCTCTGTAAGTTTTTTAATTTCGTTAGTATAGCTTAATACATTAGCACTTACCTCTTCAGAAGAAGCTGAGTTCTCCTCTGCAATAGCTGCTAAAGATTCTATCCTATCATAAACTTTTGATATAGCATTAGCTTCTATATTAAGCTTATTAATTGTCTCTATCATTGAAAGCGCTACATTTTGTACTGACTTATTAGCTTCAAAACTTATATTTCTAACAACTACCAAGCTACCAGTTTCTTTGTCCAAAATATCATATTGACTTTCTATATTTTCAACTAAAGATTCTATTTCATAAATAAATTCTTTTAAATTAGAGTTAATCTCATGAACTGCGCCTTTAGACTGTTCAGCTAACTTTCTTATAGACTCAGCAACAACTGCAAATCCTTTTCCTTGCTCCCCAGCCCTTGCAGCCTCAATAGATGCATTCAAAGCTAATAAATTAGTTTGTTCTGCAATTCCAGAAACTATTGAAACAATACTTGTAATATCATTAGCCCTTTCCTCTAAATTTGTTCCTTTAATCTTAACTTCTTTAAACATTTCTAAAGATGTGGAAATATTTTTACTAGCATTATCAACATTTTCATAACTATTATTTATTTTTTTCACAGCCTCTTCAAGTTCCATCTTATTTGCATTTTCATTTTCAACTATCTGCCTTAAAGAACTAACATTTTCATTAAGTGCCTGTACCGCTTTATCCGTATTTTCTGCTTGCATAGAAGCTCCTTCAGCAACTTGTTCAACTACTCCGCTTATCTCACCAGAAGTATAATTCATAGAGTTAGATATTTTACTTATTGAGTTTACAAAAGTATTCATTTCATCAGTAACTCCTTTAAATCCAACAAAGTCAGCTTGAATAACTTTTTTATGCTCATTAATTAGTTTGTATATATCCTCAAAGAAATCATTAGTTTCTATTTTTCCATCAACATTATATTTATTAGCCTTAATTCGCTCAAGTTCCTCCTTAATATGATTTGCAGGTGACATCATTAATGTTACTCCAGTAGCTGCTCCTATTAATGATACGATACTTCCTATTAAAACCTTAAATATATTATCCATACCTAATATAGGCAACATAACTAAGAGTGAAATTATAAAAGAAAACACACCCACCTTAGCTCCAAAACTTTTTATAAATCCAAAAGACAATAATCTATTAATAGAATATTTTTTCTTATAATATATATCCTTATCAAAAATAAGTTTTAACTTCAATTCGTAATCACTTCTTGAAACTTCTTGAATTTCTACTTTTTCATTAAAATATTCACAAGTTCCTTCTAGCATTCCAAGAAAATAATCAAACATACCTCTCTTAGAGCTATAACTAAAATAAGCCTCTCTACTTGAAATTGGTTCAATTAAAACTAAAGGAGGCTTTGCTCCTGCAAACTTTTTTGTCATTACCACATGAACATCAAACATAGATTTTAAAAATGAATACACATTTTCATGCTTAAAAAAAGCTGGGTAGTCTTGACTAAATGCCTTTATATTATCCTGTCCTATTTTTCTCCAAAGAACACCAACCTTCATATTTTCTTTTCCAGCTATATATGAAATTATCTTTTTAACCTCTTCATCATCAACATTTTCAATTGGGGAAAATATTTTCGAACTTCCCCATCCAACATAATTCATCCCTTCATCAACAATGGAATCTCCAAACAATTTTCTATTTGTCTTCATCCAAGTTGACACAACAGTACCTTTCATTATAATATCCCCCTTAAATTAATTAGTAATATTTTTTATCATCCAACAAATTTTATTCTCAATAAAGTTAAATTGTCTATAAATAATAATTATTTGTTAACTATATACATTATATAAACATTACTTACTTTTTGCAATATATATTAAAATTTCCACTATATTTTTACTTACATACTTATCTCCTAGAAAATCTAATACGTTTCATGTAAAATATAGTTAATTATATTAAACGAGGAGATATTCTATGAAAACTACATTATTTTTAGTTAGACATGGTGAAACTAAATGGAATGCCTTAGGTAAATTTCAAGGATGCACAGATATAGATCTATCTGACGAAGGTGTTTATCAAGCTAAACTACTTCGAGATCGAGTAGAAAACTCTTTTGATTTTATTTATTGCAGCCCATTAAGACGTGCTAATGATACTGCTAATATTATTTGTTCAAATGTACATATAAAGCCAGAAATAGAACCAGCAATAAGAGAAATTAACTTTGGAGACTGGGAAGCCCTTACTTTAAAAGAGATAAAAGAACTTTATCCTGAAAACTTTAATATATGGAGAACTGATGAATCTACAGGTCCAATTTGTGGTGGAGACCTAAGTATAAAAATGGCATCTATTCGTGCTAAAGAAACTATTTTAAAAATAGTAAATAAACATAAAGGTAAAAAAATTATGATTGTGGCACATGGAGGAATCATTAAAGCAGGATTAATAGGCCTTTTTGACTGGAAAATGACTATGTACCATCAAATTATTCTCGGTAATACTTCCATATGTAAGTTATCCTTCGATGATAGTTTGACACCTAAAATTGTATCTCTAAATGATACCAGCCATCTTCCTAGTGATTACAATATAAAATCTTATGTTTAAACATAACTTTTATAAAGAATGGCTTACATAAAAAATATACTTTAATCTGATTAAGTTATTTATTACTATACTTAGGAGGTATATTATGAATATTATTGAAATTAACAACCTTACAAAAAAATATGGTAATCAAAGAGGTATATCTAATGTAAACTTCTGCGTTGAAGAAGGAGAAATTTTCGGATTTATTGGACCTAATGGAGCTGGTAAATCCACCACTATCAGAACACTCCTTGGACTAATACATCCAACTAGCGGAAATGCCACTATATTCGGTAAAGATTGTATTAAATCTGCTCCAGATATTGCAAAGGAAATAGGCTATTTACCTTCTGAAGTTTTTTACTACAACAACATGAAAGTTATAGACCTTTTGAAATATTCAGCAAGTTTTTACAAGAAAGATTGTAGTAAAAGAATCAAAGAACTATCCGAAATCTTAAGTCTTGATCTTAATAGAAAAATAGATGATCTATCCTTTGGGAATAAAAAGAAAGTGGGAATTGTTCAAGGCTTGCTTCATGAACCTAAACTAATTATTTTAGATGAACCAACAAGTGGCCTTGATCCCCTTATGCAACAAAAATTTTTCAAACTTCTAGAAGAAGAGAACCGAAAAGGTACAACTATATTATTTTCTTCGCATATCCTTAGCGAAGTTCAAAAAATGTGTAATAGAGTTGCAATAATTAAAGAAGGTGAAATAATTAAAGTTGAAAAAATCAGTACATTACAAGAAAATAACTATAAAAAAATAAAAATCCAATCAAATTCTATTATAGATAATAATTTTCTTAATATAGATGGTATAAGTAATCTTAAAATTAATGACACTATGGCAAACTTTTTATTCAAGGGTAATATTAACCTAATCATTCAAAGGTTATCTCAAATAGATATGTCAAATATTTGGATTGAGGAACCAGACCTCGAGGAAATATTTATGCATTACTACGAAAAGGAGGACTAAGTCTATGAATATGTTTCTTCACGAATTAAAATTCTATAGAAAATCTACAATTATATGGACTTTATCCTTGCTATCAATTGTTATAGTATTTTTATCTATGTACCCAGGATTCTCAAAAGATGTAGACGGATTAAAAAACTTACTTGAAAGTTATCCTGAGCAAGTAAGAAAAGCATTTGGAATAACATTAGAGTCCTTTTCAACAATTTTAGGATTTTATTCATATTTATTTATATATATATCACTTTGTGGTGGTATCCAGGCAATGAATTTGGGGCTTTCTGTTATTTCAAAAGAAACAAGTGATAAAACAGCTGATTTTCTTTTAACAAAACCAGTTACTCGAAGAGAAATTATGACAGCTAAATTACTTGCCATTTTAACGTCTATTATTATTACAAATATAATTTTTATATCATTTTCTATTATAATAGCTTATTTTGTTTCAAATACATCCTTTGATATTAAAATATTTATAATGATTTCTATAACTATGTTTTTTATACAGCTTATATTTTTAACCTTAGGAATTCTTATTTCTACTATTGTTTCTAAGATCAAATCAGTAATAGCTGTTTCTTTAAGTACTGTTTTTGGCCTTTTTATAATTAGTATGCTTGATTCAGTTATAGACAGCGATGTCTTAAAGTATCTAACACCATTTAAATATTTTGATTTATCCTATGTAACAAGAAATGCTTCATATGAATCGCCTTTTATAATTATTGAAATTATATTTATAATAACTTCTTTAACTATAAGTTATTATATTTATTCTAAGAAAGATATTCATGCTGTATAAGGAGGAATGTGTTATGAATATATTTATTAGAGAAATGAAAGTTCTTATAAAATCTCTTATTTTATGGTGCATTGCCTCATTTTTCTTAATTGTCTCTGGTATGGCCAAATTTAGTGGTACATCAGTTTCAAATGAGTCTATGAATGAACTTATATCAAAGATGCCTAAGTCCTTGCTAAGCATTATGGGAATTGGCTCCTTTGATTTGTCTAAAGCAAGTGGATACTACAGTGTATTATTTTTTTATCTAGTCTTAATGGTTGCTATTCATTCAGCTATGATAGGTGCAAATATTATTTCAAAAGAAGAAAGAGATAAAACTGCAGAATTTATATTTGTAAAACCTGTTTCAAGAAGTAAAATTATCACCGAAAAATTAATTGCAGCATTTATAATTATACTTATCCTTAATATATTTATTTCTGTTTCATCTATATTAATAGTTAATTATTTTAATAATGGCGAAAATTTAAATGAAGGAATTTTGAATTTGATGATTGGACTATTCATTTTACAATTATTATTCTTATTTATTGGTACAGCAATATCTGCTATAAATAAAAAACCAAGAACATCAATATCAATCTCTACTGGGATACTCCTAATTATGTTCATATTATCTGTAGTCATCGATATAGATAGTAATCTTGATTTTCTAAAGTACCTAACCCCATTTAAATATTTCGAAGCTAAGAATTTAATGTATGGAGGGCAATTTGATATAATATTTATAACCTTATCAATTTTTATAATTATAGTATGTGGAATCATCACTTACGCTTTTTATAATAAAAAAGATCTGAATATATAACAATAAAGCAGATGTATTTAAAAACATCTGCTTTATTCTTCTTCCCTATATAAATTTTTAAATAATATATTATTTTCTAGATGAATGTGCTGAAATATATCTTCTTCCATTTCTCTTAACTTTCTATAAGTTAATTCATAAGTTCTACAAGTATCTTTTGGGGTATTATAATGATCTGTCACTTTTCGTAATTCTTTAATGATATCCCCAGCACCTGTATGCTCATCTTCTAGCTCTCTTAAATCATTTAATAGTTTTTCCTTATCAGAATTAATTTTATTCTCTTCATATTCTTTTATCATTGGGAATATAAATTTTTCTTCTTTTACTAAGTGACCTTCAAGTTCTGTTCTTAAATTATTAAACAACCTGTGAACTTCAAAAAGTTCAGTGTGTTTGTCACCATGCACTTTTAATATCTTTAATGTAAGTTCACTTATTATTGGTAATTCCTTATTGAGATAGAAATGATGTTTTCCCACCACATAGTCAACAAGTTTGCTTGGACTTTCCTTAGCCCAATCAGTGAATTTCTCATTACTATCCATAAATTCTCTATACCTTTCATTTAGGATAGTTATTATTTCACTTTCATCTATATTTTGTTCTTCTATAGCTTCTATTAAAGGTCTATTTCCTCCACAGCAAAAATCTACTTTATACTCAAGAAATAAATTACTTGCTCCTGGAAAAACTGTAACAATATCTCCTATTTTATCTGAGCTTTTAAAATTATCCATCATTATAATCCCTCCCTATAAAGCTGCAATTCTAGGATATAGATGCTTATCTTCTTTAGAAATTCTACTCTCTAATAAGCCTACTATTTGTTTACTTTCTTTTATAAATCCATATACATCCCCTAAGATTTTATTTTTTGTATTAAACTTGCTTTTATAATCATTAAATTTAGCAAAAATATCTCCCATCTCTGAGCTATATTCTTTAGCAATTTCTCTTAATTCTTTATTATCACTTTCAATCAATGTTGGATATAAAAATTTATCTTCAGAACTCATATGAATATTCAATTTACCTGCAAGGATATTAATATCTTTTACTAAATCATCTATATTTCCTGCTACGTCCTTTGAATTGATTTTCTCATTTATTTCTGAAAATAATTTCTTTATCTCTAAATGTTGTCTTTCTAAATTCTTTATATTTGCCATATACTTCTCTCCCAACTGTTTTTTCTTTATAACTTAATTATATCTATAGCAATCTTTTAATCTGTGATTTGAAACACATAATATATATTTCTTCTTTATATGAGCATTGTTCTTTAGATTACGACTTAAGAACAGCAGTTTACGAGAAATAACTGTTCTAATTCTATCTACATATGTAAAATAATGATTAAATACTATATAAGGGGGAATTTAAATGAAAAAAGCAAAAATTTTATGTGCAGCTTTAGGAATTATGATATTTTCAAGCTTCAGTGTTTCCGCAAAAACTATGAATTCAGGAACTAATTCTACAGCATATCAAAATGTTCAAGGTTCCAACCAATCTCAATTTAGTAAATTTGAATTTGAATGTAGGAACTCTAGATCAGTACCAATAAGAGGTACTGTTGAATTGCCACAAGGAATAGGTAACAAAAAAGTTCCTGTAGTTATTATGTCTCATGGAATCTTCGGAAACCGTGATTCTGGCGGTGATTTTGTAAAACTTGCTTCAAGTTTAAATAGCAGAGGATTTGCTACAGTAAGATTTGATTTCGATGGAAATGGAAGAAGCGGTGGAAGTTTAATCGATAATTCTATTAAAACAGAAATGGATGATTTAAGTGCTGTAATAAACTATGTTAAAACTTTAAGTTTTGTTGATTCAAGTAAAATTAATCTATTTGGATTTAGTATGGGCGGAGCTGTAACAAGTGTTGTAGCTGGTGATCGTTCTAGGGAAATTAAATCAGTCTGTCTTTGGGCTCCAGCTGCAGTACTTGTAGATAATTGCGAAAAAGGAATATTATTTGACGCAAAAGTAGATATACACAACATTCCAGATAGAATACCTGTATTGGGTGGAAGAGTTATGTATGGTAAAGCATTCTTTAAAGATGCAATAGGATTTGATCTTTATGGAAGAGCAGCTAAATGTAATAAAGATATTCTTATTCTTCACGGAGATAATGATTACGTTGTTCCTTTAAGCTATGCACAAAAATACACAAAAGTTTGCCCACATGCCACTTTAAATATTATAAGAGGCGGCGGACATGGTAATAGTGGAAAATTGCTAGATGATACAATTAATATGACAACAAATTATTTTGTTCAAGAAAATAGATAATATTTATTTAACAAAGCTATCTTAATAGAAAAGGATAGCTTTGTCTAATTTACCAACCTTCAAAAAATCTTTTAGCTCAAACGAATAGAGATGAAGTTTTAAAAATTATATATTTCTTCTATAGAAATCCTCAATTAGATCTATGAGGATCAAAAAGTAGAAGACTTGTATTTTAAGCCCACAAATTCAAAATAATAATGTGTTTAATAAATAAAAATCACTGTTTTGTAAAAAATAAAAGGCTAGACATTTTAAAATTTACTTAAAATGTCTAGCCTTATCTGACTAATTATTTACTTACTAGATAATACTATAACATCATAATTATAGTATTTACTCTCTTTACAATTTTGATTCAACTTTGTTTCAAAAAATCAAACTTTGTTTCAAATGATCAATCTTTCTTTCAAACGATCAAACTTTGTTTCAAATTTACAATAATTGTGATATACAATAAAGTACGTCCAAAATATTTTTAACAAACGTTGAATTTAGTATATTTGATTTTTAAAATATTGCAATAAAGTTTGGTCAAAATTGCGTACAACTTAACTAAATACTATATTTTCATACAATAAAGTATGTCCAAATCACTTTTAATAAGTTTACTTTAGTTATACTATATTTATACAAATAAATCGATATAGATATTTTAATCCTTCATTTTAGTATTGAATTGCACTACCTTTTTGTTATCATCTCCATTTAATGTATAACTAGAAATATAATTACTTTCTTTTAATGCTATTGCTAAATTTAATATTTTTTCATCATAATCAATTTTCACTCTTTTTTTAGATAAATTGATTTCATTAAATGGGTATCCCAAATTATCAAGTGATTCTTTTATAATTCCCTTTTCCATAATTCCTGAATTCTTAATTATAAGAGATATTTTATCTTCTGGGTTAATTTGGTCAAATACTTTTTTGTAAATATTATCTTCTAATATTATGTTCTTATTATTACTTAAAATCACTTCTGCTATTACTTTTGATAGCTCTCTATTAATCAAATCTACTTTTATGTGATTAATAATTTCTTGTATATTTTCTGTTGTGATTTTTTGTAATTTTAAGATTTTACATAAATCTTCTTCATCAACTTCATATGAAGATATATCTTCTAAATAATCTTTTAAGTTTCTCTCAATAAATTTTATATGCAAGTTATTTTCACAGCTTCTCCTTACATCATCATAAGCACCTACATTAAACATAAGAATACCATAATCAATTAATGTATCAACACGTTCTGTATCAAGTCCACCAATATCTAATTTACTAAATTTTATTGGAATAGATTTTACTAATACCTTAAATGAACTATTTGAAATTTTCATACTTACTAAATTTATAGTAAACTCAATAAGTAATTCTTGGCCTTCAATTTGATACTTATTTGAAGATAAAACCCTATATACTTCTTCTTTATTTAAAAAGATAGTTAAAACTTCATCAAATTCTTCTACGTACTTATAGTATTCAACTAAATTAGCCCAATTAATTTCTACTCTAATATTATTAAATAACTCAGCCCATACTTCACTATGAACTTTCAAAACATCTGATATAACAAAATTGCCTTTTGCTATTATTCTTTCTTTAATATTAGTAGGTAGCATATTATTATCCCAATTTAATAACTTTATTATATTATTAATATCTTCTTCCATATTCCCTTCAAGTTTTAGATACACATTCATGATATAATCTTTAATATTTTGATCTACATACTGGCATAATGACTTATATCCTGATTTACATATTGTAGTATAATTTGCTTTTCTAATATCATCTATTTTTCCTGAACATTTGTTAATCAAAATATCTTCTATTATTTCAGTGGTTATTCTATAATAGTTACCATCCCAAACAAAATCTAATAGTTTTTCACTTACACCCTCCATTCCTATAAAATTAAGTTTTAAATTAAACATTAAAAATATTTCTTTTATTTTGTCTATTTCTACGATGTACACCATACAAAGAAATTCTTTACTATTCTCAATATACTCTACTAATACATTATCAATATTAATTTCTTCTATGATGTTTATATCTAAGTATCTAATTAAATCCATTAAATACGTATCTTTTTTATTTTTAGAATAATCTGTTTTTTCTACTATATAACTCCACATATTATTACACTTGCTACAAATCAAATTCCAAAAATCTTCTCTATATTTAGTACAGTCCTTAAATTGATCTATGAATGTTATTGATTCTAATGAATAATCCGATAACTTCTTTATCACAAGAGCTAAATGAGCATTATATTCCTTTTTATTACCTAGAATATAATCCAAAAGATTAAAGTTCAATATTTCCTTCTGTTCAAATTCATAAATATTTAATTTTGAAATAATTTGTTCTATTTTCAATAGTTCATAATTAAAGTCTTTTGCTTCATAATTTCTAACCGAAAGAATAAAATTCATGTCCTGTACTGTAATATTATTTTCATAAAAATAGGTTAAGTAATTTATATACGTTTCATCTATATAACCATGTCTAAGAAGATAGACAATAGGTTTTTCATTAAACACTTCTCTACATAACAAAGATTCTGCACCAAACTTTTTAATTAATTTTTCTAGTTTCCATGATTTTAAGGATCTTTCCTTCTCTTTTAACTCTTCAATCTGCTCTTTTAAATTTTCTTGTGTTTCTCTACTTTTTAATCTTATGTCCTCAAATCTTTGAACAAATGTCCTATTTGAATCCAAATTTGCATTTGCATTTTTCATATTGCTGCTTAAATATGAAGTACCGTATCTAGATTGGTAATAAATGTCCAGCCCTCCATCTTCTAAAACAGATAAATTAAAATCATCTTTCAAGAAAGTATCAATTTCGTATTGTACCCCTTTTGCATCAATTCTAAAAACATCATAATTATGTCCACATAAGCAATACAATAATAATATCTTTAGCTCTTTAGTACTAGATATACATTCATTGTTAGCTTTTTCTATTTTGTCTACTATATCTTGTCCTTCCTTCTTTACTTGCGCTATCTTTTCTTGAATAAAATCTTTTTTATTTTTAAATACATTATAAATAAGTCCTGCATTATGTTGGAGCTTTTCAAAATCACTTGGATATAAATTCTTATATATTATTAAAGACAATACCTTCTCTACTTTTAGTGTTATATCTGTAAGAAGATTTTTATATAATATAAACTCATTAAAAATATTATTTAAAATACGCATATCATCAATATATACAGATACTCCATTAATAAATTCACTACTAATAACGTTATCTAATTTACTATCCACTATTTTTTTTAATAGCTTATCACCTGAGTTAACTGAACTTATAACCGGTATAACTGGTATAATAAATTCAAAAAATTTTGTGCGTTCCTTGTTTTTAAACATATCATCTTTTATAGCATATACGAACACAATTTTTCTCTTAATTTTCTCATAATTATTAATTAAAGAATTTAATTCCCTCAACTTTATAAATATCTTAGTATTATCAAATCTATCTAAGTCCTCAATTATAACTACATTATACTTAGTTACCTCAAAAAAATATAATATCTCATCAAGATATTTATTAAATATTGATTCATTGTTTTCTTTATCTAATTCTATTTTAGTGTTTTCAAAGGAGAGTTTACTTAGCTTTAATTTGCCATTACAATACTTTATTAATTTAACCACATTGTAAATTGCTACAACTGCAAAAGAAATGTACAATAATGCTACTAACAAATCAGAATTAAAATAACTATACAATTCAATTGACCTATCTTCTAATTCATCTAGAATACTAGGAAATACAATAATATTACCTAACGCTAATGTTATAAAAAAGATTACTATTGTAATGAGTATATTTACCGTTTTTATATTTTTAATTTTCCTAAACCTTGTGAACGGAATACGGCTTGCATCTATTTTATAAAATAATTGTTGTAAAATACCTTTCTCTATTTCATTATCAGTAAATTGAACAACTTTTGAATCATCTTCATCCGTTTCTATTTGTTCATAAAATGAAGCTAATGATATATTTAAGTAGTGGTTATTAAGCCTCTTTTTCTGATATGTTCTTAATAAACTACTTTTACCAGAACCATATGAACCAGTCATTGCTATATTGTATATGTTTTCATTATCAATAGACCAATCCAACGCTTGTGTATAATGTCCTTTTTTATCAACGTCATCTTTTGGTGCGAGATCTTCATATTGTAAATTATTAAAATCATGCTCCTCAACATAAGCTTTAAGATAACTCAACTTTAGTTCTATGTACGTCTTTACTCTATTTTTTTTATTTTCAAAGATTTTTATAATATATTGCTTAAATATACTTAACACTTATACTCCCCCTATACCTAAGATTAAATGTATAAATTTCATTATAAACCATATTATAACACACTGTATAATCTATAATATAATGAAGTTAAATCAAAATTTAAGACTTAAAATCTTATAAATAGCTTGGCAAAGTTAATTACTATACAATTGAAAAAGAAGAGAATTAAGTTTATACTAATCTCTTCTTCCATATTTACATAACGTTGAAATTGCAAGATTTCCTACTTATTATATTCTTATAGCCTTTATGGAATAATTCTTTAATAAATCATCTAATGTTATAGAAGAGTTGCCTAATAAATTTTCTTCTTAATATATAACTAATAATAAATACAATCTAATTTAATTGTATTTATAAATTAGATAAGTCCATGGTCCTTTAACACTAATTCTGTTTTAGGTAACTTGTAGACATATTTCATAATTGGTAATTTTAATTCTCTTGAAATAAGACTCACTGTAATTTTAATATTCATATCTTTTTTTCTAATTTCATCAATAATGCTTAAAACCTTTTCACTTATATCATTATCTCTATCACTCCAATCTACATATTGATTTACTTTTCTACAGTCTATATGTCTATTAACTTGCTTTGGCATTACTGAATCCAACCATTCTTTTCTGTACCTATGCATCCATGCACATTGTTTTGAAAGTTTTTTTTCAACGTTTGCCCTAATTGCATTTGGATTTTCTTTTATATATCTAACTATGTCAGCTTTATAAAATGGTTCTAATTTTTCATCATATCTACGTGCCTTTTCCTTTTTGACTGTGTAAGTTTTCATTCTCGAATTCAATAAGTGAAAAACACCTAAATCTTTAGCATATCTTCCTATTGTCTTGCTATCACATTCCATTATTCTCATTAAATCTGAAATATTATATATTCTTTTCTCAATATTATCTTTTAAGCCTTTAATCCACACTTGTCCAAATGATTTTACAGTTCTTTTATTATACCTATCACTTATATCCTTATCTGGTCCTAATCTAGTATATGAATATCCACACTCACATTTAAAAATTCCTAATGGTTTTATTGTAGTGCTTCTTTTTGAAAGTTCCATTTCTGTTATAACATCTTCTTTATAGTGTGAAGCTACTGGATTTAGACATGGCCAAGGACCCGTGCCAAATGGTCTATACTCCAACTCATTGAACATTATTAAATTACTTACACTTCCAAAGAGATAACGAATAAATAGTAAATGCCTAATCGGATGTACCATAATTTTTCTATTCATCAACATCCTAGTCCAATTGGTTTTATCATCTTCTTTTATACTTGATTCTAATACGCTTAGAAAATTACTAGGATAAAACTCGAAAAACTCACTATCAACCTTACTCCAATTTATAATGCCACCAATACTAGCAAATCCTTTTTTCGCTAACATTACTTTATATTTTTTTATTAATTCTTGAAATCTTATATCTTTATTCTTGATTGTAAGAATCGAATTTATGTCACTACATAAATTTTTAAAATAAATAATATTCGACTCATTTACTATATTGTTACTTGGTTCAACGCTGCACGTATTAAAGTCAACAATCTTACATCTACCTAAATACTTTGGTAATACAATTTTTCTTAACACCTCAGAATGTTTATAACAAATCTGATTCCCTGGAATTTGATGTTCCCTATGTATATAACTTTCTCCATATTTCTTATTGTCTTCATCGATACATTTTAAACAAACTCTTATTCCAAACCCCTTACATATACCTCCAGCCATTTCTCCGATTCTTATTTGAATTTCTCTTGAATTACTACCTTTCATATCATTAATTAATTGTGTAATTCTTTCCTCTACTACGAATGGTAAATATAACGGAAAAATTGTATGATTCATTATAATATGTTCTGGAGTATAAATACTTTGATTATTAAATTGATTGCAAAAATATTGCAAAAAACAAGGTAGATTATTGTTATTATTTTTAGTTCTTGTTCCAAAAAGGTCATCATTAGTTTTTCTTTCACTTAGATTCCCACTATATATATTATATCTAGCAATAATATTAAAAAAAACTTCATCTTCATAAGGATCTGTAAAAAAATACAACATATTAACAACAACTCCAATTTAATAAAGTTATTATTAATATGTGTAATAATTAAGAATTTATTTAAAACTGTTCATAAAACTGTATAGTTCTAATTATATTTTCCGAGCAAGTTGGTTTCAATCCTGCTAACCTCATCACTTTCCATTTTCTTATCTCAATATTTTTCTTTATTAATGCTCTACATGCTTTTTTAATTCTCCTAATTTGGAATTCCTGAATTGTCTCTACAATTTTACTTAAATATGCTTTTGTTATTGGTAACTTATCTAAGTGGTATTCTAACAATGCTGAAATACCGCACCTATTTCCAATAACAGATTTTGTAATCCTAACTTTATTAGATTTCCTGAGTATTGTTATATATATACTTTTTATTTTTACATAGGTTTGATAATCTCTTTTAGCCCAATCAACTCTTGAATTTGTTATAAAACATTTACCTACTTGCATTAACTTTGCTGGTAAATTTTTATCGAGCCATTGTCTATCATTTCTATAAAACCATGCATATTGTTTCTTTAATTCTTTTCTTATTTCACTACGTGTATAATCTGGATATCTATTAATTAATTTCAATATATCTTTAGCATAAATATCTCTATAGTTTTCTACTTTATTCAAAGGTTTATTTGATGGAATTTTAATTTTAGAATTTATTATATCTCCTTTTCCAAGTTTTCTAGCATATTTTACAATAGTTTTAGGATCACATTTCATAGTTTTAGCAAGTCCAGTAAGACTATGTTTTTCATTATCTAGTAATTCTAAAAGCCTCGCTTCCCACACATTCCCATAGGCTTTTATTCTGCCAATTTTATAAATGTTATCTTTATAATTAAGCTTTCGTGAATATGTGAACCCACATATTTCACATTTAAATGTTCCGACAGGTTGTCTCGTTTTATAATCACTAGTTATTATACATTTATTAATAACTAGCTTTTTATAATGACTTGCTACTGGATTCAAACAAGCCCAAACTGTATTTTCGAAATTATATCTTTCACATTTATTTCTTTTGAAAAACTCTTCAACATCATTACAAAGGAATAAAATGAATAGAATATGTCTTATAGGATGTACCATTTTTTCAGGTTTTCTCACTATTCCCCTTAACCAATTACTTTCTCTATCATCAATTTTGGAGTCTAGCATTTCTAAAAACTCTTCACTATAACGGCTTTTAAACATTTCCTTAAGCCTATTTTGCCTAACTCTCTTTTTTGGTGTAAGTAACCCTAAGTTATCTAACATATACTTATACTTTTCAGTTATTATACTTTGATTAAACTCATATAAATCACTATTCAAAATATAACTTGCACTTTTAGCAATCTTTATTAAATTACTATTTGTATCATATTTCGTAGTAAAATCTATATATTTCAAATTAATTCTTATTAAGTTTATTCTACCCACATCATTCTTTGTAATTATGTACCTATTAATTAAACATGAATGAATTGGGCAAACCAATACTCCTGGTACTTGATGTACTCTGTGAAAATAAGCTTCTCCAAGTTTATCCAAATCTTCTTTCACACATTCAGGGCAGTAATAAAAATCTTTTTTTGTGCAAATCCCTCCAGCAGTAATACCTATTTTAGCATATATACTTCGCCCGTTTTTTTTTGCCATTGCTTCAGGTAAAGATATTTGATTATTAGAATTTAAAAAAGGAAAGTAAAAAGGGAGACATGTATGATTTTTTATAAAATAACTTTCATTATATATATTATTATTTATAAATTTGCAAACCTTACTTAAATTGCATGGTAATTCAACTGTTGGAATAATATTTTCCGTTCCAAAAAGTTCTTTCAAGGTATTCTTAGAATTTGTATTTCCCATGTAAAAATGATACCTAGAAATTATACTATATAATATTTCATCATGATATGGTTCTGGAAAATATAAACTCATAATTCACCTCGCTTAAATATCATATTTATAAAATTCTTTTAATGGATCTTTAATATATCCATTATCTTTAAGAACTTCGTAGATATGTTTATTTTCCTTTTTAGCTTTGTCGAATAAATATCTTAAATCCTCTTTATCATTAAAGTTCTTCTTATTTGTAGACTCTTTAGATCCTTTATCATCTTTAAACAAAATTTCTTCCTCTTTTATTGCCTCTATTATTAACTTTTGCTTTATAGTCAGTTTATTTAAAGGTGAAGGCTCCTTTTTTATTATCTGATCAAAAATTTTCTCCAATTTTTTATAATCTACAAGCATAAATATCCCCATAGATACAATTTCCGTAAGTACTGACTCTTTTAGATTTTTTTTATTACTTGCAATCGATTGTTTATGTTTTATTGATAACTCTTCTATTCGTTTCTGATACTCATAATCTCTCATTTTATTCTGCAATATATCTTCTATTTCAATTGATATATCCTCATAACTGGCAATTTCATCAATTCTATTACTCCTTAGTGCATCTATAACTTTATTAGTTAACCTTAAATCATTTTTTGCTACACTATGAATCAAATTTTCTGTTATTTTCTCTTTAGTGTTAAATATTGCTTGTGCTTGAATTAAAATAAATAAATTAATTGTTATAGAAGTTATACCTTGAGTCTCATAGTACATTGCTTGTTTGAATTCATCCGTAAGAGGGGTAAAAATTTTTAACACCTGACATTCCCAAAGATTGTTTATGAAGAAATCCCACTCTTCATCTTCTTTCATTCTATCCCAAAAAATACAACCACTTTCCTCTGCTCTTCTCAACTCTCTAAATCCTTTTGTTAATACACTTGTAACTTTAGGAGTTCCAATTTGTATGACAGAAATTCCTATCATATTTATAAGTGTTACAAGAAAATTCAATATTTCATCTGGCTTATTCTTAGGATTTATTAAGTGCTGCATTTCATCAATTACTAGAACTCCAATTGAATGCAGACTTGCTAGATGTGACATATGAATCATCATTGTTGCAGTTGATACCCTGTTATTGCCATATCTCTTAAAGTAGTTAGTTGTTAATAATACATCATCAAGGGCTTTAAAGAACATTTTACATAGTGTTTTAAGCGAGCCGTCATATGGGCAATCAATTTTGAGCCAAACAATTTGAGTCCTAGTTAGTGGATTCCCTTTATATTCACGATGAATAATAACCTGTGGATACATTAAAAGTAACTTTTCAATAGCTGTACTTTTCCCCATACCACTTATTCCTATAATACTAAAGCATTCCGCTGAAGATCTGTTGGTTTCAGGAATTGAATTAAATTTATTACATAAACTATTGCAAATATCATAACTAGACAATAACTTATTTTCTTTTTGTTCTTCAATAACCTCAGCTATTAATCTAAGCCTCATTAAATACTCATTTGAACTTGGATTTCTAGCAATGTAACTTCTTCGAATAACACATGAAAGTGTATGTTCGATTTTTAAGTGAATACTCAATGGTTGATAATAATTTTTTATTTGCTTAATCAAATGATATCTTACATTCCCATTATTCATTTTCTCACTTTCACTTATCTCGGGATAAAAAGCAATTTTTCTTATTAGAAATTCATCATCAAAAATTTCAGGTAATGCTTCTATGCATGGATTATTCTTATATCCAGAAATTTTCTGTTCCTTATACTCAGGATGAGCTATGATTTCACCTTTTAATATGTGTTGTATAGATACCTCTTTACCTTCCAACCTTTTCACCTCTTACCTTCTTTAATATATCAATTTTAGATAATTGCTCACTATTATCAACATCGACGTAATCTTTTGGTTTTTTTATCTTGTTAGATAAGCGTTCCAACTCAAACCCCTCATTGCTTCGAATCTCTTCTTTTTCTTGCATCCTATTTTCTCTTATTCCTTTTATTCTTTTAGCATCTGAATGAGATGATATAAACTTAGCTCTTTCTTTAGCCTTGCCTATTATTTTCTCTGCTGACTCTATGTTATCTACATGTACTTGATTTTGTTTATCTTGATAATCATTTATTGATTCTTTTTCTAACTCTTGCAAAAAAGTAATTTCTTCTATAGATAAATCCCTATACCTAGAACACTTATCCAGTAAATTGCACTTAATGAATTCTCTTCCGTTATTTATAGGAATATAAATAAAATTCATTTCTCTAGGATCATATACAATATTAATCTTTTCATTAACTCTTTTTAAAAACCACCCTTCTTGAATCGCTAATTCACAACTGTAAAACATCTTACTGTTAAACTGTATACCTTTTCTTGTTATACTTATTTTCTTTCTATACATTAAATTTAACCTAACGATATCTTTCTCCACATATTTAAATGCACATCTCCTATTAGCTATCCCCCAGTTCCATATTAAACAAGGTACTGGAGCAATTTCAGCTTTTATTAATTCAACATCCATTGGATAATTACTTATAATACTGTTATTATGATGAATAACCTCGTGGATAATTATAGATGTAAATTCATTAATATCCAGAACAGCATCTAATCTATAATCTCTATCCCCTCTTTCTCTATATTCTTTAGCTATAGCTCCTGGTGTCATATGCTTAATTCTTTCATTTATAGTCCTAAAATTCCTTTCCACTATTCCTTTTAAATCTCCTCTGTATGGAGCAGTATTTTCAATTTTAACATTTAAATTATTTATAAGATTTTCTACATTATAGCCTTCAAATTCACCACGATCAGCAAGTATTTTTTCCGACAAAAAACTGTTAGGCCATTTTTCACTCGTTATTTCAATACCATATCTAGAGCAAAATTCAACCTTATCTTCTACAACATTATCTAGTGCCATCATAGCACCAAGCCATGAAGGACCTTCTAATCCAATATAAATTCCACATACTAATCTAGAAAACACATCTATGACAACATACACTACTGGTCTACCAATAATTTTTTTATGGTCAATTCTACTCACTAAATAAACATCAGCAACAGTAGCATCTATCTCATATCTAGATCCTGGTCCAAAAGTATCCATAGTTGAGTTTGCTAGTAACTCTCTTTTGTGTAATTCGTAATATCTTTTACTTTCCCTATTTAACATATCTTCTTTTTTATCTTCAAACTTGTGATACCAATATACAAATTCCCTATATGTAGGTATTCTTGATTTATCCCAAACAAAATTTCGTTTTTGATTATTAAAAATCAATTTGTCAGAATAAAACTTCACAAGCATATACTTATGTGCATCAGATAACGACTTTTTTTCTTTTTTTGAATAAAACAATCTTATTGATGTCTTTATGATGTTCAAAGCTACTTCATCTATATTAATTCCTTCAATTATTTGTCCATCTTTTTCACAAGCTCTTTTCCTTCCTCTTTTTTTACCTCCAGCTCTTCTCACTTTCCCTCTAGCTCCAGAATTTTCATAATCAAATAATAATGAATTCTTTGTCATTCCCCTCTGAAAAAAACGTGTGATTATTCTTCTAACCTGCTTTTCATTCTTATCAAACTTAATTGAAGTATTTGTAATAATCTTATTTCTTGATCTTTTATCTAGAAATTCTTTTTTGTTTTCATACCATATGTTCTCAACTACTTCCCAATATTCATCTCTTATCAACTTCTGTTCATCAGAAATATCTTCTTCGATTATACTCTTAGCAAATGGATCTGTAACTCTTATCAAATAATTATTATCCCTTAAGTATTTCATCTCATTCATGCTCATATATTTAGGAATTGCAGTATCGCCTGTTAGCTTTACAATATAACAAAACTCTTTACTGTCATCTATACATATTACCCTTATTTTCAAGTCATCCTCTATATATTGTAATACCATATTTTCATGTAAAATCATTATTATAATCTCACCTCACTTAACTTTACAAATATAGACTTATCTACATTAATAGGTGTTAACATGTCTACAATTATTTGCTTAGTAATAATTAAGTGTTTAAACATAGCTATTCCACATCCTCCTTCTAATAACATATTATCTTCAAAGAGAGATGCTTCTTCTCTTATAACTGACGTTCCTGATATTTGCTTTTTAAATGCATTAGTTAGTTCTCTTATTTGTACTGTATTGAAATTTTCAAACCCTTTAAGATTTTCTAAATCATAGAATTGATATACTATTTCTATATTTCTAGCTAATACTTTATTAATCTCATTCTCTGTAACTATTCCCCAATCTATATTCCTTTTATTCCAGTATCTTCTTTCAATTTCGAATTTATCAAGTTGCCTCTTATCTAAGTCCTCTTTTTGTTTAATTGTTCTTGCTAATGTCTTTTTATAATTATCCTCATTAATATCAATTAAAAAATCAGTAGTAATTACTATCTCTTCTTTAGTATTAGGATCAGTTGGATGCTTAATCCCTAATTCTTGAGCAATCGCAATTGTTTCTTCTATAGGAAGAAGTGGAAATTGCTCCCTTATGTCAGTGATTAGCTCATAAAATTCTAATATAAAAAAATAACTAGTCTCATTATTTGAAAAAAACTGATGCTCCCTTCCAGTTTTAATGCCTAAGAGCCTTGATGTCTTTCCTAAAGAAGGAACATCTTGTACAGTTAACCAAACCTTATAATCTTTCCCTTTCCCTAATCCTCTTTTTTCTTTTATCCATTTATCATACTTTTCTCTAGTAAATCCTCTTTTACGCTTAGCCATTTTTATTCACTTCACTCCCCTGTACATCTAACATTAATATCTGCTAATTTTCTTTTAAACTTATTATAATTAGTAGTTTTAACAGGTTTTACAATAATTAAACAATTTATTTTAATTACCTATTAAATAAACTTATCTTTAACCTTTTAATTCATATTTATTATTTTATAAAATTTATTTAATAATAATGCAAAAAACCTTAGTGTTTAATACACTAAGGCAATTTTGAGAGTTTCTTTTTATGTGCTATATGACACCACAAGCTGTAGAAGATGCATACTCTATTTAGTTGTTATCTACCCTATACTTACTTGTAGATTTTTCTCATAGAATTCTTGACTCTAAAATAATCCCACTTTGTCAAAATATATCTTCATAACAATATGCTATTACTTACAATGATTACTTTACATTAACAAAAATTTATTTATCAATATATCCCCAATTTATATAAACTTCTTTTTTGTATGTTGTAAGTGCTGAAGTTAAAATGTTGCTACCAGTACTATTCACACTAAACTGTGAGACAGCAGATGAAATCGACCTTTCTTTAAACGGAATGTGTATACATTTTGCTGTTCCATTATCTATTCTTTCGAGTAATGCTTTAGGCCATTTTCCCCGAAGCAATGATGGATTTAAAATTGAGTTATATCCAGTATATGCAACAATTAAAGGAATTTTATATTCATCAACAACTTTCTCTATTTCATAATTTAACATACCTCTATCCCAGTTGGTATCATCAGATATTATCAAAAGCATATTTTTAGAATTTTTCATTCTTTCTAACAATCGAGATTTCAATGTTCTTATAGAACTACTATCTTTTACTTGATAAGTTTTTAAATGACTATCACTAAAATTTAATTCGAACCTATTTGAATTGTTCCATTTACGTAATAAGCCATAGTATTTCATATCACCTTTAGTAGGATCTGTTGTACCATTACCATCAAATGCAACATAAGTGCCATTTCTATATGCCATTATTCCCACCCCTTTAGTTTCGTAAAATTAATTTTATCAGCTTTGTCTTTATGTATAATAATTGTCGCACTTGCAGGATACTTGAACTTAATTCGGCTTAATTTAAACGACCAAATAAGCAATTCTAAAAGTTCCTGATCAGTTATATGATCATATTCTTTAAATCTTGTAATGCCAGATCCAAACAGTGGAATCGTCACAGACCTTCCCGAATAAATAATATCTATTTCATTCCAAAAATTAAGTAAAAAATTTATATAGTCATTCATATATAGATATGCTCTATTTTTGTCATCAAATTTGGCAAAAGATGTCAGAAGATACTCCCCATCAACAAAAATACTTCCCAATTTGTACTTTTGCTTTTTCCCAATCTTTCTTTCGTTATTGTATCCTGACTTTAATTCCATCAAATGTGAATCCATTTCAATTTCTTTATCTAAATTAACGGTATTTTCATAGTTATTCATAATATATCTACCATGCAAAGAATTTTTTGAGATAATAGCATTATCAACAATATTATCAAAATACTCATTAACTCCTATAACTTTTAATCCTTCTTGAGAAAATATATCTCCAACTTTTATCTGCAATTGTGAATTATTAATATTTATTTTAATGTTATCACGGAAATTTTCATAAATCCAAAAATAAAAATACACTATTATAAATACAACCACTTCAAAAATGCCAATTCTAAATTTAGTTTTCTTATCAATATCTACAGCAATCAAAGTTATAGATAGTATTGTATTAACTACTGTAAGAAACCAAAAGAATTTTTTCAGTATAAATTTATTCCATGGAGCAATTTTTAATTTCACATTTTCACCCCCCTACATTGTTTTATAATTTAAAAACCTTCCATTTTTCTCTATGCAGCATATCCATCAATCATGAGTAATATAAAGCTGAAACATGATAATATTTTATCTTACTTCACTTCAGGCAAAATCGAAAAATTTACTTTTCAAACAACCTTACAAAATTTTGAGCAATTTTTGTATTTGTTTTCTCTAAATTTATATTAAGTAACTCACCAAAAAGCGTATAAACTCTACTTAACTTATCAAAAGTATATCTTTTCCCATTAATCTTTGTAAATGATCTGTCACTTTCAATTAGTAAATTCTCTATTGGAATCTGCTTAATAACTCGAAATCTCATGTTCATCTTTTAATTCTATATCTTTTTCTTCTTTACTGAAAACAATTCCTTCTTTATCATATTTTAAATATACAGATTTAAGTTCATCGTATTTCTTACTGTTAATATCCTTTATAAATGCTAAGTTTCCTAAAATTTTATCTTTACATCCTTGTTCTTTTACCAAAAAATTGTATATTTCTTTTTTTATAAATTTATATTTTTTATGTCCTAATGATAATTCATTAGTTGAATTATCAATTGTAATTCCAGTAACCCTTCTTCTAGTCGCCCTGCTACTAAAATAAGTCTTATTATTATTTATACTAAACTTATATTTTACTAATAAAGCTTCAACTTTTTTTATTACATCGTGAGTTATATACTCCTTTGAAGATATTGTTATATCATCTGCATAGCGAGTGTATTTCATATTCGTATTATTGATTATTGTATCATATAGTTCTATATCAAATTTATACATTACGCAATTACTTATATGTGGTGCTGATACGCTCCCTATAACTAAATGTCCTTTATATAAAATTATTTTTTTAATTAGCTCTTTATCCGACTTACCTAATTGATTTATTTCTTCCAAAAGAATGTTGATATGGTATTCAGTAATATTATTAAAGAAATTTTCTATATCCGTATGTAAAATATAATTAGATTTAGAGTGAATACTAGCATTCTTTTTTATAGAACATCCCTTTTGATATGCTGCTGTAAATTTCGAATATTCAAGAATAGAAAATATCTTTGAATTTAGCCAATATTGCAGTGTCTTCAATTCCCCGGATGAGTTATATATAAATTTACTTCCTTTTTTGTAAATTCTATATTTTTTAGTAGAATTTACTGTAGACATTATAAAATCCGGATCTAATCTTAATTCACTACTCATTCTCTGCAATAGACTCATTTTCATTTATCTCCATTCTCTCACTAAAATTCTGATACATTGCTGAATTAATTTTAGTTCTTAATTTATTATATTCATTCCTATCTATATTGAATAAAGAATTATAAAAAGTCACTCTTTCATTACACATGTAGTAATCTGCTCTTTTTTCTATCATTTGCATTTTACTCAATAATTCTAATAAATGTGTAATATTTCTAATATTATGTTTTGCACAATTTTTTATTGTAAATGCTCTAAACCCTGTAAACTTCTTATACAAACCAAGTATTTCTTCTTTCTGAATAGGTTGAAATATTTCTATAATATTCATAATTTCATATATTAAACTCTTTAATTCAACTTGACTCTCATTCTTATTCGGTTTATAACTTGATTCTAACTCTGATATCTCTTTACACATATCCAGAACTCTATACTCTTTTATAAATTCATCATATTTATAAGGACTATAAATAATGGAGCTTTCATCTTTTAATTCAATTTTCTTTAGAGGCCCTAACCTTATAAATGATCTTTTTTCTATATAATCATCATTATTTATTACTATTATTTTTTTCATTAATTCATCGCTATAAGAAAAAGCACCTAATTCACAACAAGTCCCCTCACTTTCAAGAATTACAATTATTTTTTCACTAATTTCTCCTAAAATTCCCTCAAAAGTTAATAAATCTTTTAACTCATTATGATCGTACAGATTTTCTGCGACAATACAATAATTTTTTAAATATGTACTACCTTTTACTTTAAAATTACTTTCCTCTAATTTATTTATTAGGAAATATCTTTTATTTAATTCACTTGCTAGTATTTCCTTAGATTTCTGTTTTCCTTTATCATCATATATATCTTTACCACAAATAAATATAATTTTAGGATATTCTTGACTACTATGTGCTTTTTTTCGTATCTTATCATGTAATATATTAAATACAGTGTTTATCTTCTTATCTTCTAATAAATGCTTCATTGTTTTCCCCCATAAAAAAAGAGAACTCTACATTAATCCTCATTGTAATAAGATTTCAAGTGATTTATTCTGGAATAAATCTCTTGTAATTTTATTACAAGAATGGACAAAAACAAAACTTTCTCTGCACATCTACTCAGAGAAGATAATATATAGATAATACTACTATATTATCGATTAAATCTAGAATTCTCTGAATATTATTATACTATAATATTCCTATTTTTACAATTATACCTCACAAATGAATAACTTAATACTAGTGTGTATTACTAATAAACTCGTATCATCCCAAAATCCCCTCTCACCCCTTTCCCCTTGCTCCATTTTTCCTTGACCCTTGTGCGCAAACGCACAAAAGCCAGGACTTCTAATCATTTTCTGATTAAAAATTCCTGACTTTTAACATGACTTTTTCATGAATAACATGAGTTTTTTATTACTGATACGAGTTTCTTATGAGTGTACAACTAGACCACATATTTGTAATAAATTTACATTTTTTACCACCCTATCTACTTGACAAAGATAATTACAACTTCAGTGGTGTATAGTTCTCCAATAAAATCTACTACAAAACAATATCTAATACTTTTCATATAAATACATTTATTAGATTACTTTTTTTGATAGATTTTCAAGATCATTAATTATTACCTTAACAAATTCTAATTTTGCTCTAGCAAAATCATTATCACCTGACCAACTAAGACCTAGGCTGAGACATTTCTCAGTTTTTTTATACTCATTTATTAACTCACTAATTTCATCCTCGATTTTTTCATCTCCATATAAAATTGTGAGAAAATATAATAACTTTGGTTAATTTATATTTATAATTCTAAAGAGTGTGACTTTTTCACTACACTTTTAGACTAACTTTATTGTTATGGACACACTTTATTGTTATAGACATACTTTATTGTTTGCTACAATAATATAAAATATTTATCTATTTCTATTCAACTGTTACTGACTTAGCTAAATTTCTTGGCTTATCTATATCAAAGTTCTTTTCCTTAGCTGTATAGTAAGCTAGTAATTGTAATGAAACTGCTGCTACAACTGGTGCTACCATATTTAATACTTTTGGTATTCTAACAATTTTATTAAATACTGATTCATCTATTTCATCACCTTCATAAGCAACTCCTATAGTTTCAGCTCCTCTAGCCTTAACTTCTACTATATTACTTACCATCTTTTCTCTAAGCTTAGTTTGAGTTAATAAAGCTATAACTTTTGTTCCTTCTTCTATTAATGCTATTGGGCCATGCTTAAGCTCTCCTCCAGCATATGCTTCTGAATGAATATAAGTTATTTCTTTAAGCTTTAAAGATCCTTCTAAAGCTAGAGCATAATCAACTCCTCTTCCTAAGAAGAATACATCTTGCTCCTTAGCTAAAATCTTAGCTACTTCTTCTAGTTCTTCTTTCTTAGCTAATACTTCTTCAATCTTTTCTGGAAGTAATGTTAAAGCTTCTTCTAATTCTTTTGCTGATTCATTAGTTAAGCTTCCCATTAACTGTCCAAAATACATCCCAATTAAATTCATTACAACAACTTGAGTTGTATATGCCTTAGTTGAAGCAACTGCTATTTCAGGTCCAGCCATTGTGTATATAACATTATCAGCTTCTCTTGATATAGTACTTCCTACTACATTAGTTATAGCTAAAGTTTTAGCTCCAATTTTCTTACAATCTCTTAAAACAGCTAATGTGTCAGCAGTTTCTCCTGATTGGCTTACAGTTATTAGCAATGTCTTGTTTGTAACTAATGGCTCTCTATATCTAAATTCCGAAGCTATATCTACTTCTACTGGAATCTTTGCAAACTTTTCTATTGCTACTTTTCCCATAAGCCCTGCATGATATGCAGTTCCACAAGCTACTATATATACTCTATCTACTCCATCTAAATCTTCCTTTGTTAGGTTAAATCCCTCAAAAGAAACCCCATTATTTGAGATTTTACCAGTTAAAGTATCTCTTATAGCCTTTGGTTGTTCGTGTATTTCTTTCATCATGAATGAGTCATATCCACCTTTTTCAGCAGCATCTGCGCTCCATGTTACTTTATACACTTCTTTATCTATCTTTGACCCGTCACTATTTAGAACCTCTGCTCCATCTCTAGTAACTAATACGAATTCATTATCATCTAAAAGATATACATTTCTTGTATAGCTAATTACTGCTGGAATATCTGAAGCAATAAATGTTTCACCTTCTCCAAGCCCTACTATTAATGGACTATCTTTTCTTACTGCAACTACCTTATCTGGATCATCTCCACAAATTACACCTAAAGCATAGCTTCCTTCAAGTCTTTCTGTTGCCTTTACAACTGCTTTAAAAAGATCTCCTTCATAGTAATAATGAATTAAATTTGGTACTACTTCTGTATCTGTTTGTGATTTAAACTCATATCCCTGCTCTTTTAACCATTTTCTTAGTTCAAGATAATTTTCTATAATTCCATTATGAACTACAGTTATATTACCCTTTGAGCTTTTATGTGGATGTGAATTTATATCTGAAGGCTCTCCGTGAGTAGCCCATCTAGTATGCCCTATCCCTACAGTTCCTTCTAGAACATTTTTATCTAAATCATCACTAAGATTAGAAAGACGTCCCTTATGCTTTACTACAGTAACTTTCCCATCATTTTCTACAGCCACACCAGCAGAGTCATACCCCCTGTATTCTAGCTTTGATAATCCATCAATTAAGAAGTTTGTTGCTCTCTTCTTTCCAACATATCCTACTATTCCGCACATATTATTTCTACCTTCCTTTTTCATAATTATTTAATTTTTTAGTCCTCATTAAAGCTTCGTCCTAACAAAAATGACAAAGGTATGATAATCTTAGAAATCTAAAACTTTATATGAAGGTTTTAACACCAGGCTGAATTTGTACTATAGATCACTCCATAGCTTTGTCAGCCGTTTACGGTAGTGCGATACCGTGGGGCACCCGCCGAAGTATTCGATACTCCCCAACCTCGTCAACTTAAACGAACTTCCAAATCTATGATTTGGCAATACTTACTTAAGTTCTGGCGCTTTATTCTAAAATACTTTTATTATCTTTTATAAAATCACTTCCTTCACTTTATTTCATACCTATTGATTATTTTATCACAATTAATATTTTTGTCTATATATTATATTATTAAATTTCTTACATTTTAGTTACCATAATAGACTTAATCTATCATTTAAGATGAAGCATAATTTGCTTCATCTTAAACCTTGCAAAACTAATTTATCGCCTTTTCAAAACTCTCAATTAAGTCTTCAATATCTTCAAGTCCTGCTGAAACTCGTATTAAAGTATCAGTTACTCCAAGTTTTTCTCTTTCTTCCCTAGGAATAGCTGCATGACTCATTTTAACTGGATATGATACTATAGTTTCTACCCCTCCAAGGCTTACTGCTACTCCTACATTTTCTACATTATTCAAGAAGTGTTTTGTCTTTTCTAGGCTCTTAAATTTAAATGATAATACTGCTCCTCCACCATAAGATTGTGCTAAATGACTCTCTCTCCCTGGATGACCTTCAAGCCCCGGATAGTATACTTTTTCTACTTCTGGTCTATCTTGAAGCCATTTAGCTAGAATCTCTGCATTTTTTTGACATTCAAGTACTCTAACCTTTAATGTTTTAAGCCCTCTAATAAGAAGCCAACAATCTTGTGGCCCTAAAACAGCTCCAAATGTATTTTGAATTTGTCTAATTTCACTACTTAATTCTTTATTTTTAGTTACAACTAATCCTGATATTACATCACTATGTCCCCCTATAAACTTAGTTGCACTATGAACCACAATATCTGCTCCAAGTTCTATAGGTCTCTGCAATAAGGGAGACATAAAAGTATTATCAACAATTACTATAATATCCTTTGCTTTAGCTACCTTTACTGCATCTTTTATATCTGTTATCTTTAATAACGGATTTGATGGTGTTTCTAAATATAATCCCTTTGTATTTTCTTTTATTGCATCTCTTATTTCTTCTAAATTACTTGCATCTACAAAAGTATGCTGTATATTAAATCTAGAAAATAACTTTGTTACAGCTCTATAAGTCCCACCATAAACATCTCCACATATTACAATATGATCTCCAGCGGAAAATATGCTTAATACTGAGCATATTGCTGCCATTCCTGAAGCAAAAGCAAATCCTCCATCTCCACCTTCAAGTTCCGCAATTAAATTTTCCAGAACATCCCTAGTCGGATTCCCTGATCTTGAATAATCATATTTTCCAAAGTTATCTATATCAAATTGATGAAATGTTGATGCTTGATATATCGGTGTACTTAAAGCTCCTGTATTTTTATCTATACTTCCTTCTGAATGAATTAATTTTGTCCCTATCCTCATTTCTATTCCCCCTTTATTGCTTGTTTTAAATCATCTAATATATCTTTAATATTTTCAATACCAACAGATAATCTCAGTAAATATTCATCTACCCCAAGTCTTTTTCTAAGATCATCTGGTATTTCACTATGGGTTTGAGTAAATGGATACGTTATAAGTGTGTCTACCCCCCCTAAGCTTTCTGCAAAAGATACAACCTTAACTCTTTTTAATATTTTTTCTACAAGTTTTTTATCTTTAACTCTAAAGGATAAAGTTGTACCAAATCCTGTACTTTGAGATTTATTCACTTCATATCCCTCATGTTCTTCCAATCCTGTATAATATACATCCGAAACTTCATCTTGTTCTTTTAACCAGTTAGCAATAACTATAGCGCTTTCTTCTGACTTCTCTAAACGTATGTGCAGCGTCTTTATTCCTCTTAAAACTAACCAAGCTTCAAAAGGCCCTATTGTTGCTCCTGTAGACATATTAATATATCTTAATCTTTCAATAAATCTATCATCCTTTGCAACTATTAATCCAGCTAAAACATCATTGTGTCCTCCCAAATATTTCGTTCCACTATGAATAACTAAATCAGCTCCAAGATCTAATGGTTTTTGATAATAAGGAGTAAGAAAAGTATTATCAACGATAAATATCAAGTCCTTCTCCTTAGCTATCCTTCCAATGCCTCTTATGTCTGTAACTCTTAGCGATGGATTAGATGGAGTTTCTATAAATATCCCTTTAGTATTTTCCTTAATAGCATCTTTCACTGCTAAAAAATCTCTAGTATCTACAAACGTTGATTCTATACCAAGCTCCTTGTAAATACTTCCAAAAAGTCTAAATGTACCTCCATATAGATCTTCTGAAATAACTAAATGATCCCCAGCTTTAAAAAGATGCACAATACAGTTTATAGCTGCTAAACCTGTTGCAAACGCCAACCCATACCTTCCATTTTCTAATAAAGCTACAGTCTTTTCTAATTCTTCTACAGTTGGATTTTGAAGTCTTGAATAATCATATCCTGTACTTTCATTTAATGCAGGATGCTTGAAGGTTGCACTTTGATAAATAGGAAAACTTATTGCCCCAGTATGCCTATCCCCTCCTGATGCACCTCTTACTACTGTTGTTTCAAAATTCAAATTCATAATTAGCCCCCTTTCAAAATAAAAAAAGCCGCTTCTTTATATAAGAAGCGACTATTGTTAGTCAAATATATAGTCATAATGAGACTACTAATTCCTCTTATCTGTCAGGATAAACCTGCAGGATTTAGCACCACGTAATAAATAATTACAGGTTGCTGGGCTTCAAAGGGCCAGTCCCTCCACCACTCTTAATAAGATAAACTTATTTATTTAATTACATATAATTATACATCTTTCCTAATCAATGTCAACATGTTCTTTGAAATTTTTAATCAAATTATCCTTTTCTTCTCTTCTAAGCTTTTTAATAGCATATTCTCGCTTCATCGCATCTACTTTATCCTCAAAAGTTTCAAAATAAACAATCTTTAGAGGGCCTCTACCCCTAGTGTATTTGGCCCCTTTAGAATTACAATGATCTTTGAATCTTTTTTCTAAATTATTTGTCCATCCAGTATAAAGAGATCCATCTCCACATAACAAAATATAAACATAATTCATACCACTAATATATATTAAGCTATCTCTGAATTTTCAAATTGAGAATTATAAAGATCACAATAGAATCCACCAGCAGATAATAACTCCTCATGATTTCCTTGCTCTATTATATCTCCATCTTTCATAACAAGAATTAAATCAGCATCACGGATGGTTGATAATCTATGAGCAATTACGAAGCTTGTTCTTCCTTCCATAAGATTATCCATAGCTTTTTGTATCAATACTTCTGTTCTTGTATCTACTGAACTTGTTGCTTCATCTAATATTAATATCTTAGGATCTGCAAGTATTGCACGAGCTATAGTTAATAATTGTTTTTGTCCTTGAGATACATTACTAGCTTCTTCATTTAATTCCATATCATATCCATCAGGTAATGTTTTAACAAAGTGATGAACATGAGCTGCTTTAGCTGCTTTTATAACTTCTTCATCTGTTGCATTTAACTTACCATATCTTATATTCTCTCTAATACTTCCATTGAATAACCATGTGTCTTGAAGCACCATCCCAAAAAGCTCTCTTAATTCACCACGATTAAAGTTCATTATACTATTGCCATCTATTAATATATCCCCACTATTTATATCATAGAATCTCATTAAAAGCTTAACTATTGTAGTCTTACCTGCACCTGTAGGCCCAACTATCGCAACCTTTTGCCCTGGCTTAATATTAGCAGTAAAGTCATTTATTATTGTCTTATCTGGATTATATCCAAAGTGAACATCTTTAAAGTCAACTCTACCTTCAAGGCCGTTTGGAGATACTGGATTTGGAACAGTTTGTTCTTCTTCCTCTTCAGCTATAAATTCAAATACTCTTTCAGCTGCAGCTGCTGTTGATTGCATTAAGTTAGCAATTTGTGCTACTTGCGCTATAGGTTGAGTAAAGCTCCTTACATATTGAACAAATGATAATATATCTCCAACTTCAATTGCTTTTTGAATAGCAAGCCATCCACCTAGTATTGATATCATTACATATCCAATATTACCCACAAAAGTCATTATAGGCATCATCATACCTGATAAGAATTGTGACTTCCAAGCTGAATCATATAATGTGTTATTATATTTATCAAATTCTTTTACAGCTTCTTCTTCACCATTAAATGCTTTTACTATATTATGTCCACCGTATACTTCCTCAACCTGACCATTTACATGTCCTAAATATTCTTGTTGAGATTTAAAGTACTTTTGTGATTTCTTAACAACTGCGCCTATTAACCCCATCGAAATAGGTAGTATTAATAAAGCCGCAATAGTCATAGGTATACTTATTGATAACATCATTGCTAATACTCCAATAATCATAGCAACAGATGTAATCATTTGAGTCATACTTTGATTTAAATTTTGACTCACTGTATCTATATCATTTGTAACTCTTGATAAAACTTCTCCATGAGTTCTTGTATCAAAATATTTAAGTGGCATTCTATTTATCTTTTCAGCAAGTTCTTTTCTTAGGTTATATGAAACTTTTTGAGTTACTCCACTCATAATAAATCCTTGTACAAAAGCTAATAATGCACTAACTACATATAATCCTAATAAGGTTAATAATATTCCTGCTATCTTATCAAAATCAATACCGGCTCCCTCAGCACCAGTTGTCTTTGATACTAGACCATTAAATATTTCTGTTGTTGCCTTTCCTAATATCTTTGGTCCAACTATTGTAAATACGGTACTACCGATTGCAAATATTACAACTATTATTATAGATAATGTATATGGCTTAAGATAAGTCATAAGACTTTTCATAGTTTCTTTGAAGTTTTTGGCCTTTTCTACATTTCCTCCCATTGGGCCTCTACCCATACCCATTGGACCTCTACTCTTATTATTCTTTTCACTATTACTCATTTCCTAGCTCCTCCTTTGAAAGCTGTGATAAAGCTATTTGCTTATATACTTCACAATTATTTAGAAGCTCTTTGTGATTCCCTATCCCAACTACTTTACCTTCATCTAAAACTATAATCTGTTCTGCATTTAAAATTGTACTTATTCTTTGTGCTACTATGAACACTGTACTATTGGAAGTTTCGTTCTTCAACGCTTTTCTTAAAGTTGCATCAGTTTTAAAATCAAGTGCCGAGAAACTATCATCAAATATATATATTTGTGGATCTTTTGCTATAGCTCTTGCTATTGATAATCTTTGTTTTTGTCCTCCAGATACATTTGTTCCTCCTTGAGAAATTTCCGTCTTAAATTTCTCTGGTTTTGAAGAAATAAATTCAGTGGCTTGTGCTATCTCAGCTGCCTTTTCAACCTCATCTTCAGTTGCATCCTTCTTACCATATTTTAAGTTTGACTCTATTGTTCCAGAGAATAAAACTCCCTTTTGCGGAACATATCCTATCTTTTCTCTTAAATCATGTTGAGATACATCTTTAACATTAATTCCATCTATTAATATCTCACCACTAGTAGCATCATAAAATCTAGGTATTAAATTAATAAGTGTTGATTTCCCGCTACCAGTACTACCTATAATTGCTGTAGTCTCTCCTGGTTTTGCTACAAATGATATATTCTCTATTACATCTTCATCTGCATTTGGATACCTAAAACTTACATCTTTGAATTGAACTATTCCTTTTTTACTAGAATCAAATGTTTTCTTTTCTTTAGGATCAGTTACAGTTAATTCAGTTTGTAATACCTCCTCAATACGCCCTGCTGATACTGATGCTCTTGGAAGCATTATTGATACCATAGATATCATCAAGAATGCCATTATAATTTGCATAGTATAAGTTATAAATGCCATCATATCTCCAACTTGCATAGTTCCATCATTAACACTATGTGAGCCACTCCACACAATTAGCACTGTAATTGCATTCATTATAAGCATCATAAGTGGCATCATAAGTGACATTGTTCTTGTTACAAAAAGATTTGTTCTAGTTAAGTTTTTATTAGCTTCATCAAATCTCTTTTCTTCATGCTTCTCTGTATTGAAAGCTCTAATTACTAATATACCTGTTAAAATTTCACGAGTAACTAAGTTTAACTTATCTACAAGTTTTTGTACCGACTTAAATTTAGGCATTACAATTGCAAATAGTAACAATATTACAGCTAAAAGAACTAACACAGCTACACCTATAATCCAAGCCATTGATGTATTTGTATTTAGCACCTTTATTACCCCACCAAGTCCAAGTATTGGAGCATAGAATACTATTCTAAGGATCATTACCATTAGTAATTGAATTTGTTGAATATCATTTGTGCTACGTGTTATCAATGAAGCAGTTGAAAACTTATCTAATTCAGTATTAGAGAAAGACACTACTTTCTTAAACACCTTACTTCTAAGATCTCTACCAAGCTTTGCTGCTACTTTAGCTCCTAAAAATCCAACTGCAACTGTTGCAATCATGCTTACAAGTGCTATTCCAAGCATCTGTGCTCCTGCAATTATTATATATTTCTTTTGAAGCCCATCTGTATCTATTCCTAGATCATCATAAAGATCTCTTACATAAGCTACAGCCCCTTGAGTTATTATTGTATCTGGCATTTCTTCAAATTTGCTATTAATATCATCTCTAACTTTACTTAATTGTTCCTCTGGTAGCATTGAGAAAAGCTTTAATACATCTCCATTAGCTGCCTTTACCATTTGTGGTGGAAAATTAGCTATCATTTGCTCCTTCATTGAAGCTGTTTCATCACTATTTTTAGTTAATACAGAAACTACTAACATTGGTTTACTAAATATATTATTTAGCTCATCTATAGTAGTTTGATCCTTTGTATTTAACTCATATACTGGTTCATCGCCACTTATACTCTTTTTTGTAGCTTGTGATGCATTGTCCAAATAAGTATAGTTCTCTAAAATCTTATCCTTATCATCTTTATTCATAAATAAGAACAAATTATCTAAATCACTCTTACTTATTTCTTCTGGTACAGCATTTTCAATACCATGTTGTTGTATTCCCACATTTACTATATTAGATGTATAGTCTGGTAATGCAAGATCACATACAGCTTGTAAAACTAATAATGCTATTATTGCTATAACTGATACTGCCGACTTTTTCATGTACTTAATCATTTTCAACATATATTTTTACATCCCCCTTCTCTTACTCACACTTCATATTAGGACAATCCTTTGTTAGATTGTCTCTTATTTGCATTAGCAATCTTCTAAATAATACTTTTTCTTCAATAGTAAAATTTTCAAAGCATTCTTCCTCGACTTGTTTACCAATCTTTTTTACTTCTTCACAAACTTCTTTACCTTTTTTGGTAATGAAGATTCTAGTAATTCTTTGATCATTATCATCTTTTTTTCTTTCTATAAGTTCACCCTTTTCCATTCTAGTAAGCATGACAGTTACTGTGGCTGGTTTTATTCCCATATCTTTAGCAAGATCTTTTTGACTTTGACCATTTTTCTTTAATAGTTTTAGTAATACATGTTGTTGTCCAGGATGAATACCTTTTTCCCCAAGCAAAATATGACTTCTCGTAAAGGCCAATCTAACTGCTTGAAAAAAAACACCTTGCACTGATTCTTCAGTAGTCAAAATTTTATCCACCTCCATTTTGTTTAGCTTAGCTAACTAACATAATAATCATTTCTATATTAAATTGCAACTTTTTTATAAAAATCTTCACTTTTTCTTCACATTGATATTTTTAGTAAACGTTTTTAATTAGTCAAGCTAAACAATTTACCTTATAAAAAAAAGTCCTGCAATATGCAGGACTTTAAACTAATCTAATTTTTTATTTATCCAATCCATCATGCCTCTTAATTCAGCACCAACCTTTTCGATTGGATGTTCAGCTTCCATTCTCCTCTTTGCATTAAAGTTTGGTCTACCAACTTGATTTTCCATCAACCAATTCCTTGCAAATGTACCATCTTGAATTTCAGTAAGAACCTTTTTCATTTCCTTCTTAGTTTCCTCTGTGATTATTCTATCACCAATCATGTAGTCACCATATTCTGCTGTATCAGAAATCGAATATCTCATTGTAGCCATACCTCCTTGGTACATTAAATCTACAATTAACTTCATTTCATGCATACATTCAAAATAAGCATTTTCCGGAGCATATCCAGCTTCAACCAAAGTCTCAAATCCAGCTTTTATTAATGCAGTAACACCACCACAAAGAACTGCTTGTTCTCCAAATAAATCTGTTTCAGTTTCATCTTTGAAAGTAGTTTCAAGTACTCCTGATCTAGCACCACCAATTCCATTAGCATAAGCTAACGCTAAATCTTTAGCATTTCCTGATGCATCTTGATGAACTGCTATTAAACAAGGAACTCCTGATCCTTCTGTATATGTTCTTCTAACCATATGTCCTGGCCCCTTTGGAGCAACCATAAATACATCTACATCTGCAGGTGGAACTATTTGACCAAAGTTGATATTAAATCCATGTGCAAATGCTACTGCATTTCCACCTTCTAAATATGGAGCTATTTGTTCCTTATATATAGCCGCTTGCTTTTCATCTGGTACAAGTATCATTACAATATCTGCTTCCTTAACTGCATCTTGAACTGTTGCAACTTTCAATCCATCATTTTCGGCAACCTTCCAAGATTTACTTCCATTATACAAACCTACAACTACATCTATTCCACTATCATG
Organism: Clostridium cibarium; assembly: GCF_014836335.1. Classification (GTDB taxonomy): domain Bacteria; phylum Bacillota; class Clostridia; order Clostridiales; family Clostridiaceae; genus Clostridium; species Clostridium cibarium. Next base: position 78,090 of record NZ_JACSRA010000017.1, read on the forward strand.
TAAATTTAACGCATGCGCATGTCCTTGGCTACCATAACCAATTATAGCTACCTTCTTTCCCTTTAAATAGTCTAAATTTGTGTCCTTTTCATAATACATTTTTACCATTTTCTTTTCCTCCTAAAATTTAAATATCTTCTTCACATATTATTTGATTAATTGGCGCACCTGGTGCAACCATTGGAAATACTTTTTTATCATAATCAATCCTATAATCTATGAGCACTGGTCCCTTACTATTTAAAGCTTTTGCCAATACTCCTTTAAGCTGATTTCTTTCTACAACTCTATATCCAGTTGCTCCAAAAGCTTCTGCAAGCTTTACTAAATCAGTTTCCCTATCTAATGTTGTATGAGAATATCTTCCATCAAAAAATAATGTTTGCCATTGTCTAACCATTCCTAAAACATTGTTATTCATAACAACAACTACTACTGGCAAATTATTTTTAACAGCTGTAGCAAGCTCCTGACAATTCATCATAAAGCTTCCATCACCAGCTATATTTACAACCTTACTTCCCGGTTTTCCAAACTGTGCTCCAATTGAAGCTCCTAGCCCAAATCCCATAGTTCCAAGTCCACCTGATGAAATAAAGGTTCTAGGTTTTCTAAAATTAAAATATTGCGCTGTCCACATTTGATGCTGACCAACTTCTGTTGAAATTATTAAATTACCATCATCTAGCGAATTTAATACTTCAAAGAAATATTCTGGAGTAAGTTCTTTTTCTTCATCTTTTTTATATGCACTTAAACTTTTTAAATGCTCTGCATTCTTTAACCACTCTTCATTTTTATTTTCTTTAACCTTTGGAATAATTCTTTCTAAAACACTTTTCAAATCTCCTATAACAGACAAATCAACCTTTACATTTTTATTTACTTCCGCTGGATCTACATCTATATGAAGTATCTTAGCATTACTCAAATACTCTCCACTTGCAACTACTCTATCTGAAAACCTTGCTCCTAAAGCTATAAACAAATCACTCTTTGTTGCACTTATATTAGATGCTTTAGTTCCATGCATACCAATCATGCCAGTATACAAACGATGATCCTTCGGAACTACTCCTATCCCCATTAAAGAACTACAAATTGGTGCATTTATTTTTTCTGCTAACGCTAAAACTTCACTGCTGCAACCTGCTATAACCGCGCCTCCACCTACATATATAAATGGTTTCTTTGCTTTATTTATTAGCTCTATTGCCTGTTCAATCTTCTCTTCTTTAATAGTGAATTCTTTTCTTCCAATACTTAACGGAGTTTTCTTTTTATATTCAGTTTTTTCAATTTGAATGTTCTTAGGAATATCAATCAAAACCGGTCCTGGTCTGCCTTCTCTCGCAATATAAAAAGCCTCACTAATTACATCTTGAAGTTTATTTACATCTTTTACAATATAATTATGCTTAGTTATAGGCATTGTAATCCCAGTTATATCTACCTCTTGAAAACTATCCTTTCCAAGCAAGTTCATTGGTACATTTCCTGTAATAGCAACTAAAGGAATTGAATCCATATATGCTGTTGCAATTCCAGTTACTAAATTTGTAGCTCCTGGTCCTGATGTAGCAATACACACTCCTACTTTTCCAGTAGCTCTTGCATATCCATCAGCCGCATGAGCTGCTCCTTGTTCATGACATGTTAAAACATGTTTTATCTCATCTTGATATTTGTATAATGAATCATAAAGGTTAATTACTTGACCACCTGGATATCCAAAGACTAGATCAACTCCCTCATCTATAATAGATTTAATTACTATGTCAGATCCTGTTAAAATCATCTAGCCCCCTCCTTTTCATAAAACATAATTTTTTATAAGTCTCTACACCTTAATTTATCATTACTATTATTTAAACACAGCTCCTGTACTGGCTGAGCTAACAAGCTTTGAATATCTAGATAAATAACCTTCCTTAACCTTTGGTTCAAATGGCTTTAATTTTTTTCTTCTCTCTTCAAGAATTTTATCTGATACCTTAAGTTCTAACTTTCCACTTTCTATATCTATGGAAATAATGTCTCCATCCTCAACTAAAGCAATAATTCCACCTTCAGCTGCCTCTGGCGATACGTGTCCAATAGAAGCTCCTTTTGTTGCCCCACTAAATCTTCCATCTGTAATAAGAGCTACTTCTTTATCAAGCCCCATACCTGCTATTGCGGATGTAGGGGATAACATTTCTCTCATCCCTGGACCACCCTTTGGCCCCTCATATCTAATTACAATAACATCTCCAGATTTTATCTTTTTGCTCATGATAGCTTCTATAGATTCTTCTTCCGAATCAAAAACCTTAGCTGCTCCTTCATGCTTAAGCATTTCAGGTGCAACTGCTGACCTCTTGACCACAGCCCCATCTACAGCAAGATTTCCTCTAAGAATTGCTATTCCTCCAGTTTGACTATAAGGCTTATCTATAGGCATAACTACACTATAATCCTTAACATATTTCCCCTCAGTATTTTCCCCTTGAGTTTTTCCTGTTGCTGTTATGCAATCTAGATAAACAAGATCTTTCTTTGAAAGTTCATTTATTACTGCCCCAATTCCTCCAGCATAATATAGATCTATAATATGAACTTGAGATGCAGGTGCTAAGTGGCAAAGGTTCGGCACTCTAGCTGAAACTTCATTTATAATATCTAAATTTATTGGAATTTTAGCTTCATTAGCTATAGCTGTTAGATGCAAAACTGAATTTGATGAGCATCCAAGTGCCATCTCTACAGTTAATGCATTTTCTATAGATTTTTCAGTTACTATATCTCTTGGTTTTATATCCTTTTCCAAAAGATTCATAACTGCCATTCCTGCTTGCTTCGCAAGTCTTATTCTCTCAGAATAAACTGCTGGTATTGTACCATTTCCAGGTAAAGCTAAACCTAAAACTTCTGCCAAGCAATTCATTGAATTTGCTGTAAACATTCCTGAACATGACCCACATGTTGGACATGCGTTATCTTCTAATTCTTTAAGATCCGCTTCAAGCATTGTTCCATTTTCAAATGCTCCAACAGCTTCAAAAACAGTTGTTAAAGAAACATCTCCACCTTTAAATTTTCCTGGAAGCATTGGTCCCCCACTTACAATTACAGCTGGAATATTAAGCCTTAATGCTGCCATCATCATACCTGGTACAATCTTATCGCAATTTGGTATAAGAACTAGAGCATCAAATCCATGTGCCTTTACCATACATTCAATAGTATCTGCAATAAGTTCTCTTGTAACTAAAGAATACTTCATTCCTTCATGACCCATAGCTATTCCGTCACATACTCCTATAGTCGGAAATACTAATGGTGTTCCCCCAGACATAAGCACTCCTTTTTTTACCCCTTCAACGATTTGATCTAAGTGAACATGTCCTGGTATTATATCATTTTGTGATGTTACTACCCCAATTAAAGGTCTGTCTATTTCTTCTTCTGTAAGTCCTGCTGCTTTAAAAAGAGACCTATGAGGGGCTCTTGAAGCACCTTTCTTTACACAGTCACTTCTCATAAGTTACATCCCTTTCTCAATTTTATTCATAACTAATTTACCCATTTCTTCTGTTCCAACAAGCTTCATTCCTTCACTCATGATATCTCCTGTTCTATATCCTTCTTCTAAAACCTCTTGAACAGCTTTTTCTATAAGCTTAGCTTCATCCTCTAAATTAAAGCTATTTCTAAGCATCATAGCTCCAGAAAGAATTGTTGCGAGTGGATTAGCTATACCTTTTCCTGCAATATCAGGTGCACTACCATGAATTGGTTCATACATTCCAAAACTGTTTTCTCCAAGTGAAGCTGATGGAAGCATTCCTATAGAACCTGTAATCATGCTAGCTTCATCTGATAATATATCTCCAAACATATTTGAAGTTACTATTACATCAAATTGTTTTGGATCTCTTACAAGTTGCATAGCAGTGTTATCTATATATAAGTGATTTACTTCTACTTCTGGATAATCTTTTGCAACTTCTTCAATAACTTTTCTCCATAATCTTGAACTTTCAAGTATATTGGCTTTATCTACTGAAGTAACTTTTTTCTTTCTCTTCATAGCTGATTCAAAACCAATTTTTGCAATTCTTCTCACTTCATCTTCATTATATTTTTCAGTATCATATGCTGCTGGAACTCCATTATCTGAACATCGTCCTCTTTCACCGAAATAAATTCCTCCAGTTAATTCTCTAACTACAAGTATATCTATTCCATCACCTATAATACTTTCTTTAAGTGGTGATGCATCTTTTAGTGGAGCATAAAGAATTGCTGGTCTTAAGTTGCAGTAAAGACCTAACCCTCCTCTTAATCCTAAAAGAGCTTGTTCTGGTCTTATTTTTGCTTCTGGGTCATCCCACTTCGGACCTCCAACAGCCCCAAGCAATACTGCATCGCTCTTCTTACATTCATCTAAAGTTTCCTCAGGAAGTGGTGTGCCAAGTTTATCTATAGCACATCCACCTGCCAACAAATACTTATAATCAAACCTATTGCCAGATCTTTCTCCTATTAAATTTAACACCTTTACTGTTTCATTAATAACCTCAGGCCCTATTCCATCTCCAGATATAACCGCTATATTATATTTCATATTTCTAACCCCCTGTTTTATTTACTGCTTATTAAACATTTCTTATTTTTTATTTCTTATATATCCTGCTAATCCATCGTTATCTATAATGTTTTGCATAAACGCTGGGAAAGCCTCCCCTTTGTAAGTTTCATTTTTAGTTAAGTTCCTTATTTCACCTGTTGTGAAATCAACTTCTAACTTATCTCCTACATTAATAGATTTAACGGCTTCTTCACATTCAAGTATTGGTAATCCTATATTAATAGCATTTCTATAAAAAATTCTTGCAAATGTTGAAGCTATGACACAACTTACTCCAGATGCTTTAATTGCTATAGGAGCATGTTCTCTTGAAGATCCACAACCAAAATTTTTGTTTGCTACAATAATGTCTCCCTCTTCAACCTTTTTAACAAAATTTAAATCTATATCCTCCATACAATGAGCCGCAAGCTCCTTATGATCAGATGTATTTAAATATCTTGCCGGTATTATTACATCCGTATCTACGTTATCTCCATATTTAAAAACTTTTCCTGTTACCTTCATTATATATATCCTCCTTAAACCAACTCTGGATCTGTGATTTTCCCTGTTAATGCTGATGCTGCTGCAACTGCTGGACTTGCTAAGTAAACTTCTGATTCAACATGCCCCATTCTTCCAACAAAATTTCTGTTAGTTGTTGATACAGCTCTTTCACCTTTAGCCAATATTCCCATATGTCCACCTAAGCATGGACCACAAGTTGGAGTTGAAACAACAGCTCCTGCTTCTACTAAATCTTTTATAATTCCTTCTTCCAAAGCCTGAAGATAAATCTTTTGTGTTCCCGGGAATACTATACACCTAATTCCTTTTTTAACTTTCTTACCTTTTATAATGTCTCTTGCTATTCTTAAATCTGTCATTCTACCATTTGTACATGATCCTATAACAACTTGGTCTATAGTAACTTCTCCAACATTATCTATTGTTCTTGTATTGTCAGGTAAATGTGGGAATGATACTGTTGGTCTTAATTTACTTAAATCTATTTCATAAACTTCATCATATTCAGCATCTTCATCAGCTTCGTACTTCTTCCATTCTCTGCTTGCATGTTCTTTCAAATATTCTTCTGTCTTTACATCTACTGGAAAAATCCCATTTTTCCCACCAGCTTCTATAGCCATATTAGCCATAGTAAACCTATCATCCATAGAGAGATATTCTAATCCATCTCCTACGAATTCCATTGATTTATATAATGCTCCATCAACACCTATCATTCCTATTATGTGTAAAATTACATCCTTACCACTAACCCATTTTGCAGGCTTACCTTTAAGTACAAATTTAAGTGCTGAAGGAACTTTAAACCAACATTGTCCTGTAGCCATACCAGCTGCCATATCTGTTGATCCTATTCCTGTTGAAAAAGCTCCAAGTGCTCCATAAGTACAAGTATGAGAATCAGCTCCAATAACTACATCTCCAGCAACTGCTAATCCTTTTTCAGGAATTAAGCAATGCTCTATACCCATTTCTCCCACTTCAAAGAAATTAGCTATTTCTTTTTCATGAGCAAACTCTCTAATATATTTTACTTGCTCAGCTGCCTTTATATCTTTATTTGGTGTAAAGTGATCAGGCACAATAGCAATTCTTTCTTTATTAAATACCTTGTCTACTCCAAACTTTGAAAATTCATTAACTGCTACAGGTGTTGTAATATCATTACCTAATACTAGATCAAGCTTTGCTTCAATTAATTGTCCTGCCTTTACACTTTCTAATCCAGCATGAGCTGCTAAAATTTTTTGCGTCATTGTCATTCCCATTTTATAATCATCTCCTAAAAATATGTTTTTACTTTTCTTTCTATATCTTTTATTAGTTTGTATTCTATTGAGTCTACCAGAGCTATCCAACTAGCTTGAATTATATCTCTAGATACTCCAACAGTACTCCAATTTTCCACACCATCTGTAGATTCAATTAAAACTCTAACCTTTGCCTCAGTAGCACTCTCCGAGTCTAAAACTCTAACCTTGTAATCTACCAGTCTCACATCTTTTAACTGAGGATAAAATACTTCCAATGCTTTTCTGAGTGCCTTATCAAGTGCATTTACAGGTCCCTCTCCCTCTGCTGCATTCATTTCTTCTTTTCCATCTACAGTTACATTAATCATTACTGAAGAAGTAAATTCACCATTATCTGAAGGCTGTTCTGCAAAAACCTTAAAGTGATTTAGTTTGAAGAAAGGTTTATATTTACCTATAATTTTTCTCATAACTAATTCAACAGTTCCCTCTGCTCCTTCAAATTGATATCCTTCATACTCCAATTCCTTCAATCTATCTGTTATAATTTGAACTTCTTTACTTTCCTTAGATATCTGAGGAAATATTTTTTGAATCTCCGATAGAATAGTGCTTTTCCCACTAACTTCAGATATTAAAAATCTTCTTTTGTTCCCTACACTTTCAGGGATTATATGTTCATATGATTTTGAATCTTTACAAACTGCATCTATATGCATTCCACCTTTATGTGCAAATGCTGAATTTCCTACATAAGGTGTTTCATCTTTTAATGTTATATTTGAGATTTCTGCTATGAATCTAGCAACACTAGTTAATTTAGAAAGGTTTTGATCATCAATTATTTCATGCCCCATTTTTAACTTTAAAGTTGGAATTATTGCACTTAGATTTGCATTTCCACATCTCTCGCCCATTCCTATAAATGTACCTTGAATGTGATTTATCCCAACTTGTGCTGCCACAATAGAATTAGCTACCGCCATTCCTATATCATCGTGACAATGTATACCTACATTGCCCCCTATATTGCTTATTGCTTCTGATGCTATATCTTTAACCTCATTTGGTAGCGTCCCTCCATTTGTATCACATAATACAACTGTGCTTGCCCCTGCCTTCTCCGCTACCTTTATGGTTGATAGAGCATATTCATTATTATCTTTATATCCATCAAAAAAATGCTCTGCATCAAATATTACTTCTTTTCCTTTATCTATCAAATATTTTATAGTATCACTTATCATATTAAGATTTTCATCTAGTGTAGTTTTTAAAATTTCTGTAACCTGAAAATCCCACGACTTACCAAATACTACTACTACATCAGTATCTGCCGAGAGTAGATTTTTTATATTCTTATCATCCTCAGCTTTTATATTTGATCTCCTAGTGGATCCAAAAGCAGCTATCTTAGCCCGATTTAGCTTTACTTCCTTGATCCTTTTAAAAAACTCCATATCCTTAGGATTGGATCCTGGATTTCCCGCTTCAATATAAGTAACCCCAATATCATCTAATGCCCTAACTATTTTGAGCTTATCTTCTAAAGAAAAGGAAATTCCTTGTCCCTGTGCCCCATCTCTTAAGGTTGAGTCAAAAATGCTTATGTTTTTATTTGTCATTAAAGCCCCTCCTTATTTCATTATTGCCTATTTATATTACTAACTTAAATTTCATCAGAATAATCATCGTAGCTTACTATTGTCCTATCTCCTCTTTCAAGAGCCGCTACCCCTGTTCTTACTAGCTCCCTTATTCCATATTCATCCATAAGCTTAATTAATGCAGATATCTTATTCTCATCCCCTGTCAACTCAATAGTTAAAGTATCAACAGATAAATCAATAATCTTACATCTAAATATCTTAACTACTTCATTAATATCTGCTCTTTTTTCGGCACTAGCCTCTACTTTAATAAGCACTAATTCTCTATACACTGAATTATTGTCTTTAAGATTAATTATTTTTATTACATCTTCTAATTTATTTAGTTGTTTTTGTACTTGCTCAAGAGTATCATTGTCCCCATTTAAAGTAATCGTCATTCTCGAAATTCTTTCATCTTCTGTTCTACCAACTGTCAAACTATCAATGTTATATCCTCTTCTTGAAAACAATCCAGCTACTCTACTTAGCACACCAGATGAATTCTTCACAAGAACTGATAATACATGTTTTTGTTCCATCTTTTCCCCCTCCTTACATTAACGGAACCATTAATTTAAATAAATAATTGCTTTATATAGTATATAAAAAAAACCACCCTTAATGATATACATCATAAGAGGTGGAATAATACTCCGCCTAAATATAACATAATCGGTTCTAACAAACCCTTACATATAACGGATGCTCACCGGATATCGCTTACTCACTTATAAACAAAGCTTTCTGGATTCTGCTCAGGAGTGATACCTATTTAGCCAAAAGTATCAGTTCACACCAACCACTGACTCTCTTAAACTTTTTTATGCCAAATAACCTTCTCCATCTTTGCATTTTTAATACTAGGAAACTATTCAGTTGTGCTTTTGATAAGATTTTACCCCTATATTTTTTTATTGTCAACATTTTACTTGTATTTTTATTAATTTAATACCACGAGTATTCCTAATAAATCATTTTAATAATCAACCCCAAAAAAACGTCAAATTATTATTAATTTATCAATGATTTTTCCCGAACACTAACAATATGTTACCTTTTTCTTTTTAATATTACCACAATATCATTTGTATGTATTGTTATGATATAAAAAAAGACTCAATACGATTCCAAATCATATTGAGCCATTCTTCTATCAGTTACATTTTTTAACTATCATATCAGCTAAATCATGAGCCATTTTATTAATTTCTTCTTGATTTTCTCCTTCTAGCATAACTCTTACTAAAGGTTCTGTTCCAGAAGGTCTTATTAAAACTCTACCTTTTCCATGTAAAGTTTCTTCAATTCTTTTTATCTCAGCTTTAATTTCTTCGTCTTCTAAGTATATATTCTTTTTATCATTTGGAACAGTAGCATTAGCTAATACTTGTGGTAATTCCTTCATGATAGAACATAATTCACTTAACTTTTTCTTTTCCTTCTTAACTACAGCTGCCACTTGAAGTGCAGTTACTAACCCATCTCCTGTAGTGTTATAATCTAAGAAAATAATATGTCCTGATTGTTCTCCACCAAGAACATATTTCCCTTTAATCATTTCTTCAAGTACATATCTATCTCCAACCTTAGTCTTTAATGTTTTAATATTTAACTTTTCACAGGCTATATCAAGTCCAAGGTTGCTCATTACAGTAACTACAATAGTATTATCTTTCAATCTATTTATTTCTTTTAAATGTTTTCCACAAAGAGCTAAAATAAAGTCTCCATTAATTAAATTTCCCTTTTCATCTACTGCAAGACATCTATCTGCATCTCCATCAAAAGCAAAGCCTACATCACAGCCCTTTTTAACTACATACTCCATCAATTCCTCTGGATGAGTTGATCCACACTTCTCATTTATATTAGTTCCGTCTGGGTTGTCATTTATTACATATACGTCAGCACCTAATTCTCTAAATGCTTTTACAGCTGCTTTATATGCAGATCCATTAGCGCAATCTAAGGCTATTTTAATTCCTTCTAAATTAACAGCAATAGTTTCTTTAGCAAAATCTATATAATCCTCTAATGCACCTACTTCAATCATTTCTCTACCTACTCCAACACCTACTGGACTAGGCACTCCATAGAAATCTCCTTCTATAACACTTTGAATTTCATCTTCTAATTCATCTGATAATTTATAGCCTTTGTCATCAAAAAACTTAATTCCATTATACTCAACTGGATTATGTGATGCAGATATCATAATTCCAGCGTCAGCCCCATATTTTCTTGTAAGATGTGCAACTGCTGGAGTTGGAACGACTCCAAGTACAACAGCTTCAGCTCCAACAGATAATATTCCTGCAACCAAAGCAGCTTCTAACATATCTCCTGAAATTCTAGTATCCTTCCCTACCAATATCTTTGGTTTATGGGCACCTTCAGTTAAAACAAATGCTCCAGCTCTCCCAAGGTTATACGCAAGCTGCGCTGTTAATTCTGCATTAGCAATTCCTCTAACTCCATCAGTTCCAAACATTCTACTCATATAAAATACCTCACTATATTAATCTCTAATATTCTATTTTTTCTATACATTAGTATAAACTTTAATACTAATTATATCAACTTTATCTTTCCTTAATTCTTTCTAGCACCATGTTATATCCATCACTTCCATAATTCAAACATCTATTTACCCTACTTATTGTAGCAGTACTTGCTCCTGTAATTTCAGCTATTTCTGTATAAGTTTTCTTTTCGCTAAGCAATTCAGCTACCTGAATTCTTTGAGCTAATGCTTTCACCTCATTAATTGTGGCTACATCTTCAAAAAACTTATAACATTCTTCTATATTTTTAAGCTTTAAAATGGCATTAAATAATAAATCCATTTCATCACTTTTGATCTTTGATTCATAAGTGCTCATAATTTCACTCCTAACAATATATTATATATTCACATACAATTATACTTAATGCTTTTTTAATTCACAACTTTATTATATTAGAGCACTCTATTTTAAACCTCAGTATTACTTTTCCCACCAGGATTAGTCATACCATTTAACCCTATTAATTTAATATCTGAATAAACACTTTGTGTCGGCAATAGCCACACTTCTCCAGTTCCTGAATATACATTTAGTAAACCTTCTCCATTAGTAGCACTTCCTATTACAGAAGATGATTTTTCTACAGTAAATTTTATGTTACTTGTCCTAAGTACAACAAAATTACCATCAACTTTTATTGAATCATTAAATAATTTGCATTTAAATACCTCTGTTTCTGGCACAGGTAATTCTAAAACTACTATACCACTTCCTCTAAGACTTGTTTGATACACCCCCTCATGTCCAAACAACATAGAAGATACACTTTTTTGCATAGCTGCACCAACCTCTACTTCTTCTTCACAGGCATAAAACAAACCATCATCTACAATTATTTCTTCGTCTTCTAACTCAATTAAGGCGTAATGTCCAAATGAAGGCTCCAAAAAGATTTCACCACTTCCTTCATAAGTCGGCTTAAACATCTCTTCTCCTGTAAGCTTACTATTAATAAACTTTTTCCCAAGTCCTATTACTCCTCCAGTTTTATTTTCAATGCATATATCACCCTTCATATAACTTAATGCTCCAGCTTCAAGTTTTACAGCACTATCCTCTAGAATAATTCTAACCTGCCTAAGTTTAATTCCCGCTTCATTCATAACCTTTATTCCAAAGGCAGTTTCAATATCTGTAGCTCCTTCCAACTTATCATATTCAAGCACTTGAAACTTTGAATCATTTGACATTTGTGAAAGCATTGTTAATTTATTTTCAGAATTTATGCTAGTTCTCATAATTCCCACTCCATACTTCTTATATTATAAAATATTAACTTACCTACATTTTATCATATTAACCCATCATAGTCTTTTTAATTCCAAAAACCTAAAAATGTATTAATATTGGCAATAACTATATGTTAATATGTTAAAGTAAAATTAGTAGTTTATTAAAGGAGAAATATATATGAATAATGATTATAAAGTATTAGTTGTTGAAGATGAATTGTCTATAAATGATATTCTGTCATCCGCATTACGTTCAGAAGGGTACTCTGTACGAAGTGCATTTAGCGGCAAAGAAGCTAGAGCACTATTAAAAACCTTTAACCCTTCCATTGCTTTATTGGATATAAATCTTCCTGATGAAAGCGGTTTTGATATCTGCAAGGATATTACTAGGACTTATTCGATTCCAATAATAATGTTAACTGCCCGCACAGATATAGTTGATAAAATTTTAGGATTAGAACTTGGAGCTGATGATTATATTACTAAACCATTTCACATAAAAGAAGTTTTAGCAAGAGTTAAAAATGCTCTAAAACGAATTGATAAGTACAAATATAAATGCGAAGATAAATTCGTTCTATTAACAAATAATATAAAGATTAATTATGAAAGTAGATGTATTTATAAAAATAATGAACTAGTTAAACTAAAGCCTAGAGAATATGATTTATTAGAATACCTATCCAAAAATAGGGACAAGGTATTTTCTAGAGATACACTACTAACTCAAATTTGGGGATTCGATTATGATGGAGATGAAAGGACTGTTGATGTTCATGTAAGAAGACTTAGAAGTAAATTGGATGATAAAGATGAAAGATCACTAATTGAAACTGTTTTTTCTGTAGGCTATGTGATGAGGTATAACAATGAAAATTAAAACAAAAATCACTATTGGTATTGGAACAATTTTATTAACATCAGGAATTGTTTTTAATCTTACTTTTAGAAATATTTTAAACGAAAGAATGGAGAATACTATAAAAGAATCCGTCTCTCAAATTATGAACAGTACCATGGAATCTGTTAAATACAGAAACTCCTTAAGTTCTACTGAACCAAATGAAGATAAGCTCAAAAATGGTGCTGATTATTTGGTTAGCTATATATCATTAAATAACTCTTGCAATATTCAAATAAGAGATAACTCTAATAAAATACTTGCAAGCAATACTGCAGTAGAATTTGGAACTGAAATAGACAAAAATAGTACTAAAGCATTAAATGGAAGTGCAGTAATCTTAATCAAATATTCAAATTCTAGTGTTTATGGAATATTATCTTACCCCATTTATATTGATGATATACAGCTTGGAACTTTAACTATAGAAAAGGAATATAATGATATTTACCTAAGTAATCTAAGCACTATAAACTTAATTACTGTATCAGAACTTGTTATTTTCCTATGTATCTTTTTTACTGCACTTTTAATTACCTCTACAGTAACTCATCCAATTATAGCATTAACTGAAGGAGTAAAAAAAATAGAAGAAGGTGATTATAACTTTTCTATCAAGTCCAAACATAATGATGAAGTTGGAATTCTATCTAAAGAATTTATTAACATGAAAGATAAGATTAAAGAACAGATTCAAACTATAAAAGAAGAACAATTAAAAGTTGAAACTTTAGAAAAGCACAGAGAAGAATTTTTTAACAATGTTACCCATGAACTTAAAACTCCACTTACTGCAATAACTGGTTATTCAGAAATGCTCAAGGATGACATTGTTATTGATCCAGACTTTAAGAAAAGAGCTGTTGAAAGAATATACGTGGAAAGTGATCGTGCCCATAAGTTAGTACTAGATCTAATAACAGTTTCAAAGGGGCAAACACAGATATCAGAAGCTATAAGCGAAATACATATGAAACCCCTTATCTCAGAGATAATAGAAGATATGAGCTTAAAGGCAAATAAATACTCACTAAACATTAATTATACTATTGAAGATGGTATTGTTTTAGGGCAACAAAATAAACTTAAGCAATTATTTATAAATATTATTGATAATGCAATTAAATATTCATTTAACAGCAACATTATTTCAGTAAATTGCTACTGCAAAGAAAATTTCTATTTTGCAGAAATAAGCAATAGTTCAATGGGAATTCCTGAAAATGTATATAACAAAATATTTGATCCATTTATAAAAACTAACTCATCTCCAGATAATTATAGTAGTGGATTAGGTCTGTACATCAGCAAACAAATTGTGACTAGCCATGGTGGAAATATATATATTATTAACGGCGAAATAGTAACTGTAAAAATAGAATTTACTCTTTTGTAATTATTTTTTCTTGTTAATAACTTGGAAATATATTCTCTATTTTTAGAAATATTTCAAGTTTATTATCTAAGTATAAACTAACAAGGAGTCGAAATTTATGAAAAAAATTAATTTATTAAAGGTCTTATTATTATTCATTTTTTCTATTTTCATTGCCATTCCACTATGTGGTTGTAACTCAAAACAAGATAAAGAAATAGTTGTAGCGAAAAATGTTAAGGAAGATTTAAACTCTGTTAAAAGTGAAATTCTTCAATTAATTGAAGAAGGAAATGCATTTTTGCACTCCGGAAAATACCCTGAAGCTAGAACCTCTTACGAAAAAGCTATTTCAAAAGATAAAGCAAACGAAAGCACTTACCTACAAATTAAAGATAATTACATGAATGCTAAAAGGTTTGATGATGCCTACTACATTATAAAATTAGCTATTGACAATAATGTATCTAAAGATGCAATGTCTAAAGTTTTAGAGGAAATAAAATCGAACTTTTCACCTATATTACTTGAAAATACTATTTCTGAAGGAGCTGATTACAATTTACCAACTCAAACCAATATACCCGAAGCCACTATTACTAATCCGGTAAATATTAGATGGCCTCAAAAAAACATTGACACTTCAAACCCTGGCACTTTTACTTATGATGGTTATATAGATGAGTATGGAAGAACTGTACACTTAACATTAACAATAAAAAAGGTGGTTAAACAAAAGATCCCTACAACACAAAAAAAAGAAGTTGTTAAATCATCTAAAATTGGATTTATAGATAGTATATATGAAGAGAATGGAGATACTTTCATAAAATTTAATGAAACTGAATTTTATAGAAATGAAGATGCTAAAAGAGAGTATGCTAAAGATGGATTTAGTCCTTCAGATTATGAATGGGGCAATGACTATTATATACGCGAAAATAACAAAGAGCAAAAGACATACAAATTATCCAAGGACTGCAAAATCAATGTTTGTTCATATCTAGTTGATTCTGAATTTCAATACAAAACAGAACTAAGAACTATATCTAAAGACAATTTTAAAATTTATGTATCTAATTGTATTAATAGATATAATAATGAATTAACTCAAGATCCTGAAATGCCAAAGTATACTAGAGCTTTACTCTTCTGGATAAATACCGAGGATGATATAGTAACAAGCATGAATATGCAATATACTCCTTAATTTTTACAAAAAGGGGCTGTATCAAAATAAATTTTGATACTAGCCGAAAATGCTAAAAGAGGATTCAGAATTTGAATCCTCTTT
>NZ_JACSRA010000018.1 GCF_014836335.1 Clostridium cibarium
TTTAAATGCATAACTAAATATATAGAAAAAAATTAAAAAAGTACTTATAAATATGAATATTAAGCTCCAAAATAACTTTTTATGCCTTTTTAACGTATCCATTTTTATTTATCTCATGAGGAATATTTTTAAAAACTATATTAGGTTCCCCTAAATATAGAATATAATCTTCTCCAAGTACAGAATTATTAATAAGAATTACTTCTTTTCCCCTTAATATTCTATCTATAATGCCAGGACTCACAATTAATCCTTTAATTTTATAATTTTCTTTATCTATAAGTATATCTTCTACTATACCTTTGCTATTACCTAGCTTATCTATTACTTCCAAATCCTTTATATCAGAAAATTTTAGTCCACTTCCTTTTCCAACACTTTTTACTAAAATATCATTGTCTTCCAATAAAATTATATCATTTACATCAACATAATTTCTCTTTCCATTCATTTTATAGTTATTAAATCCTATTCCTATCACCTGCCCCCTATAAAAATCAATATAAATCGACTTCGATATGCCTAACTTTTTTCCATTGGAGTCATAAATGTTTTTCATATATAAATCTTTACTTCGAAACATTGGAAAACCTCCTAAAAATCGCCTTTATGTTAGTCTCCCACTAATCTACTAATTTATTCTAAAAAAACAGGTGATTATCTCACCTGTTCATTGATTTGATTTATAATATAAAATTTACCTATCTGTTATCTACCTTTTCTGGGTAAAGATCATGATTCATCATCCTATGTTCTGCCATCTTTTCATACTTAGTATCTTTAATACCATAATTACAATATGGATCAATACTTATTCCACCTCTTGGAGTAAACTTTCCCCACACTTCAATATATTTTGGCTCCATTAATTTTATCAAATCTTTCATTATTATGTTCATACAATCTTCATGAAAATCCCCATGATTTCTGAAACTAAATAAATACAATTTTAAAGATTTACTTTCAACCATCTTTGGTCCTGGAATGTAACTAATATAAATAGTAGCAAAATCAGGTTGCCCTGTAATTGGACAAAGACTTGTAAATTCTGGACAATTAAATTTCACAAAATAATCATTATCTGGATGTTTGTTATCAAAAATTTCTAACACATTTGGATCATAACTATAATTATATTTTGTTCCTTGATTCCCCAAAAGTGTTATTCCATCTAATTCATCTTTTTTTCTTCCGCTCATTATTTATTCCCCTCTTTACTCTTTAAATATTGTTCAAGTCCTCTTCTTCTTAGAAGACACGCAGGACATTCTCCACATCCATCTCCAATAATTCCGTTATAACAAGTAAGAGTTTTATTTCTTACATAATCTAACTTACCAAAACTATCTGCCATTTCCCAAGTTTGTGCTTTATCTATCCACATCAAAGGTGTATGAAGTACAAACTCATAGTCCATAGCTAAGTTTAATGTAACATTTAGAGATTTTATAAACACATCTCTGCAATCAGGATACCCACTAAAATCTGTTTCACAAACTCCAGTTATTATATGTCTAGCTCCTTTAACTTTTGCTAAAACCGCTGCAAAAGTTAAGAACAGCATATTTCTTCCTTCTACGAATGTTGATGGTAATCCTCCATCTTTGCCAGCCTCTATTTTTATATCATCTCTAGTGAGAGCATTAGGTGCTAATTGGTTAAGAAGTTCCATATCTAAAATATGATGTTCCACTCCTAATTCCTTTGCAATTTCAGTTGCACATTCTATTTCCTTCTTATGTTTTTGATTGTAATTAAAAGTTACAGCAATTACTTCATCAAATTCTTTAAGTGCCCAAAACAAACATGTCGTAGAGTCCTGTCCTCCACTAAAAACAACTACAGCTTTTTTATTCATTAAAATCCACTCCTATTTCATAATAAGTAAGGCTTCTTGCCTTAATGTATCATTTTTTTCAAATTCACCAGTAAAAGTCGTTGTGGTAGTTAGCGTTCCTGTTTTTTTTATTCCACGTGATGTCATACAACTATGCTCACCAGTAATTAGAACTCCAATATCATCACTATTAGTTACAATAGATATTATTTCAGCTATATCTTTTCCAATACGCTCTTGTAATTGTAACCTCCTACCAACCATATCTGCAATTCTAGCAATTTTACTTAAGCCAATTATTTTCTCTTTTGGCCTATAAGCTACAGTAACATTCATATTATACATAAGAGCTAAATGATGTTCACAATAACTATGAATCTTTATATCTCTTACTACAACAAGATTTTTGTGATTTTCACCTCCATACTCCTCTTCTTCAAAAGTTGTGCCAAACATTCCAGCTATTTCTTCGTTGGAATAATTCATTCCTTCAAATACTTCTTCATACATCTTTGCAACTCTCTTAGGTGTATCTATAAGACCTTCTCTATTAGGATCATCTCCCAAAGCTATTAAAATTTCTCTAATACATTCTTGAATCTTTTTAGTATCTATATTTTTCGCCATACCTATACTCCCCTCTTTTCTTTATCCCATACGATTTTATGTAACTGGACTTGTAGTCTCACATAGTTTAATTTTTTTTCTTTAATAAAGTCAACTATTTCTTCTAGCTCTATTTTTCCTAGCACAGGACTTAAATAAACTAAGCATTTTGAAACTAGTTCATATTCATTTATAAGCTTATAAGCCGTATTTAAATCTTCATTGCTTCCAACTACAAACTTATATACATCTTTTTCTCCAACTGATTTGAAATTATCCAAATTCATAAATTCACTCATTTTGCTAAGCGGAAGTTTATAATCAACTATAAATATTAAATTTTCATATTTATCTTTAAAAGGCTTAATATCTATTGCTCCATTCGTTTCTATATGAACCTTTAATGTATTATCACAATTTAAAATTTTCAGCAGTTCTTCTATGCCAGGTTGAATTAATGGTTCTCCACCTGTTAATGTAACATTCCTACTTCCCATAGCTTTTATATAGTCATATATTTCTTTAGCACTTAACTTCTCATTTGAACTTTCTTTCTCCCATGAATATTTTGTATCGCACCAGGAGCATCTTAAATTACAACCTTGAAATCTTATAAATGTTGCAAGTTCACCTGAAGTTGGTCCTTCTCCATCTATAGACAAAAATTTTTCAACAACATTAAACATATTTATTCCTCCGTATATATACAACTATTATTTGGTGTTTCAAACAACTCAACTTCACAGACAGCCAGTCCTTTTTTCTTTAACCTATTGAATATATCCCTAGACATTTCTTCTGCTGTAGGTCTATATTCAACTTTATATATCTGAAATTCCATAGGTAAATCTTTCAAACTATTAATTAGTTTCATCCCTTCTTCATTATTTTCTATGATTAATTTATGATCAAAAGTTTCTTCAATTTCCTTTAAGGCTAATTTGAAATTTGAAAAATCGTCAACCATACCTCTTAATTGACCTTCTTTATGTAATGTTTCAGATTTTAGCTTAACTATTAATCTATATCTATGTCCATGAATATTTGAACATTTCCCTTCATATCCACTTAAATAATGTGCCATATCAAATTGAACTTCACTTTTTATAGTAAACATTGTTTCTCTCCATTCATAATAAATTACTTAAAAATAAAAAAAGTTTATTTTAAAATGCTAAATAGACATCTTAAAATAAACTAAAAGAAAACTCGACTCGTATTCACTCACTGAGTATGTTCGCCTTGCTAAACAAGAAAATTTGAAGGCTCACTTATAGTTATCTTATTTTGCCTAGTTTTGTTTAAAGACAGGATGGTCTAACGAACTGTCTATCTAATTTTTACTTATTAATAATATCATTTTATAGTTTCTTTTTCAAATTTAATTTTTCTTAAATATTTTATCTTGTTTTTCTTAATTAATAATGGTATATTATGATAAAGAAACTAATCAATAATAATTATTATTTAATACCAATTAATAGTTTACTATTTAAATTTTAGAGAAAGAGGAAATTGTTATGAAAAAAGAATGGTTAAATTTTAATAATGGCAAGTGGACAACAGAAATTGATATAAGAAACTTTATACAACAAAATTATACTCCATATAATGGAGATTCTAACTTTCTAAAAGGTGCTACAGAAAACACTAAAAAGTTATGGGACGAAGTATGTGAACTATTAGAAAAAGAAAGAGTTAATGGTGGAGTTTTAGACGTAGATACAAAAACTATTTCAGGCATAAATGAATACGAAGCTGGATATATAGATAAAGCTTTAGAAAAAATTGTTGGCGTACAAACTGATGCCCCACTAAAAAGAGCTGTTATGCCTCAAGGTGGAATAAGAATGGCAGAAAATGCTGCAAAAGCTTATGGTTATGAAGTAGCTAACCAAATATCTGAAATATTCTCTAAATACAGAAAAACTCACAATCAAGGTGTTTTTGATGTCTATACTGATGAAATGAAGCTAGCTAGAAAATATGGAATAATAACTGGTCTTCCTGATGCTTATGGAAGAGGAAGAATCATTGGAGATTATAGAAGAGTCGCTCTTTACGGTGTAGATCAGTTAATCGAAGATAAGAAAAAACAAAAAAAATCTTTAGAAGTTAGTACTATAGATGAAGAAATAATAAGATTAAGAGAAGAAATTTCTGACCAAATTGTTGCCCTTAATGAACTAAAGGAAATGGCGAAGGTTTATGGCTTTGATATATCTTCTCCTGCATCAAATGCAAGGGAAGCTGTACAATGGTTATACTTTGGATATTTAGGATCAATAAAACAACAAAACGGTGCTGCTATGTCTATTGGAAGAACTTCTACATTCCTAGACATATATATTGAAAGAGATTTACAAAATGGCATAATAACAGAAGAAGAAGCTCAAGAAATAGTGGATCACTTTGTAATGAAATTAAGACTAGTTAAATTCTTAAGAACTCCAGAATATAATGACTTATTCTCAGGTGATCCTACATGGGTAACTGAATCTATTGGTGGTATGGGACTTGATGGTAGAACTTTAGTTACTAAAAATTCATTTAGAATATTAAACACCCTTTATACTTTAGGGCCTTCACCAGAACCAAACTTAACAGTGTTATGGTCAACAAGACTACCTCAAGGATTTAAGGATTTCTGTTCAAAAGTTTCTATTGATACAAGCTCTGTACAATATGAAAATGATGACTTAATGGTTCCTTACTGGGGAGATGATTATGCTATAGCCTGCTGTGTATCTGCCATGAGAGTAGGAAAACAAATGCAGTTCTTTGGCGCTAGAGTTAACCTTGCTAAAACTCTTCTATATACCATTAATGGTGGCATAGATGAAAAATCTGGCGTTCAAGTGGGCCCAAGAACAGAAAAAATGACTTCTGAATATCTTGATTATGATGAAGTAATGGAGAAATTTGATGTTATGACAGATTGGTTAGCTAAATTATATGTCAATACATTAAATGTAATTCACTATATGCATGATAAATATTCATATGAAAGTTTGCAAATGGCTCTTCATGATAGAGATGTATTTAGAACAATGGCTTGTGGTATTGCAGGACTTTCAGTTTGTGCAGACTCACTTTCAGCAATAAAATATGCAAAAGTTAAACCTATAAGAAATGAAGCAGGAATAGCTGTTGATTTTGAAATAGAAGGAGATTTTCCTAAATACGGAAATGATGATGATAGAGTAGATGATATTGCAGTATTTTTAATAAAAAATATGATGGACAAGATAAGAAAAAATAAAACTTATAGAAATGCATACCATACTCAATCTGTATTAACTATAACTTCAAATGTTGTATATGGTAAGAAAACTGGAAGTACTCCATGTGGAAGAAAAGCAGGAGAACCATTTGCACCAGGAGCTAACCCTATGCACGGAAGAGATACTAGTGGTTCATTAGCATCATTAAACTCAGTTGCTAAATTACCTTATGAACATTCACAGGATGGTATTTCAAACACTTTCTCAATAATACCTGATGCTCTTGGAAAAACACCAGAAGATAGAATAGCTAATTTAAGCAACTTAATGGATGGATATTTCGTTCAAGATGCTCATCATTTAAATGTTAATGTATTTAGCAGAGAAACTTTATTAGATGCAATGGATCATCCAGAATTATATCCTCAATTAACTATAAGAGTTTCTGGATATGCAGTTAACTTTATAAAACTAACTCACGAGCAACAACTAGATGTTATAAACAGAACTTTCCATTCAAAAATGTAATCAATAAAGGAGTAAAACTTTAAAGTTTTACTCCTTTATTGATTTTATACAATTCTATGTTTAAGCCATTTTGTCCCCTTTAATCGGATAGAATATAAACTTCCTCTTACTAACCAATCACTAAACATTCCAATCCAAATTCCGAGTACACCAAGACCTAATATTACTCCTAAAAGATATCCTATTAAAATTCTAAAAAGCCACATACCTGTAATAGCTGTAACCATTGTATACCTAGTATCTCCAGCTCCTTTTAATCCTGCTGAAAAAACAAAAGATATCGGCCAAATAACCATAGCTATTCCATTTGCTCTAATTAAAGTTGCTGAAAGTGATATAACATCTTCACTATCAGTATATAAACTTGCTAAAGTTGGTGCTAAAGGTACACATATTATTCCTATTATCACCATAAACACCGTTGCAAATTTGCACAAATAAATCAAGGTTCCCTTAGCACCTTTAACATCATTTCTTCCCACATATTGACCTACTAACGTTGTTGCAGCTATAGCAAGAGAGTTACCTAACACGTTTGGAATTTGACAAATAGACATTCCTATTGTATTTGAAGCTATAGATACAGTACCCATAGTTACTATGAATACTTGTACAATAAATTTACCTGCATTAAATAGGAGCTGCTCTACTCCAGCAGGAACTCCTATTCCAAATATCTCCTTTTGAACCTTAATATCAAATTTAAAAGGAAGAATTCTTCTCAATTTTATATTATTACTTCCTCTTACTAGGTTAGAAATTATTACAACAGTTCCTACTAATCTTGCAATAGCTATCGCAATTGCTGCCCCGCTAATTCCAAATGAAGGTGTACTAAAATTAATTCCTAGAGAATTTAAGTCAATTCCATATATCAAAATATATCCTAAAATAATATTAATTATATTCATAAAAATAGTTATTATCATAGGAGTTTTAGTATCTCCACATCCCCTTAATATTCCATTTGCAATTTGCTCTATTGCTATAAATGGATATGTAATTAATGTGTATTCTATATATATCTTAGCATTTGCTTTTACCAATTCAGTAGCTGAGCCATAGAAAGAATTTATTAACCCTACCCTAAATATCCACATAAACATTGTAATTACTGATGAAATAATTAAACCTGAAATAAGCGCTTGTTTAACTGTTTCATTAACCTGTTTCAAATCATCTTTTCCTTTTTGCTGTGCAACTACTACGGTAGCTCCTACTGATAAAGCAGCAAAGAAAGATATAAATATATTATTTAATGAATCAACCATTCCTATAGCAGAAACAGCTTCTTCCCCAATATGACCAGCCATCATAGTATTAAAGACACCAAGCAGCATAACAAAAGTTTGCTCAACCATTATCGGTACAGCTAGCCGTAATACGTTTTTCCTTATAACCATCTTTAAATAGCCTCTTTTCCTATAATAACTGTAAAAGAAGTTATTATTTTATTGTAATAGAAATATTATACCATAAATATTACAAATCAAAAGCTATCTGAAAACTTTAAATTTTCTATCCTATATCCTATCTCCTTATTTGCTTTTCTGTATGCTTCGTTAATCATCTCTTCTTGGCTTAGGTCATTTCCTAGTAAGGAATCCATAGTTACTTGGTTTCTATTTGCAAAATACTTATCTAATAGTTTTTCTTCTATATCTTCTTGTAATACTAAAGAATAATCATCTAATATATGTTTAACACTAAAGCCATAATCTCTAAGTGCTTTTCCTACTAAAATACTTCTATGACATCTTATAGGATCTTGCATAGCGCCGAGCAATGTAATTTTGTAACCTTTTTTACACCCTTCCCTCAATCTGTTGATTCCAGTTTTAAACTCTTCTTCCTTGACAACCTTTTCAAAATTGGCATAACCTTCTTTTGTATACGAAGCTTTATTTTTCCTATTTGCTCCAAACTCTGTTCCCATGTATAAATACATAAATCCTGCCTTGGTTAATAAATATTTTATTGTTTCTAAATCAAACTGAATATTATATTTTGAATAAGGGATTCCTCTAATATCTACAACACAATCAATTTCATATCTTCGAAGCATATCTATTAATCTTTCTATTGTGTAATTTGAATGGCCAATTGTATAAATATCCATCAAAATCACCTCCTAAAAATCTCCAAAATAAGTTGTTAACATTTCATATTTTACTTATATTTATTATTATACTATTAATTGTAATTTTTTTCTATATAGTAAACTAAAATTCGATATGAACATTAAAGTTTTTAATATATTTTCTCCAACTATTCAATTAATAGGAAGGCTTTCTATTACGATATTAAATATAAAATAATATTCTTTTATCTATAAAAAATAGCACTCTATGATATTTTTTATTTTACCATAGGGTGCTATTATAATTTACAGGCTTTATTTCATAAGCTAGAGTTTTATCTTAGAATAAAATGTTATGAAAAATTATAAACTTTTCTATAAACTCTATTAAAATCATTCTTTTTCATCTACTTTAATCTTTTCAGCTAACTTATTACCATTGCTTTCTACTACAATCTTGAAATTTTTTACAACTTCCATTAAAAATTCTGGTAGTGGCACCTCTAACTTTATTAAATTCTCCAATATAGAGACCACTTCATTTATAACAAGCCATATTGCAATTAATAGTCCAAAAAATGTTGTTACTCTAATACTTATGCCTAAGCTATTTGCTACATTTATAATAGTCCAATCCACAATCATAGCTACAGCTATTTCTACTCCATAAAGTAACTTTTTAACTATTCCCCACATACCTGCTTTGCTATTGGTTATCCCTTCTTTTTTAGCTGATAACATACCTGTTAGATAGTCAATTATCATAACTGCCATAAGAAGTGGTATTATTATATATAACATTCCAAGCTTAGCACTTAGAAATGCTCCTATACTTGCTATTAACGCTTTTGCTGTATTTACTTTTTCTATCTTGTTCACCTCAAATCAAATTATATATTTCTGAAATAACTTAAAAACTTAAACTATCTTTCAAGTTGTTCTAATCTTTTTTCAAATTCCTTATTTTTTTCAATTAACTTATTTATTAATTTTTGTTGCTCTTGCATTCCTTTAGTAATATAAGGAATCATATTGTTAGCGAGAATTTGTAAGTTTTCATCTCCATTCTCTTGTTCTACCTTCATAATCCAGCTATCTTCAATTTCTTGGAGTTGTTGAGCTATTACTCCTAACTTTACATGAGCTTTCGGTTCATCTTTCCAATCGAATTTATAATATTTTATTTTCATTATTTTATCTAAAGCTATTTCTTCAGAATTCTCTATATTGGTCTTTAATTTTTTATCCGACGACCACCAGTCTATCCCAAAACTTCCATTATCCGTACCAACATGTAAGTAGGTTTTTCCATCGCTATTCCCATATCCCAGATAATTAACGCCACCACCTTGTACTATATAGTTACTTTTATCCTCCGAAAATGTCTTAAAACTTCCATCATCCATTAAACTAATAGCAGTTTTACATTTTCTGTTTTGCATTGTAAAACTATCCTCATTTTTTAATATTTGCCCTAATGCACTATTACCACCTTGGTCCACATATTTCATTGTTACAGTTCCATTTGAATGTATAT
The DNA here is from genome assembly GCF_014836335.1 of Clostridium cibarium. Classification (GTDB taxonomy): domain Bacteria; phylum Bacillota; class Clostridia; order Clostridiales; family Clostridiaceae; genus Clostridium; species Clostridium cibarium. The sequence continues at coordinate 9,813 of NZ_JACSRA010000018.1, forward strand.
TTGTTGCTTCTAAATCTCCATTAATATATTGATATCCAGTTGTCCCAATCGCACCTATATTACTTGGTGTAACTACCTGCCATGTATTATCATTTCTTAGAAACGTTTTTCCACTTGCACTTTGTATAGCCGGTACATGATTACCATGTGATGCATTTGCTTTATTATTCCAAACAGTTTTTTCAGCGTCTGATGCAAATCTATGACTAGTATCTTGAACAATCATTGCTGCACTATGACTGCTTGGATGTAGATATAAATTTGCTCCCTCTTGAATTCCATCTAACTTCTTTTTGTCTGCTGTACTCATTAATCCATTTGCTATTTGTGTCACAACAACATTATCTGCTTTACCATTCCATACAGCTTTCTCTGAATCAGTTGAAAATCTATGAGATGTGTCCTCTTCAACTAAGCTACCCAAAGTTTTGAAATATATCTCATCAAATATTTCATTACCATTTTGATCTTTCACACCTGTATCATATTTATATATTCCTTTTTTTATTGCCATAATTATCACCTTTCTTTACATTACTTGTATCCATATATCTCCTCTAGCCGACCCCTGTGGCTGAGATGATTGTATTACTACCTGTGTACCGCTTTTCCCTGATATTCCTTGTGGTCCCGTTTCTCCTTTGGGTCCTTGCGGTCCAGTCTCCCCTTTCGGCCCTTGTAGCCCCATCTCTCCTTTAGGTCCTTGTGGTCCCGTTTCTCCTTTTTCTCCAACTTTTGTTACAGATTCAGTATTACTTTTACTTTCTAAACCTTGTTTACTATCCTTCTTAACAACCTCCAAAACAGTTGGTTGTAACGTTCCAAATGTAGGTTCTATTTTTATTGTATTTGATTCATATACCTCTTTAACTTCACTAACTCTATTATCAAAATTAAATCCATATCTCTTACTTATAGTAGTTACCTTATCTCCTAAATCCCATGTATCTTTGTATCCTTCTGGATTCACTTCACACTCATATGTTTTTAGTTCCTGTTTCTTTTCCTTTAACTTTTCTTTTCCTAAAGCATCAAGTTGATCTTTGAATCCAGAATTACCACCATCAATAAGTATTTCTCTTCTGTCTAAACCTTTAACTATGCCAATGTCATCATCATATACTACATCGATATCCTTTTCTTCTGCCGATTTAGATTTTGCAACATATGCGCAATTTTTAAACCCTATTTTATTTTCAATATAATTTTGTTTTTTTACATTATCATATTCAACAGAAAAAATTGCAGGAGAATTTCCCCTCTGAGACACTGTTAAATCCCTACCTTCTAATATCCTAAATACAAATTTTTTATTTAAATAATCCAGATCTATTGTGATACCTAACCCTCTAGTCTTAGAAAGCTTTGTCAATTCATCACAAAGATTTGCATACTTAGTTTCAAAAGTTTTAATGATATTTCCAGCCTCTTCATGTCCGTTATAATCTAAATTTTGCAAAGTTAAGTTTCCAATAATACGCTCATTATTACCATTTGATGATTCTATAGCATTTCTCTTTATTAAAGAAGCCATAATTTTTTCAACAGACATATCATTAAAACTATGAACATCACAATTTTCTGGAGGAACTGTGACTCTAAAGGTGAGCATGTATAATAAGCTATACCCCTTAACCTTTATATCATCACTATCTTCTTCGTTTATCTCGATGTATTCTATTATTCCAACCTTATTCTCATCATTATTTATCATTATAATATTTCCTATTTTTATTAGGTCTTTATCTATGTTAGTAAGGTGAAATTCAAATTCTCCATAAGTATCCCATTTTCTTATAAAGAAAAGAGAAGTGAAATCATCCACTTCTCCTAGGAAATTAATATTTTTATCGAATATTCTTATACTGCTGATATGTCTATCCATATAGATCCACTCACGCTTTCTTTTGGCTTATCGCTTTGTATATAAATCTCTCTACCTTTATTTTGTTCTTCGCTAAGCCACTTATTAAAAGCTTCATCTATTTTTGCTATCATATTTTCATAAGCTGATACATTTTTAGGTCTAATTCCTCCACAAAGGCCATCATAAGCTCTTTCATCTTCAACTATAATGCTTCCATCCGCACTAATAATTACTTTTGCTAGAGATAATTCATAGATATTATCACTTCTTGTTAGATCAGGTTCTTTAACATTGGTTCCAGATTTTAATTCAACACTCATAGAACTACTTCCTACTGTTGAATTTAATCTAACTACAACTCTATCTATTCTCTTTCCTTCTGTTGGCTTAGCTATATCTAATACTTTCTCTTCCTTATTGTATAAATAATAACCTTTAACAATAGCAAATCCCGGTGCAACTTTTAATCGTAATCCGTCATTTGTCACCTTTAAAGTCATTTGATCTTTTTCATATGAAGCCAACTTATCTTTATCTTTAAAACTTACTCCATTTTCATAGATATTTTCAAAATATCTACTAAATTCTTCTTGGCCATATTTGTAATTTCCATTAAAAAAACCACTATACTCCAAGATATCACCTCCTAAACTCCTAAGTATTTGTTTGTAAATTTTATAGAAACATTTTGCTCAGTTAATGTTTCATCTGTATTACTATATTGAATTATATTTTTACCTGGTATTAAATTAAAAAAAGTAGATTTTAAGTCAATATAGTTAAATGCATTTATAGGTTCTCCCCTACCAAGTATCTTTACCTTCTTATTTCCATATGCTGTGCTAATATATAGAATTTCATTTTCATTTATCTTTTGATTTACTGTAATAAGCTCTCCTGTAGTTGCATTTTTTACTGTTGGATTCACTGCTGGTCCCTTAAATTCAATTTCTAATGGAGTTTCAACATGTCCACCTACAATTACTTCTTCTGAAATAACTCCACCATTATTAGCATTTCTTGTTTTAAATGATAATGGCAGTGAAAACTCAAAGCTTAATCCACCTGTCCATACTGCTATGACTTTTTCAGTAACATTAATGTCCTTAAAATATGGATCTGGACAAATTAACGTAACTGAAAAACTTAATGGATCATATATATTAGCTTGTTTTATTTTAAAACTTTCAACTTCATAATCAATCTTACGTTCACCATTACCACAACTTACAATTAAAGTTCCTGTCTTCTTAGGATTAAAAAATGAAATTAATTCTTCCCTCTCTAATGATAAATCCCCATTGCCAGTATACTCTGCTGAAAATACTATACTACGAGATGATATTCTCTTACTTTCTACAAGACCTCCATCAAACTGTGAATTATTTGTGATATTCACATCATATTCTGAGCTTTCAAGACCTTCAACTTCAAGAAGTTTATATTCAGAATTACTACTTATTTCCAAAAGCTTTTTATTATTTATTTCGCCGCATTCTAATTTTATATTCAAACTATATTTATCCAAAAGCTAATTCCCTCCCTGCTCTTTTTATTGCTCTAGCAGTTTCACTTGGAGATTTAACCGGTTGATTTATAGTAATATTTTGAGTTACACCATTTTCATTATTATTAATAATATTCGATCTACTGCTTAAATTTTCACCAAAGCCAACTACGCTACTGGATGTTTTGGCTGTTTCATAGTCAACAGTAGCTCTCATTTTACTTGTAAGTCCTAATAAGTCCCCAAGTACAGCTTTTTCAAGATTTGGCTCTTCAAGTTCTATTCCAATTCCAATACCTTTTACAATATTCTTACCAATTAAATCTCTCATAAGTCTTGATGGAGAATGAATCCCTAGCACATCCTTAATTCCATCTACAAAACCACCAAAGAAATCACTAACCTTATCTTTAAGCCAAGAAGCCATTCCTGTAATACCATCCCATATTCCTCTAACTATATTTTCACCAATTGAAAGCATCTTGTCTGGTAAACTAGAAATTGTATCTATAATTGAGTTAATAAGTCCTGATGCTGCATCCACACCTTTTTGTACCATATCATCTTTCCACTGAATCAAACTACTAACTACATTGCAAAGCCATTGCCATATAGACCCTGGTAATCCTGCAAACCAGTTTATTACTGCACTTACCATATTGGAAACTGCTTGCACTGCACTATTGTAAACATTAGCTCCCCATTGGACTACATTATTAAAAGCATTAACTAGCCAATTCCATATATCTCCTGGTAGTTTACTAAACCAGCCTATGATTCCCCCTATTATTGAAGCTAAATCAACAGTAATCCAGTTCCATATATTCGTTCCTAAGGTAACTATATTATTCCAAACCCTAAGAAGCCACTGCCATATACTATCCGGAAGTGTCGCAAACCAATCTATAACTCCCTGTATTATAGATGGTAATGTTCCAGTAATCCATTCCCAACAAGCCTCACCAAACTCTATAATTTTTCCAACTATAAATCCTAAAGCATATCCAACTTGTTCTGGTAATTGTCCTAACCATTCAACTAAAGATGCTAGCCATTCTGGCAATGTTTCTGTAAAGAAATCTACTACTGCTTGCCATCCATCTATAAATGCTTGCTGTATGGTGATCCATAATTCTCCTAGCCATTCTGGTATTCCTAAGAAAAATTCACATAATTCTTCCCAGGCTGATGGTATTGTTTCTGTGAAGAATTCTACTATTGCTTGCCATCCATCTATAAATACTTGCTGTATACCTGCCCAAATTTCTGCAAACCAATCTCCTATTCCTGAAAAAAGATCACATACTGTTTGCCATGCATCCGGGATTGTTTCTGTGAAGAATTCCACTAGTACATCCCATACAGCACAAAATGCTTCTTTTATTGCCTCCCATGCACTTATTACTGCATCTCTAAAGCCTTCATTAGTATTCCATAAATTGATGAATAGAGCTGCGAGACCTGCTACAACTGTAACTACGATACCTATTGGATTTGATAGAGCTGCAAAAGTTTCAGTTATTTTTCCTATTTCTTTTACTGCTTTCAAGCCCATTAAAGCACCTGTTATCATAATAATAGCATTTTCAACAATTCCACTATTATCAATAACCCATTTCAATAAATCTATTATTTTAGGCAGCCATTCTTTTATAATATCCCCCAAAACATCTATTACCTTCCCAATAGAATCTGCAATGCCATCTAAATCATCAGATATTGTTCCACTATTAATTGCATCCGATATTTGATTAAGAGAATTCAATGCTATATCCAGAATTTTTTCTACAGGTCCCTTAAACTTCTCAAGCAGTTTAGATGATATATCTTCATAAGCTTTTTTTACTTCCTCAGCCTTTTTTGTTGTATCAGATCCCATCTTACTTGCTAAATCACCTATAATACTTATTGCTCCACTAACTGACTTCTTTATATTTTCGCAAGAACTTTTTGCAGCCTCTTCTAACTTTTTAAGAAAACCTACTTCCTTCTCCCCTTCAGCGGATTTATCTTTTGTATCAGCATTAACCTCTGTAGTTTCAGTTTCCTTACTTTTCTTATTACTCTTTTTCTTATTCGACATGTATTTCACCTGCCTTTCTTTAAAAAAATTAGCAATTAAGAGAGTTTATATTTAAATAAACTTCTTAATTGCTATCTTTTCATATTATAAAATCTTAGTTAAGTCTCCATCTCCTAATAAAGCTTTTTCTATATCATTTATTTTCTCTTGCTCTGATTTAGATTTTGGTATTTCATGGAGCCTTTTCATACTCCTATAAAAATCTTTTTGCTCCTTTGACATATTATTTGAAATAGTCATAGCTCTATATCCCATAATTTTCACTATTTCATTATCTTCCTTTAAAGATTTAAACATAGCTTTAAACTTCCACCAATGCAGGTTTTGAGTATCTTGTAAGTCAAATCCATATTGATCTAGAAATGCTGAATATATATACTCATCATCATATTCAAAAGAATAAATTTGCTCGCTCTTGCCATTATTATCTCTTTTACCATTTTGAATACTTTTTCCACATCTGTAAAACCATAATGCTTTTTCTATAGCTTGTTCAATATTCTCGGGAATAACAGGATAATATAAATCAATAGTTCTTATCAGTTTATCACTTTCATCTATTTCATTATCTTGCATCATCATTTCAAATAACATAGAGGTACGAAAATCCGAGTTAATTTTATAATTAACCCCATCTATAGTTACTTCTTCAGGTAGCAAATCAATTAAAATATTCATTATTTTTTACTTCTACGTTTAGCTCTATTAGGTGAATACTTTGAAGTTAACTTTTCCAATTCATCTTGCTTAGAATTAATTTGTTCAACTAATTCTTCAAATGCTTTAAGACAAGTTATGATATTTATTTTATCTCCAAATATCTTTTTATCTGTACCTTCACCAAATAATTCATTAAAACACTTAAAAATAACTTCACATTCTTTTCTAACTATTTCTGAACCTTTTAACTCCTTATATTCTTGTGTACTTTTAACCACTTTGTCCATAGCTTTTTCATATCTTTCCATTGTATTTGCATCAAATATATCTAATTCCTCAAGTTCAACTCCATTAATAACCATAATCATCTCTCCTATTTTTTTAAATTTAAAATTAAGCTTCGGTAAATGCCTTAGTCACTGTGTTAAATTCACCTTCTACAATTTTACCAATTGCATAAAGATTACCACTTACAACTACAGTTTCTCCACCTGCTCCTGCAAAACTTGCTACTTCACATGTAACTTTAAACTTTCTTGCTTTAAATGTATTTTCTTTACCTACTACAGGATTAAATAGTTCTACTCTAATATAATCAAACTGTGCATCTGCTCCAGTTAATTGATTTCTACCAACTTCATATAAAGCCATTATTGCTTTTTCAGATTTAATTAAATCTGAAGTATAAGCAAACTGAGTTTGATATCCTTTTATTACACTTGTGCTTGACTTATCATTAACATAAGTCTTTGTATCAACTTGAGCTGTTGGGTTTTCATCTAATGTGCTAAACCCTGCACCCATAAGTTCATAAGTTCCTCCTACCATTAAATAATCTGCTAATTGATGTCTTTGAATTGTTTCATTTGCCATAATTATCTTCCTCCATCATAATAAGTTAATCTAAATTTAATTTGATATTGTTCTTTTAAATTCTCTTTTTTCAAAGCTTCAGCTGTTAAGCTTGCTTCTATATTTTGTATTTGTCTATTACTATCTAGTTCTAGTAAATTTTTATTATTTACTATCTTACGAAGCCAAGAAATAAGATGCTTGTCAAACTCACTTTCAATTAAGTTCTTAATTACTTCTTTTTCATAAGCTTCTTTAGTTATAAACATAAATTCATATTGATTTATACTGTCTCCATTCACGTATTTCTTTAAAATAGGCTCAGTAGGTATTTCTTCTAATTCATATAAACAAGAAGTATTATCTTTATTCTCATTATTAATTCCCTTATTAAATTCTTGTAAATAGGGACAATCCTTTATCAATAATCTTAAACTTTCTATTATTGTCACTTAGCTTTCACCCCCTTTTAGGGTTAAAATCTTTTATGAACTTTTATAAGGTACCTTTTTTCATATAAAAAGCACAAGCTTCATTTAGCTTGTGCTTTGTCATGGCTCTCTGTACAGTTTTTCACCATACATAAATTCTAACATGTATTTTCCCATTGGTATATAAAATCGTATCATTTATGTACATAAATTTGTACATAAAATTGTCACTAATTATTTCTCAAAAAATTATCTAAATACTATCATAAATTTCTCTAATGCTTTTTTCTTTAATCTATAATACCTATTTCTATCTATCATAAGTTCTGCTTGTACTTCTTCTCTTAATATATCATCTCTAAAATAGGCAGTCTCTATAATTCTCTTACTACTAGAATCTAATCTTTCCATAACACAATCAATTACATTTACTACACCTTTCATATAATCTAAATCCAAAACAGAATTCTCAACTGTACTATTGAAACTATTTATTCGACCTGATACTTCCCCCCATTTTGTAGCTCCTTTAAAGCCTGGATTTTCTAATGATATTAAATAGTAAGGATAATCTCTAAGTTTCATTTCTGCTTTTTTTCTTAATTCCTTATATTCTTCTTTATTTATATTCATTTTAACTCCTCCTAACTAATGGTGCAAATCTTTGATACTTCCCAATCCATCCAAGTTTTACTGTCCTTACTTCACCATTTCTATTTTTACCTATAATAATTTCAGCTATATTCTTATCCTTGGAATTTTTATTGTAATACTCATCTCTATAAAGCATCATTATTATATCTGCATCTTGCTCAATAGAGCCTGATTCCCTAAGATCAGAAAGAATTGGTCTATGGTCATTTCTTTGTTCAGCTGCTCTTGATAATTGTGATAATACTATTACTGTTACATCTAAATTCTTTGCCAGTTTTTTTAATTCTCTAGATATTTTGGCTATCTCCTGCTCTCTAGAGTAGCTCTTTTCCATTCCTTCCACTAATTGAAGATAATCTATAATTACAATATCTAATCCTTCCTTAATCTTTAAATATCTACACTTAGCTTTCATTTCTAAAAGATTCGTTGTTTTATCATCTATAAAAACCTTTCTATTTTCTAAATCATTAGTAGACAAAACTAACTTTGAAATTTCCTCATCATTTAGATTTCCATTTTTAATATTGTTAAATTGTATTAAACACTTAGAAGATAACAATCTTTCCATAAGTTGTTTTTTAGTCATCTCAATAGAAAATATTAAAACAGATGCTTTTTTTGAAGCATATTGCCCTATATTTAAAGCAAATGCAGTTTTCCCCATGGATGGTCTAGCTGCTATAACTATAAAATCTCCTTTCTGAAGACCAGATATTGTTTCATCTATTTCTAAAAAACCTGTTGAATTTCCTAAGATATCATCTTCCAAGGTGCATGTTTCCTTTATTTTGTTTAAAGCTTCCTTTAAAACTACTTTAACAGGTTCTATATTCTCCAAATTCTTGTTATTAGATATTTTATGTAATAAATCCTCAGCTTCATTAATAACCTCATTAACTTCACATTCTTCATAACTCTTCAATACTATTTCTTTACCCACATTGATAAGTTTTCTTCTATTAGCTTTATCCTTTATAATCCTAATGTAATCATTGATATTGTTATTAAATGCTCCATCAACACTTAATTTAGTTATATAACTTATCCCCCCACAGACTTCTACATCTCCACTAGCCTTTATTTCTTCAAGTAATGTAATTAAATCTACGTTAATATTTTTCTCATACAATTTTTTAATTATTTTAAATATTAACTTATTTTTCTCCCAATAAAAATCTTCTATATCTAAAACATCTCCAACAAATAATAGCTTGTCTATATTATTGATAATGCATCCTAAAACAGCTTCTTCAGCATCAGTAGAATAAGGCAATTTTCTTAATTCACTCATTTACATATCCTCCTCCAGATTTATGCTAAATGAAATATTGTCTTCTCCACTACTCACCAGGCTTAAATTTTCACTTTCTTCTTCAAGATAATCTTCATATCTCCCATTAAAAAAAGTAGATCCGTTTAAAACATATTTTTTATCCTTATACTTCACTTCCCCTTTGTAATTCATAATGCATCCTATAAGCTCTTCCTTTGATATCTTCTTTAATATCTTGGGGATTTTCTTTATAGATTCTGCCTTTCCCTTTTTATTCGGATATAATCCCCATATTTCCTCTATATCATATTTATTATATTTAAACTTATTATTTATAGTAGAAAGATTATTTTGTTCCTTATTTTCAGTAGGAGGAGTGCAACTTTTTTTCTCAAGGAATCCTACTTTTAAGTCTGAACCTTTCTCTGCTTTAATCTCTGAATTATAGTTATTATAATCTTTTTTCTTTTCAGTATTATCTAACATTAACAAAGGATAATTTTCTCCAAGACAATAATAAGAATAACTTCCACCTTGAAGCTTATGATAATGTCCAAGGATCTTACACTCTTCAAGTTTTTTTAGTCTTCTTCTTAAAGCGTCATTGCTCTTTATTCCAATTATAGGAATATTCTCTTTCATATGCTTGTAACTTAACCAATAGTATGGTTCATTATTAACTATAATCATAGTCATACTTTTAGTATCCCTAAAATCAACAAAATATCGTAAAAGTAACGCATATTTTAAATCTAATCCAAACTCTATAAGCTTCACTTGATTAAACCCACTTATTGCATTTTTCATCTTAACACCTCTTTCAAGCTTCTTGAACTTACTATTCAAAAAAAATTTTCATCTCTACTCCATATATCTTGGAAAGTTTTTTTATTTTAGACATAGTAAGTTCAACTTTACCATTTTCTAATGCCCAATATCCACTTTTGCTCTTATAACCTAGTAACTTAGCTATTTCAGCAATAGTATAGCCATTTCTTAATCTTAATTTTTTTAACATTTTCTCACCCCTATCCAAATTACTTGAACTTATATTCATTATATTAGTCCAAATTACTTGAACCGTCAATATAGATTTTTAAATTTATCTTTTAATATTTTTCAATATTAAGTACAATGTTATTGAACATGTATTTAAAAGGAGAGTAAATATGATTGCTTTATCAGATAGATTGAAAGAGCTAAGAAAAGAAAATAATATGACTCAATCTGACTTGGGTAAAATTTTAGGAGTTGGAAAAACCACAATCTCTATGTACGAGAATGGTAATAGTACTCCTAATGATGAAATAAAAATTAAAATAGCAAATTACTTCAACATATCCTTGGATTATCTTCTAGGTAAATCAGAAATAAGAAATTACAATAACACCATTAAGCCAATGGACAAAATAAATAAATTAGTAAAAGAAAATAATATAAATACTCTTGCTGCCCATTTTGAAGGTGAAGAGTTTACAGAAGATGATCTAGAGGACATAGAAAACTTTATAAGGTATGTAATTTCAAAAAAGAAAAAATAAAATATTTTAATTTTTAGAACATTTGTTCGTATTTTATGTTATACTATTCATATAAATGAATATACTTTCATAGGAGGATATGTATGGAATACGACGAATTAATTGCTAAAGCTACAAATGACAACGTAGATATATTGGAAGTTTCATTTAAAGGAAAAGCTAAAGGATATTATTCTGATGGAGTAATAGCTATAGATAACAAAATTGAAACAAATACAGAAAAAAAATGTATCCTCGCCGAAGAGCTTGGACACTTCTATACTAGTACAGGAGATATTTTAGATAATTCTATACTTTCTAAAAAGAAAGAATCAATAGCAAGAAGGTGGGCTTGTGAAAAATTAATTACATTGTCACACTTAACATCAGCTTTCAAAGATGGAATAACAAATAAAAGTGATTTAGCCAACTATTTAGATGTTACACCTCACTTTCTTGACTTAACTTTAGAATATTATAAAAGAAGATATGGTACTCATGTAAAATTAAATAACTATATTATTTTTTTTGAGCCTAACCTAGGAATATTAAAATTGCTATAGATTATAGCAATTTTTTTAATTTTCATTTTTCTTAACCTGTTTGAAAAGTTGATTAACATAAACAGCAGCTCCAGTAATTAATATCCCTTGTACAACTGATTGCGCACTTATGCCAGCAAATGCAAAAGCACCTACGATTCCTATTGGTAGGAGAATGACAGGTATATATTTATCAGGTACTTTCTCTGTACCTTTTAATATTAGCCCTAAAATGTACACTGCCGGAATAAGCTCCAATAAATTATCTTTAATTAAACTTAAAAAATCCATGCTTATCACCCCTATCCACTTGAAATTTGGGTATACTTATAATTATTTATATACTTCCATAAATATGTTTATTTTTCATAGCTATTTTTCTAATTTATTAATATGAAAAGGAGTAAGAAAATTCTTACTCCATAATATAATTCTTAACACTTTTTACTCTCTGGTACTTCACTAGGATTCTCAATTAGTGTAGCAAAGAAATAATCATGATCATGTCCATCATTGAAAGATGTTTCTCCTTCTAATAAATGAATGTGTTTTCCTCCTGGAAGAAAAATTGCAGGCCCAGTAGTATCTGATATTCTATGAAAATGATCGCCAAAAGTATCTGTAAAGGCTTCTACTTTGTGAACATGAGAATTACCAAATCTAATTGCAGGTCCAGTTACTCCAGCAATACGATGATTGTGGATTTCTCCTTCATCGTCTCTAGCATAATCTGTACTTGATAGGAATTCATGATTATGATTTGGGATTAAGCATTTATTTTTATCTTTAGAACAATGTTCATATTGATTTTCTTTATAGCCCATTAGAACTTCCTCCAAATAGTTTAATATAATACATACTATGTTTCTAAAATAAATTATGTGAATTATATTCCTACACTCCCTCACCCAGCATTTTACCAGCATATTCTTTAGAATATTAACATATATATGGTGAAGTAAAATTAAAATATATTATGCCTGTATCCAACTATCTTATATATCTGTTTAGGTTTTTTCGGAAATGTTTGTACTACAAAAACTCAAAAGGTAATATTTGTATTTTAAATTTAAATAACTTATTATGTAAATAGACTAATATTTAAGATTTAAACTCTATTTCTATTTAGGAGGTTTTAAAATGGAGGAAATATCAATACTAACCAAAGAAGATTTAATTAATCAATTTAAAAATTGCGGGCTATCTCAAGGACAAACTATATTTGTTCATACTTCTTTAAGTAAATTAGGCTTTGTTGTTGGAGGTGCTGAAACTTTAATAAGAGCACTTCTAGAAATTGTTGGAGATGAAGGAACTTTAATTATGCCTTCGCAAACCTGGAAAAACTTAGATCCATCTAGCGGAGTTCATTGGGAAGTTCCTGAAAAATATTGGCCTATAATTCGAGAAAACTGGCCCGCTTATGATAAGGAAATTACTCCTGCTATAGGTATGGGCATTGTTGCAGAAATGTTCAGAAAATGGCCAGGTGCTAAACGAACAGAACATCCAGCTAGGTCAATTGCTTCAATCGGCAAGCATGCTGAATATATTACATCTACACATGATTTAAGTAATATTTTTGGAAAAGGCTCACCCTTAGATAAATTATATGAGCTAGATGGATATGTACTATTAATTGGCGTAGGCTATGATAAAAATACTTCTCTTCATTTAGCAGAAGCCAAAGCAAACTTTTCAAGCAAAAAATTTGTAGATGAAAGTAGCGCTATTTTAGTTAATGGGATTAGAAAATGGGTAACATATAAAACTCAGGCAGTAGATGATCGTGATTTCATTAAACTTGGAGCTGAATATGATAAAGAAATGAACATTAAAGTTAATAAGGTTGGTAATGCAGATGTAAGGTTTATGAAACAAAGACCCTTGATAGATTGGGCTGTTCAATGGATGGAACAGAACAGACCTTAATACATTCAAGATATGTTTTATTTCATTTTTCTTTTAGCAGAGAAACATAATATAATTTCAGTCTCTGTTCCATTGATACAGATACCCATATTTTTAGTTATTAGAACAACTAATATAGTTAAGTATCACCAATATTCTTATTCTTTTGTCCATATTCACTCCTTATATAATTAGAATATGTTATCCAATTCTTTCAGTTGTTTCTTTCTTATTTTTTTTGTAAAAAAATTGATATTACAAGAAAAATAAACCCTAACCATAGTAAAATTTTAAGAAATACGTTTTGATATACCATACTTAATTTTAAAAGATAGAATTCATGTTTGTTATACACGAATCCTACCTTTTTCTTTATAAACTTAAAATATATACTTCTTGAATATATATCTACAAAATAGTACAATAATTGGTAGATAATATTATAAATAGAAAGGCATTATATATATGAGACAACAGAAAATAAGAAAAAGTGTTATGAATCAAAGAAGAGAAAGATATAAAAGAAATGCTAAAAAAAGAATTATTTTAGGTATAACAATTATAATAGTTATTATTGTTTGTGGAGTTGCAGCAAAGATAAAGTTTGAAAGCGATCAAGAAAAACTTTATACCAAGGCAGAAGTTGTAGAAGATTCTATAGTGACAAATGAGCCTAATACAGAAGATAAAACAGATAATTCTGATTTAGATAATAGTGGATATATTCCATTAGAAAAGGATCCAAATGCTGAGGATGCTATTACAATATCTAATATTACAAATAAATTAAATAAAAATCAAATAAAGTATCCAGTACGTACAGATGGAAAGAAAATTGCTTATTTAACTTTTGATGATGGCCCATCTACAACTAATACACCTAAAGTATTAGACATATTAAAAGAGAATGGAATAAAAGCTACATTTATGATAATGGGAAAAAATGCAGAAAGTTCAGAAGAATCAAAGGAACTATTAAAGAGAACCGTTAAAGAAGGACATGCTATAGGTAATCATACCTATAGTCATAATACTCATTATTTATATCCTAATAGAGTAATAAGTCCTACTAATTTTATTGGAGATGTGGACAAGTGTGATAAAACTTTAAAAAGCATACTAGGTAAAGATTTTACAACAAGAGTCATAAGATTTCCAGGTGGATATTGGTCTTGGGATGGAAGAACAGAAATAAGACCTATCCTTGATGAAAAAGGCTATGCTAGCATAGATTGGGATGCTTTATCAAAAGATGCTGAAGGAAAGCCAAATAAAACAGCAAAAGAATTATTAGACATAAGTAAACAAACTCTCAATGCTTTAGGTCCTAATGCAGATAGTGTTGTATTTTTAATGCATGATACTTATGGAAAAGAAGAAACCGTTAAATCATTGCAATCAATAATAGATATGTTTAAAGAAAGAGGTTTTGAATTTAAAACAATTAAATAGTTATAATTATAAGAAGCTATCTTAATAAAGTAAAGATAGCTTCTTTGTATTTGAAATGTTTACTGCATCTCAATTAATTACTTAACTTTTTGTATTATGTTATTTATTACTCTTATTTAATAATTTGTATTTGCTCATAATTAAGCACTAGCGAAAAAATATATAAATTTAGGCAAAAATACAATTTACACTTTTTGTAAATAATGATAGCATAATTAACGACAATTAGATATAAAATGGATTAGATGATAGATTACAGCTTCCTATTAGTGAAGCTATAAAATTATGTATAAATTCAAAGTTAGTGAAAACTTAATTATAAAATATAAGATATATTTCTAGTAATATAAGAAGGTGTTTTGTGTGAATAATCAATATACAGTAAGCAAATACTTATTAGATAGACTTTATGAATTAGGCGTTAGCCATATATTTGGCGTTCCAGGTGATTATAATCTTTCATTTTTAGACCATGTTATTGCTCATGATGGACTAGAGTGGATTGGAAATTGTAATGAACTTAATGCAGCCTATGCAGCAGATGGGTATGCTAGAATAAATGGAATATCAGCACTTATTACAACCTATGGTGTTGGAGAATTAAGTGCAATTAATGGTATTGCAGGTTCTTATGCAGAATATGTACCTGTAGTAGAAATTACTGGTACACCATCTACAATAGTGATGGAAAAGGGCTTGTACGTTCATCATTCATTAGGAGATGGAAATTTTCAACACTTTATAAATATGTTTAAGGAAGTAACTGTTGCGCAAACATTTTTAACACAAGAAAATGCTGACCAAGAAATTGATCATATTTTATTAGTTTGTTTAAAAGAAAAACGTCCCGTTCATATTAATTTACCAATTGATATATGTGATAAACCTATTAATAAGCCTAAAAAATCTTTATTAACTTTATTAGCTGAATCGACCAAGGGAAATGAAAAAATATTGAAACAATTCCTTCATGATGCTATTACAAAGATTGATAAATCTAAAAAACCAATTATTTTAACTGACTTTGAAGTAAATCGTTATGAAATTCAACAAACTTTATATGACTTAGCTGAAAAAACAGGTTTTCCCGTTGCATCTTTAAGTATGGGAAAAGGAGTTTTTCCTGAAACACATCCTCAATTTATTGGAGTTTATAGTGGAACTTTAAGTTCTCCTTATGTAAGAAAAAGAGTTGATGAATCTGATTGCATTATCAGTATAGGAGTAAAATTAATAGACACTATTACAGGTAGATTTTCTCAAGGTTTTTCTGATAATCAAGTTATAGAAATTCATCCTTATACTGCAAAGGTTGAAGATAAGCATTATAATTCTATTTTTATGAAAGATGTTCTTAATCAGTTAACCTTATTATTACATCACAGACCTACTGAAGAATTAGACATTAGTCCTAATCTCTCTAATGCTTCTTCATTCACTTCAAGATTTATATCCAAATCAAATGAAAAGTTAACACAAAAACGTTTTTGGCAATATATATGTGGTTTTTTACAAGAAGGAGATGTTATACTTGCTGATCAAGGTACTGCTTTTTGTGGCGCTTCTATAATGCCTATCCCAAATAAAGCAACCTTTGTTGGTCAACCTTTATGGGCATCCATAGGTTATACTCTTCCTTCACTCTTGGGAACACAACTTGCAGATAGAACTCGACGAAATATTTTAATAATTGGTGATGGTTCTTTCCAAATGACTGCTCAAGAATTATCAACCATACTACGACAGAATATAACCCCCATTATTTTTCTCATCAATAACAATGGTTATACTATTGAAAGAGCAATTCATGGAAAATATCAACCTTATAATGATATTGGAATTTGGCAATATCATAAATTACCTAGCATTTTAACTCATGAAGGAAATTTTATTTCATTTAAGGTTGAAAGTGAAACTGAACTTGAAGAAGCTTTAAATGATGCTGCCCATAATTCAGATAAGCTAAGATTTATTGAAGTAATCATGTCTTATGATGATAAACCTAAAATCTTGGAAAAATTCGGGATGCTATTTGGAAAATAAAAATATCTCTGCCGAATTTTCTAGAGATGACTACGAAGTAAGTGACCACTTCTTGAATTACATTCCTTAAATAAAATAGCTTAATAGAAAAGAATGTAAAATAAAGGCATATACTTAAAAAAGTATATGCCTTTATTGATTTTACTAAAGTAATATTTATGTCACTAAGAAACTATAATAAATGGGTCAAAAGTAAATGGTGTAGGATTATCATTTAAGATAAGGTTAACTGAATATTGGTAACTACCTGATTGAGCATTTGGGTCTACTACGCCTCTCCAGTATATTTCACTTCCACTTCCCTCTTGTCTAGGATTACAAATGTTAGGCACCATTTGACTAGAACCACAACTAGTAAATCCAGAAATAGATATATTGTCATCAGCAGAAATAGGAGCAACTCTCCAATGAATAATTTGTTCAGCTTGACATTTAGTACAAAGTTCACACTGACCTTCTCCTGAACCACCTATATATCCTGTATTATCTACTAGATATACATACTTTTGTCCAAAATTTGATGAGTCTGTTGTAGCTCCTGCTACATCAACAACAATTAAAACTTCAATAGCTTCATTTTTTATCTCCTTAATTTTAAATATTAAATTAATCTAATTCAATATATGTATATGTTACATAATTTAATACATGCATATGTAACTAAAAAAAATTATAAAGATTTATGTAACGATAGTTCTCTTATATCATGAAAGTAAGATTTACTTTGGCAGATATCATAAAAATGTGTAAAAATTATTTTAAGCGAAATAAAGAAGCTGTCGCACTAATTAATTAGTGCGACAGCTCCCTTGACTACCAAGCATGTGATTTTATTTTTTATCCCCACATGTCTTTTATTAGAGTAGTAAAATTAAATAAAAAATTAAACATAAACCTCACCTCCATTCAATAAATGATATGCTTTATGAAAAGCATATACATTATGTTTCCCTAATGCTTCTAGCATTCCATCTATAAAATATTTATTTACATTATATTTTTTTAATTTTAAAACCAATGAAATTATATTATCCCATTTCTTGTCTATTAAATACACATTAGCTAATGCAACATATTCTCGACCTAAACTTCCATTTTCATGATGATAGTTAGATATAAAAAGATTAATTTCTTTATACTCATTAATATTGATTTCATCCTTAAATATCTCACAATAAAGATTTAAAATTAAGCAATAATCAGATATATTTTTATTTATATAATCAGGATCATTTTCTAATTCATCTTTAATCATCTTAATATGTATTTTAGAACTTTCAACTTCCCCCAATTCATCTTCAACCCAAGCTAGGTTATGAATGAGCAAGCGTCTAACCCTTAAACTTTTTATATGACTATAGCTTTGCAAATATATTTTTTTTAATATCATTTTACCTTCTTGAAATTTGTCTTGTGTAAATAATTTAAAAACTTCGTTTACAATTGTGTTTTCTATTTTGCTTTCAATATTCATTTTGCTCGCAGTCCCCCTCAATTATCCTTATCTGTTATTATATATATATTACGTCACTAATTGTAAAATATATCAACCACATAATTTTAAAGTTATAAATTGAAAAAATAATATCAAAAGCAAGCCATACTTTTAATATTCTTCGGAATTATTTCAATTAATTTAAAATTATACAAAAACTTGAGCGCTTTACTACCATATAGTGTAATCTGAACTCAAATACAGATTTAGGAGCACAAGCAATGAAATTCGAGAAATTAATAGCTTTAGGTATGGTGGCAGTTACTTTGGCAACACCTGTTTCAGCACTTGCAGAAACAACAAACACAGTAGTAGAACCCCTCACTCAAATTGATCCTATATTTGGTGAATCTAAAGAAGGGAATGACACAGCCTTTTTTGCAGATGGTTCTGCGACAGTCCCATGGGATCTGTCATATTAAGATGAGTAAGTATTACATCTAGATAAGACTATTTTCCTGTACAATATTGTTTCTGTTAGTTAATATGATGTATCTATCTAATTATAACTTCTGATTCTTTGACATAAATTTAAAATATCTTTTTTCATTAGTTCTCCATAAAGAATTACTTGCTATTATTACACCTATAACTGTGCCAATAGAAGCAGCGCCAATATAACGCATTATAGAATTAAATGCACCCTTATTCCAGGTTATATATGACACCCATGTAGTTAACACTCCTCAAAATGCTCCTAAACTAGCCCCTAAAATAACCCTAGGTATTATATAATTTTTATATCCTTTTTCAATTATTGTAGACCACTTTTTTACAAACACTTCATCAGTCATATATTATCCTCCTTCTTTCACGAAAAATATCACTGCCTATTTTTTTGATTTTACTCTTGATAAAAGGTAGATATTAAATAAAATACCTAAAATACTAACAAGTCCAGATATAATAAAAATCAAATCATTTGTCCTTTTCCATGCAATAACAGAAATTGTCCCCATACATATTACTATAATGAATAAAATAAAAACAATTATATTAATAAGCTTGTTATTAAGATTTTTATTAATCATAACATCGTCCTTTCACTAATCTTTGTAAGATCAAAAATATAAATTAACAATACGCTCTATCAATTATTATACATTACTTGCTTTATTATACATTAAAATTGTGTAAAGAATAGATTCAACTTTAAAACTATTATTATCCCTAATAATATTCTGGATACAGCTTCTCAAAACATTACTTTTTTGGTGTAATTATGATAATATGTTGATAATAAGAAATTTACAAAAAATAGGATGGTGAAGAAATGAGAAAAACGAAAATAATATTAATATTATTTTTATTGATTATTACAGGGTGTTCATCACAAAACAATAACAAAAAAGAATATAAATATGAAGGTAAGAATTCAAATTGGCAAGTACAATTCACTGAATCATTAAATGGAATTAAAGATGAAAGAGCATTAACTTTTACCTATAAGGGTGATTTATCAGATTTAAAAGCTCATAAGAATTTAAAATATTCTTATAAAACAAACACAAATCATGGAAGTGGAGATATAGATTTAGGGGATTCAGTTAATACCAAAACATTTGAACATAAAGTATCTGGAGAAGGGCAAAGCACAAATATAATAGAATCAGATTCAGTAACAGTAAATATATCTTTAGACGAAAATTCTGAAACTATAGATTTGAAAATATTTACTTTTTAACTACATGCAAATTCTATTTAGCTAAATAATAAAGCTAATACACTTAAATATCAAAGAAAAATTTTTGCACTTCCAATAGTAAAAGCTAATATTAATTTGCTATTTATGAAATAAATAAAAGAAGAAAAACACCCATCATCTGGCGATTCTCCTTCCTTAATTATTTATGAAATTAATGCATCCTGTCACGTAAATTACAGCTTTTACTTTTGGGCTTGAATTTCTCCCACAATTTTATTTATCAACTCATTAACCTCAAAGCCTCCTCTAGCACTGATCATTTCTATTGTAGCCATGGAAGCCATAGTTTTGAACAATAAAGAATTTTTCAACTTGCTGAATTTAGGAGATAAATCAACTAAAAAATCTTTTATAAAGGGATAATCTTTTACTATATCCCCTATTATGGTATTCTTTGTAATTCCATACTCATTTTTAACTTCTGCACCTGAATCCTTAGCAGGCTTATCTTCTTCCTTTTTATTGCCCCAGGACAATAGCCTTTGATTTCCTGTAAGGCTTCTAATGTGTGTAACATCCTGCATCATTTCCAAAACGCCTCTAAAGTTTCCTTCTTCGTCTCTTACTGCATTATAGATGATATATATGAATTTTCCGCCCATTTCCAGCCAAAATTCGGCTTCATCATGCTCTCCTGCTCTAAATGCTCTGATAATTTCTTCAACAGTATCAACGCTTTCTCTTGGATGGCAGTTTTGAACTTCTCTTCCAATAACTCCTGCACTTCTTGGGAATACTCTGTGCTTAGTATCACTATAAAACTTCACTATATCATTTTCATCCACGTAAGATAAATCCACTTGTAAATGCTTAAATATAAGATTAATCTGTTCAATGGTCAGTTTTCCCTGACTCACATCCAATACTTCATTTTTTGAAGGAGCAGAAAGTATGCCATGTTTTTGAAGCACTTTTGCCAAATCCTTAAGCAATTCATTGTTAGATTCTGAAGCCACTCCAGCTTCCTTCTCATTTCCATAAGTTGGTGGGTTTTGAATTAAACAATAACCAATTTCGTCATCAGATTTTCTCATTTTTACAAAGTCCTCTTGGGTTAGTAAATCCAAAGCAGTCGGTAATAGTACTTCCTCCTCTTTTACCATCATATCTTCTACCATCTCAAGGACTTCTTCTTGAAGCTTTAAAAATTCTTGATCCTGGTCAGCCTGCAAATAATCCTTAGCTTTTTTAATAATGTCTCTTACGTTATTATCTAAAGTCCACATGACCTTTGAAGGCTTATCAAACCCCTTGCTCTCCAATGCAGAAAACAATTGGTTTTGCTTTCTTGAAAAATGAACATTTATCTGTCCTAATTTATCGTAAAGCTCAGACCATCTATTCTTAATAAACTTACCTTGTAACAGTTCCTTCATTTCTTTAAGTACTTCTCTTATAGCTTCAATCTCATCAAGATAAGTTCTAATTGGATGTCCTGAAGGCAGCTGAATCTTATCACTTACAAGTATACCCTCAAAAATTTCAAGGATTTCGTTCATTCTTTGTGCTAATTCATCATCTGTAATTCCATACTTCTGAAGATATTGTTCGCATATAGCAAATTCTTGTGCTGTTACCTTGTCAACGGAAGTTTTCATTTTCAATTTTGCCTCTTCTAAAGAGATTTCTCCCTTTAGGTAACTTAGCTTAATATCCATAATATTTTTGATTTTTGTTTCATCTACCTTCAAGTATTCACCCATTTTAATTTTTTCAAGTTGAGCTTTAGGTGTGAAATAGACATGATACTCTTCATCACTTATTTTCTCAATATATTTGTCAAAGCCTCTTGCCTCCATCATTTTATACATTGGGAAAGGCTCAAAATCTTTAATTACATGTATTCCTTCATTTCGTTTTAGGTCTTCAATAGCCTTTGTAATGCAATCCCTAAAGGACTCATGTTCTCCACGACCATCTATAGTAATATAATTTATGTCTTTTTTCATATGCACATCATCCTTTCTTTATAGACTTTAATTGATTACCCATTTCAACTAATAAATCTTATCATATGAATATAATAACATTTATTTATATATGAATCGGTAACTAAAGTTACGTTTTTATTTACTTTTTAAAATTGCTTGCATCGCAGCCTACTGATGTTTTTAGTATTTACTTTTAAGATCTTTTTATAAGCTCAGCAAAATAAAGGATAAAGCAGTTATATCCTTCATTTGTTATACTCAAAAATAAACTATTTTTGCATATCTAATAATTATTTAATCAATTTTAGCTATTGACCTATAAAAAAAGAATCCTCTCTCCTAAGGATTCTTTCTACTTCTGTTATATCAAATTATCACCTCGTAATATTTATACTCTATCACTATTAACCAAATTTTATCATTCATACTTTTCTCTATTATCACTCATTAATAAATAAAAGATAATTATCATCAATATTAACATTATTCCAACCAATGTATTTTCTAAGGTTTTACTAATACCAATTGAAAATGGAGTTTTAAAAAAAATGGCTATAATCGCATCAATTATTCCTAAAAATTGATATGCTTTCTTATCCTTAATATATAGAATTACAAAGACCATCGCTAGTAAAAATAAACACATTAAACTAATAATATTTAACAAATTTCCCCTCCTAATCATCTCACAATATTTTTTCAAATCCCATCTACATACAGTTAACTCCCTATATCCATATTATACCTAAAATAATTAGTAATTCCAATTTATATATTTTTCATTAAATCATCAGTACCAACTTATAGGGATGGAAGTTGGACATCTAAAGTATCTTAAAATCTTTATTCACAATCCCATTAACCTTCACCAACAAATTAAAACTAACTCCAACATTCCTAAAAATCCCCTACAAAACGCCACCAACCTAGCAATATTTTTATATATTGACATATAATTACCTTTATGGTAATATAAACACACCGTTATAGTTTTCTATAATGTCTCACACCCAAAAAGCAGCCTTATAGGCTGCTTTTTAACTTTATTTTAAAGCTCAATGACTTAAATTTTGTACTATGTTCCCTTGAAACCTCTTCAAGCCCGCATTTTTTCAGCATATTCTTAAGAATATTTATGGTGAAGAATATTAACATATTTATTCTGAAGAATATGCTTAATTTTTGCATATATCCCTATCAGAGGTGATTATTATGACGAGAAAAAAGGAATTTGTGATGAGTAAAGATGATTTAACATACGAAGAACTTATTGATGGGGACTTTTTAAATGTAAAGAGAACTTATATGTTAAGAGTTTCTACTGTTAGGAAGCTTAATGATCTAATTGGTGTAATTGCGAATATAAGATTTCCAGTAGCTGCTTCTCCATACTTGCTTATTAGACTTGAAAATTTTCTAATGTAATAACCGATGCATCTTCTCAAAACATTTATGATATATCTACTTTAACTCAAAGACAAGTTACTAAACTTAATGTAATCTTAATATATTTTTAAAAGGTAGATTGCGTGTACAACAACACGAAATCTACCATTATAAACCAAAAAATAACTACTTAACTGGTCTTGGACTTATATATATTTCTGATTTACCAAGTACTACAAGTTGGTAGTTTGGTTTCAATGGTATTAAATTAAAACTTTTTACACTAATAGGTAATCGTAGAGATTGCATTATAACAAAATTTTCATCAAAGATAAGTATATAGGCATTTTCTATTTGAGAAACATTTACAATGTCATAAAGATTGCCTTCTGAAGGATTCAAATCCGATACTGTATAAACGCCTTGTTTTAAAACATTAGTTTGAGATACAGCCAATGTTTTTACTCCAAGTATATTAAATGACAAAAATAAAAAAGCTAAACATAAAACAGCAAATTTTTTCATTACGCACCAACCTTTCAGCTATATTCAGATATATTTTATGTATTAAATATTATAGTATTCACTTAAATATCATTTAGTAACATTAAGTCAGTTGATTCTATCAATTCTTTTTTTAAATATTCTCCTAGATTTAGTTTTTGTGGCAATGTGAGCAATATTACCGACTTTAAAGGAATACATATTTGTGAAGAATGTATTAAAGACTTGGAATCTTATTAAACCAAGTAACTTAACTAAAAAATATTAGATAAATAATAAATATAAAAAAAAGATTAACGTATTAACAAAAAGTTATCACTATAGGAGTGTTACAAAACTTCTTTGAAAAAGCAGCTTGCGATGCTTTTTTTTGCACAATAAAAAAGTGCTGCTGCACAACTGACTATTTAGTTAGTTGTTCAGCAGCCTACTGTAAGTTATCTTACTCCAGGATTATTTAAAGATTCAGATACATTAACCGTGTAGTTTGAATTAAAATTATTGTCCCAATAGGTTTGTCCATTTACTGTATAAGATATTGCGAACTTAAAATCTTTTGCATTAGCAGGACCTTCGCCTCTAAAACTCCATATTTCTACATCATTTGGTTCTGAAAACTGATATATAGCAGAAGTCTCTTTGTAAGTAACCCAGTTATCACAGCTGTATCTAACTTTTACAACCTTATTATAATCTGAATTTTTTAATGCTATCTGCCCTGTAAAATAAGTATTATCACTAGTCCAACTATTGGCATTTGCAAGAACTAAATTGCTAGAACCTAGAACATATCTGCCGAAATTAGCAGAATACCCTCCACTAACTTTGAATTCATTCCCATTATTGTTATCCCAATAAACTTGTCCAGAAGAAGTTGTGTATTTCACTGCAAATCTAAAATCTTTTCCTGACTTAGAATAGTCTGACATAGGATCTTGGCCACCATCAATCTCAAAGTACCATAACCCATATGCATTATCTTTTACACCAACATAGGTAGCATTTATATCTTTCCAAACATTCTCTCCTACCTGATAGTGAAGTTCAACCGATCCTCCTTCAGATGGAAGCGTTTGAACATAGCCATAAGCAAAAATGTGATTGTCTTTGCTCATGGTTTTAGAGTAGACTAGTTGAACGTTTTGTGTTGTTTGAGCTGAAGCCTGGGTGGGAAGAGTTAAACCTGCAAGCAATACAAAAGAAAAGATGAAAATAAAAAATTTGTTTTGTTTAAGTTTCATTTAATGAACCTCCTTTTATTTATTTTGTAAATATTGTAACATAATTAATTATTTGCTAAAATAGTCATTTTAACCAAAAATTTTTTAAGATAAATGTAAAAGTGCTAAAAGAATGTGAGAAGTTTGTTGCATATCATAAACAATTCAATTTTCACCCCCAATTCCACTTTTCCAACTCTCCGCCCACCATTATCAATAAATTCAACCTTTAAACTATTATTATCCCTAATAACCTTAAATTTATATCTAAGCTTGATTTATCTCCCACTCAAAATTAGTATTGTCTCTTATAGAAGTCCAACAATATATAAACCTTAATACTACTCTGACAAAGAAATATTTATATAAACCTCACTATTTTTGTATAAAATTACAAACTTAAATTTTGCTTCCATTTTTGTTGAAAAATAACTTTTGGGATGATAATATGTAACTGTATAAAAAATAAACATATTAGGAATGGAGGAATATTTATGAAAATTAACAGAAAAATTTTATCAGCTACTCTTAAATTGTGCATGATCCTTGTGCTATCCTTTGGTATATTTACACAGGGTACAAGAGTTTTTGCAGCTTCAAACAATTCATCAGTAATATCATTACTTAATGCTAGTTATGAATCTCACTATGGAAAGGTTCCAGGCCAAAGTATTTCAGGACAAGTTTTAGTAAAAAATCTTGCTTACGCAAAAAATGTAACTATTCATTACTCACATAATGGAATTGATTGGGTTGATACCCCTGCCAGTTTTTACAAACAAATATCTAATACCGATGAAGTATGGAATTTTAAATTATCTGAAAGTTTAGATGTCGGTAGAAAATATATATTCGCTATAAAATATGAATTTAATGGACAAGTGTACTGGGATAATAACAATGGACAAAACTACAGTATAGAAGGCACAGATTATAATTCTGGTTTTCAAATTTTTAATAATGGGCCTGTTGAACTATACAACACTAATAGGTATTTTGCCATAAATGGCACTGACTCAATTTATGGTACAATAAGCCTACAAAACCTAGGTTATGCTAAAGATGTAGATGTACTATATTCTGATGATAGCGGAAAAACCTATAAAAATGTAAGTGCTATGTTTAATAATAAATATAATAATAATAGTGCAGAAAATTGGTCATTCTCTATAGATGGATTACCAAGAAACTCAAAAATAGAGCTAGCAATTAGGTACACAGTAAACGGACAAACTTACTTGTGTAATAATTTTGGCTCTAATTTTATATATAATCCTATAAATTAAATTAAAGTAAAAGAAACAAGTTTGCAGAATATTTTCTTAAATAAAAATGCTAACCATCCTGTGGCTAGCATTTTCTTTTTTGGAATCTTCTAACATAATTTGTCGTCAAATATTCCATCTAAGTTTAGTATATCTTTCTTCTCTTCCTTCTCTTATTTCTGGTTTTTCATTTTCATATAAAACTTTTAAGATTCACGCATGATAAAGATATATATTATAAAAAAACGAACTCATTTATTCCTAATAAGTTTTATATGTACTTTTTGCTATTATACTGAGACTTTTATGTTCCTTTCTTTATATTACAACTCACATTAAAAATCTCTTAAATTTATTTAGTACTCAAAAATTTAGCTGCCGCTAATGGATTTTTATCCTCTAATGCGGTAGCTCAATAAATGTAGTATAAGTAACATCTACTAATATGTATTAAATAGCTTCTATAAAATTATTGTATTAAAATAAAAATGATTCTACTCATTTTTATTAATTATAGAATTAGTATATTCATCTTTTCCTAAGCTTTCTCTTATTTGCTTTAACCTACGTGACATTTTACGCATTGTAGAAATTGTAGGTAAAAGAAACAATATTCCTATAAATTCTATAAATGCATATACTGAATTATTAAATTTTAAAAATGATAAAATTAAACATCCACTATATCCAATCGTTACAAATATTATATCTCTAATAAATATTCTTTTAGAATATCCCATATCTAAATAGAATTTCGTATAGTTTTTATAACTCATATTAATAAACCATGCAAACACAAATATTGAGAACATAACTGGTATAAGCCAATTTTCTTTTGTTCCCTCCATATTTTTAGTAACTGGAACCGATAATCCTACTCCCATAAATACAAGTAATGAAACTATTTGTTTATTTGTTGCAAAAACCATCGCTCTAATATTATTTTTTTCCTCATTTGTTATACTTATTTTATCTTCATTTTTATGTTGCAAATTAGTAATCTTCTTATTAATAAAATATTCAACTATACTATTAAATACGAATGCAATAATAACAATTACAAATTTATTCTCTAGATTGCTAGAATTATTAAAACAATAGAAGACCAATCCCCAAGCAATTATTCTTATTGATAAATCTAAAACTGCTTCATTTCTAATGTACTTGAAGTCTTTATAATAATAATCAGTAACTATAAATGATGTAAAAATGATTGATATAAATGGTATAACTCCTATTATAAACTTTATTATATTATTTAAATTATTCATTATCCCATTTATATTAGCATATGCAATTAATCCCATTAATCCATAACTAATACAGTTTAATGTAACTAATACTTTTATTCTTTTGTCCATATTTTCTCCTTATGTAATTTAAAAGCAAATTTTCTCAAGTTTCCACATACTTTTTTACTCTATCTTAACATATTTAAATATTATAGATGAAACTTTTTATTCAATTATATAAAGTTAATACTATATTTAAGTTTATTAAAATTTATATCTATTATATCCATTCAACATTTAGAATTATGCTTATATGAAAATAACTAAAAAGAGACCTGTTAAAAATCCAGACCTCTTCATGTAATTTCTATAAATCATTTAAATATATTAGCATTCTCTGCATATAAATCTATATGTCCACCTTTTAAACATACATATTTATTAATTTTTGAGCTTTTAGGCGCAATTGTTAGCCTTTTTTTATTCTATTTATATTATACACAATTCTACTTTTTAGTAAAACTTTAATTTTAAGTTTAAATTTTGTATTAACTAATATCTTTATTAGATTACAATCAGACAGTAGATAAACTTTACTTTTACACAAATATCCTACCTACTGTCCTAATGATATATATTAATTATCAAAACAAGTATTTCTTATTTTACAACACATTTACGTGATATCCAGAAAAGTTCTTACTTAAAGTTGCTGACAACCCTTGGTTAGCACATCCTTTTAATTCTGTTTTTACATATAGTACACCTGCTCCATATGCTAGTGATGCAAGTGCTGCGCCTATGCCTACAGGTCCACCAATAAAACCACTAATAGCAGTTGCTGTTCCAGCTAAGCCAAGATTAAGATCTAATAAATCCGCCATTGTACCGCATTCCTTACTATCTAGATCTATCGACCAACCCCACCAGTATTTTTGATAGTTAGCTCCACCATCAACATATTCCATTTCATCTTTCTCTACTTCTAAATAAGTACTTGGTAATCTTAATTCTACTGTACTCATTTTAAAATCCTCCTTTATACTTTAACCTCATTTTAATATATATCAAAGGTATCTCGAGCTACCTCTAATAGCGATTTAATTTAACTTTATTCCTACCTGCTCTATCAGATATTTTAAATATGTTATTTTTTCATACTTAACCCTAGTTTCACTTACAATTCCAGGAGTTAAATTTACTCTTTCTCCTCTTTTGTCCTCTAAGTATGATTTACTTGGTCTTATCTTAACTTTAAAATAAGAATTTCCACTTTTTTGATCAATTGTTGCATCTTCATCAATGCTTTCTACAACTCCATCTAACGTTCCATATTCTGTTTGACTCAAACCTCCAACAACTAAAGACACATCATCTTCGGCATTTATCCTTGGTCTATCTGAGCTTGGAACTAAACTTTCTATTATTAATTGCTCATTAGAATTTTGAATATTTCCTAATATGCTTCCTGCTTGTAATACCATTCCATTCTTTAATTCAGTATTCAATTGAAGAACCCCTAGCAGTATCAGCTAAAGATTCTTCTCTATCACGTACTATATTTTAAAAATGATCTCCATTTAAATTGCATCAAAATAAAAAATGCAGAATTCGTACATAGCAACACGAATTCTACATTTTTTTTAAATGCGATGCAATTAAACCTAACAATAAATAAATTATTATTAGTATGTTTATACCATTGATCTTATACCATACATAAGTTGGTATTAATATACTTATTGATAATAATGAGAAACAAATTATCATACTCTTTATTGAATTTGAACAAATAACTCCTTGAAGAATAAATATACTAGGAAACACTACATATATCCATACTAAAATGTATAAACTAGTTTCTTTAACCATGAAACGTCCTATATATTCTAGTGTAACAATAAATAAACAAGAAAATATAATCGATAATATTTTCTTCATAAACATTCTCCCTTTAAGTTAAATTATATTATACAATTATGTTCTTAATTATAGTAAAGCTTTTTCACCATCATTCCACTTACTAAATACAATACATATTATAAAACTAATCCTCTTTTATAAATGAATGTGCATACAACTTATTATTTATATTTAAATTATAAAGATATAAACTATTTTTTAGGTTTCCATTTAAATCATATGTACATATGCAATACTTATTTTTTACATTATCAAGATAAAGAAAGTATATTTCATTATTTAATTTGCTATAATAACTAATTAAATTAGATTGTGGATTTAAACTATAATTTTTTATGCTGAATTCTTTAACAAATTCATTGTTTTTAATGTTAAAACTATATACCTTTCCCTCTTTTGTAGGATAATATATCTTATCATCAAAATAGAAAATTGAGTTTGTTGAAATTGGATAATATTTATCATTATCTTCTTTATCATTAAATTTAATCAAATCAAAAACATTTTCAACTTTTAAAGTTTTAGTTGAAATTTTTAAAAGACTAACACTAAATCGTTCTTTTATAGTAAAGCAATAAATATAATCATCATTAATAATCATTTTATTGTCGCTTCCAATTATTGTATCAAAGGTAATATCATTTTTTTGAATACTAATATCATCTTGAGAATTTATTGAAATTTTTTGTATTTGTTTTAAATATCTGTTTTTCATATTTGATGTTACTAAATAAATATTATCATTATCATTACCATAAGCATTTACGAATCCTTCAATTTGATGTAAAGATTGTTTGCCACTATCTCCAATGATAAGTTTTGATGAATAAAAATCTTTTTTAAAGCATTCATTTGATAAAAAATAGAATATTTCACAATTTTTAATAGTATCTGCCATATTGTATCCAATGGTATTAATATCCTTAGTAATATCTTGGTTAAGTGAATTAGATTTTAAACTACTTAAACCTTTTGGATTTTGAAATATTATATCTTTTTCATAATTAATAAGACCTGAACAAGGGTACGCATCTGTATGATAATACTTCAAATTTCCATCAGAATTAACTTCTACTAATGTAGCATCTTTATTGCCATAAGCCACTTCTGTAGAAGTTGGTGCAAAATATATATACCACTTATTATTTACTTCTTTACTTTGAGTTTTAGTAAATATTATTGACGATGCTACTAGTAATAAAATTATTCCAATAATATAATTCCTTTTTGTGTTCATGTTTACCTCGTATATCCTAATATTCTGTGTAAATACTTGCTCTACTATCATATAATATATCTTTAGGGTAAACACCTAACCCACCATCTTTATCTATATCTAAACCAGCAGTTTCCTTATATGCAGCCCATACTAATTTAGAACAATTTTTTGCACCATAACAATCTGTAAGTCTATTGGTAGCAAAATTATATGAATATGGATCTCCAATTCTTCCATAGGCCCAATTTGAAGCAACATTCTTAACATCAGCGCTTACTCCTGAAAATGTAAATATTTTAGATCCACTCTCAACCGATTTAGAATTTCTACTTATACTTCTAACACCTGTAGAAGGTAGTGATTCAACAATAGTATCAGCTGTCCAGTAAATACCTACATGTCCATATTCGATTGAAAAAGTACTTGCTGGTTCATAAAAAACATCTCCATTATATTTTGCAGGTCCTAAAGTATAGCTCTCTCTTGAAATCTGGTTTTCCAGACTTTTGTTCAATTTGCTATCTATCTTTCTTTGTTGAATTGATTTTTGCTCTTCTTCTCCAAGCTCTTTCTGATTTTTCAATTCCCTAATTATCTGTTCTGATATTTCTTCTTCTGATTTGCCTAATAATTTAGCAGAGTCTTTAATAGAGTTTTGTAACTCATCACTTGTAACTCCAGGCATTTGTGATAATATTTCATTCATATCTTTACTAGTGCTTGCATGTGCAAATATGCCTGTTTCAGCAGTTATAATTCCAGAAAATATTACAGTAATTATTAATATTTTTGTTTTTAACATTTATTTATCCCCCATCATTTTAATTTGAAAATAATATAATAAATTATATTATTAAACATCTATGTATAAAATATACAATACTTTCTTCAAAAAAACAACATTTTTGTTAAAATGTTTCCATTTTTAATAAAGTTTATCATACTTTCCATGACTCTTTCTACAGCGCTCTTACTTTTAACATAAATATTGCAATAGGGAACTTTCTCTTTAATATATTACAGAATCGTACTAGAATATATGATCAGCTTGTGGTTTAAAATATAGCTTTGGAACCATCTGTCTTGTCATATCTTCAACAATAGAAATTCCAAGTATTCTTGCTTGAAATTGAACAACTCGATCTGTCCCTTACATAGATCATCTTTTCTTATATATCTTCTTCTTTAAAT
Organism: Clostridium cibarium; assembly: GCF_014836335.1. Lineage (GTDB taxonomy): Bacteria > Bacillota > Clostridia > Clostridiales > Clostridiaceae > Clostridium > Clostridium cibarium. The sequence continues at coordinate 41,682 of NZ_JACSRA010000018.1, forward strand.
ACTCACTTAACATCAAGTCAACAACTAATTTTCCATAATATCTATTTACTTACATAAAATTATGTGTTTAGCAACATATAAGTATACATCAATTACCAAATTTGATTTATATATGAGACAATAGCTTACCTAATGGCTGATTAACTCTCTTCACTTAATGAGGCATTTCTACATGAACTACGATTATATTGAATCCCTAGTAATATCAGCTAAATCAGGGGATAAAGCTTCAAAAGAAAAACTAATTGAGGAGTTCAAACCTTTTATAATAAATTTCTCCCAAAAAACCTATATAGATAGATATGACCTCGAAGATATTCAAAAATAACTTCATTTATAGCTTAAATGCTTCTGAAATCTTTAATTCCTCTATTGGCAAGTTTAACAAATAAATTAAATCCATAAACCACCATAGCAATAAGACCTAATCTAATTATTAGTCTAATAATGCCTACACCCTCAACCACCGACATAAACCATCCCCCTATTTCTTTTTTATTTATAAATACTAAACTTCAAATCTAATTTTAATAATTCCCCATACCTTCAAATACACTTTAGAATTATTTTTATCAATTTAGAATTATATGAAAACTTGAGCACTTCACCATTATATGGTATAATTTGAACTCAAATACAATTTTCAGGAGCAAAAGCAATGAAATTAAAGAAATTAATAGCTTTAGGTGTGATGGTAGTTACTTTGGTAACACCTGTTTCAGCACTTGCAGTAACAACAAACACAGTAGCAGAACCCCTCACTCAAATTGATTCTATATTTGGTAAATCTAAAGAAGGTAATGGCACAGCCTTTTTTGCAGATGGTTCTGCGGCAGCCCCATGTGGTCTGAGATATTAAGATGAGCAAATATTATATTTGGATAAGACTATTTTTCTGTACAATATTGTTTCTGTTATATGATCACTTCCAATTCTCTAAAACAATATTTATTATACCTTTTGTTTTAGTAGAAGTAATTATGTTAGTATGTGACATTAAATTTAGAAAACAATTAAAAAAAGAGTGGGTTCTTATTGCCTGGTTATATATATTGTACAATTACGTAGGCCTTAGAATAATTTTATAAACAAAAAAATAAATGACTCGTAGAAGTATTACTGCTTTTGCGAGTCTTTTTTCATTAGAAAATTACTTGCTACTAGTGTACCTAGAGCTATATCAATAGATGCAGATCCTATTTTTTTAATTTCGCTTATCGTAATAAAAAAAGCTAATTATTTCAGCAATTATCATAATTGCAGGAACAATCCCTATGCCAATAAAAATACCACCTAGTAAAACGTTCTTTGTTAATGCTAATGCAAACATACATATAACTGTAATAGTAAGACAAATTGAAAAGGTAATATTAAAAGCACTGCTTTTTGACTTCATTTTAACTAAATATTCTCGCTCATCATTATTCTTTTCATCTTCCTTTACGCATTTGATACTTAAACTTCTATATACTTCTGCTATTCCAACTAAAATGCAAAAAATATCTATTATGATATACTTAGTGTTCCTTAAAGCATTTAAATCATTAAAACGCATAATTGGAATAGAAAATGTTGCTAGTAATAAAAATATGATACCACTGAAAAATTTCTTTTTATTATATATTTTTTTTCTCATTCTCTAAATTCTCCTTTAAACAATATAAATTTTCAATTGTAGTATTAAAAACACAGGCTATTTTATATGCAAGCATAATGGATGGGTTGTATTGTCCTTTTTCAAGTGAGATGATTGTTCTTGAAGAGACTGAAACTAAATCCGAAAGTTGTTGTTGAGTCATATTGGCTGAAATCCTTAATTCCTTTATTTTATTTTTCACTAGCACACCTCTCTTTAGATCAATATGAAGCTTACTTCATATGAAGTTAACTTCACATTACCATTATATTATTAAATTGTAAATATATTTTAATATACAAACTATATTTGTTTTATAAAAAAACCTTCCTCATTCAATTTTCACACCCCAATTCCACTTTCCCAACTCTCCAGCTTACCTAACTTACTATATCAATCAATCTGATTAAGTTTAACCCCATAAATAAAAAATAAATCCTGGAGTGTTTTAATCTTATAATCCGTTAACCCTTTTTCTTCATAAAATCTTTCTAATCTATATCTATTCATTTTTTCCCTTCCTTATCTTCAAAAAGAAGGAGTTAAAGCTACAATAACTCAGGCTGAAACAAGTACTTTAATGGATACCATAATAGCTAAGAATATTTTCTTAACTAAAAATGGTGCCTTTACTGGTAAGTCTGGAGCTACTTTAACTCAAAGACAAGTTACTAAGCTTGATGTAGCTTAATATATTTTTTAAGGGCAGATTTCGTGTACAGCGACACGAAATCTACCCTTTTCTTTATAAACTTAAAAATTAATTTCTAAATTCTACAAATGAGTTAAAAACGTTAACTTTTCCGATTCCATGAAAATATCATTTAGCGAAGTTGACTTTCAGCTAACATAGATAACTTTACTTTCATGCCTTTTTATGTCCCTTTATAAGTAAATCTAATATTACTGCTAATAACAATATAAATAACAAAATTTTTGCATAGTCAAGATATCTATAATCATTTGCCTTATTAGAAAGAATGCCAAATACAAAAATTATAAACCCAAACACTATATTTAAAAATCTTAACCCATGTTCTTTTAGAAATGACATAATTACCCTCCCTTGAGTTATTATATATTATAGGGATAAAAATATCAAAATTGGACTTTTTTATATTCACTAAAGTATCATTTAGCAGAATTAAATCAATTTGATTTACATAAAATTCTGATTTACCAAGTACTACAAGCTGATAGTTTGATATCAAAATAAGGTATTAATTCTAAATGAGAACAAGATAATAAAAATTTATCTAAAAGGGAAGAATACAAAATACAAGCATGGTTTTAAGATACAAAAATTCTGTAATTGTATAGTATAAACAAGGCATTTAAGGAGGATTCAATGAAACTTAAGAAAGAAATAAATATTGTAATAATTATTTTACTAATAATTATTATACAAAATAATTCATGTATTTATCCAAATGCTATTACTGAAAACCAAGTTAATGTAGCAGTATTAATATCCAATCCTGAAGATCCATTTTTAGATTTAATTATAGAAGGACTAAAAAAAGGAGAAGAAAGTAAAAAAAATAATATGGAATTTACTTTTTTTGATACAAAGAAGAATCAATCTATAGAAGCTGAAATTTTAGATAACATACTTAAAAATAATTTTGATCTTATACTAGGAAATTTAGTTGACACAAAAGTAGATACAATTGAAAATTTTATATTTCAAATTAGACAAAAAAATGTTCCAGCAATTTTATTTAATTCTGAACCATCAATTATAACAGATGAAATAAGAAATTATAAAAAATTTGTTATTGTAACAACTGACCCTAAAGAAGCCGGAATTCTTCAAGGAAAGCTTATTGCAGATCAATGGAACAAAAACAAGTCAACTATGGATAAAAATAAAGATAATATAATGAATTATGTTATGCTACAAGGCGCAATTAACAATGTAGGAGCAATTGAAAGAACAAAATATTCTATTTCAACAATTAATAATTTAGGAATAAAAACTCAAGAACTCTCAAAATCAATAAATTTCTGGAATCAGCAATTAGCTAAAGAATCTGTTAGCTCATTGTTTCTAAAATACGGAAATAAGATAGAAGTTATAATTTCTAATAATGATGCAATGGCAATAGGAGCCATTGAAGCTTTACAATATTATGGATATAACAAAGGAGATCCGACGAAAGTTATTCCTGTCTTTGGAATCGATGGGATACCAGCTGCTCAAGAGTTAATAAAAAAAGGAGTTATGACTGGTACTGTTTTTGAAAATATTAATGATACTGTAGAAGCACTTTATAAAGTAGGACTAAATTTAGTTTATAATAAATCTCCATTAGAGAATACAAGTTATAAATTTTCCAATGGAGAAACCGTAATCACTATTCCTTATCAAGGAGTAATAACATCATAAAATAAATCCATTACTCAAAGAGCAATGGATTTTAAATTTTATTAAAATGTGATTTAGTAAAATTAAAATACTCACATATTCTTGTGAAGGAAATTATCTATAATTAGCTGATGATTTTTGATATAATTTGCTACTATTACCTTATGACTGAAGAGCTTTTACTATTTCTGAATTTACATTGTTATTATTTAGAAGTCCAATGTGACCAACGCCATAAATTCTTATGTTCTTAGCTCCTTGAATATGAGATAAATAATTCGATACAATTGTATCATTTAAACTATAAATAGAAGTCATATCTATTCCCCTTGGAGCTTCAAAGGTAGTTAATCTGTTTGCACCACCAAGAGTAACAAGCTTGTCTACTTTTGAATTTCCACCTAGGTTATTTATATAATATAAACTATTAGCTCCTCCCATGCTATGGGCTACTATATCTACTTTGTTTTTACCAGTTTGTCTTAATACATTATTAACATAATTATTAAGGACAGCACCATTAATAGAGTTATTACCAATGTCTAAAATCTTATCTGGTAGATCAACAGCAAATAATTCGTCTTGCGACCATCCTTGTTGCATTAAATAGTTTTTAATAAAAACAAAATTATAACTTGCCCCTCCAAGCCCATGTACAAACACTACTGGATTATGTTCAGTTTTTGCATATGCTGGTTTTACAAAACCAAAGTTAAAAGTAATAACAGTTAGTAACATAAAAAAACTTAAAAATATTTTTTTCGTAAAAAGTTTGTTTTTCATAAATTATCCCCCTCGAAACTATTTAGTTTTATCTTACAAAAAATGTTAAAATAATAGACTTTATGTGATCTTAAAATTGTTCCAAATGCTTCTTAGTTTTTTATAGTGAAAAAATCTAAAACCATTTTTTCACTATATAGTTGAATTAACATAACCTATTTGTAACAAAATCCCCCCCCAACTTGCAAATATTCTAATTTACTTTTACTTTCATCAGTTTCACAATTCAATAAAATATAATTTATGTTATTTTATCACATTTTTCTTACTTTTTCTACAATTAACAAAATTTTTCAACTTACTTAGCATCTTTATAATCACATAATTGATTAATTTCACACTGAGATAAAGATATTATATTAGGTATATGAAGAATTTGAAAGTGAACCAGATAAGTATGGAATATTAACATTTAATGTAACGGAATTATATCCCTTAAGAAAATATGCCAGAATAAAGGATACGATAGAATGGGCTAAATATTTTCGAAATTACAAGAACCTGTTTCAATATATCTAGATAAAGTTACTAAACTTGATGTAGCTTAATATATTTTTTAAGGGTAGATTTCGTAAAAACATGATACGTATCACGCCCTTTTAGGTTAAATAAAAATGCTAACCATCCTGTGGCTAGCATTTTCTTTTTTGAATCTTCTAACATAATTTATCGTCAAATATTCCATCTAAGTTTAATTTACTTATTCTCTTCTTAATTTCCTTCATATCCATTGTATAAAGTCCAAGTTCCTGCATTCTCTTAAAATATCCTGCTCCTGCAAAAGTATATCTTTCTTTTCTTCCTTCTCTTGTTTCTGATTTTTCATTTTCATAAGATATTATATCTCCTATAGCAATTGAATTTGGAAGTATTAAAAGGGATAATCCCATCATTAATCTAACTGCATTATGTCCTGCCAAAGTTCCTGTACATATTGCTTCTGTATGACCAACAAATAATCCACTCTTTTCTCCAGCACAGAAAAGATTATCTACTCCAACTACTTTCATATCATTGGTTCTTGGTGCTACTGAAAGATATCTTATAGAATTGCCTTTACTTCCTGCATAAGGATCTACATATTTTACATGCTCTAATCCCTTTATCTTTCTAAGTTTATGAAGAGGATAATAGGTTGTCATCAATTTTGCGTGTGCTATGTGAACAAAACTGCAACATACAAAGAAATATTTGAAAATATTAATAATATCACAAATACAATGCATAATGTCTTACCAGAAAATACCCCTGCAGAAAAAATACATAAACTTAGATTGATGCATGATTTAACCCAAAGGCAACTTGCCTCTAACTTACATATTAGTTATTCATCAATTTGCAAATATGAACAAGGTCATAAAATATGCAAAGATAATTTAATAAAACTTTGTAACTATTTCAATCTAGATCTACATTATTTTGAATAAGTAAATTAACTGGATCCTTTTTAAAGATCCAGTTAATTCCCACCCTCTTTCTTTTTCCTTTTTATAATTAGTATTACTCTCTTTATTTTGTTTTTGCCCCTATTCATTGATCCCCTACCCCTGAACTTATTTCCCCCATTTAATGTTTTTTTCTTTAATTACAAACCAAAACCCCTAATAATTTCTAAAATTCTATTATTTTATATATTTCCATCTTAAGTTTCTCAATTTTATTTTCACTAATGTTTCCTCTTAAAAATAGATTATTAACATCTATCTCTAAAGCCTTTAGATTATATGTGTAAGATAATTTTACCATAAGAAAAGTTGAATACCACCTAAAAACTTTCGACCTAATATGAGGATACAGTTTTTAAGATTCGTGCATGATAAAGAGATATATTATAAAAAAACGTCTAACTCAATCGTAATTAGTTGAAAAACTCTGAAAAACTAAAAGTTGTGCTAATAAATTAGAAAACTGTCCAAATAATTATACTCTAACAGTTAATCTAATTTTAAAATTATGAGAAGAATTAGAATTGGAATCTGTAAAATATTTTTATTTTTTTCCAAAACAAAGACCAAGATTAAATCTTGGTCCTACTAAATAAATTTCTTTATAATTTTACTATGCTTTAAACTTTAGAAGTTTTTGTTATTCGAATTCTTAGCCTAATGAGTATATGAATAGAATGTCTAATTATATAGATAATGTAAAGTTCTGATTATGCTAAGAAATAAAATATATTATTTAAAGCCTCTACCTACGTTAATTTAATACTCTTCAAACTAAAAAAATCTAGCCTTCCATTGTTCAGTATCAAATTCTTCTACATTAATCTCATTTCCATCCCATTCGACTATTTTTCTAGTTGCATAGTAATTAGGCTTGCCTTTTTTCTCAGTATAAATTCCCCATGCAACAGTAAAGTTTTTCTTCTTTATCAACTCAATAAGTCTTTCTTTTCTAATAAGCAATGCTCTTTTATATCCATCGAACACTATATCTAAACAAACTAATTCTCCTGATTTATCATACCATTTGCCATCATATAATTGACTTAGTTCAAAATACTCAACAAGAAATTTACTTGGCATTGCATAAGATGAAATAACATCTTCTCTACTTTCTGAAAATGGCGTTGGATTATTATAATCAATACCTGTTTGTATAAATTTATCTTCATCATAATCTCTTGCGACTTCTAACTCAAAACCCTTATATGCATCTGACCAAAAATATTCTCTTGAAAACACATCATTCACATTATAATTATTTCTTCCCTCTGCAAACTTTTTAAGTTCTGTCTTTTCTGCAGTATTTAATATCGATACATCATTTGGAACCAATACTGCTATAGCTTTAGCAAAATACTTTTTAGGTTCTTCATCGTATCTTAAACAATCACTTTCCCATGTATTATACATTTCTAAAGTCACAAAAGATTCATCATTATATTCAACAAATAATATTTTATCTATAGTAGGTTCTTCCGATTTTTCACTTGCCCAAACTTCATTTTGGACATTTGGAATTTTAAATACATCGTTCCATAGGTTCTTTTCTTTTGAAGGCTTCAGCGTCAATAAAGTTGGATCTACACCTCTGTACCCAAATTGCCATGGTCCTGTGTATTCATATGGAATAAAAGTCTCCTTAACATCATCCTCTAATTCATCATATTCTTCATTCTCCAGATCCAATAAATCATCTGAATTATTATAAAGTTTTAAAATTTCTTTTAACCTTTTACTGTGCAATCCCTTATACGCTTTACTATATTCTCGTTTAACTTCTCCAGGCTTGAAATTGTCAGCAAGTCTTGCTAACATTTCAAAACTTGCTATTCTTTGATACTTCTTCCCAATTCTTTCGTTGCTGTGCGCATGCCTGTCATAAGACTTAACTTTTCCATCAAATTTACCATGTAAATTATAATTATATCCATATGTTTCAAAAATCTGTTTTGTGACAATATTACTTAAGTCTTGTGCAATAAAATGATACTTCCAAGGATAAACCCAACCTTCAAAAATATATCTGCCAAAATCACCATACCCGATAGAATTTTCACCTGTATTTGTAGCCATAGAGTGAATTATTGTGTTAATAGAATACATATATGATTTTACATTTTCATCTTTATAATCTACTAAATATTTATCTATTTCCTCTTGACATGGAATTTGGGCATACCATTTGCTATTATATGGTGGAATTGTTTTTTCTATATCAAAATTACATTCACCTATCGATTGTATTAAATAATCAATAATTCCTTTTGCATGTGCTCTAATTATAATATGTGGGTAAACCTCATTTCTATCAAAAATATCAACATATACTTCTTCTGCAAGTTCTTTAGCGCCTATTAAATTTTGAGAACGTAACACAGCGCCATACACACTGCAATATAGACCTTCTTTAACATATCCATCATTAACTTGCTTAAATCTCTTTATAATTTCTGCAGCAACCAATAGGTTGTCTTGTATTAATGCTACTAAAGACCAAATAGCATTTTCACGATAACTATTATTTGTACTTGCTAAAGACCACACAAGTAGGATAATAATAAGTTCTTTGACCTCTCGTGTATATTCTTCTAGTTGACTTCTACATAACCGAACTAATGTATTTAATATTCCACTTCCATAAGTTGTATCATCATACAAACATTCAACCCAAAAACTATCTCTAACTGCCATTGAATGTTTATTAAGATATTCATGCAATAATAGAGCATTTAATGGATGTCCTTCAATTGGTGCTATAATTAACTGCTTTTCTATTAACTTTTTAAAATACCATGGACTTACAATTATGTACTTATTAATCATACTAATAGTTGTTTCCAAAGAAATAGATGTCTTTTTTCTCCACACTAAACTATTAAGGAATTGATCTAAAACTTTTTCTGCCGTCTCTTCATCAAGTATTTCCAACAATTCTAGTTCAAATTCTTCAGGAATTAAGACAAAAAATTCTTCTATAATTCCACTATGAATCTTAATAAAGTACTTTGATAATTCGCCATTTAGGATAGAATCATTCAACTCCTCTTTTGTGTTAATATTAGAAAGTAAATATTGAGCTGCCAAAATGTTATGGTACCTTTCATAAGCAAACTGTATATATTCTTCCTGACTAGGATAACCATATAATTCAGTATAAAATAATCCATTTTCTATCATTGCCTGAATAAAATCCACTAATGAGACACCAAATTTTTCAACTACTGCGGCAACAATTTCATAAAACGTACTGATTGTAATCCCATATCGTGCATCATTTTCAAGACTATATTCGATTATTTTATCTACACTCTTTTTAACAAGTTTTAATCCTTTTTGATATTTACAACGCTCCGAAATACTTTTTTCTACAACTTCAAGATATCCCCCAAAAATCTCATTAAACGAACTATACTCTTCAATTTTTACATTTCCAGAAGCACTTACTGTCTTACAAAGAGTATGAAGAAACAGTGGATTATAAAAATTTGAGTATAGAATAGGAAAAGTAGGTTTATCTATACCATAATAATCAAAAAAATCTGCAACTGCTTGTGATGAATCCTCAGCGAATCCTCTATGTTTTATAACTAAAGTTTTATCTCGCTTTTTATAGTTTTCTGGCAAGCATTTTTTTATATACGTTTCTCTAATACTAATGATTAACTTTATTCTATTATAATTTTCAAAAATACCTATCAAGCCTTCGAAGTACTCTTTCCATACTTCTGAATGATGTCCCTCGTTTATTCCCTCAATAATAAATGGAATAATACAATTATTATCTTCAGCAATTTTGTTTAATTCTTCAAGAAAACGCTGTAATGTGTACGGTATATGTAAATATTTTTCTAACATTAAAACAGGATCTAAATCATTATTTAAATGCTGTCCCAATATGAATATACAAATTTGATTTTTTAAATAGAACATATTATAAACGAAATGTGCTATTGAATGTGATTTACCAATACCTGCTTCACCAGTGATTACCAAACTGTCTGCACAAAATGCCTTTCTGTAATTATCTAAATAACCATTTTTAACACATAAATTTCGCCAATCATAATAATCATTACTATTATAGTAATCCTTCTCTGAATTAGTATATTTCTTTCTATTTTCACACTCAACTTCATCTATAAAATCTATCATGTCCTTTTCCAATAAGAACGAATCGAATTCTCTATTTTCTAATAAGTCTTCTATTAAAAAGTTCAGTTTATTACTAATATCTAAATTTACATTAACATTAAATCTTGAAATAGCATTTTTAACCTCTTTTAAAGATAAATATAAATTTCTTTTCTCATCTTCAATAATACAAAACTTGCTCAACCAGTTTGACAATTCAACATCAACATTGAATTCCTTATTAAATCGCACTTGTAAATTATCAATAGATGTTTTTATCATATCCTTTAAATAAGGTAAGTCCACACAACTAACAGGTAACAATTTGTTAACTAACAATTCATCAGACAATTCCAATTTCATACCAACTATTTTACTCTTATCATAAAATTTATCTCTAAATTTTTGGTATGTCTTTTGATTAGTATTTTTTGCAATATAATCTAGTATTATATTTATGCACTCATGTTTTCCATCAGGATAAATAATGGCTTGGGTATAATATTCGTTTTCTAATTGTAATCTTCTTTCTTTTGCACCTTCATGTTTACAACCAACAATAGCATAGTTATTCATTCCTGCTTGAGAAACCTCACATAATAACTCAATTGGTCTATCTTTCTCTATGCTACATCCTAAAAACAATATTGCTTTACTTATGTAAGCTTGTTTCAGTGCTTGTATTAAATTAGGATTACTATAAGCTAACTCATACTGTTCTTTTGTTAAAATAATAGATTTTATAGGTTCAGTAATATCACCATGAATTTTATATAATAGTAATTCCCCATCTCTAAGCGCGCCATTTAAAGCTTCAAAATGACCTGGGTGTGCAACTGATAATACCATATCATGCAATCCGTAGACTTTTTCTATTACTTTATCATAATTAGTTGTAATTATTAAACCTTTTTCAAAAATAATTGGTAATAAATTAATTGGCTTATCAACAAAATCGAGAAAATTTCTATCTAAATGCTTTTGTCCAAAAGTATCTTTTAGATAATCAGCAAACGTTCTTTGTCCCATTTCTGCATACAAAAAATCCGCTTTATCCTCATAACTTAAATTATCAAATTTATTTTTTTCTGAAACATCTATAAATTCTGTAAATGTTCTATTTAAAAATCCACTCCAAGAAGGATATACATTTTCAAACAGCATAGACATTCCTGCTCCTACATATGGCACTATACTACTCGATCGAATTTTCTCAATTAAACTATCAATATTACGTTGATTATACGGAGCATTAAATGCCATAATATCTTCAAAATTCATAACTTTATCCCCCAGGTCTCATATCATCTTCTATCTCTGTTGCCCCAAAGAAGTCTTTTCAATGAGAACAATCTCTATTTCATAATTAACATTACATTATTTCATAAAAATAAAGAACCCAAAACAAAATAGGTTTTCATTAATTTCTATAATTTAGGATCCGTCTATCCCTGTAACATCACTTACTTGACTATAATTCAGTGTACTACATTCAACTTCATTTTTCACTTAACTACTTTTTCTAATTATATTAGCTTCCCATTATTAGCCTAACGAGTATATGAATAGAATGTCCAATTATATGGATAATGCGAAGTAGCTAAATAGAACTTAATGTATATGTTACGTCCCATTGATAATTGGAATTAATACCTTTATTGTACTCTTTTTCAAAACCGATTAGCTATAGGTATGAAAATCAAATCCATCTTCTGGCTCCCCTATTTCAAAACCTAATACTGCTGAAGCTTTCTTTTTAAACAGTTCAAACCATGTATCCCATTCTTCTTGCGGCATTTCAGCATAAAAAATTCTCCTTAATTTTTAATGTTACAACTTACCTATACAGTATTAGCCTAATGGGAGGTGAATAATAAGTAGTTAAATTATGCTAAAAATCTCATCTTATTTATAATACAGTCACCGTTAATAATCCTATACCATATTCAAAAAAGTCACTACTCTACATAACCGATGCATTTATGAATTTAAAGCATATCCTTTAAATTCACCACAACCTTCCACTAACTTTAAAAAGAAAATATTATTTAACAAAATAATATTCATAATTATCTTTCGCACGAAAATCAACCATTACTCCCACCTTTATTTCATCTATTAATGGTGTTTCAACGATATCCTTTTCTCCTATTTTCATAGAAATTATTCTTCCGCATTTGATATTATTGTTGTTTTTATTATAAGCAAATATTTTATTGCCTACTTTTAATCGCTGATAATTAACTTCTAAACATATTATTCTATTATCAATAATCTTTATCGGTTCATTGAGTTTTTCCTTATTCGCATACTCAAATTCATACTCTACTATCTTTTTATCAAGTATTTCATTTATTGACTTAATTAATATATCAACATAATTCAAGCAATCTGACATTAAAAGTAAAGATAACAAATTGTCACTTATTATACCATGTGCTATTTGATTTCTTCTTTCAGCTAAATCTTCTAATTTAAAAAATAGTGTTTTATTATTTATATCAGCTATATCTTCCTTTTCTATAGATAGCTCTCTCATATTATACTCTATAAATTTACTATTATTTTTCACTTCATTTAATATTCCTTGGATTCCAACATTATTATATATTTCATTAATAGATTCATACCTAAAGTTAGATGTGTGATGTATAAAAGCATCCAAATTTAATGTATATTTTTTATCACTTAAACAGCTATTTAAATTTTTTATTACATCGCTTTTTTTTATATGTTCATATTTACTCATTGTATCTATATACTTTAATAAATTAGCACAGAATATTATATGATTTTCAGTTATTTTATTAGGCAATCTATTATATTCCATGATAGTATTATTTAATATGCTTAAATATTCTTTTATACTTTCCTCAACATAATTTTCTAATATACCATACATTGTAACTATTATTAAATTATAATCATACATTTTTTTTGTTTTAAGTTTTTGTAATGATCCAACGAATTCCTTCAAATTGTGCAACTCTTTTAATTCTTTTAGCTCCTGATATTTATCAATCTTATCAAAAAGCTCCACCTCTATATCATCAAAAATTTTCATCTTTTCTGAAAGTTCTATATACTTCCTTAATCCATCTATCTTTTTAATGGCTTCAATTAATGCTAATTCCATAACAATTATTCCTCCAAATATGAAGTAAAGAAATCTCTATATAACTCTCTTCTCTGTTCTATATTAGATTTATTATTGTTTCTACCTTCAAAATACCCATAGTTCTTTTCATAGAACTTAATTAAATCTTCTTGTATACTAGCATTAATTAAAAGTAATTTTTCTTTGTGTTCAAATAATTCAGATAGTACATACATTATAGCATCAAATACAGTCGTAGTAGCTTTATTTAACCAGTTCCATTTTCCATTTCTTTTTCTCCATAAATAAAAAGCATTTTCACCTAATAAATCATATGCAAATTCTATTATTCTTTCAAATTCAGCTTTTAAATCATTTAGTAAATTTTCATTATATAAATTAGCTTTTTTCATATAATAGTCAAAGAACTCATTTAATGTTCTACCTTGATATCCATCTATTTGCCTCATTGCAAAAAACCTTAATACGTATTCAACATCTTTCATTTTGCTATACAGCTCATTTTCCATTAGATCATTTTCATAATCTATATGGTTTTGATATGAATCCTCTATTGGAACTCCAATTAAAATTTTTAGATATCTATTATCAGACAAACTTAGACATAGTTCATTCATTGGCCCATTATACAAAGCATTCCTCGTTTCCTGACCTTCTAATTTAACCCCTCCATTATTAATTCTTTCAAAAACAATTTGCTTCATCCTCCGAGCTTCTGATTTACTCTTTGCCGTTTCTTGTAGAAGTATTAATGATGATATATATCGTCTATCTATTCCTTGTTTAATTTTAATCGGAAGCTCCTCATAGGTTCGCCCATTTAACTCCTCCCAATACTCAAGTCCCTCTAATTTAAATTTATTTTTATAAAATTGATCAATTGCAGTTAACCTCTGTAAACCATCCATAACTTCATAATGAGAATAATCGTCTTCATACAAAAAAATAGGTGGAATTGGAACATTCATAATAAACGATTCTATTAACCTAGATTTTTTCTGATTATTCCATCTATGTCTTCTTTGAAAGTCAGGATTAAGTTTGTATTTTCCACTATCAATCATTACAGGAATAGTATCTAATGGATATCTTCCTTGTTCTGTAACAATTCTCGATTCTCCAAGAAGATATTTTTTATTAATATCTTCATCACTTAAATTTTTCTGATTATCCGTGTTATCATCAAATTTTATAAATTCATTTTCATATAATCTCATTATTATCCCTCACTCATCTAAATTTATTTTATATGCAAATTATACTATATTTGAATAAAAAAACAGTAACATCTAAACTTGATACTGATTACGTAGATTTTAATATAAGGGAACCTCGTCAAACCTCTCACTTAAAAATACGCTCTTTGTATTATAAATCATCTCAACTTCCCATTATAGACATAATCAGAAGTTAATTTAATATTGTCATTTTTATTATTAATTGTTCTAAACATCTTAATAAATTTCTTTTTTGAATATTTATCCTCTTATTATTTTAACATTTTCTATTACAATTTTATAATTATTTCATAAAATACTATCATCCTCTATAAATTTTATTAATACTTCTCTCAAAACTGTAGTTTTGGACAACCTTTCCTCAATAAAATCCAACTCCCCCCAAATCCTCCACTCAACTTGTCCAAAGCAAAATATAATGAGCCTATTCCCAAACCCTTGGTCCTAATAAAAATATCATTTCCTCTAGATGCCTCATCCATTATAAATTCTCTTCCCCAAAGCTCCGCAAGAGAATCAGAAAAAAGACAGGTGTTCCACTAGTCCACCTGATTCCCTTGCTCCGCCCTGTCCACTCACTTCATGGACATATCGGTAGCTTGGACAGGCATTACCAAAGGCTCCTTCCTCGCCTACCATAAAGCAAGTCCAAGCCTTTGATTTATATAACAGGCTGCGCCTGTAAGTAGCTGCTCTACCTCTTCTTATCTATCTTCCAATAAATTTCTCAATACTTTTAATAATCTATAACCTTTAGCTTTTATTTTTTATTTGTTACAATAACCACACTTATCTTCATATACTCCTATACCCTATATACCTAATACCAATAATAACTTGGGCACCTAATCCCACACCCAAAATAGTACAGACCATTGCTCTACATTTCTAACCTTATATGAGTTTTCCGACAAGCTCCAACCTCCTCTAAGGTAAGAACTGTTAGGGATTAGGCTAGTCCTATCTTTTGGTACCCGTAGGGGTGCATTTACTACGCTATAAAAAATGCTAGTCCAAATGATAGACTTGCTATTAAAGCAGTTCCATCATTTGAACTAGCTAGAATCATGAGTTACGCATAAATAAAAATGAATATAACTCCCTATGTTGGCTTCGCCATTTTAGATGTGTGGTCCCCAAAATCCTTTGAACTACCCCAAGGGGAGTCCACTTTGTACAAACTTTTGTCCAAAGCCAGGATGTACTATCTTCTCACTTGGACAGCCCCAGGGGTGTCCACCTTTGACAATCTATTGTCCAAGGGCTTGTCATATATACCTTTTCTGGATATTATCAAATTTATTTGACTCATTTATCTTATAAATGTAGTCATTTCACTTTCCATAGTATTTTCACTAATAAATTCTGTAGTATAATGCCAATTCTTTTTAATAAAATTCACAAGCCAAAGTAGTCCCACTATTATACAAATAATTGAGAATATAAATACTGGTAATGTACCTGGTTGTTTTACCTCAGATTCTGCTATACTGTTTCCAAAAGTTAAATACTTAAGAAGCTCTATACCAAAATTATTCAGACAATGTATTACCATACCAGGAATTAAACTCTTGTATTTCATATATAGAATGCATAGTACTCCCCCTAAAATAGCTGGTGTTATGCCCTTGGTAAGGTGCATTGCTCCAAATATCACAGATGATATAACAATTGCCTTTGCAGGTGAATATTTTACAAGTAGCTTATTGAAAATAAGTCCTCTAAAAATAATTTCTTCACAAAATGGAGCAAATATGCATGCTGAAACAAAAGTTTCCACCCAATTTGTAGGAATATTAATTGGATCACTTTGTCCATCCATTGGGAAAATTAACGTTATAATTGCAGTAAGTAAGAATAATATTCCTAGTCCCAATACTTGCGAAAAAATTCCACTTGTAAATATTTCAACAATTTTAAATCTAACAACCTTTAACCACACCTTAATGGATATTTTGAATTTGCTAAACTTATAAAAAATCAATACTGTTGGGAAAATATACAAAGCAAGTGTTACACTAATAGACGCAGACATATAGCTACTCACATATAACAATTTGCAACATACTAACGATATAATAAATGTTACAATACTACCAAAGATTAAATGTCTATATTTTATGCTTTTCAAAACCTCTATCAAATTAATACATCCTTTCCAAAAGTTAAAAATATAAAATATCACTGCCCAAATTATACCATATATTTACTAAAAGAACTCTTTTTTATATTAAGTGTATTTCTATCTCATCCTTACTTGCAGCATGTTTGACCTTTTAGTCTTTCTAAATATGTCAACGAAATATTTTATCATTGGTTCTATTTCAAAAAAGGGTTTTATATATTTTCTTAATATTCAAATTCCAAAGCTTTTTAAAGTGAATTTCAAAATGTTTCAGTAATCTTAATTTATTCAAATATAATAATATTTTTATATTACTTTTACTCCAAAAAGAAAAAAGCACTATTACTAAATTAAAAATTTATAGTCATAATACTTTACTTATCTATACAAAAAATAGAGTTAATATTTTAACTTAACTCCATATTCCAGTCCTATATTTCTTTTGTGTCTTAACAAATTTAATTATACTTATAACAACGCCTACCATATATACTATAGCTCCAACAACTTTATAATTTTCATTATTAAGTAGCCCTAATATTCCTAATATCATCATTGTGGTTCCCATTATAATATATGCTTTTCCAATAGATTCTGTATATCCTTTTACGTCTTCTTTCTTAACATTTCTATTATTATAACCATTAATTAAAGTTATTTTTTGCTTTTTCCAAATTATCAATCCTATTAAACTAAATAAAAATCCCATTAATATAACTATAAAAGAAAAAGTACTACTTATCATTTTTTATCACCCTGATCATCTTTCTTCTCATCTTGAAATTACTAACTACTACTATTATATAAAACAAGAATTATTTTGTATATATAACAAAATTGTACTACCTAACATTATAGCTAAACATAGTTTTTTATTTTAAAAAATCACTTATATTAAGTCCTAATGCCATAGATATTCTATTTATTGTACTTATACTTGGATTACTCATTTTACCTCTTAAAAGCTTATAACAATAAGTGTTACTTACTCCACTTACCTTAGATAACTTGTAGGCTGTAATATTATTCTCCTTACAATATTTTTGTAAGTATTCTATTCCTTTTATACTTAGTTCCCTCTTTCTTAATAAAATCCCATCCCCAAAGATTTTAAAACGGTAAGCAATAACTGCCTATGTATTTTCCTTTTTCAAAATCAACAATTATATCATCTAATAAGAAAATTTTTATACTATCTTCTGATCCTGATATAAAATGCTCCAATGTAAACTCTTTATTCCTATCCCTAAATCTCATCCCATTGTCTACCTTTCTTTCATCGTTAGAATTCGTTAAATGCTGTCCTAAAAGGCGCCTTCAGTGTACTCAAGATATATCGGGTTATATCGAAGAAAGAAAGTTGAACATATGAAAGGCCAATCAAATCTATTCTCAAAATGAAATTGGCTAATGTCTATGTTTATCGGTAGATGCTGCGCATCAGGATGTATCGATAAATATAGGCTTAGTCATAATATTTGTACATTTAAACAATCAAGAAAAGGAGGGTGGGTGGGTTGTGTCCACCTCTTCCTGCCTCACGCATATTCCACCTTAATCCTCTTCTAAAAATATAAAAAGCATATATATAACAAATTAAAATAAGGTGGCCATCTAAAGCATCTTAAAATCTATAAAATCTTTACCTAATAAATAAAAGAATATAGAACAAACAATTGCACCCCTGCGGGTACCTGAAAAAGGACTAGCTTAATCCCTAACAGTTCTTAATTCATAGCTGGCTTGAGCTTGTTGAAAGACAGATAGGAACTTAGAAATATAGGGTAATAGCCTGTACTTTTTCGGGTGCAGGTACCAGGTGCCCTATTTCTTTTTATATGGTATATCTATAATAGCAGTATATATAGATACATATATAAGACTATATAAAAATTATAGATATAATAAATAAAATTAACTAATCATTTAAGGTTTATTTGAAACTATATTAAATCAATTTTGTATATTAGCCATAAGTGCAGCCTGCAGGCTGTTCTATTTTATTTTTTTACTTTGGACTAGTTTTATGTAATAGGAGCACATGTTAGGTTAACAAATAAAAACAAAGTTAGAGAAGTTCACATTCCTTATAGTTAATATAAAACTTGGAATATTAGAAACTGGAATATTAAAAGCATTTGGGTTCACATTCCTTATAGTTAATATAAAACATAAAGCAAAGTTATTTGTATGTGGAGAAAATCATTGTTCACATTCCTTATAGTTAATATAAAACGTTCTGGAAATAGCCAATATTCAAAGGGACTGTGTAGTTCACATTCCTTATAGTTAATATAAAACTGGCTTTAAGAGGAACTGGTAAGACTATTGTACTAGACTTCACATTCCTTATAGTTAATATAAAACTCGTCAAAGGGAAGCCTTAAGTACAGTTTTGCCTATATTCACATTCCTTATAGTTAATATAAAACCTCCTTTAGTTAATCTGTTTGCTTCATCCATTACTAATTCACATTCCTTATAGTTAATATAAAACATTCTCATTTAAACATTTCATAAAACAACCTCCTTAAATTCACATTCCTTATAGTTAATATAAAACTGATGTAATGAATTAGCTGTTGCTCCAACTACGCTAAATTCACATTCCTTATAGTTAATATAAAACGCAAGAACTAAGGAAGGCTTAAAATCAGCAAAAGCAATTCACATTCCTTATAGTTAATATAAAACCAGGATGTCCTTTACTAAGTTCATCAAGTATACTTTGATTCACATTCCTTATAGTTAATATAAAACCTGATAGTGCTTTCACTGTTCAAATAAACAAGAATAAATTCACATTCCTTATAGTTAATATAAAACTTAAAATTTAGTGAGGTGATTTTATGGGTTTTCTCGGATTCACATTCCTTATAGTTAATATAAAACTAAGGGTATGGGAAATTAGTAAAAACACTCACCACTATTCACATTCCTTATAGTTAATATAAAACACGGTTCAAAAACAACTGTAGATGGATTTACACAGTTATTCACATTCCTTATAGTTAATATAAAACGAAAAGATATTATAGAAGGAATTATAAAGGGGATAAAATTCACATTCCTTATAGTTAATATAAAACTGTATATATATCATTAAGTATACTTTCAGTTACCCAATTCACATTCCTTATAGTTAATATAAAACTCTATATCCTCATAAACGCTTTTTTTACTACCGCTAATTCACATTCCTTATAGTTAATATAAAACTACTATGTTTTGGGAATCTAACGCATATGCAGACAAATTCACATTCCTTATAGTTAATATAAAACACTTATCAAACAAATTCAAAAGCAAGAGTAGTCGAAATTCACATTCCTTATAGTTAATATAAAACTTGAACTCGGTCATTTCTTCGTCCATATCATTGTCAATTCACATTCCTTATAGTTAATATAAAACCAGGTTTAAAAGATAAGAATGACAAAGAGATTTATGATTCACATTCCTTATAGTTAATATAAAACTGTTATTAGACTTAATTAATAGATATAGAAATCAAAATTCACATTCCTTATAGTTAATATAAAACCTTAGTAATATATTTGTTCCCCGGTAGTCTGCACTATTCACATTCCTTATAGTTAATATAAAACGTGTTGGACTTGCATATGCAATTAAGTATACAAAGAAATTCACATTCCTTATAGTTAATATAAAACAAATTAGAATAAGAAGTGAAAATGAAAATAAATTAAATTCACATTCCTTATAGTTAATATAAAACAGATATTACAGCTACATCTATGAAAACTTATATCCAATTCACATTCCTTATAGTTAATATAAAACGTATATTAATTTTAGTATTTCTGTTTACAATTGATAATTCACATTCCTTATAGTTAATATAAAACGTTATTTACTAATTTGCTTGTTGCATCACAAAATGAATTCACATTCCTTATAGTTAATATAAAACAAATCAATCCTTGATATGCATAGTGTCAACTTGTTATATTCACATTCCTTATAGTTAATATAAAACATGTACTGAATGATATAGAGCTAAAAAAGAAATCTATTCACATTCCTTATAGTTAATATAAAACTAAATCATCAATAAATGCTTGTACTAAATGTGTATCATTCACATTCCTTATAGTTAATATAAAACTTGTATTAATATAGTAGATAAAATTCCTGTGGCGATAATTCACATTCCTTATAGTTAATATAAAACAAGACAGGCTAGAAGATATGCTTAGATTTTTGAAAGATTCACATTCCTTATAGTTAATATAAAACTAAATTAGATAGAGAAGGAAATCCAATCTTGCCAGAATTCACATTCCTTATAGTTAATATAAAACGAGCCACTTCCAGCACCACTAACATTGCCCACACTTACATTCACATTCCTTATAGTTAATATAAAACGCTCTAAAGCTAAACACACATGGTAATGAGGATGATAATTCACATTCCTTATAGTTAATATAAAACTCTCATCATTAACTGATTTACTTGGAAGAATTGAAAAATTCACATTCCTTATAGTTAATATAAAACTAGATTCGGTTTTAGATGATATTGTCGTAGTGTCACAATTCACATTCCTTATAGTTAATATAAAACGTTATAGATTGTAGAAAATCAACCTTGGAGTGGATTATTCACATTCCTTATAGTTAATATAAAACCTTCGCATCTAACTCTACCACAACCGCCACCAAACGCATTCACATTCCTTATAGTTAATATAAAACACAATCTGCTCCTTCTTTGTCTTATGTAATTTTTACATTCACATTCCTTATAGTTAATATAAAACGATTCAATTCATTATAATGGATTAGGATATACAATATTATTCACATTCCTTATAGTTAATATAAAACAAAGAAGGTTAATACAAAAACAAATGAGACAACTGGATTCACATTCCTTATAGTTAATATAAAACACAGAAATAGACCGAGACAGCCAAGTTTTATTTTGTATTCACATTCCTTATAGTTAATATAAAACTATGCAGTAGCAGTTACTTACAGTGATATGTATTTGAATTCACATTCCTTATAGTTAATATAAAACTAGCAAGTATTATTAAATTACTATCAAGCTTATAGATTCACATTCCTTATAGTTAATATAAAACATGTTATGGAAGAATGCGATAGAAGAATTAAGAAATAATTCACATTCCTTATAGTTAATATAAAACCTAAAGAAACAGCAGCAAAAATAAGAAAGTTAAGACAATTCACATTCCTTATAGTTAATATAAAACGAGTATGGATGATAGCAATTTTAATGCGGGATTGACTATTCACATTCCTTATAGTTAATATAAAACCTGGTATATAGAAGAAAGTGAGGAAGATTAAATGAATAATTCACATTCCTTATAGTTAATATAAAACAAGCATTTTCTTACCACGTGGAGGAGTTGGGGGAATAATTCACATTCCTTATAGTTAATATAAAACAGGCAAAATACAGCGGACATTGCAAACGTAATAAAAAATTCACATTCCTTATAGTTAATATAAAACATTTTGCTCGATTATCTATGCTACATTTCTGTAACTATTCACATTCCTTATAGTTAATATAAAACTATGTTAGTAAGAGATATTAAAAATATTGATATACAAATTCACATTCCTTATAGTTAATATAAAACCGGTATTCAGAAGAGATATTTAGCAGCAGTAGGGAGAATTCACATTCCTTATAGTTAATATAAAACAATTGATAAAGAAAATTCAGAGGGCGCTTGATACCATATTCACATTCCTTATAGTTAATATAAAACAGAAATAATATTTGTAGCTGAAAAAGATATTCCATAATTCACATTCCTTATAGTTAATATAAAACCAAAAATTCAAACGTGCGCAAAGAGCAAGAAAACAAAATTCACATTCCTTATAGTTAATATAAAACATAATGAAGT
The DNA here is from genome assembly GCF_014836335.1 of Clostridium cibarium. Classification (GTDB taxonomy): domain Bacteria; phylum Bacillota; class Clostridia; order Clostridiales; family Clostridiaceae; genus Clostridium; species Clostridium cibarium. Next base: position 64,443 of record NZ_JACSRA010000018.1, read on the forward strand.
TAGTGATAAGAAGATTGCCGTCTCAAATTCACATTCCTTATAGTTAATATAAAACTTTATCTGAATCTGTAAAAGGTTTTAGATATACTATATTCACATTCCTTATAGTTAATATAAAACTAAATGCTGGAATTTCATCCTGGAATAAATAACTTATATTCACATTCCTTATAGTTAATATAAAACTGAAATAATAGGCATATCAGCACAGCCACAAGGAGAAATTCACATTCCTTATAGTTAATATAAAACGTTGAACCCTGTTCCCGGCTCTTTCTTTCCGTAATTATTCACATTCCTTATAGTTAATATAAAACAAACGACCCTAGACAAATGGAAAATGCTATAAATAAATTCACATTCCTTATAGTTAATATAAAACTTACTGATACTGCTATTAATTTGATGAATATAAATGTATTCACATTCCTTATAGTTAATATAAAACTTTCTGAATAATTCACAATGTCTACTTTCCCAACTTGATTCACATTCCTTATAGTTAATATAAAACCCTTCTAGTCCTAGCGGGCCTGTAATGATTAGTCCTAATTCACATTCCTTATAGTTAATATAAAACATTTTACATCGTAGATGAAGAAATGGACGGTGTGGAATTCACATTCCTTATAGTTAATATAAAACCCGGGATTGCTAGTGCAACGTTTGACATTTTGGACAATTCACATTCCTTATAGTTAATATAAAACTGAACCAATCTTTATAAATTTATTATCAAAACTATTATTCACATTCCTTATAGTTAATATAAAACTATCATACCCCAAAACGTATATTATTTTTTCTCCATTATTCACATTCCTTATAGTTAATATAAAACGTTGCTCCTCCACCAGTAGGCGAAACAGCATCATCAAATTCACATTCCTTATAGTTAATATAAAACCCTTCCACCAACTTGTATATTTTCAACATTTGACTTAATTCACATTCCTTATAGTTAATATAAAACTTGAGTTTTTATAGCTTCTGAATCTATGTTTGCTTTATTCACATTCCTTATAGTTAATATAAAACCATACTTATTAATATTTGGACTATCCACCCATGGAGTATTCACATTCCTTATAGTTAATATAAAACGAGCTTTGTTGTTTTCTAAATCACTTAAGTAGCCTAATTCACATTCCTTATAGTTAATATAAAACTTTGCAAAAATAAACTAAAAGAATTTGGTATAGAAATATTCACATTCCTTATAGTTAATATAAAACTATTTTGGGATAAACGACACTATTACCATTACCCTCTATTCACATTCCTTATAGTTAATATAAAACATATTGTTCTTTTTTAACTGGCTCATGTATATCCAAATTCACATTCCTTATAGTTAATATAAAACTTGCAATTATCGTCATATTTGATATAATACTTTTCGGATTCACATTCCTTATAGTTAATATAAAACGCTTGTACTTTCTTCTCGCACTCAATAAAATAATTTATTCACATTCCTTATAGTTAATATAAAACGTTAGACAACTGATAAACTCCACCACCTATATGGTTATTCACATTCCTTATAGTTAATATAAAACAAATAGAAGAAATACTAAATGATTTAATAATGAGAAATTCACATTCCTTATAGTTAATATAAAACCTAGTTTAAGTGCGTTCAATTCAGACCAATTAGCAGAATTCACATTCCTTATAGTTAATATAAAACCCCATTTCAATAGATGCTTCAAAGCCTTGTAAACTGGCACTTTAAGTGATTTAATTATATCATAAGAATCATAATTTTGCAGTAAACCTCTAATGTAGAAATCCTTATTTCATATATTGCTGCCACTAACCCTTGATTTTGCTAGTTTTATGCTACTTCATGCCAAAAGCTAATCTACTGCAATTATAAAAATAATTCATCATAATTTTTTTCTTGTCCTACTACCTCTTTCTTTATATTATGTGAATTTTTCACTACATATATATAGAGAGAATCCTCACTTATTACAAGTTTTTTATTTACTTCCGCTAAACATTTGTGTAACTTTCCCTCTGTTATCTCTCCCTCAAAAACAGAATTTTGTGTCCACGTTAAAAATTGTTTTAATGTCTTCCTTACACGATTTACTCTTTTTTCACCAACATCATAGGTTAATATAACAAACATATTACCACCACGCTTTCAATGGTTTATATTCTTCATCTTCTACTACCGATTTTATTATCTTATAACATTCCAGCTTTATTAAGTTTCTATAAGATACCTTCCTATTAAGACTTCTATGCTTAACTGTAGTAGCTAATTTATTTTCAAATTCTCTAATAAACTTTTTCTTTCCTTCTTCATTTAAAAAGCACATTTCATTATTAATCTCAAAATCACTTTTCTTAATCATATTTTTGTTAATCATTGAAAAAATGATACTATCAATTATTAATGGCTTGAAAATTTCTGAAATATCTAAACTTAAAGAAAATCTCTTAGTTGATGGTTCATGAAGATAACTTATGGTAGGATCTAATTGTGTTTTATATATTTCACCTAGAACTGCTGTATACATCAAACTATTACCGAAAGAAATCAGTGCATTAATTGGATTTTTAGGAGGTCTTTTTTCTCTCTTTTCCATATAAAAATCTTCTTTAACAAATGTATTAATAGCTTGATAATATGCTTTTCTTGCTCTACCTTCTGCTCCCATAATCTGTTGTATGGTTTTAGCTTCATTCATTATTTTTCTTTCTACTTCAATTACATTAATATACTCAGAAGTAACATCTTTATGTCTTCTTAAATTTCTAAGCATATGATGATTAGCTGAATCAATAAAAGCTTTTGCCATTTCTATTCTTTGAGGGTATTCTAAATATACTCTTGATTGATTTACTAAAACTAATCCAGATACATTTTTCTTTCTTGAATAATATGTTCCACTATAAAATCCATAATAGTTATAAATATTTATTAGAACGCTATATTTAGATATATGATTTAAAAACTTTGTATTTAAATCAACCTCTCCAAATAGATGAATTCTTTCAACTTCTTCAATGAGGATTGCTTTTTTCTTCTCAGTTGAATCAATAAAATATATAGTATTATCTTTTCTTTTAATTCTTCCATCACTAAAAATATAATAGTCTCTTCCCATAATTACTCCTCCTTTACAAAGCAATACTCATAATATGAACATTTATTACAATAAGAATATTTTTCTGCCTTAGGAGGATATTTGCTATTTAACAAAGCTTTTATTTCAAAAAGTGCATCTTCAACTAATTTCTCATTTTCTTTTGTTAACTCAACTTCTTCTACAGCTTTCTCTTTTACATAATTTAAAGTACCTTTACGTTCTATTCCTAGCCTTTTCAAGTAGTATAAATAATATAAAAGCTGCATTTTGTCCGCATTTTTCATTCTACTTGTTATTTTAACTTCTTTTACATAATTATTATCAATAATATCCAGTCGTATCAAATTATCTAATAATAACTCTTTTGTCTTAGCCTTCTTATAAGATTCTTCATGAACTATAGTTCCTTGAATTACCCTATCACTATTAGCTTCCATTGAAATCCCTTTATCAAAAAGCCATAACTTTCTTTTACATATAAAGAAGTAATCAACCTTTAAACCACTAACCTTAACATCTTCAAAATCAATAGACATATAATCACCTACTAAAAGATATTTTCACTTAACTCACCTAAACATAATCCTTCGTCTGTTGTATATTTAGCATTAATTAAAAAAATTCCGTTCACCTTTTCTATTGGCCATGCTTTAATGTTTTCATTAATCTTTTTATTTTTGTCTAACTTTTTTTTAGGAACACTTATGGTCAACTTATTTATTTTTTTAAATAATTTTGCTCTTTCTTCAAAATTACAAGATTCAATTGTTTCAAATAAGTCTATATTTTCGTTATATAATTCTTCTGGTATTACCCTAATTGTATCTATATCTCTTAGCATTTTTTGTGCTTCTGAGCTCTTAATTTCATAGGAAACTATATTCTCTAAAATATCACAAGCCTCTATAAATTTTTCATAAAACTTAGACCCTCTTAATAGCTCCTTTGAATATAGCTTATCAACTAATTCTACCTTAACATTTTCTTTTAAAATCTGTTCATCATATGGAAGTAATAATTCAATACTTTTATTAAATATCTCCTCATCATAAATGCTGCCAAATCCAGAAACATTCTTTGTGTGTATAAGTATATTGGGATACTTTTCTGTAAACACTCTCTTTCTGAAGCATCTTCCGAATCTTTGAAATTGACTATCTAGAGTACTCATCTCTGTAAATAAATAATCAAAATCAACATCCAAAGAAGCCTCTACAATTTGTGTTGTTATCCATATACCAGATTCTTTATTTTCTTCATTTGTAAAATCCTTAATCTGCTCTTCCTTAATACTTCTATCCTTGTTATTGAATAAGGAATGTAATAGATTAATATTAATTTCTGTTTCTTCTTTTTCAACTCTTTTATAGTATTCAATAGCTTTATCTACTGTATTTACTATTACTAAAACCTTTTTTGTTTTTCCTATCTCAATTACCTTATCAATAGAATCTATAATCTCTTTATCTTCAATTTTTATCCTATGTCTATCTTTATCTAATATAAACTTTTCTTCTTTAAACTTTATATTAAACTCCTCTAATTTTTCTTTATATATTCTTGGCAAAGTTGCCGTCATTATCATAAACTTTCCGCCTAAATCAGTTAATTGCTTTATTGCATAAAGTATTACAGCAACTATCTCTGGTGAGTACGCTTGTATTTCATCTATTACAACTTTTGAATAGGCTAATGTAGCTAAAACTTTTTCATATCCCTTATATTTAAATGGATATTTAAATATTTGATCTATAGTTGAAAAGCTAAGCTTCTTACTTAACAAAGCAGTTTCTTCATAACTTTTATAGGCATCTTCATATCCATGATCCTCCATATATTCAAGGGCTGATGAATGAAGAAGCCCTACACTATCATACCCAATATCACTTTTAACTCTAGAATATAGTGCATTTAAGCTAACTCTTAATGGTAAAGTAAAGAATCCTTTCTTATCATCAATCCATAATAAGGCACTTTCTGTTTTACCTATTCCTGTCGATGCTATTATCACTGTATTTGATTCTTTGTTTTCTATAGAAAATGTCTGAGGGCTTCTAAATTCCCATCCTTTAGCTTTAAAAAACTTCTTTGTACAGTTTCCTACACCATTTTTCTCTTCTTCCTCAACTAATACATGTGCAGATGCTGAATGATCTAACCTATGAATTAAGCCCTTTAGCATAACATATACTTTATATTTAGGCTCTTTTTCTTTTACTCTATATTTAAATCTAATAGAATCTGTATATCTAGAAAATGTTTTTTCAATAGAATCTCCCATATGCTCATTTAAGGTTACAAGCTGTTTGTTTAATTCTTTTTGTACATATTCCTTTATTTCTGTAATTTTTTCTTTGTCAATAATTATATCTCTTTCATGATGGTAGGCTATTGCTTGAAATATTATTCTTTTTAAATCTTCAGGGATTTGTTTTAATTCTTTAGTTGGTAAAAAAGCTGGTGACAGATAATTATGAATAATTTCTTCATGTTCTTCACAACTAATAGTTTTTTCACCTAATTTTTCTCTTAACTTATTCTGGAATTGAAGATTAGACTTACCATAATCATGATACTTACAACATAACTTTAATAAATACCAAAAATACTCTGGATCTATTACATCCTTTAAAATTTCATCTATCTCACTTTTATAATTTTTCTTTAAATTTTCATATTCCTCAATCACATTGTCTGTGTGCTCTTTTATTGTTTCCACAGGATTGGTTTTTGCATAATAAATCATAATTCACCTCCATAGCTGCTTATTAATAAAGTGCTTGATTAATCAAGCACTTTATTTAAGCTAAGAATGCAATATCAGCTTCATTTTTATCATCATCAATATAATAAATTCCACCTTCAAACCATTCATCACTTTCCACATATTGAACTTTGCATTTTTCCCATTGTCTTATTTCATTAACTACTTTATATACCTTATTGATTTTATATCCTACACCTTTTAAGTTAGTATTGTATTCATTAGGAACATAAGCACAATATTTCAACTTAATTTCATCATCAATCTCTTTATCCATTTCATGTTTCTCTAGTTCTACAAACTTTATTTCATCTAACCTTGCTAAATCCTCACCTCTACCTAAAGTGAACACTTTTCCAGTATTCTTAAATCCATTATATATATTATTTAGGACCTCTTCTTCAGCACTAATATGAAGTATTAGTGACACTCCATATAACATATGGACATTTAATGGCATAGAAGTAATGTCTTCCCCCTTGTAAAACCTTGTTGTATTATAAGTTGTAAAAATACCTTCATATTTGCCTTGTATAGATATATTCATTGGATAGTATTCTTTTGCTTCCATAACATTATGTAGCATTCCTATAACTGTCGAGTATGGAGGTAATGGATAAGTTTCAGTTACTTTAAAGGCATATGGCTTTTTATAGCATACAGTTTCTTGATAAAGTTTAATTTTTAAAGCCTTCATCTAAATCACACCCCGTAGTAGACATTAACTCTTTCTTTTAATCCTTTAAAAAAGCCTTCAACTCCCTGAACTTCTTCTACTAAATTATGAATTTCTTCTTCATTTCCAAATATCCCAGATACCAAACCTATACTTGTGTTATCTTTAACGTTACAATCTAAAATAGTTACATCTAAAGCATCTTTTATAGGACTTGTTTTAATATTGAATTTTCCTTTATTTACTTCTAGCCCAATTCTACCTAAGAAAAACGGATTAGCTATATCATAAATTCCTCCAACTATGAATAGTGGTGATAAGTTTTCTTGTCTTCCTCTTATATTTCTATTTAATATCTTTAAAATATCTAATAACTGATTTACTCTTTTAGCCTTTTCTTCGTTCCCTAAAACTACTTCTCCATCTATTCCAACTTCATCTAAATTAATTGTTATTGTATAAGTATAATAGCTCAAATGTTGCTCACTATTAGCTAAATTAGGATGCTCTCCTATTCTATCTGCAAGTCCTTTATTGCTTAAGAAATCCATATCGCTTTTATATGGCTCTAGAGAAATAGCATTAGATAATCTTGCTACTGCTGATCTTATTGTTGAGCCTCCCTTATCATCATCGCCTTTTTTAGCAGTTTTCATATATCCAAACAAGTCCATCTCTATTGAATCTTTAATTGTATACTCATTCTTAAATTGAATAGTTCCTTTACTTTTATCTACAGTTTGCAGATTCCATCCAAATATTTCTTCTCCTAATCTTCTTATATCATAAGCAAGAGCTTGTCTTGTAGCTAATGAATAGAAATTACCATCATCCCTTGTTAATTTTTTTAATTCTGAAATATTTCCTATTCCTTCACCATAATTCAAACTTTGTCCTTGAAATATAACACTACATGTAATTGATTTACTCATTTTCCTTTTCCCCCTCTTCTTTATTCTTTGAATTTAAACCTGTAATAAAACTATGAGCTATCTCTTGAAAATCCAATTTATCTTCCTTCATTACCTCTAGAAATAACATTGGTATTTCTTTTTCAACAGACATATATATTCTAATAATTGTATCCATAAATTCTTTTTTATTATCTGCTTTAGCTGCATTTAAAAGCCTATAACTCAATCCTGGTATTTTATTTTCACTGTTAGAATTCTTATATATTTTAGATATATCTAAACCTTGAAAATAAAGAAAACTTAAATTTTTACTTGCTATTTTATCCACGCTTTTACACCCACCTTTATATTGTTTTAGATAATTTCTTATTTTTATTAAAGGCATAGTATTATTGTATCCATCACCTTTAATGCTCTCCCTTAGTTCTAAGTCTATAATGTGTTTTAAGTCTTTTCTTTGTAATATAATATCAAAGACCTTCATTCTCTCTTTATAATTGACTATCTTATCAAACATTCCAGAGTTATCCCTTAAAAATCTCGCTAAATATGTTGGAATATTATAATAGTTAAGTTTTGAATTTTTAGATCTATAATCTGCATTAAATTCAATATATAAAATATTCTCTAGCTGCCAAGTGCTAATTTTCTTATTTTTCTTTATACTATCTAATATAAATTCTTCAAAAGCAGCTCCTCTTTTGCTAGTCTTTCTAAAATTATTATTTTGTTTTATTAATTCATATAAATCTCCATCCATGCTTACAAATCCATAATATTTCTTGTCATATTTGTCACTCAAATAGCCTTTAAATACTTCAGTACAGCCAGCAGGAGTACATAATAATACTAACTTGCATAATGGACATATAGGAAACTTATCATTAAAGTTCCAAAATAAATTTCTACAATTTGAATTACTTATAGCTAATGGAATAAAATTACCATCTGTGTAATCACTTCCAAAGGAAATATTATCATCACAAAAACTGCAAGTATTATAATTACCTAAAATCTCATCTACTGATTGAACTTTCTTTTTCTTTCCAAACATGCTTTTATCAATTTGAGACAATACTTTTTCAACATCATTGTGTTTACCTTTTGGAATATCTTTTATTTGTTCATCAATAAAAGCTTTTAATTCTATATCTTTTTTATGATCAACATTTTTAAATTTTTCAGATTCTATAACTGCTTTTACGAAATCATTATATAAAATATTCTTTTTTTCTTTAACACTTCTACTAGTAAGACTTCTATTAAAAAAGCTATATTGTCCAAAAAAGCTTTTATAACATGCATCTCTAAATGCATTAATACTCAAATCAATATTAATGTTTTCTTGATTATTTATTTCTTGATAGTTTTTTATAAGCTTTTCTAATTCTTCAATATTCTCAAATTTAATTTTGCTTAGCAAGTTGTATATTTCTTTACATTTATCAATTCCACTAACACTAAGTTTATCTATATCATCATTTCTTTTTTTCATAGTAGTCTTAATTTTAGTAAGATTATTTTTGAAATTTTCTTTTACTTTTGCGCCATTTACCAACTTAATAAGTTTCTCTTCTAATGTTACAGATGCATTATACTCATTTATAAAGTAATTAAAATAACATGATGGAAACTCCTCTAAAAGTTCATAGTCAAATTCAATAAATTCTTCATTAACTTTGTAATTATATTTATCTAATTCTAAATTATTTTGACTTTTGTTATACTCCATTATCCTATTAAAGCCCACTAAACCTAGCTTAAAAAACCAGTTCTCTGAATTATAAATTTTCACTGCTTCACCTCCTATACCAAATCTATTAATCCAAATCCTTCACTTCTTCTAAATCCTAACCCTATTTGCATTAACATTCTTAAATCTTCTATATTCCCTTCAAGATAGAAACTTCCTGAATATCCTTCTATATAAATGTAACGTTTTTTAGTTATTTGTTTAAAATCAGTAATTTCTTCTTTTGCAACTACCTTTTTTATATTTTTTATAGGTGTAAACTTAAGTTCTTCTCTTAGTCCTTCTCCTCTAATTGTTTCTAAAGCTATATTTGAAATATAATTAAGTCCATCAACAAATTCATTGCTTTCTATACTAACAGGTTTATTTGTCTTATCCTTAATATGAATAGGCGATAAAGTTTTACACAATATCCTTTCATCATTAATTAACTTTTCCTTTTCTAAAATTACTCTTTGTATGTCTATCTCATAGCTATCCGTTTCATTATTTTTATAAAAATAACTTTTCAACTTTAATAGTCCATTATAAAGAATTATTCCAAAATTGTAATCAGATGTTGATAATATAATAGAAACTTGTCCATTTATCATAACCTCTTCTTTTTCAATTTTATAATCATTAAAGAACACAGAAAAAGTAAATGGCTTAATCTTCTTATTCTTTTTTTCTCCGTAATAATACATTTCTCTAAAATAGCTTTCATCTACAGTTTCAATTGATTTCTTTATAAGACTAGAAATCATCATTCTATAAGCTAACGGAAATCTTCTATCTTTTGGTTTACATACAACTCTTATTCTCATACGCTCCTCCAATCCTTCAAGTTATCTTGTATTTATAATGATAATTGCTTTTCTATACATATAATGGGTAGGTTATTTTTTTATTTAAATATTTTTTATCATTTCTTTTAAAATGTTATGTATTTCTATTCTTAAATCTTCTGGTTCTAGTACCTTAACACTTTTCCCCATACTTAATATCCAAGATATAACCTCTGGTCCTCCAATCATGGAAGCTTTAAAAAGTATCTTATTATTAAGTTCTATTACCTCTTGATTCTCAACCCATACTCTTTCTTTTATTATGTTTGCCATAGGATAACTTATTTCAAGTTTGAGATTATATTTTTTTCCACCAAAGATACCTATACTATTGGTTTTATATTCCTTTATTAAAGCTTTCACATCTATGTCTTTTTCAAATTTAACTGATGTTATAATATAGCTCTCAATCCTTCTTAATTTAAAAAATCTAACTTCTTTTCTAAGCAAACACTTTGCTATTAAATATCGCTCTCCCTTATATGTAAAAATCTGATATGGCTGAACTCGTCTTTCTGTGCATTTCCCACTATTATCTTTATAAACTATAATTACCTCTACTTGATCTAATATGCTTTTATACATTTCCTCTGATATTTTTTGAATATCTATCCCTGCATTTTTAACTCTTGAATAAGGTATTATTTGTTCGCAAGACTCATGATCTTCTCCATTTAATATTGTATAGTTTATTTTTTCTATAGCTTTTATTATTTTAGGATTATTCTCAATATAATTACTATCCAACGATACAATTACTTCTTTTAACAGATTAACTTCCTCTTCCGTTAGTATTTCCTTAAATGGAAAATACCCACCAACTAACTTGTATCCACCACTTGGCCCAGAAATCGATTCTATATTAAAAAATTCTTCTAATGTTTCTTTATATCTTCTCACTTGTTTTTCTGTTACTTCAAGCCTTTTTGCTATGTCTTTTACCTTAATTACGCCACCAGACTTTAAGATAAATAGCATCTTCAAAGAATTATTAAGATTCCCCATTCAAACCTCTCCTTTGTTTATAATTTTACCATAAATTAATTCGTTTTACATTTTATCTATAATATTTCAAAAAACGCATCCTTATACAAAATACCCTCTTAAATAAAATTATCTAATTCCTAATCCCCCACAAAACACCACAAACCTAACAATATCTTTATTTATTGACATATAATTACCTTTATGGTAATATAAACATAACGTTATAGATTTCTATAATGTCCTACACCCATAAAGCAGCCTTATAGGCTGCTTTATAACTTTATTCAAAAACTCTTTGCTTAAAAGGAGGCATTTCTACATGAACTACGATTATATTGAATCCCTAGTAATATCAGCTAAATCAGGCGACAAAGCTTCAAAAGAAAAACTAATTGAGGAGTTCAAACCTTTTATAATAAGTTTCTCCAAAAAAACCTATATAGATAGATATGACCTTGAAGATATCCAAAGTGAATGCTACATCATACTCCTTCATGCTTTAGAAAAATACAATCCTGAAGCACATAGATTTGTAGCTTATGCTACTAATGCAATCAAAAATTCTATGTACGCCATTATAAAAAAATCCATCAAAAATAATCAGATCCAAGGATGGAACACTCTTACTTTTGATGGAAATCTTAGTTCTATAGCTAAAAACAAATCAAATTATATAGAAGATAACTTCATTTATAGCTTAAATGCTTCTGAACTCTTTAATTCAATAGATAGATTAACCTCTTCTGAAAAGGAACTTTTAGCTTTTAATATATTTAGGCATAACACTTTAAAATCCTATGCAGCTTGGAAGAATATTTCTCGCTCTACTGCAGCTAGGAAAAGATTAAAATTATATAATAAGCTTCAAAACTTATTCGTTTGATATTTATCATTTATTTTTGCTATATCTAAATAAAGCAATATTACATTTATAAATTGTACTTTTCTTTTATAACAGAAAGATATCTTTCAATAGATTTTTGATCTTGAGAAAATTCACTTACATACTTTAAGCATGCCAATTCTAAATAATGAAAATATGTTTTATAATCCAAAATTACCTCTTGATTTCCTAAAGCAAATTCTACACCTTCAAAGGGTTCATCATCTGGTTCTAAATCACTTGAAAAAGAACAATCAACTTCATTAAATCCTCGTCCAATTTCTTTTGACATCTGCTCAATTGTATCAATAAATTCATTGTTTTTAATTGCATTAAAAAAGGCAACTGCAGGAAAATGCTCCTGTTTTAATAAATCTTCCTCTGTTAAACGTCTATTCATATGAAATATATACCTTTTCATCATTGTCAATGGCCTCTTTAAACATAATTATTATTTTCCTAAGAACATCTTTATCTTCATCATACTCAAAACTTTCAATATTAATTTCTTTTAATTGTTCATATGATTCTATAAGATTTTCGACTAGCCATGGACTTTCTTCAAACCACCCAATATCTAAATGATAATAATATGCTAATCCTGTCCAACCATTCTCATTAGGTTCAACTTTTTCTATAATTGTACTAAAATAGCCATCCCATATCCCAAATTCCTCTTTTTCTCCATTACTTTTTAATAACGAAAAAATTATCTCAGGTTCACCTTCAAATCCAATATAATACTTTTCATCAATTTTACTCATGCAAACCTCCATTTTCACGAATATCATTAACTAATATAATTAATTTTAAAAAAACTAAAACATTTAGAAACACTTTCTATTTTCCAAGTCATGTTCTTCTATAAATCTTTTTGTTTCTAAATAAACTAATTCTTTGTCTATATTTTTACTAAACACATAACCTTTTCTACCATTAAACTCCTTAAACATAATCTCTATTCCGAAATACTCCATATCATCTTCAAATTGCATCATACTCATGATTCCCCATATGTTTTTACCTTCTTTTTCAATAAAAATTATATTGTTTTCTTCATTATATTTTTCAATTAAAATCTCAATCATATTTAATTACCTCCTCCTGAATAAAGATGATAAAAATCATCATAAAGACCACAGCAAGCATCCATCCCAGCATTTGCACTCATAGCTTTCTCTAATACAATTTCCCATGAACCATATTTTTCATATGCTTGTTCAGCAGTCATACCTAACTCATTTTGAAAGTTTCTCATATTACTTTCTACTGCTTTTTCATAACCACTCATATAATATTCTTAGAAAGTCTCTATTTAAAAATTAACCAGCCTGTTCAAATCTCAGCTGATTCATTTCATTCTTATAAATAATAATTTTTTTTATCTATTGTATTGTTTTAATAATGCTTTAGTAATCAAATATAAATAACTAAAAATTTCATCTTCTGTTCCTGTTTTAGTAATAACTAAATCTTGCCTTTCATTTACATCATAAAAATACCAAATATCATTTTCTTCATAACATCCTTTAGAATATGGTATATTTGTCTTTCTTCCAATAACAATATTTAATCTTTCTAGATTTATATCGTCATCTTTAATTTTACTTAAATATTCTGCGCGTTTCATCTTACCATTCTCCAACATTTTTAATTATGCCAATATCCTCTAAAGTCTTTACTGAAACAGGTGTATTGATTTGTCCCCACTCGTAATTAATTCTTCATTTACTTTATTTCTTTTGGCATTAACTATTCATAATCTATAAATACAACTTTATCAATATATTGTGCTTCCTCTAAAAAGGCAATTATGTCTTTTTGTATATCCGGCAACTTCTTCAATATAGTTTCTTCTTCGCTTTCAACATTATCATTATTAAACTTTTTTAATTCAACTATCGCTTGTGTTAAGTTATCAATTTGCCATGGACTTTCATCATACCAGCCATCTTGGTTTATGTAACTATAAATTAGTCCTCCATTTTCATAATCATTTGATGTACTTGCACCTAGTATATATTCAAAATACCCTATCCATATTTTTAAACCACTTTGACTTAAATCTTTTTCTTTATAGTATATTGTTATTTCAGGCTCACCTTCAAATCCAATATAATACTTTTCATCTATCATAATAATATACTACTCCTTCCAATGCCCATTTTCTAATATCTTTAATTGTTCTTCTGTCGCAGTTCCTGCTTTTCTTGCTGCAATAGCATCATACCACTTATATGCAGGAATCCACTCATCTTCATCAATCAAAAATTCAGTCGCTGGCTTAATACCTGCATTACCTGGTTTTGTTCTTTGTATAACCCACGTATTTCCCTGAGCTATTGGGGCACCTGGCGTTCTTGTATGCCACCTAGCTTCATACTTATAAGTTCCATCATTCCACTTATAGGATATTTGTTCAAATCCAACTTTAGATTGGGCTTTTGCTTTAGCATCATCTGGTATATCTATTGGAGATCTTTCTCTGCATTTTTTAACTACCTCTTGAATTTCTTCTTCTAACATTTCAGAAAACTTAAATTTTATTACATCCTCAACCTTTTCCCCACCTAATATCCTATCAATAATCTTGCTACTATCAAATACAACTGGTTTTCTTTCCAAAAACAAATATAAGGCCTTAAGCTCCTCATCACTTAACTTTCCAAATAGCTGCATTGATTTATCAACTTCAATACCTTTTGCACTAAACTTTTCTAACAAATTAATCTCTTCACCGTCAATGGCAATCTTAAAGCTACCAAAAAGCTCTCTGCTCTCCCCTATCTTTTCGATTTCATTTACCTTCCCTAAATTACTTAGTTCTCCTACTCCATCAAAAAGCATGGCTATATTTAAAAATACCTCTGTAGTATACTCACTTGCAGTATAAGAGTTACCATTTAAAACTTTTTCATTAAAATCCTTCTTTACATTTTCCCAAACAGAATTTGCTATAGCTTCATTAGTTCCAAATACATCTGGCAAGAACGGGAACGCCATACTTTCAATAAAATATGCAGCTTTTCCATTGCCTATCAATGTTTTTATTGGATCATCAATTAAGCCATTAATTTCATTGTTTATTCCTTTTAAAACCGTTGAAATTAATCCTACTGTCATATTTTTAATGAATTTTATAACTCCATTAAGTCGCCCAATCATCTCCTCTATAGGAGAAAATAATATACTTAACGTTGGATGCTCTTCATTAAATTCAGCAATAATATCACTAGCAGATTTCAAATAAGTTTCTACTTTATCATTAATATTTTCTAATATCTTTATAAAAAACTCATTTCTATCTAAATCAAGTATGGTATTTGACATTAACAAATTCCATATCTCTTTTATAGCATCCTTATATTTTTGAATTTTTTCAGCTTGAACTTCTTCTTCACTTTTTTCATCTGCTAACATATTTGAATCTAAAGCAGGCATCAAATTTCTATCAAGCCCTATATTATTCATAGGCCCTATAGAATTTTTTATCTTTTCTTCAGCTTCATTATATTCTTTAGATGCATAATTTAAATCTTCTGAAAGACTTTCAAACTCCCTTGATCTTATATAACCTAAATTTAAAATATCATTCAACTGATTCTTTTGCTTATATGTACTAACATCCCTAACAGAATCCAAAGTATTTTCTATGCTAGATACTTCCCTTAGCATACTATCAAATTCTTCTTTTAAATCAAGCATTTTATTTGCAAACCTTAGAAGTTCTTCACTATCAACCTTTATAGTCTCCATTTATCCTCCCTATTTGTATGAATTTACTTCTAGTTTGCCCACCTAAAACTTACCCATATTTACCTATTATATTACAAAAAATAAATTAATTAAATATTTTGCTACATAAATAGAAAAATGAACCAGTTAACTAACTAGTTCATCTACATCTATCTATTCATTTTTTGTTCTCTAAGCTTTTCTTGCCTTTCAGCTTCATTTACTATATCTACAGATAAATTGAAAAGACCATTCTTCATGGATACAAACTCCATATCTAAGTCATAACATTCATTTATAAGCCTGTTTATTCTTTCAACTAACTGCATCTTACCATTACCTTCAAAGCCATTCATTATTGAATTATTCATATCTTTTAGATCGTTTATTATGCTATCTAACTTATTTTTACTGCTACTTATTTTACTAATATCACTAACTACATTGCTATTTGAATTCAACTTTGATCCTCCCTACATTTAAGTTCCAACTATTATTTTATTATACTATAAAATTCCTTTTCATCATAATAAAAAATACTGACCTGATAGCCAGTATTTTTCTCTTAATTAAATTCAAAACTTTTAACTACCTTTGTTGTACTCTTCTTAAATTCCAGGGACACCTTATCAATTTCTTCACATATCTTTTTAAGAGAACACATATCACACCCTGCTATGATATTCTGCTCCAAAAGAGAACAAGCAATTTCATCCTCATAGTTAGCATTTCTAATTGCAAGAGCTATTTGTTTCTTATCAAACACCTCTGCATCCTCAGCTCTTAATTTTATTTCATCATTTATCATTTTAGATACCTCCACTCAATTTCTTTTCATAGAAGATATATTTATTTTAAAGCTAAATGACTTAACTTTTGCACTATTTTTTCCCTTAAACCTCTTCAAACCCGCATTTTCCCAGCATATTCTGAAGAATATTACCATATATATGGTGAAGAATATTTATTCTGAAGAATATGCTTAATTTTTGTATATATCCTTATTAGAGGTGATTATTATGGCAAGGAAAAAAGAATTTGTTATGAGTAAAGATGACTTAGCATATGAGGAACCTATTGATGATTGTTTTAGTGATGGAATAGCTAAGCCTAAGGGGGAATGTATTGCTACCTTTAGCTTCTCTAAAGATGCTAATGAAACTTCTATCTCTGAAGAAGAACCTACTATCCAATTTAAAAATTATGATAATAGAAAAACTCCTGTAGTTAATGGTGCTGCTCCGCCTATTGATGGAGAATTTTTAAATGTGAAGAGAACTTATATGTTAAGAGCTTCTACTGTTAGGAAGCTTAATGAACTTAAAAGTATTCACCCTGATTTAAACACTTATGTAAGTTCAATTGTTGATATAGCTATTAGCAAATATTATGATTCTGTAATTAATAAAAATAATAATTAACAGGCAGTTCAATTTTGATCTACCTGTTTTTATATAGCTTACAAAAGTGTATAACTATGATTTATTATTAGTTTTTTCGTATATATAAATATCTAGTGCTTTGATTCCTCTCTTGGCAAGTTTAACAGATAAAATAAATCCATAAACCACCATAGCAATAAGACCTAATCTAATTATTAAGCTAATAAAGCCTATACCCTCAACCATCGACATAAACCATCCCCCTATTTCTTTTTTCTCATAAAATTGGTTAATAATATATTACCACGTATCTGCATGCCATTATAGCACATTTTACATTTATTTACTATAAATTAGTCACTCCCTGCTAATTCATAATATATCTTATTTGAAAGAGAGGTGTAAGTTATGGAAGTAAATGATCTAATAGGTGTAATAGCAAATGTAGGATTCCCAGTAGCAGTATCTGCATACTTGCTTATTAGACTTGAAAAACAAATTAATTCCTTATCATCATCAATAAATAGACTAAACATAATAATTTCAACAAAGCTTGGTGTTGTTATAGATAATGATGATACCAATGTAGCTTAATATAAAGGGCTGTCGCACTAAAAATTAGTGTGCAGCTTTTTTCTATACAAGAAAAGATAAATCCCAAACTCATGGAGTTTGGGATAGGCATTCTAAGTTTAGATGTAAAGACAATTTATGCATTTATATAGCCAATATAGATGCTATAATTGTAGTAAATAGAATAGGTAGAAGGTGTAATAAATTATGGAGATAGCTGCTATTGATAAAGATTTGAAAGTGTTTATTAATCAACTTAAAAAGAAAGAAATAGGATTTTTTGATATTCCAGAAGAGTATAGATTACATCCAGAAGTTGTAAAGGTCGAGCGAAAACTTGGTATAAGGAAAATTGCAGTAGGTGAAGATATAACAGTCAATAGAGGATATGATGTAATTAGAAATATATTCTTTGTACTAGAAGAAGTGTTTAAGGACATTAAAGATGAATCCTCTAGTAGAGAAACAGAAACGGTTTTTAAAGAATTTGATGATTATTATAATTTTTTAAATGGAGATATTTACGATTGTGCTTGTTATTATCAATACAAATTTACTCAAGAAGAAATTATGAGATACAGTATTGATTTAACAAAGATTAACTATTCAGCATTATTAGATGAAACAATAGAGGATTATTCAATCGAACCAAACAAAAATGAAATCGAAGCATATAAAACAGGTGAAAGAAGAAAATCTTATATTAAACAATGGGTAAATAAATTTAAAACTTGTAATTCATTTAAAGAATTTGAAAAAGTTCGTGAAAAGTGTGAAATATCTCAATACAGTTCTGATTTAAAAACTATTCTTTTGATGTATATTTATTCTGATAAATATAAGGTTTTTCATATTATCATGAAGCACGTTAATAGTGGATATTACCCGAATATAGAACATGAAGTTTGCTTTATATATGGCTCAGATAAGGTTCTTAATGAATATAATTATAGTTTGGGTGCATCATCTACAATTGCAAAGCACAAAAGAAAGATGAAGAAATTTGTTGAGAAATTAAAAAGTGAAGAACTACAAACAGAAACACATGGTTTTTTCAATATAGGAACATACTTTTATTGTGTGCAGACAGATTATTATGTAAAAGAAAAGAATAAAGTCTGGCTAGGAGATTTAAAATATTATTTTGAAACATTTGAAGAATTTGCAGAATACTTAAACAATGATTTATCCAACTGCGATTTATCAAAGGCAATACTCCCTAAAATTGATTTTTTACAATATATAACAAATAAAAAAACAAAATTACCAATCGAAAGTGTACATAATTTAATCTATATAGTTGATAAATATTATGATTCAGAGAGTGAGTGCTTTTGTGTTATTCAAAAATGGAAAGATTCAAATGGTAATGTGCTAAAAGAAGAAAATCATTCATTCGAATATTTCTTTAATTATGTGTATTTCCTTGAGAATGATTTATCTAGTGCAGATTTACTTTTTTGTGATGGCATAGAAAATTTAAATGATCTTTCTGAACTCAATCTTTCAAATGTAAAACTTATAAGTGAAATAATGGATAAACTTGGTCTTGACTATGAAAAATTTGAATTGAAAGATGAATTAATTGCTTCATTTATTCCAACACTAAAATTTGAAGAAAAAACTTCTCTTGTATTAGATACAAAAAGAGAGATTTCTTTAAGCTATGAAGAAGTAATAAAGAATCAAAAAGTGTTTTATATTTCAGATTTACACCTTATGCATAGAATTATAAATGCCAAGTGCAGATCTGAAAGTGATATACAATATGTGCTTCAAAAAATAGCTAGTAATCTTGTTAATGACATTGATGGATTTGGAAGTAAAGTTCTCCTTATAGGAGGAGATACTTCTTCAGTATACGAAATATTTGAGCTATTTATAACGCTATTAAGACAATATATTAATAATAATTATGGCAGTATGAAAGTTATCTTTTTACTTGGCAATCATGAATTATGGGGTTTCCCAGACAATAACTTTGAAGAAATTGTAGATAAATACAATGATGTAATAACAGCAAATGGGATGTATCTTCTTCAAAATGATTTGCTTTATATGGATGATAATAATTCAATCAATAGAATAACAACAGATGAATTACTTACGTTATCCAAAGAAGAATTAAGAACAAAAGTTAGATGCGCGCGTTTGATAATATTTGGCGGATTGGCCTTCTCTGGATATAACAAAAAATTTAATGCTGACAATGGAATTTATAGAGAAACGATAACAAGAGAGCAGGAGATTACAGAAAGTAAAAAAATTGAATCATTATATGAAATTGTACAAGAAGCATTAAGTGATAGAAATGTTATTGTTTTCACACATACACCAAAAGTAGATTGGTGTATTAATGATGATAAACAAAAAGGATTTATCTATGTAAGTGGACATACACATAGAAATTATTTTTATGATGATGGTGATTATAAAGTATATGCAGATAATCAAGTAGGATATAAAAATGAGAATCCAAGTATAAAATATTTCTATTTAGAAAATGAGTACGATTTGTTTTCTGAATATGATGATGGAATTTATCAGATAACTGGTGATGAATATGTAAATTTCTATCGCGGTAAAAATGTCCAGATGCAATTTAATAGGGATGGAATAGTTTATATGCTTAAGAAAAAGGGTTATTATTGTTTCATCTATGAAACCAAAGCAAAGAAGTTATCAATATTAAATGGCGGAGCATTAAAAGGACTTAACATTAAAGATATAAATTACTATTATGCCCATATGGAAGAAGAAATTGCAAATATCAAATCGCCATTATATAAATATACAGAGATTCAAAAAAAGATTGCAGAGGATGTAAAAAAGATAGGTGGTTCTGGGTATATACATGGTGCGATTATAGATATAGATTACTATAATCATATATATGTCAATCCGAATGATTTGACTATTAGGGGATATTATGCATTAGACATCTTTTATAAGAAAATATATCCAACGATACCAAAACTATTACAACAACAATGTCCAGAGCTTTTTTATAATTATAAGAAATTAATTGAAACTAAGGAGTCAACGTCGCTTCTAGTAATAAATGAAGGAAAGAATGAGATTATGTCAACACCACAATTGTATTTAGAAACCGACATATATAAATCATCACGTGAAATAAAGAAGATGCAAAAATTGAGTTCTAATATTCTTAGCGTATGGTATGAATTAAAAGGATATGAAAAATATTTGCCAGTTAAAGAAACTAATGATGGCTCAATTGTAAAAAATAGAACAAAATTTAAGCATGAAACAATTTCTAATCATAGCATTGTTAAGGGAAAAAAAGAATCAGTCCCAAAACAAAATCCAATTGAGGTAAAAGGTTCTTTTTCGGAATTATATCCAGATTTGCTAGTAGATTGGGATTATGAAAAAAATAGCATTGACCCAACACAAATAATTGCAGGATATAGTGAAAAAGTTTTTTGGAAATGTAATAAGTGTAAGAATCAATGGGAAGCACGTGTAGACAAAAGATGTTCAGGGCGTTCAATTTGTTCTAATTGTCATTATCGTGTAATTGAAAGAGATGCACGAATGAGAAAAAAATAAGCATTTCTATATTTTTTGTATATATCTTATGTGAATCCAAATGAAAGGAGTGAAATACAAATGGCAGTTACTAAAACTCTAGAAACTTCTTCTCTACAAATAGAGATAGCAAGTGGTAAAGATTCTTCTGGCAATACTACTTACAGAAAAAAGACTTTTTCTAATGTAAGAACTGATGCAGCTTCTCAAAACATTTATGATGTAGCTACTGCGATCAAAGACATGTTAAACGTTGGAACTAGAAATTTTTATGTTGCTGATTCTTCTACTTTAGTTAGTGCTTAACATTTAAAATTTCCAGTTAACTTTTTAAGAAAGGAGGATCTTTCATGGAGTATATATTATCATTAACTTTTATTTGTGCTAATGGCCAAAAGACTTCTTTAAGTATAGAAGGAGTTAAAGCTACAATAACGGAGGCTCAGGCAAGTACCTTAATGGATACCATTATAGCTAAGAATATTTTCTTAACTAAAAATGGTGCTTTTACTGGTAAGTCTGGTGCTACTTTAACTCAAAGACAAGTTACTAAGCTTGATGTAGCTTAATATTTTTTTAAGGGTAGATTTCGTGTACAACAACACGAAATCTACCCTTTTCTTTATAAACTAACTAATATCTTTTAATGTTCCACAATCCATTTTATATATATGATCACACAAAGTATCTATATCTTCATTATTATGGCTAGTTAACAATATAGTCACAGATTCTTCTTTAAGTTGTAGTAGTAGTTTCCTTACCAAATCAATCCCATCTGAATCTAATGCATTCATAGGTTCATCTAATATTAATAATTTAGGCTTTTCCATAATAGCTTGGGCTATTCCTAATCTCTGTTTCATTCCTAATGAATATTTTTTTACTGGCCTTTTATCATTTGGATTTAAACCAACTAATGAAATTGTATTTTTTATATCATCATCAGAAATTTTGTTATTTATATTTGCTAATATTTTTAAATTTTTAAATCCAGAATATTGTTGTAAAAAGCCTGGACTTTCTATTATTACCCCAGTTTCTTTTGGAAAATTTCCATCTTTAATAACTTCATTAAATACTTTAATTTCTCCATCAGTTGAATTAATTAACCCACATATAGCTTTGAATAGCATAGATTTACCAGAACCATTTGTTCCTATTATTCCGTAAATATTACCTTCTTTAATATCTATATTTATATCGTTTAATATTTTTACACCTTGTATTATCTTAGATAAATTTTTAATTTCTATAACATTAGTATCCTTCATAGATAACCTCCTCGTAAATAATAAAATCATCATTACTTAGAATATTTTATTAAAAATTGCAATTCACAATAATATAATGTTTTTCCTAGTTCATGTAATAAACAATATCCTTTTTTGACATTATTTTATTTATGATAATTAAATTTATTATAATCAAAATCCCTAAATACAAATATGATATACCAAAACCAAAACTAACAAAATAGTGTTTTGATAATATTCCATGATTAATTGGAAGAAATATATCTATATTCAATGCAGCTCCAAACATTATGGATAAATAAGCATAAATCACAATCATAATAAAAGCTAATGAATGATTTTTATGTATTAATAAAATAATATAATATGTTGTTGCTATAAAATAACTCGATATAGTTAGTATTAAAAATATATTCAATATATTGAGTATATCTACTGATGATATGCTTTTGTTTAAAATAATCATACCCATCATTTCTATAACAAACCCAAAGAAGTAATAAATTATACATGTTAAAAATATACTTATTTGCATATAACTATTCCATTTTGTCTTACTTCCTATTCTTCCAATAGTGTAAGTATTTCTCATGCTGAATTCTTTAAATATGTAATCTCCTACAATATAAAGTAAATAAAATTGATATATACTCCAAATAAATACTTCACCTGTATTATCAGATAGATTTATTGGTCCATAAAACATTATTTTTATACATTGTAGCGAATTTGATTCATTATATAAATTATCTATTTTAAAAATTAAAATAAATATAAATATAGAAAATATCCAAATATATTTTCTAAAAGAAAATATAGCATTTAAGTTGCTATTTAGTATCCTAAAACTTTTACTCATGATACTTCCTCAAATTTATAATCAGTTCTTTTGGTCAAAATAGCACCTATAATATATAAAACTAAGATTAGGATTAACCAATATAATAATCTATACAAAATATAATATCCACTTTTCAGTTGATCATATGAAGATGTTATAAAAAAGATATTATAACTAAATAATAATTTACCTATAACTCCCTGAGACGAATCAATAAACATATTAGCTGATATAATTATTACTTCTAGGATAAATGTAATAGAACGATTTTTAATATATGTATTTATAACTAAAAATAATAC
>NZ_JACSRA010000019.1 GCF_014836335.1 Clostridium cibarium
ATTGTTAGCTACTTTTTCTACTTCTTCAAATTCAGGTTCATATCCCTTTACAATAGAACCTTTATCATTGTATAAATGAATTGCATAGAATGAATATTCAGTTTTATCAATTACATTCGAATTATTATATTTGGTCCATTTAGTAAATTCAATATATTTTTTACTCATATTTTCTCCATCTACTTCATTTTTTCTTTATCCTATTTATAACACGTCTTTGTAGGTCTGTTACTTCACTATGTTTTGGATTTTTTATCTTTGCTGTTTTCAGCTGTAGAGTGAGTATTTGCCCTTCTGTTCCTCCTAATTCTAATCCATGTGGATGATGTCCTCCACTTTCTGCATATATCATTTTGTTATTAGAAAACTATTGAAGGCTTGAAGACTATTTATCTTCTTATTAATGCTATCATGCTCATAATTGTTATCACCCAAATAGTTTAGATGGTAATGTAGAATCTTTTCATTTCTCCGCTGAAATCTACCACCTTTTCTTCAAGGATCGCTACAAAAGCAGAAATGTCTACAACATAACTTTCTATTGTTTTTACACTCTTTCTATTTTCCTCTAGGTATATCTTGAATCTTTGTACCAGTTCATTTATCATACTTATCTGCTCCTTTTATTGTTTTAGGCATAAAAAAGGCTAACGCCTTTTTAATCAGCATTAGCCTTCATTATTACTATAATATATTTTTTTTTGATTTCCACTTTTGTTTCAGCTTACTGCATTATCATTATTATGCTATTAGTTTTTGATCATTAAGTTAATATATTCACTATTCATTTGATGGAATTCCTTATTAAACCTAGCTTCTTACATAATAATAATGTAGTAAATATAATCAATTTTTTACAACAACATTATTGAAGTTCTTAATGTATTGAGAAATATATTATATTTTAATAACATAACTATTGTATCTACTAATAACTTTGACATATGGCAATATATTTTGAACAATGAATGCACTCAAAAACAAATACCACAGTGTTTCTACCAATATCATCCCAAAAATAATCAACATTATCAATTTTACTCCTACTAAAATCATCTAAAATAGATATGATATACTGCTTTCCATTCCCGTCTGGAGCATGTTTAGTTATTTCTTCCTTTCCCCATTCGCCTAAATATCTACCAAATTCCCCACAGCATACCGGCCAATCATTATATTGAATCCAAGGCACCGGAGGATTTTTACTTAATTCGTCTATTAAACTTTCAGCCCTTTCTTCAGCTTGGTTTTCATTTTGTACATACCCAGTTTCTTTTAAGTGACCCATGAGCCTCTTTTTAATGAAACTAGGGATATTTACAGTTACTTTACCTTTTGATAAGCAATCAAGGCAAACCGAAACTACATTATCACCGCAGTCAAAATACTCCCCCTCAAGACAATTTTCATCTGCTCCGCAAGATTGGCATTTTACATCTGTAATTTCCGCATTTTTTATTGGGTTGCAGAAATACTTAAATTCTATAATATTCATTTATATCGCCCTCCATTTTACTTATTCCACCTACCATTATCCCATTCATTTTCCCAGTATTGACGTTTATCTTTTCTAAATTGTTTTCTATCAATTTTTGATGGTTCATTGTAGTCCGGATGATTTTTTTGATAATTTTCTCCATATCTATGGTCAGACGGATGCATCTCATCAAAAGGTCCCTTTGGGTTCTGCTCACTATGGTGTATCTCAATCGGACGTCCATCCTTATTACTAATAGGCGCATTTTCTCGCCTTTTAGGTGAAGTTACTTCTTCGTTTGGAACTCTATTTCTTATATTATTTATTATTGGATTATCAGAAGCTTCAACCGCCCATCCACTAGTCATCATAATCAATGGAACAAGGTCTCTACCACCATAAAAATCATCATCAATTATTCCATTTGGAATAGGAGATTTTGGCGGAATTAATAATACTTCTAATCCATCTAATATATCTTGCGGATTATCTGGAACACCTGTTATTATATCACTATCTTCTGAACTTGAATTTGGATAAAGTATCTCTGTATAATCATCCATAGTTTTTGGTGGACTGATTGGTACAGTTGTAATATTATCTCCTAATTCTGATTCAGTTGGTACAATATCTATATGCGTTGGAGCACTACCTGCAATATCGAAATTTAATATATTTACATTTATAGTTTTCGTTTGCACCCTACCCTTTTTATTTAGTTTTCGTCATGATTATATAATTGACATCTATATGTTGTACTTACATCGTACTTTTACGAAGCGATTTCTGCATTTTCTATTGCTGAGTAATTTAAGAAAACAAAACAGTAAATATCTACTGTTTTTTCTATACTGCATCTTTATAAGAGCCTAGAAATATATTAAAAGTTATTTTATTTCCTTCAGATGCTTATACTTCAGTAACTGCTAGAATGTAGTAAGTATTTGAACATTCTCTATTGATTCTAAATATCCTAACTCCCTGTACTTTTGGCCTGAAATTAGATTTTGTCCTTGTTAATACTCTATTTTTTTGATATTTCAATACTTGGTTCCCACTCAGATATTACTTCTATTACATAATTTATTGTGATTATAACAAAATGTGATAAACCTAAATAATCATATATTTCATTACTAGTTTTCTTGATGAAGTTACCAAATTCACCATCCTTAATTTTATAAATAGTATTAGAAAAATTGCTCTTTTTATATTTTGTAATTTCATTCTCATCAAATATTCCTGCTAATACTATTCCTTCATCAAACATCCTGAATGCTGATACTATTCCAAAATTAATATTTGCAATGTATTCATTACATTCTAATTTTATAAACAAACCTGATTCCTCACCATTTTTTACTAATGCTTGATATTCTCCAACTGGTATTGTATTTTTATAAACTTCTTCCCACTGTTCCATTTCTACCTCCAAATTATAATTAATATCTGACTTTATATACTTTCCTATTAGATACTTTTATTTCTAAAGTTGAACCACCTGTTGAACTTCCTGGTCTGGCTACAACACTTGTCCCATCACTTAGTTTACCAACCTTGCCTGGTCCATATTGCGTTTGTATATCTTTTACATTCGTAGGATTGAGACTTTCAAAATCATTTAAAGTTTGATCAAATCCACCTATCTTTTCAAAATTTCTTGCAACACCTTTTCCATTTGTCGTTTCAGATGCATCACTAATTATATCTTCAATAGATTTAGCTTCACCCGCCCCCTTGGGGCAGAGTCTATCTTATTATTTTTAGTGGCAGAGTTGAGTGTTTTCAACCCTTACCACCATTTTAAAACTACTTCTAATCACTTATCATTTTTAGTGTTATGTAGTTACTTTTCCAACCTTAATTTTCCTTAATCTGTTAACCTTATTTTATCATGCTACTTCTTTTATTTCTACATTAGGCATTATATATTCAGTTTTATTCTTCATCATACCGTATATGATGTTGTTAAGCCTTCTCATTACACACACTAATGCTTGTATCTTAGTTTTACCTTCTGAAACCTTTCTCTTATAGTACTCTAGGAAAACTGGATTTCTAGAAGTTCCTTTCTTAGATACTTGAATCTGTTGTACTGCTAGGAAGTAGAATACTCCATAGAGTTCCCTGTTACCTTGCTTACTCTTTTTATCTTTCCCTTTACCTGCTGAACTGAAATTTACTGGTGCTATTCCAAAAAATTTAGCTAGCTTATCAGCATTACGGAATCTTTTAATGTCTCCTATGTGAGCAACTAGTGCTATTGCAGTTACAGTATCTATGCCTGGAATTGTTTCTAGCTTTAAGTCTAGAAGCTTTAGTAGCTTTTTCATTTCAGTTTCTACCTTCTTGATTTCTTCACTCTTGAATGCAATGTCTCTTACAATGCTCTGAATTATGAAATCCCTCGACTCTTGGTATTCCCTTATTGTATCTCCATCACTTTCTACAAGGTCTAAGATTTCTTTAGCCTTTCTTGTAGAACAACTGTTATGACTAGGTTTTCTTAAAAACTCTGCTAATTCTTCATCTGTTACACTTTTTAGGTGTTTCGGTGATGGGTACTTTTCATAAAATGCTAATGCAGTTTTACTATTTACATCAGAAAAAAATTTCTTGTAGCTTGGGTAGTTATAATTTAAGTTCTCATGAAGTTGATTGGTTAAATTAGTTATTGATTTTACAATTGAATTTCTTCTATTAACCATCATCTTTATAGTCCAGTATAAATCTTGTGGATTAGCATCTGGTAAAGTGTCTAGCTTTCTTAAAAGTACTGATGCAATGCACCTAGCATCCCAATCATCACTCTTTTGAGTAGTAGGGTAACTCATTCTTTCCATGTATGAAAGTGCTGAATTAACTTCTTTTACTATCATTCCTCTTTCTATTAGAAAAACTGCTAGACTTCTACCGTAGCCATGAACATCTTCAAGACCATAAACTGGTGTTAAATTACCTGCAATCTTATTTACCTTATTCATTAGTCTTGTGAAATCAGAAGGCTTATTCTCAATGGTTATTGAGCCTAATTTCTCCTCCCAACAATCTATTATAACAGCGGTATGGGTATCCTTGTGTAAGTCTAATCCAACATACATATGATTTTGCTTCTTGTGCATATCTACTCATTACTATTCATTATTCATGCAGGAACGCAGGCAACCTCAGTTTAAAGCATTCAATTAATCCTCTAGGAGAATTATTGTGCATGGGGGCGAAAGCCAATCCGTTCTTGTTCTGCTAGAAGTAATGACCTTGTAGCTTTCAATGAAATCACTATTGAATGTCTTACTTGGGTTACCCACTCCCGCATTAGTTACTATTTCTTTTAGGTTTAGTATATATGCTATTGAAAAATATTTCTCATACTTCAACCTTGATTTTACCTATGTTTATAATGTCCCTAGACTTCCTTATCTTGTCCTAGTTGTACAATTTCCAGTTTAGGACTTCCTAGGCTAAAAAGTTTCTATTTTAACACTTTTTAATGATTCTATTTCTCACATCCTCTATTTTCTCTCTATTCCTCTTTCAATCTCCTTTTCTCTTTTTTATTTTCTCTGAAGGTTATTTTTCAATTTCCAGTTACCATGTTACAACTGAAAATATCGTCACTATTAACATGACGACATTACGATTACAACGATATTTACCTTTTATTATTGGGTTCTTTTAGGACGCTTATGGGGCGTAGTCTATTTTCTAAAACTGTTTATTTTACTGACTTAGGGCGTATGGGCGTATTGCCTACTAAATTTTCTTTTATTTTTTAGTATTTATTAAATTAATTATTAGTGAGCTTTTATTAGTTTAATGTGCCCATCTTACCAACACCTTAATTTATCTAGGTTTTATGTGACTTAAATGTGATGTGACCGACATCTGCCCTATTACGCCCTATTTAAATCTATTAGGTAGCTTATTCCACAATATTGCTGATGCTACTCCACTAGCTTTAGCAACTTCTCCAACTGCTCCAACTGATGACATTCCACTTAAAATTAATAGTATTATTCTTGCAATTAACATGACTATTTCCATCTTTTCTCTACCTCCTATATTTTATATACACTTAAAAACTTTTCATTTTCTGTGCCTAGTTTACCGATTTTATGGTATAGAGTTATCCCGAAGGAATCTCCTAGAATAAATGTTGTTTTCATTATTTCAACCTCACCTATTAGAAGTATTTCCGTAAACTCTGGTATAGATGTTATTTTCTTTGATTGCTTGTCTGCTATGTTGTATTTATCTAAAACTTCTATTGAATCATCATCCTCAAGTATTACAATGTCTCCAACTTCTTTTAGGTTGTACATTCTCCAGTATTTATCTACAACACTTTCAGCTATTTCTTGAAAATGTTGTAGTATTTCTTTCTTCAACTCCAATGGAGTTATCTCAGCTTTCTCTATGTCTTCTAAAGTGTTTATTATTATCATTTCTTTACTCCTTTCTACAGTAGATTTACTGCCTTTAGTTTTTCTTCTATGCTACTGTTAATGTAAAATGTTGCAGTAGTATCTACACTACTATGACCTGCTAGTTTACTTACTGTTGAAATTGGAACTCCTCTATTTATTAACCTTGTACAGAAAGTATGTCTAAAAGTATGAGTTTTTAATTTATTTACCATCCCTATCTCATCCGTTAACCTTTCAAGCATTGTATTTATAGCATCTCTTCTTAATGCTCCTCTTTACCCTATTATTAGATATTCTGAATCCTTTAAGCTGTAATCTCTATCTTTAATGTATTCCTTTATTACATCAGCTAAATCGAATTTAAGTGGTACTTCTCTAAACTTACCTCCCTTACCGTAGATTTTTATGGAGTAGTTTAGGAAATCAATGTCTTTAATCTTAATGCTACATAGTTCACTGACTCTAACACCTGTATAAAGTAATAACATTACAATCACATTATTTCTTTTACTTACCTTGTCCTCATTCTGAATGTAGAAAAGTATTCTCTCAACTTCCTTATCACTGTAAACTTCTACTTGTTTCTCTGAACCATAGGCTATCTTTACTCTATCCTTAGAATTTTCTACAACTATTTCCTTCATTGCTCCAGTTGCTACAAGGTATCTATTCAATGCATGAATGCTATTAATCTTTTTATTGATTGTTGCTACCTCATAGTTACTCTCTACTAGAAAGTTCTTATAGCTTACTACGTAGAATCGTTGAAACATACCATTGAATTCAACTCCTTTAGACTCTAGAAATTCTTTAAAAGCTTTAATATCTCCAACATAGCTTTCTATCGTTTTAGCACTCTTACCATCCTCAATTAAACTTATCTTGAAATCTTCAATTAATTGACACATTGTTATTACTCCCCTCAACTTCTTTAAATCAGGACCACCCGTAAAACGGGTGGTTTGCTCTGCGCCTGTAAGGCTTTGTTACTGGCTGTGCTACTCGCACGTTGAACGTTTTGCCAACCGCATACCTTTACAAACTTGCACCTAAAAGGTGCTTTATTTTTTGTTTCCGTTTACCGGCTCACCAGTAAACGGGTCAATATATTCCTTTAAACTCAATTGTTCATATGCTATATCGTCTTGTATTTGATTCTTTATATATTCTTCTATAACCTTTTTGTTCCTTCCCGCAGTATCAACATAGTATCCCTTACACCAGAATTGCCTATTACCATACTTATACTTTAAATTTGCATGTCTATCAAAAATCATCAATGAACTTTTTCCTTTCAAGTATCCCATAAACTGTGCCACACTTAATTTTGGTGGTATACTAACCAACATATGTATATGATCTTTGCATGCATTCGCTTCGATTATTTCTACTTTTTTATACTCACACAATTCTCTTAAAACTCTTCCAATATCCGCTTTTATCTTTCCATATATTATTTGTCTCCTATACTTTGGCGCGAAAACTATGTGATATTTACAATTCCATTTACTATGTGCTAAACTACTATTGTCCATTACGGACACACCTCCTTGTTTTATAGTATTGGTCGGCAAACCTACTATAATTTTACAATGGAGGTTTTTTATTTTCTACTCACCGCTGAAAGCTCTTTAGAACCACCCGCGTAGCAGGTGGTATTCAAAATACAACAAAAAAGAGTTAATGCTTCCTTAATTAGAAACATTAACTCTTTTATCACATTTATAATATATATTTATCATCTATTTTAAATTCAGTTGATTTAGCCTTTATTTACAGCTTTTCAATCTGAATACTACTGTTATTCACATTCTCCTAAATCTCTGTTTTCTGATGCTTTATCGTTGCTTTTTACCATAGTTCTCTTGATTGATGTATTGTATTTTCATTTATATATCTCATTGAATGATTGCTTATTTAATTATATTTCCTTTATTGATTATTACTCTACTTCTTCATTGATTAGATTTTCTTTTACTGATACATTTATTACTTCTTCTTAATCTATTACATTTATTATCTTTCTTCATTAATTATCTTTTACCTATTAATTACTTAGTTCTTCTTTATTCTGATTAGCTCTAATTTATCATTTCTTCAATTTCTTTTATTCTATTTATTTTAATTGAAATAGATTTTTATTTATCTATTTCAATTCTTTTAAGTCCTTATTCCCCCCTACCCCCCGTTACAATTTCCTAGCCCCGAGTTCCAAGTCTCTAGTTATTCTACTCAGCTATCTTATTATTATGTTCTATTCTATCAATTCTTTTTATTTTTTAGTGCTTTTCTACTACATATATTATGTTCACAATTCCATTAACTTTTAAGTGGAATTATTGAACCTAGTTTTTCCTAGCTTATCAAGTTACACATATCTTCTATTCTTGATTTACTGGTTTCTGAAGTCCCTAGACTTAATTAGCTAGGAAGTCCTTTATCAGATGCTTATGTCTGTAGAACTGCTAAAAAAATAATGAACTAGCCTACTCAACTTTCAGCTAGTTCATTTCATCTTCTCACTACATTATTAATATTATGCATCCATTTTCATATCAATTTTTATTGAATTTAATAGATTTTTTAATACATCATTTTATGCAGTATCACTCTTCTCGATTATGCATATAGTTTCTATCATAAATTTATATTATATACTTTTATTGAACTGCACTGTATTTTTACCCATTCATTTGAAATATCCTTGTTCATTCCATCTAAGTCAATTAAAACTACACTACCATTCATGTTTAGTGATGCAAGATTATCCTCATGATTATAATCTAGCTTTGCAACTATATTAATATGGTTCTCATCCTGCTTTATTGATGTAGTACTCTCAGTTGCTAATGCTATATTGTTATTCCAAATTAATTCATCATCAATATCTATTTCTATACTATATTCAACATTTTTTTCTGGCTTACTACCATCCCACTCAACAGTAATTCTTTCATTATCTATTTCCAATATAACCTTATATCCACTTATTGATTTCTCTAGTATATCTATTATTTTAACATTCATTTCTTGTTACTCCTTTTTTATTTATGAGGAACTCTAACAACTGTATTATCAACATTCATTACATTATTTATTGGGTCATGCGTCCATGTTTCCTCATGATAATGAAATTTACTAGGTTTTGAGTTCATTTCATGTGACCCGAATCTTATGCTTCTCTTTCCATCAGCTGAAAATATTCTGTCTGCATCTGGTAATCCTGTCCTAGGGTGAATATTATTATATTCACCTGCACCTAAGAACTCATCCCATTTATTCACAGCATCTTGAACCTTTACAGGTTTATTAGCATATACCTCTTTATGATAACCTTGTCCTGGAATACTTTTAGGTTCAGCCGCCCCCTCAATTAAATTTAAAATAAATCAAATTTAAAGAGGTAGCCATCTACTACCTCTATTATATCAATTTACCTCTGTATTTTGTACTTGAGGTAACTGATATTCAATTTTATATTTCATCATTTTATATATAAATTTTACTAGTAACCTCATTAATGATACTAGGGCTTGTGTTTTTTCCTTTTTTTCATCATCTACTTTTTTCAGATAGTAATTATAAAATGCTTGATTACGAGGTAATCGACTACCTTTTGATATTTGTATTTGTTGCAATGCCAACATATAAAACACCCCATTAAGTTTTCTATTACCTTGCTTATTCTTTTGTTCCCTGCCTTTACCTGCACTACTAAACTTAATAGGGGCTATTCCTGCATAACATGCTAACTTTTCTTCATTTTTAAATCTACTAATATCCCCAATTTCTGCAACCAAGTTTGATGCAGTTACAACATCTATACCACTCATGGTTTCTAATTTTAAATCTAACTTCTTTAATAACTCACGAAGTTTCTTATTTATTTTTAGAATTTCTTCTTTTAGAAATCTAATTTCTCTTACTATACTTTCAATAGTAAAATCTCTATACTCTTGATATTCTCGTGTAGTATCACCATCTGCCTCAATTAATCCTAGAATTTCCTTTGCTTTACGAGTTGAACAAGCATTATGACTATTATCTCTTAAAAATTGAGCAAAATCTTCTAAGTACACATATTTTATTACTTATGGCGAAGGATATTTCTCCCAAAATGCAAGAGCAGTCTTTCCATCTATTTCTGAAAAGAACTTTTTATATGATGGATAATGATGACTTAACTTATCATGTAATTGATTTTTTAATATTGCTTGAGATTTTACTAAGGTATTTCTTCTATTGGTCAACTGCTTAAAAGTCCAGTAAATATCCAAAGGTTTTGCATCTGGTAATTCTTCAAAATCTCTATGCAATACTCTCGTTATACATTCAGCATCCCACCTATCATTCTTTTTCACTGTTGCCTTGCTTTTTCTTTCTGCTGAAGATAAAGCAGGATTAACCTCTTTAACTATATAGCCCTTTTCTACTAAAAAAACAGCCAAAGAACGTCCATATCCTTTCGTATCTTCAAGCCCAAATATGGCAGTCTTTCCTTTTGGAACAAATTTGCCTACTTTATCTATAAATTCTGGATAAGCAGAAGGTCTTCTTTCAAAACTAATTACTTCTACTTTCTTTTGTGTATAGTCTACCAATACTGCTACATGCTGCTCTTTGTGTAAGTCGACACCTATAAATACGTGCTTTGAATTATCATTAAAATCCATAAAATCATCTCCTATCTTGAATTTACCGTCCAAGAATGTCGTGCAACCTCAATTCGAGCATGTATCTACGAGAGACCTGCAAGGGGACGACAGCCTGTCCATTCTCGAACGGCAATTAACTAAAATTTAAATATAAAGGCATTATATAAACCTTTATTGCCATTTCAAGAAATGAAACAGATTTTTTTAAATATTTTACTTTTTATTTTAGATATATTTCCGTAATTTCTATTCGAAAATGACCTAACTCCCTCGATACTTTTATCCTTGCGTTTCTATCGTTGAAACCAATATCCACTAACTCTTGATATCTTCTTTGAGCATAAGCATGTCTTAGCCCATGGAAACTCATGTTAGTTTCAACAGTTATAACAAACTTTTCTTGATGCCTTATAATAAAATTTTGAAGATTATTTATTACATGATGAGTTTTTTCGTTCGCTTTCACAAAAACCTTCTCTCCCACTGGAGTTTCATTGTATAACTTTTTAATTAAATCCACATCATGTAGTGGTATAGTTCTAATAAGTCCACCTTTTCCTTTTACAGTTAATTCTTTCTTTGCCAAGGCATTAGATAAATCATTTTTATTAAGCCTTGTCACTTCATGAATTCGTAAACCATATGCCCACCCCACCCTAACCATATCAGCATATTTATTTTGACCGACACTTTCGCCAAATTCAATAAATCGCTGAACTTCCTCCACCCTCCATGCCTTATTTGCTCCAATTCTATCTTCCTTTGTTCTTATATTGACATTTAATTCCTTATTTGATGGAAGTTTATTGCTTTCCCCTCCCATAATATCTATAAAATACCTTATTGCAGATAAATTCGTTGTTACATAAGATTTTGAATAACCCCATTCCTGCATTTGCTCAACATACTCAAGCAAATGCTTGGCTTTAATCTTATTTAAGTTTTGTTTTTTAAATTCCTCTGCTAAAAACTTTGCAAAATGTTTGACCCCATCCATATAACGCTGTCTTGTTTTTATACTGCATTGTCTTGTATGACTAAATACCCTCTCTATCTGATTACATAAATTCCTATAAATATTTTCTGTCTTTTCATCCATATTCCAGTTCCATTTATTATCCATAAAATCCCTCCTTTCAAAGTATACATATACTAAATAACAATTCTTCTAGTTGTCAAATTTATTTTCAGAAATGATATAAAACTACCATTTCAGTATTTTTTCAGTAAAAAATATATGTTTATATCTTCTAGGCCAAGTAAAATCAAGGTTTCTAGATAAAATAAGCCCCCCGTCTCAATTACTTATAATTGAGACGGGGGGGGCTGTATGTACTCTCTCCATTACCTCCCTACCATTATATAATCACATTTGAAAATATAAAGGTTAAAGGCTAAAGCCTTCCTACGGAAACCTTGATATTTTCAAACTATGATTATGTTTAGCAATTAGGAGGAAATGAAGAATTATGCAATTCGTTTAGCACTATTGCTACATACTTATAAAATAAGTGTAGTTAATACTACAGTAGCGAAGATGTCATAGCCTTTACCAGCCGACATAAAGTCTGACATCTCATTACTCTCTGAATTAGTAATCAAATACCTTTTCTTGTCCATAAATTCCTTTTTATTTGTGTCTATACGCCAGAGAGAAATCATATTTATAGATCGTCTAATCAAAGTACCTACAATTAAATTAATAAATACCTATTATCACTGAAATTCCTACTCATTATTAGTAAATTCCTGTACAATCATAATTCTATAAAATAATTACTGCTAATTTCAAGTTTAAAAAAAGCGATTATCTCAAAAGATAATCGCCTAATCAAACACATTTTTATTTACTCAATTTCTAATACTAAGTTATCTGTCCATACCTCGAAATTCTTTGACGACATTAAATATAATCCTTCCATTATTTTTTTATCTTTTACTTTTATAACCTCATTTGTAGATAATCCTTCTTCTGCAAAATTAGTTAATATAACTCTCAAATTACTGACTTTTGAACATTTAATTACGCTTTTCAAAACATTAGCAAAATCAATAATAGGTTTAGGAGTTTCTCCATCTTCTTGCCATTCATCAAAGTATCCTAAAAATTCATCCCATTTTAATTCATACACGTTGCTTCTAAAATACTCTTTAAAATACTCTTTTTTAACATTTCTTATTTTATCAAATGGAATTACTGTAAACCCAATGCTTACAAAAGAATCTATAACATCATTAATATTTTCTTCTGCATCATATGTTATGAATTGAGTACAATCAAAGTTTTCTTTCATACGTTTTATTCCTTCCTATGGTCTATACTTATTATTAAATAAATAATCATACAATTGTTTTACATCTAGTTCAGTT
Source organism: Clostridium cibarium (assembly GCF_014836335.1). Lineage (GTDB taxonomy): Bacteria > Bacillota > Clostridia > Clostridiales > Clostridiaceae > Clostridium > Clostridium cibarium. The sequence continues at coordinate 12,930 of NZ_JACSRA010000019.1, forward strand.
GGTGATGTTACCCCACCATTTGAAGTTAATCGCCCTGTATTGCCATAGATGTTTCCGTTAGGTGCAACATTTCTTGTTGGTTGATGTACATGTGGACTGAGTCCTGCATGTTCGTCTACTCCAATTCTTTTAAACTGCCCACCTATCCCCTTGGAATTATTATTAAATCCTGGAGACTTAGTGTATAATCCTACTTCTGCATCTGCTGAAACATTATTTTTAATAAATCCTTCTAAAGTTCTTTCACCAGGTTGTGGCTTATATCCTTTATTAATTATCCAATCAGCATTACCCGTCCCCTCAATAGTCATCATAATCAATGGAACAAGGTCTCTACCACCATAAAAATCATCATCAATTATTCCATTTGGAATAGGAGATTTTGGCGGAATTAATAATACTTCTAATCCATCTAATATATCTTGCGGATTATCTGGAACACCTGTTATTATATCACTATCTTCTGAACTTGAATTTGGATAAAGTATCTCTGTATAATCATCCATAGTTTTTGGTGGACTGATTGGTACAGTTGTAATATTATCTCCTAATTCTGATTCAGTTGGTACAATATCTACATGCGTTGGAGCACTACCTGCAATATCGAAATTTGATATATTTACATCTATCTTTTTTTCCTTAAATATCCCATCAAATGCTATACTTATCTCATGAAGTGCCTCAATCATATCATCAAGCGCTTTGTTCATCTCATTAAGTGCCTGAATCATACCATCAAGTGCTTTATTTATCTGATTAACTCCCCTAATTGATTGATTAATTCCTTGATTAATTCCATCTAGTGCATCTGACATACCTGAAACAGTGTTACTTATACCATACGTTGTAGTACTTAAATTACTTATGCTGCTACCACTATAAGTACTTCCACTATAAGTACTTATAGTGGAAGAACTAAATCTCCAATCTAAGTCTAAATTTAATTCAAACGGACTACTAGCACTTCCACTATAACTGCGTCCATTATTAATAGTTGTAATTGTATCAACTGTTGAATAGAGCGCCCATACTCCTAATAAAACTCCTCCAACAACCATAGCCGGAGTTCCTATAGTAGCTTCTCCAGCTCCTAATAAAAATCCTCCTACTGCTCCCGTAAAATTATGTCCGCTAGGATCAACATTTAGCACGGGTTCGTTACCGCAATAAGTATATCTATTTAATCTTGAAGTATCATAGTCTTCACCTGCATAACTATCCTCACTTATAAATCTACCTACTTTAGGATTATAATATCTTGCTCTTAAATAATATAATCCAGTACTATTATCATTAAACTCTCCTGAATATCTTATTGGATTATAGGATTTTTCTTCAGTTAATGTTGAATTTCCAAAAACATCGTAATCATACTTATTTTCAACATTTCCACTTTCATCTATTGTTTGAACAACATCTCCATGTCCATTATACATGTAATAATTTGATTTATTATTACCATCTATTTTACAAATATAATTATCTCCCATTACATATCTATTTGTTAACTGACCTTTTTCGTTACTTTCTTGTATTACGTTTTGTCCATCATACAAATAATTAGTTACTTGAGATAAATTATTATTCTTTGAATCTATAGTTGTTTTTTTAGTCCTTAAATCATCACCATTATAGTTAAATTCTGTTGTAACCTTATTGGTTCCTTGAGTTATATCAACCTTTTTTAATCTGTTAAATCCATCAAATTGATTTATAGTAGTACTATTATTCTTATTTACAGTAGTAACTTTAGCTGCACTATTTGAAGTATTGGCACTAGTTGCTGTCTGTTCTAAATATGAAACATCTTCTTTTATCTGATTACCATTATTATCGTAAGTATAAATATTATTTTTCTGGAAAAGCTTATTGTTCTTATCATCATTCATTTGTTCAACAACATTCGATAACTTATTATTTTTATCATAAGTATACTTACTTTCCTTATTTCTATATTTCATTTCTTTTCCACTATTGTCAAAATATCCACTAGAATGATCTGCTATGTTATTTTCCACTTCAGATACTCTATTATTTACCCCATCATAACTATATGTTTTGATATTTTTAGGGGAAGTTACTTTTGTAATTGCACCATTCTTATTATATTCATAGTTAGTTGTTCCTAAAGAATCTTTCTTACTCCTTTGTAGTCCATTATCATAATAAGTATAATCATATTTTGATATTGAAATACCGCCAGATGTTTTATTTAGTATACTACTTAACCTATTGTCTTTATCATATGTAATTGTTTCAGTACTTCCACCAGGATATACAATAGATTTCTTATTACCGCTATTATCATAGTTATACGTAACTGTCTTTCCTGCATAATTCACAGTATTAAGCCTACTAGCTTTATCATAAGTATAAGTTGTTTTAAATGCTTTAGAGTCTGTCATAGAATTTTTATTACCTATTTCATCATAGGTATATGTTAATTGAAGATTTCCATCCTTCTTAACATTTAATAATTGACTATTAGCATCATACTCATATGCGGTAACTCCTGTTGAATCCTTCATTTCTTTTCTGTTACCAAGTTCATCATAACTGTAGCTTATGCTATCACCAGTTTTAGGTACAGATTTTGAAACTAATTCATTCTTGTTATCATAACCATATTTTACATCATTTCCATTCTTATCAGTTTCTTTTGTTAAATTTTCATTTAAATCATACCTATAACTAACAACTTTCCCTTCAGGATCTTTTATATTATTAATTAAACCACTTAATCCATAACTATAGAAAGTTTCTCTATTCAATCCATCTTTCATATAAATCTTATTGCTATTTTTATCATAAGAATAGCTTGTACTATTTCCCATAGCATCAATAACTTTAATAAGATTACCCAAGTTATCATAATTATAATTTGTTTCATTTCCTAGTGCATCTATTTTTTTAATTATTTCTCCATAACTATCATACACATATCTAAAGGAATCTTTGCTTCCATTAACTTTAGCTTGAAGTTCTGGATTAATTTCTTCAACTAAATTGTTTGCTAAGTTATATTTTAATGTAACTCCATACCTAGCATCATCACTATTACCTGAAACATATCCGTTTCCATCAATAACTTTTACTTTATTACCATTAGCATCATATACATTTTTAACAACAACTTGATTTATCGGATTAATTACAGCAACTAATCTATTAAGTTTATCATATTGAAAAGTTGTTGAATTACCTTTTGCATTTGTAAAAGTAGTATTATTACCATTTAAATCATACTTATAAACACTCTTTTTACTTAAATTATCAATAACATTCTCTACCTGATTCATAGAATTATAAGTATATGAAGTAGTGTTTCCTTTTTCATCTTTACTCTTAATTTGATTTCCAACTTCATCATACGAAAATTCATTACTAACATCTTTGCCATTATATTTATACTGTACTTTTTCTAATTGTCCTAGTTCATTATATACAAATGATGTAGAATAATTATCCCTGTTTTCTTTATTGGAATCATTATATCCATATGCCTTCGGAGAAATTTCTTTAATTTTATTTCCTTGTATATCATATTCAAATCCAGTTATCATCTGGATTTTCCCAGCATATTCTTTATCTCTTAAATTAACTATATTCTCCATAGACGCAGCATTTTCTACATCTGCTTCATCTACCAATTTAATAGACTTCTTCATTCTATTATTATTATCATATTCAAATTTTGAAATACTACTTTTATTTGTATCTAAAAGTTTTTCAGTTTTTATTAAATTGTTGTTTAAATCATAATAATTCTTTTCGCTTCCTCCTGAATTATTTTTCTTTGTATCTAGAAGATTATTTTTATAATAGCTATAATTTATAATTCTATGATTATTAGGATTATCACTTCCTGATATATCCTTAGTTATTAAATTTCCTAGTACATCATAACTATAATTTTCAGTAGCATATCTAATAGCTTTGTTACTATCTAAGTCAATAGGGTGTTTTACATTAATTAGTCTATTATCTTCATCATATTGATTATAAGTGACATTACCTCTTTTGTCTTTTGCAGAAATTACATTAGCATTTTTATCATAATTATATTCTATAGTATTACCATATGAATCAATCTCTTTCTTTACTTTTCCTAAAGGATTATATTCATACTTTGTTATATTTCCCATTAGATCTTGAACTTGAATCTTTTCCTCTAACTTATTATAGGTATAATTTACAGAACCTCCATTTGGATACTTAACACTTGCTAAAGTACCATCACTATTATAACTATAGGTAGTAGTATTTCCTTTTGCATCTTTTTCAGTTTCTATATCTCCGAGGGATGTATACGTATAAAAAGCACTATTTCCTTTTGCATCTGTGACTTTAGTTTTTTTATTTCTAAAATCATATTCATATGAAGTTCCTACTGAAGTATCTATATTACCATTATAATTTTTACCATCTACATCTTTTATTACATTTCCATTACCATCATATTTAAACTTTTTAACGACCTTATTATCTGAATCATAAACAGTATCTTTCCTATTCATACTGTCATAGGTAGTAGAATTACCAATCATATTGTTTACTGACTGAGGCTTGTCCTTATTTACATCATAATATTTTGGTAATATCTCTTTAAGTAAATTACCTACATTATCATAAACATATCTAGTTACCTTAACATTACTGTCTGTAGATGGTTCTTTTTTTCTTATCATTCTACCTAATACATCATAATCATAATAAGAGGTAACATTATTAGCATTAGTTTCTGAAACTTTTTTACCACCAGCATCATAATTATATTGTGTTTTGTTTCCTACAGGATCATATTCTGTTGTAATCCTATTTAAGTTATCATAATAATAAGATTTTGCACTATTATTACCATCTGTTTCATTAATTTTATTTCCTACATAATCATAGACATTTAAATTAATAAAGTTCTCAGGCTTATTAGGAGCAATTTCAGTCATAATCAATTTGTTTTTCTTATCATAACTCAATATTCTCGTATTATTTTCTTCATCATTGACTATAGTTTGGTAAACAGGACTTAAACATTCAAATATTCCATTACCTTTTACTCCAAAATCACTATTATTAAGTACGGTATTAAATAAATTATTATCAGTAGTACTTTCCTTAAATTGAACATTTCTATACAATATATATCCTTTAGTAGCTGGTTTAGCTGTTGTTGATGGATATAATAACACTCTAGCTACAGAATCTGCTGCAGCTGCTTCCACCTCAAAATGCTGCCATTTTCCTTTTTTGGTGTTATCATATTTAAAACTACATGGGAATCCTTTTTCTCCATCTGCTATAAAGGTATTGCCCGTAGTCTGAACATCAGCATCTTTTGATATAAAGGCATCGAAACTATATTTATACTTTTTACCCTTTGCAACTGGAATATCAGCTCCATGAAATGTATATATGGCGTTTTGTCCAAAATCATATTTATAAATGCTATTTTTATTTTGAACACCTACATTATAATCTAAATTCATAGATTTTTTCTCTGTTGTATCCCCCTCAAAAAATGCTTTCTTTATTAATTTATCAGCACTATTATAGGTATATTGTATGCTGTCACCATTAATATTAGTTTCTTTTATTTTGTTATTATGAGCATCATAGGTATATTCTTTCGTAACCTCATCATTTTCCATATTCTGAACTAAATTTCCAACTGAATCATATATATAACTAACTAAGTTACCATTTTGATCCTTTACATCAACATCCCTATTTGATGAATAATAATCATTATAGGTATATTCTTTTGTAGTATTATCTGAATACGTAATTTTTGTAGGTCTATTAAACTTATCATACTCATATGAAGTCCTATTATTATTAGCATCAGTTTCAGATATTTTATTTGACGTATTAATATCGTATGAATATTTTTGAGCTATTTCTTTTCCATCTACAATAGTATAGGATTTAGTCAAATATGCTCCTTTAGTATCATTCTTATTTTCATCTACTCCATATTCATAATTTTCAATATAACTATTGCCTGAATTATCAGCATTGTGAATATTCTTATATATAATATTCCCATATTTATCATAATTGAAATCTGTAGTTTTTACACTTCCATTATTATATTCCCTAGTTTGCTTAATGCTTCCATTAGTAGATATATCGTTTTCTAACTTCGCTGTATTGCCAAAATTAGTTTTCCAAATTTTTGACTTTAATACATTAAAATTGTTTGTATCATATGTGTAATAGGTGGTATGTTCATTATCAGTTAGATTACCATTTGCATCTCTATTTCCATTTACATCTGTATAGCTTGTTAAATTACCCAAATCATCATATGTAAAGTTCTCTACACTTACAACTGGATTGCTACTAACTTTTCCATTTTCCACTTTATAAGTTTGTTTTATGTTTTTAGATGGAAATTTATTTGTTCCATATTCGTACTGCGTAGTTTCTTTAGTATCTTTTCCTACCTTTTCCGTACTTATTAATTGATTTCTTCCCGAATATGTGAACTTTGTCTTAACACCTAAACTATCTACTTTTTCAGTAAAATACCTATATGTATTGTTTAAATAATTTGCATCACTTCCATTATATCCTGCAACTCCATATCCACTTGCATCATTGGTGTAAGTATACTTAACAACATTTTTTGTATCAAAAATAAATTTATCTAGAAAGTTACTTTTACTGTCATCATACCCTGTTTTAGATAATTCTTTTACTGCTGTAACCTTTCTATGTTCCATACTTCCTTTATCAGTTAACTTTTTAACATACGTTCCATATTCATACCTTACCAACCTATTACTTTTATTATCATCCACTTGTACTAGATTTTCATAAGTATTTTCGGCTGAATATTTATTACCATTTTCAAAGGTAAATCCTGCATTTACTTTTTCAAACCAAAAATGATATCTTAAATCTCCATCCACTCCATAAACACGTTGAACTCTTTCTCTTAAACTATGAGATGAATAGTTAGACATCAACACAGAGTTTTTATCATAAATAATCTTTTTTTCATCAGGCAAATTAATAATTACTTGAAATTTTCCTTGTAACTCTCCTGAATCACTTGATACATAATAATTCTGATCTTCATTATATTGAATATTGACAACACGCCCTATTGTATCAGTAATTTTACTTATTAACCTTCTTGTTCTTGTATAATCGTCTGTAACATATGTATCTGTACAATATTCAAATTTGATTGTGTTATCATATCTATCTTTTATAGAAAGTATTCTTCCATCTTCTGAAAAATATGTTTTCTTTCCATTCTTATCTATAGATACATACTTGGATGTTCCATCACTTTGTCCATTACTATATGTTTTATCTTCTTTGATAACTAAATCCTTCGCATCATGTCCCTCTATAGAATAATTACCTTTATTATTAATTATTCTATATATATCTCCATTTTCAGCATGCAAGTACATATAGCTACTTCCATCACTATTGCTTTTAATCTCAATTGTAGGAAAAGAAAACCTCTGTCCAATTCCTAAATTATATCTATTTTCGTAAAATGATGATGTTTTTTCATCTGAACTAACATAATCAACCCAAACTCCATTTTCATATCTTGATTTCATTTCATGTAAGTTTGATGTATCACTATTATATATTCTTTTTATTTCAAGATTTAATCCATTTCTTCCTGGTAAAACAAAATCAGTTTGAATAAGTTTTAATCTACCAGTCTTAGGATCTACATTCTCGCTAGTATTATTTGATTTCAAATCAACTACTGAACTATTTGAATCCGTTTTCCCACCATTATTAGGATTTGAAAATGTAGCTGATGCAGTTCCCGTCGAATATTGAGTCTGTGGCCCAACAAGGTTATTAAGATGCTCTTCTACAGTTTCTGCCTTAACCATCTTATTGGGAATTAGAAGAATTAATATTGATGTTAACATTAATCCCTTCCATATGCGTTTCATAATTACTCCCCCTAATTCTCGTATTTACTTGCATATATTTTTGAATAAATTTTTTCTTCTTTGTTTACTCCTACTAACTCCTTAATTAAATCTTCACTTTCTATATTTGCTTTTCTTGCAATTGATAAAGCTTTAATTACTTGCTCTTCTGTTATAGATTTATTAGAAGAATATTTTACTATATCGGCACTTGTTATAGCAGTTGAGTATAGTGATTCTTCTAAATTTAATATTCCAAGACTTAACTTTATTTTTCTCCAATTTCCATCTTTTTTTCTTTCATCAATTAAGTCCTCAAATTTACCAAGTCCTTTTTGTGAAATTCTATCTGCAATCATTATGTCATCAGTCTTTAAATTACTGTTTTTTAATATTTCGTCAATAAGGCCATCCTGAAAATTTGATGGAACAAACTCCTTGTTTTTTTTATTATACTTTTCAAATACACCTTCCCAACTAACACTACCATCCTTATCTTTTAGCAAATTTAGAATATCTTCAACTTGTCCATATTTTTCATAAATAAAGTTATAGCATGTAAATACATCTGAAGGATTATATCCTTTTTTTAAAGCTTCATTAACTTTTTCTTGAAATTCTTCTGGAACATCTAATTCAACAATTAATTTTTTGTAATTTTCAATATTTCTATCTGCATCTTTTTCATCATTTTTCCTAATAACATCAGTTATCTCATCCTCTAAATTTACCTCTGTAGTATCAACTTCCTTAGGAGTGTATTTTGACTCTTCTAAGTTTCCAACACCTGCATTATTATATGCGTCTTTTTTATTTCTAATAGTATAAATAGTAATAATAACCCCTACTATTAAGAGTAAACTTATTACTCCGTAAATTACTCTTTTATCTTTCTTCATAAGTATTACCTACCTTCAACATTTAAACTTCTACTGTTAATATCATCTATTTCTCTCATAGCATCTTCTGTTGGATGTTGTACCTTTGAATCATTAGTATTATTAAACTTTTCGTTCTTAGACTTGTTATTATTCATATCATTACTTAATCCATTATTCATACTTTTATCTTCTACATTCTTATCACTGTTTTTAGTATTATTAGTTTCCTGCTGTACTTTTTCTAAATAAACCTGTTCTATTTTCGATGAAGTTATTATTTCACCATTTTTTATTTTATTTATATTTTCATCTTTTTCTTTTTTATAATCATCTTCATTTGTTAAATATTTTTCCAAATCAATATTTAATTGTATAGACAAAAGATATTCATCCAGAACAATTTCGTAGCCTCCAAATTTATCCTTTAATTTTAATAATAAACATACCGCTTTATTCTCCTCTATTTTATTTTGTAATAGAACATACTCATCATATAAAGCTAAGTTATCTTTACTTCTTTCCATAATTATTTGTTTTAATTCATTAATTAAATTTTCTACTATTGATTTTGTTTCTTTTATATCATCAACTTTAAATTGTCCTGAATATATATCCTTTGAATACTTATCAACATCTAACTTTTTACTAAAATTATTTCTATTATTATCTTCTGAAACTTGCGAAGCCTTCGGAATATTTTCTTTAGCTTGAGACTTTCTTAAATTCACTATTTGAAATATACATGTTGTTATAACAATTGCCATCATAACAACAATTGAAATAACTTTCATAAAAAACTTACTTTTATTAAATTTCATCTTACTCCCCACCACCCCAATATTTAACTTTATTGTTTAAGCCAACCAAAAATAAATTAGAAAGTTTATTATATATGTAAGTTTTAAACTTTCGCATCTTTATTAAATTTAGCCATTTGGCCTTACAAAACTAAATTTCTAAATCTATTTATTAATATCTTATACAAATTAACAACTTACTTCGCTATTTTTCCACTTGACATTCCATTTAATAAATAATCAAAATAATATAATTTATTATTTTCACCATACTTATTCCTCAAATCTTGATATTTATCCTTGTAAGTTTTAAGAATAAAGTTCTCACTTCCATTTCTTCCTTCCTTCATACCATTATCTAAAAAGTGATTCATAATTGAATAAAAATCTGTTCCAAAAGCTTTTACTACATCCGGATTATTTTTACAATAATATCCCATATTAAAGATAGGCGAAAGATTTCTATTTTCTTTATATCCGTAAGTTTTAAAATGATTATATGCTGCTTCATAATTAGTTGAACCAAAAGCAGCTACCAAATCCGCATTATTTTGCAAATAATATTTAACATCAAAAACTGCTGAAGCACATCTTCCTTCTTTAATACCATAAGTTATAAAGTGATTATATAATTGTCCTTCATCATAGCCAAATGCATTCTTTAAATCTGAATATTTCTCAGCATAAAAAGCTGCATCAAAAAATTGATCTCCACAGTTACTTCTTTTATTGAAAGTGAATTCTCTACTAATATTTTTAAAGACAATCTTCATTTTGTGAGATCCATTTGTTAATTTCGCCAACACAGAATTGTCTATTTTTATTTCAAATCCACTTACTCCCGAATATTTATAATCTGGATATTTCGCCTTTATATCATTTCTTGTTATTCCTAATGTAATCATATAATCTGGGTTACCAAATATTGCCCAAGCACTAACTAGATTACCATCAATATAAATCATGTTATTATCTTGGAACAAATCATCAGTATTTTTTATCTGATCAGGTGAATATGGACTTAGTACATATCCAGAAACAACAAACTTTCCAGAACCCTCATTTGATTTACTTGTTGATTCAACAACAATATCATTAGACTTGTTATTAATATTTATTTCAATTTCTTTTTCAACGTTTTTTAGTTTAATTTTTAGCTTATGTTTTCCGTTAGAAAACTTTCCAGTGTCAATTGTAAAAGAAAAACCACATTTATCTGCATACTTATAATCTGGATATTTCTTTTTAACATCATTCCTTGGAAACTGCACTTGTAACGCCATATTCCCCATAAACTCATTTTGCCCCTTACCATCAATTAAAACATTGCAGTCGCCTTCCCATGATGGCATAAATTCGCTTGGATCATAACTACTTATTATATAACCTGTTCCTGTTATAATTCCTTCTACTGCTTGATTACTATTAATTCCTTCAATCACTATCTCTGGTGTTATATTTTTAACATTAATAGTAAACTCTTTTTCTGAATTCAAAATTTTTATTTTTATTTTATGTTGTCCATCTTTTAAAGCCATAGTATCAATTTTAAAAGAAAACCCACATCTATCTGAATATTTATAATTTGGAGACCTCTGCTTAACATCATCTCTCTTTAGTTGTGTTGTTATTTTATTGTTGTAAGTCAATTCGCCATCAATATACACGCCACAATTAGAACTGAATAATAACTTATTGTTCTCTATTAAACTTGGATCGTAACTACTTATTATATAGCCTGTTCCTTTAATAATTCCTCCTTGTATTTTGGTAGTATCTATTCCTTCTATCACCATATCTGCTACATCATTTTGTACATTTATAGAAAACTCTTTTTCTAACCCTATAAACTTAAATTTTATTTTATGATGACCATTTGATAGATGTAAAGTATTGAGAGTAAAAGAAAAACCACATTTATCTGAATACTTATAATCTGAGTATTTTTGTTTAATATCATCTCTTTTTATTTGCATTATTAAATTACCATAATCAACCGACTGATCATCTACATACATTTTACAATTATAATCATATGAATTTTCATCGTTAAATGTACTTGGATCATAACTACTTAAAACGTAGCCTGTTCCTTTAATAAGTCCTGATTGAATTTGACTTGTATTTATCCCTTCAACTATTATATCCTTATACTTATTTTGTACATTTATGGTAAACTCTTTTTCTAAGCTACAAAACCTTAACTTTACTGTATGTTTACCATCAGATAGTTTTGTAGTGTCAATCTTAAAAGAAAAACCACATTTATCTGCATAAATATAAGTTGGGTTCTTTTTCTTTACATCATCTCTGTATATCCCTACTGCTAATTTATTATCAAAAGTTTCTGATTGTGCTTTACCATCTACATAAACGTCAGCATTTTCGCCAAAAAAGTCTGAACCTCCAATTGAAAAATCGCTTGGATTATAACTACTTAAAATATATCCACTTCCATTAATAATTCCTTGTTGCATTTGACTATAATCAGAATTATCAAGTATTACCTGTCTTTGAATATTATTAACATTAATTTTAAATTCCTTACTTGTCTCATGGAACATCAATTTTAGCGTATGCTGCCCATTAGCTATATTATACGTATCAAATTCAAATGAAAAACCTGAATTTCTAACATTACTATAATTAGAATATTTTAATTCTAAATCACTTCGTTCTGTACCAACAAGAAAATCTTGAATTTGTCCAGTTTTATCCAGACCATCAATAAAAATTTTAGCATTTACTAAAGTTCTATCATTGCTTAAAAAACAACCTTTTACTTCCATATTACCACTTATCTCTTTTGAAAAATCTTGATTTTCAACAAAAATCAAAGTCTCCGGATGTGATTGTTCTGGCTTAGGTTCTGGGGTTGGATTGGATTCTAATTCAGTTTTTTCTTGCAAATAATTACTCTTTGAAACCACTTTTCCAGAACTATTTTTTGCTACTATACGGAACTTATAAGACTGATTAGGCGCTAAATACTTCACTGTATATTTTGTTTCTCCGTTAACTTTCCCATCTAACCTATTACTATCCCTATAAATCTCATATGTAATAGATTCTGATTCATTACTAACCTTGTCCCATTCTAAAGTTATGCTATTGCTGTTTTTGACTGAACACCAAACTTTAATCAATCCACTAGTAACTCCTTTATTGCTTGTATTGCCTCCCGATTGATTGGCAATATTTTTTTGCTGCGAAACACTGTTTGCAGTAGTTTCAGCGTATGCTTTTGTATCATTATTATCGAAAGGACTTAATAGTCCTAACACATTTACACATACAGCACAAATTGTAAATAATGATACTTTCTTTAAAAATTTCTTCATATAATTCATCCCCCTTGTAAGTAGTTTTAATATTAAAAAATTTATTTTTTTAATATTAATTATCTTTACAATTATAAAACTTGCATTTTTTTATGTAAAACAATTTCATTTTTCACATTTTTACTAATTACGACATTTTATTATGTTAATATTTCCCATCATCCTACATAAATCTACATTTCACGAAAATAATTATTTGTATCTATATGATTTCCACATCTAAATAACATAAAAACAGGAATTCTAAGCGATTCCTGTTTTTATACCATTTATCTATTTTTTTAAATATTTAAATTTAATTAATTTAAATATTTAAATACAGTTCAACCTTGCCCTGTAAATTACAAATTAATTCTTAATTTAACAAACTTTTATTCAAAACACCACTCACTCCAAGATGTTTTAAAGTTATCATTATTTAATTTACAATACTTATAGAATTTCTTTAAGAAATCAGCTCTATTTTCATCCCCTGTTTCATTATCTTCAGCATCTTTCTTTAAGATATCAGATCCACCTATAAGTGCTTGACGCTCCATTATATCTTCAAAACTTACTTCTTTTGCATTATGCATCATATCATACATAGCCATAAAAGTAGTAGTTCTTCCTACCCCACCTCTACAGTGAAAATGAACCCAAGTATCCTTTGTAGATATTTTTCTCATCTTTTTTACAAATAAGTCTACTTCATCATCCTTAGGTTTTAAGTGATCTGTTACAGTAAGTCTTAAATAATCTATTTTTTGAGATTCTGCTAATTGTTTTTCTGTCTGAACTTTTTTAGGTTTTATAATTTCAGAAATGGTATTAACAGATTTCCCTTCTTTAAGTTTATCAAAAACAATATATTTATCTTTTTTAATCTTTTTTAATTTATCCTTTTCATTCCTTATGATATCTTTTCTTTCTTTATTTATATTAGCCTGATCTCTTTTTCCATACCAACTTATAGCCATTCCCTTAAGAAAGCCATGAGCTTCTTGCCTTAAATCTACATCTATAATATTTTTGATTTTTTTATTAACTTCAAATTTATCTTTTATCATTTTAAGACTGTTTTTGCTAAGAGCCCCACTACCTGATTCATTCAAGTCTCTTAATCCTTTTAAGTTAACATTACTAGATGATTCTCTATTAATTACATCACCTGACATTCTAAAATTTTTAGGCAATGTATTTTCATTATCTTTGTCTATTACTAATTTTACGTCTTTATTATTTTGTGAAACTTTAGTTTTAGCAAATTCTAAAAGAATGTTATCTATCACCTTTGGTTGTAAAGAATATGAACCTACTACTAATCCTGCAATAACCATTATACTAACTAAATGCTTTAACTTTTTCTTCATTATAAACCTCTCCTATTACTTTTACTTACTTTCTTCATATTCCTTTTGAAGAATCTTAATCTGATTTAAATGATTTAAAATATGTAAATAAAAATCAGCTTTAGCTTGTACGCTATATATTAATTCTTCTAAATCATTATTATCATTAATTGATTTCTCAACTACATTTCCCAAATTCTTCTCTATAGATTCTATGTTTTCCTTATTCTCCATTTGAGATTCTTTTACCTTTCCCATGCTTGTAGCTACGTCTTTACCTGCTTGGAGCATTCTGCCTAACTGATTCTCAGATGCTCTAATGCCACTTATTGTAGCATTAACTACTTCTGACCCTTCATTGGACTTTACCCTTAGTAGTTCTATAATTTTCGTCATATTTTTATTAGAATCAAAGATACTCTTTACGCTATTTTTAGTATTCTCAGATAACTTTTTTATTTCATTTGCCACAACTGAAAATCCTTTTCCTGCATCTCCAGCCCTTGCTGCTTCTATAGATGCATTTAAAGCTAAAAGATTAGTTTGAGTAGATATGTCTGTAATAAGGTTTGCTATCTTATTAATATTCATATATTCTTTTTGCAAATCTTCAAAGCTACTAACTATGTCTTGAAATGCATTATGAACTGACCCCATATGATTTGCTAAGCTATCTATTGCCTTTCCTGCACTACTTATTTCACTGGATGATAATTTTAGTTTTCCAAACACCTCTCCTACCAATTCTTCTATATTATCATTATTATTTGATACTGTATGAAGATATTTTTCTATTTCTTGAATTTGACTTGTTGTATATTCATTTCCCTCATGAAGCTTTTTTAAGCCATAAGTCATTCCGCCTTCTTCCTTAAAGAGACCATTAATATTTTTATCTATTTCTGATGATAAAACAAAAACTTCCTCAATATAGTCAAATTTATTTTTTGAAAGATTTTCTACTTCATATATCTTTTCTTCATTTTTAAATATATCTTGTTCCTTTCTTTTTCTATTAAACAAATTAATACCCCCTTAAGTTTATTCCATAGCTAAAAGAACCATGGTTTGATTGAAATGATGCTTATAAAATTGCTCTCCATAGCAAATAAATCCTGTAGTATTTTTACAGAACCTTAATAACTCATGATCAAAATTTTTCCATAGTCCTTCATTTTGAAATTTTATACTTCTTAAAATGCAATTTAAAGCTAGAGTAAACTTAGGTTTAAACTTAATTTCGCTAATAGTATTTTGGAGCATACTTATTGGATCCATTGGTTCAAGTAATTCAACAAAAGTATTAGGTAACATCTGACAGTAGAAAGTAATTGACTTATTCTCATTAACTTTCATAGGTGAAGCTATATAAATATTATCTTTTCCTATCTTCCCTAGAGGATTATTCATAAAATGGCTTGAAAGTTCACTTTCTGTAATTCCTAAGGCTTTAGCATATTCTGTGCTTGCATTATTATTATTAAATGTTTTAACCACTCTATTTATTGGATCAGCATCAGTTACCAATAACTTTATCCCTGTTGGCTTATATATATTTTCCTTTACTATTTGTGTTTTCTTCTTACTATTAAAGAATAAGGCAACACTATGTACTTTTTTCTTTCCAATGTAAATTAGAGTTTCTTTAAATTCAGTATAATCTCCAGCACTTCCCCCTATGATTTTGAAGTTTTCCTTTGCAAAGAAAAATGTTGTTACTATACTTTCTTCCACACCTGACAATCCATCGCAAAGTAATAAAGCAAGGGCATTTTCATTATCTTTCACCTTATTATAAGCACCATTAAGCTTTTCCAAACTCTTTATTGGAGGATATAAGACTTCTACTACCTCTACCTCCTGTAAATCATATTGAAAACCTGTAAATACATGGCTTTCAAAACCATCATAAGTGTATTCTCCTGATGTTGAGCATAATACTACATTATCATTAACTTTTTTATTAAGCTCTAAAACCTTTTCTGGTTCACAAAACACCACATAGCCATATGAGTTATTTTCATTTAAATAACTTATTGTTTCTTCTGCACTTAAAAATTTAAATACTTCCATATCCTTTCTACCTTTCACTTTTCCGATTTTACATTATTTTATTTAATATCTATATTATACCAAATTGTTACTAAATTTTCTAATAAATCTTATAAAATCACAATTTTTATGAAAAATAGAGAAAATTAAATACTTAGTAGATTTCTCTTGTATATGTTTATAAATTATGTTATTCTATTTAAGCAGTTGGTACAATAGTGCTAATTGGGGAGCTTGGGTTGTCTTTCGCCGGATACCAAGCTCCCTTTGTTTATACTTTAATATTTACTTATATAAATCCGCTGACATTTTTATTAAAAGCTCCTCATCTAATATTTCATAATATTTTTCCTTCTTCCTTATTGCTCCCTTTTTTATAAAAGCTTCTAGCGTCCTTAATAGATGTCTATAACTAGTTCCAAGTAATTCAGCTATTTCAGTTAGATTCCCATTAAATCTAAGACTTCCATCTACTTCTTCTTTCATAACCAGTATATAACTAGCAAGCCTATTTTCTAAAGGATATACTAAATTAATAGAACTATTTTGAGAAGTTTCTTTTAACTTTTTACTAATAGAATTACAGGCATATCTTAAATACTTTAAATCATTTATTAATATTTCACGAACCTTATCTACAGGCAGAGCTATGCAGTATGCATCTTCTATTGCCTGGATATTTGCATCAGCAAGTTCAGAATTAATAAGTTCCAAATCCCCAAGTATCATAAGTGGATGATTAAAGGATAATAGTATATTTTTTCCGTTCTTATGAGTTTTAAATACTTTTAGCCTTCCTTCAACTGCAAAGAAAAGATAATTTATTTTTTCATTTTGTCTACAAAGATACTCGTTCTTTTTAAAACATAAAAGCTCCATGAAACTTTCCATATCATTTGTAAATACATCATTTATATTATATTTTTCTATATACATAGATTTAAGTTTTTTACTTCTAATTTTATTCATAATCATCCTCATAATTTTTTATTCTAAGTTTAATATGACATATGTCATATTAATTATCAATGATTTTATGATAGATTATTTATAGAAATGGAGGGAAACAAATTTTGTACAATATTTATTCTATAATCATAGGCGCATTAATCGGTCTTATGACAAGTCTTAATGGTATTTTATCAACATATACAGGAAATTATATATCAAGTGTTTTAATTCATTTTGTAGGTCTTATAGGAGTAGTTGCTATATTAATCTTTACAAAAACTAAGCTAACCTTTGATAAAACTCTTCCCTTAACCCTATATAGTGCTGGAGTTATTGGTGTTTTTACAGTTTTATTTAATAACTATACCTTTGTTCCAATAGGAGCTAGTTTAACCATGGCTCTTGGATTATTAGGACAGACATTATCTTCTATAATAATAGACAACTTTGGCTTACTTGGAGTTAAGGTAAATAAATTTAATAAGAAAAAAATAATTGGACTAGTAATTATATCTATTGGAATAATTATTATGACTATTTATTAATGGAGGGTTTATGCTTTATATATTAATTGCAATTTTAGCTGGAGTTGCTATAGTTGTTTCTAGAATTATAAATTCAAATTTAGCCGTGAAGATTGGACTTTTTCAAAGTACATTTTACAATTTTTTAACTGGACTATTATTTTCAACTATTATTTTAGTAATAAGTAGAGAATCGTTAAATATTTCTCTTAATTCTATACCCTTTTTAGCTTATTTAGGAGGACTTATTGGAGTGATTTCTATTTCTATTTCAAACCATGTGGCTCAAAAAATTTCTGCCTTTTATATGGCTCTTCTTATATTTATTGGACAATTATTTATAGGAATATTTATTGATTACTTCTCTTTAAATCAATTATCCTTAGGAAAAGTAATTGGTGGAATTATAGTTGTAATTGGACTTGGATATAACTTACTTGTTGATAAGAAAGAAGCTGAGTCTAAAGCAAATTAAAAGCTGATAAAATGCAGCCACTATGTCTAAAGCCGCATTTTACCAGCATATTCTTATATTCTTCAGAATATTTATGGTAGTATTCTGAAGAATATCATTAATATTAACCCTGTACCTTCTCTATTAATTTCTACTTTCTAAACATTAATAAGATAGATACAACCTTCTATAAGCTACTTTTCTATTAAAATTAATAAACTTTCTATACACATTTTTCCCTTCATATTCATATAAAGATATTATTTCAGGAATAATTTCAAAAACTTTATTCTCCATAAGTTTTGAATAAGTCTTGTATGAACCAGAATAATTTTCCTTATAAAGCTTTTTAAAATCTTTGAAATATTCATCATAAATAGAACCTATTTTTCCTATTTTACCTTCAACTTGAATATTATCCACACACAAAGCTACATTTCTATTTTTATTAATATCTTTAACTTTTCTAAATTCCTTGTCTGTTTGAAAATAAAACTTTCTACTATAAATGATTATACTCATACTTCTTGAAGAGACTCGCTCTCCATCTGCTGTAGATAAAACCATTACTTTGTTGTTTCTAAGTCTATCAAAAAATTCTCTACTTTCTTCTTCAAAGTTAAGGATCTCCTCCTCTTCTTTGTAAACAGGCTGCCTAATTATAGTTTTCAAAGAATTCTCCTCAGTCTTCCTTGCATCATTTAAATAAATTTCATGATGTTTTCCTCTCATGGAATAACCTTTTTCCTTTATAATCCTATGAAGCGCTGAGATTTTTTCCTTTTCCTTATTATATGGTCCAATATGAAGAAGCTGGAAGCACCTATTTTCATTCATTTCTCTATACAAAACTTCTTTTATCACTTCATTTTTGCTTTTTACATAAGCTTCTTCTTTAGCTACCTCTATATCATCTTCTTCAACATAGTTAGGTATTTCAATCATAGCTCTCCATTTCCATTCTTCCTTATTTTCCTCGCTATTAACTCCCCACCAAAGTCCACTTAATGGCATAACCATAAAATCTAAGTTTCTATTCTTATAAATAAATTTCAAAGAATATGCAACCTTATATAAAGCTCCAATTGCCATTTTATACTTCTCATTAGTATTAGGGTCACCTTCTCCATCTATTGTTATATAAAAAGCCTTCTTACAAAACACTTCTTTTATTTCTCCATCCTTTCCTGTGTAAAGTTCTTTGTTTTCCTTTTTTAAATCTAACTTCTCTCCCATAAATTTACCTCCTATACTTCTCCTATTATCAGTATAATAAAAAAAACAAGACACCATTGTGTCCTATTTATATAAATTGTTCATTTCTTTTATTCTATTTTTTATAATATTTCTAACCTTTTCTGGTTCTATGACCTCTACCTTATTTCCCAAACCTAAGATCAAGCTATAAACCCATTCATCTTCTGGTAACCTAACTTCAATAATTTTGCCATCTATTTTATACTCTTCAAAGTAATCATCAACTTTTCTAATAAACTCTTCATTAGCTTTTAGCTTTAATTTAATAATATCCTTTGCTCTGTCATCAAAAATATCATCTAGTGAATATTCTCTATCTACAATGTACTTTTCTCCTAAACTTATATTATCCATCCTTCTAACTTTAAATATTCTCATATCATTTTTAGAAAGACAAAATCCATAGAGATACCAGTTCATACTTTTTAAAATCAATTTTATAGGCTCTACTGCTCTATTAGAGAATTCTCCATTTATATTGCTATATTCGAAAGATAAAGTTCTCTTTTCAGAAAAAGCTCTATCTATTAATTCTAATTTTTTCTTTGTTTTATCTCCACTTCCCCATGAAGAAAAATCTATTAAAATTCTATTTGAAGTTTCTTTAGTATCTATTGCTTTAAACTTCTCTATTAAATTTTCTAAATGCTTAGAATTATATGATTTCCCAATTCCATTTAAAAGCTCAGAAATAATATAAACATCATCCGGGCTCATAACACTTCCACTAACTCTATAGCTTTCTAATATTTCATATCCACCATCTTTACCTTGATAAGATACTATTGGAATTCCAGCCCTATCTATTGCCATAATATCTCTTTGTATTGTTTTAACTGAAACTTCAAATCTATCTGAAAGTTCTTTTGCCGTAGTTCTACCTCTGTTATTTAAAATTGTAATAATACTAATTAACCTATCTATCTTCATTTCCATTCTCCTCCTATTAATAATACCACGTTAACCTTATATTAAAAATCATTTAATTTTCTAAATTGCCTATATGCTGAACTATTTTCCATGTATTAAACATTAACAAAAGCAATATCCTAACTATATAATAATTAAATTGAGGTGAGGTTTTATGTGGTTTAATAAAGATCCCAAGGATGTGATAATCGAATTATCAAGTCATCCCGTTGAAGGTTTATCCTCAGCAGAAGCCCGAAGAAGATTAGATAGAGATGGCGAAAATAAATTGGCTGGAAAAAAGAAAAAAACATTATTTGCTTTATTCCTAGCACAAATTAACGACGCCATGATTTATATACTTATAGCTGCTGCTATTATTTCGGGATTTATGGGTGAAATAAGTGATTCAATCATAATTTTGATAGTTATTTTAATTAACGCTATTATAGGTGTTGTTCAAGAATCAAAGGCAGAAAAAGCTCTTGAAGCTTTAAAACAATTAAGTACCCCAAAGGCTTTGGTTAAAAGAGATGGAATTTTAACAGAAATCCCCTCTGAAGAAGTTGTGGTTGGAGATATTGTAATAATAGATGCTGGTAGATATATACCAGCTGACCTTAGGCTAATTGAAAGTGCTAATCTTAAAATTGAGGAATCTGCCTTTACAGGTGAATCTCTTCCTTCTGATAAGGATGCTAATATATTGATTGTAGCTGAAAAGCCTCAAATTGGTGATATGAAGAATATGGCTTTTATGTCCACCTTAGCTACTTACGGAAGAGGTTCAGGCATTGTTACTGATACAGGTATGAATACTGAAATAGGAAAAATTGCAAAGATGCTGGATGAAGAAGAGGACGATACAACACCTCTTCAAAAGAAATTAGCTGGCCTTGGTAAAACTTTGGGTTTTGCTGCTGTAGGTATTTGTATTTTAATTTTTGCTATTTCAATGTTTCAAGGTAGAGATTGGTTTGAGATGTTATTAACTGCACTAAGTCTAGCTGTTGCCGCTATTCCTGAAGGGTTACCTGCTATAGTTGCTATTGTTTTAGCTTTAGGTGTTCAAAGGATGATTAAGGAAAATGCCATAGTAAAAAAACTACCTGCTGTTGAAACCTTAGGTTCTGTATCTATTATATGTTCGGACAAAACAGGTACTTTAACCATAAATAGAATGACTGTAAAAAAGACCTTTTTTAATGATACCTTAGATATTTTAGACAATTTAGATATTACTAATAATGAAGGTAAACTCCTAGTAGAAGGTATGGTACTTTGTAATGATGCTACCTCTACTGAAGAATCGAAAACAGGGGATCCTACTGAAATCGCATTACTTGATGTGGGTATAAAATTTAATATATTTAAAGATCCATTAAATGAAGAACATAAAAGGATTAATGAAATTCCCTTTGACTCTGATAGAAAACTCATGACCACACTAAATTCCTATGCTAACAAATATAAAGTTTTTACTAAAGGCGCTATTGATTCTTTATTTAAAATCTGTACTAATATATCAATTAACGGTACAATTTCTCCATTAACTGAAGAGCTTAAAGAAAAACTCTTAAGTAAATCTAATGAAATGAGCGATGAAGCTCTTAGAGTTCTTGGATTAGCATATAAAGATATAGATACCCCTAACATTCCTTTAGATGATTTTGAAACTAACTTAACATTTGTTGGGCTTATGGGAATGATAGATCCTCCAAGAGAAGAGGTTAAGTCTTCTATAGAGCTTTGTAAAGGTGCTGGAATCACACCAATTATGATTACTGGAGATCATAAAAATACCGCCTTTGCCATAGCTAACGAGCTAAATATGGCTGAAGATATTTCTGAATGTATGTCAGGTAGTGAAATAGATAAATACGAGCAAAATGAATTTAATAAAATAGTAAATAATTATAAGGTTTTTGCTAGGGTTTCCCCTGAGCATAAGGTTAAAATTGTTAAAGCCTTTAAATCCCATGGTAATATTGTTTCCATGACTGGAGATGGGGTTAATGATGCACCATCTTTAAAAGCTGCAGATATTGGAGTTGCTATGGGCATTACAGGTACTGACGTTGCAAAAGGTGCTGCTGACATAATATTAACCGATGATAATTTTTCTACTATAGTTAATGCAGTCGAGGAAGGAAGAAATATTTATAATAATATTAAAAAGGCCATAATATTTCTACTTTCCTGTAACCTTGGGGAAATAGTTGCTTTATTCATAGCTATATTAGTAAACTGGAATTCTCCCCTTTTACCTATTCATATATTGTGGGTTAATTTAATTACTGATAGTTTTCCTGCTCTTTCCTTAGGCGTTGATCCTATGGATGAAAGTGTAATGGAAGAACCTCCAAGAAACCCTAAAGAAACTCTATTTTCTGGCCACATGGGATTGTATTTAGCTGTAAATGGAGTACTTATTGGTGCACTTACCCTAATCGCTTTTAAATTTGGTGAAAATATTTATCCCGGGTCATTAAGACATGCACAAACTTTAGCTTTTGTGGTTTTAAGTGCATCGCAACTATTCTTCTCTCTTAATATGCGAAGCACAAAAAAATCTGTATTTAAACTAGGAATCTTCGGCAATAAATATTTAATTGGTTCCTTTATATTGGGATTAGGAATTCAATTTATAATTATAACAATTCCTTTCTTTGCAGATATATTTAAGGTTTATCCGCTAACTATAACTGATTGGATAATAGCTATATTAATTTCTACCGTTCCTCTTATAGTTAATGAATTATTAAAAATAGCAATAAAGAATAAAAAATAATAATATCAACTATAAAACACTTGAGAATAAACTCTCAAGTGTTTTTTTCAATGTCTTTGTTTTTTAACGAAACATGCTTTACAATATATAGAGATAGAAACAACTAGATGTCAATTTTATCAATCTAAATTTATTATGTAAGGAGTATTTTTATGGTTAATTCAACATCAATATTTTTTATGATTCTTAGTTTTATTCTTAGTGTTATATTACCAATCACATTAATAATATTTGTAAAGAAAAAGTATAAGGTTTCATTAAAACCTTTCTTAGTAGGTGTTTTAGCCTTTTTCATTTCAGCTGAAATATTAGAAAACTTGCTACATTTATATTTCTTAAATGTTAACCCTACTACTACTGCCTTTTTTGCTAACTCAGCTATAGCATATGCTATTTACGGAGGACTAGCTGCAGGTATCTTTGAAGAAAGTGCAAGATATATATCCTTTAAATATTTTCTTAAACAAAATAGAAACTTTTTAGATGGTATATCCTATGGACTAGGCCATGGTTCTATAGAATCTATCTTAATTGGAGGTATAGCAGCCCTTGGTACCATATCAAATTCTTTAGCAATTAATTCTGGGAAATTCACTTCTATTTCTGAGAAAGCAGGAATTCCTACAGTTAAAATTAATCTGGTAATAGATCAATATGTAAACACCCCAGTATTTCAATGGATCACTCCTGGAATAGAAAGAGTATTAGCATTAGCTATTCAAATTGGTTTATCAATTATAGTCCTATATGCAATAAAAGAAAGAAAAAAGCTTTACTTTTTTGCAGCAATTGCTATACATGCAATAGTTGATATTCCTGCAGCACTTTACCAAAAAGGTGCAATAAGCAATATATACATCTTATATTTAATAATTTTTATAGAAGCTTGTTTAATTTTAACTTGTGCATTTAAATTTCTAAGACCAAAATTTTCGAAAAAAGACAACAATGATCTAGACAAAATTTCTTAAATATAAAAATAAGACATACTCTAAGAGTATGTCTTATTTTATACTAAAGAAGTTCTAGCATAAGTTCATTACTTCTCTTAATAAATTCATCTAATTCTTTAGCATTTAATGCCTTATTTCCTATTAAAGCTAAGTCAACTACTTGCTTCAAGATGTTTTCTACTCTTTCCTTATTAGCATCATCTTCACTTAAGTTAATAACCTTTTGTACAATAGGATTTTTCTCATTAATTACAAGAGTTCTTTCTTCTGGGAAGTTCATACCCATAGACATCCCTCCGAATTGAGCTTGCATTTCAGCCATTCTTCTAGAATACTCAGACACTAACACCATTACTGGAGTATTCTCATTTTTAAGGCTTTCAACTTTGTAATCCTTCATTTTTTCACCAATCACATCTTTGAACACCTTAACTATTTTGTCCTTTTCCTCCTGAGATGTTTCTACTTCTTCCTTATCCTTTAATACATCTGATAAATCAGAATCTACTCTGTTAAACTTAACAACAGTATCTTTATACTCTAAGAAAGATATAAAATTATTATCTATAGGAGTAGCTAAAATTATAGCATCTAACCCATATTCCTTAAAAAGTTTAATGTATTGCGCTTGTTTTTCTAAGTCGCTAACATAGAACACCTTATTTTCATGCTTTTCCTTAGCTGCTTCAAGATAATCTTTTAAAGTTACATGCTTATCATTTATAGTTTTAAATATAATAGAGTCCTTTATCTTTTCATAGAAACTCTCTTCTCTTATACAACCATACTTAATGAATACTTGTATATCATCCCAGAATTCATTATACTTTTCTCTTTCATTTGTAAAAATAGAATTAAGCTTATCTGCTACTTTCTTTATTATATGTTTTGATATCCTTCCTACTTCCCTGTCATTTTGAAGGAAACTTCTTGAAACATTTAAAGGAAGATCTGGACAATCTATTGCTCCCTTTAATAATAGCAAGAATTCAGGAATAACTTCCTTTATGTTATCTGCCACAAATACTTGATTATTAAATAACTTTACCTCACCTTGTACTAATTCAAATTCATTTTTTAGTTTAGGGAAATAAAGAATACCTTTCAAATTAAAAGGATAATCAACATTTAAATGAATCCAAAATAATGGATCTTCAAAGTCATGGAACACTTTCTTATAAAAGGCTTTATATTCTTCATCAGTACATTCACTTGGTTTCTTAAGCCATAAAGGAGATACATCATTTATAGCTACTGGAGACTTTTCTTCTTCTCCTTCTTTCTTTTCTGCACATTCATTTTCTAAGAAAATCTCAACTGGCATAAATGCACAGTATTTAGAAATAATTTCACGAACCTTATACTCCTCTAAGAAATCCTTACTATCCTCATTTATAAATAAAGTAATGGTAGTACCTCTTGATTCTCTATCTGAATCATCCATCTCATATTCTGTACCACCTTCACAAATCCATCTAACTGGCTTTGCATCTTTTTTATAAGATAAAGTATCTATTTGTACTTTATCAGCTGCCATAAATGCAGAATAGAAACCAAGACCAAAATGACCTATAATATCATTTTCTTCACCGATTTTTTCCTTATACTTTTCTAAGAAATCCTCTGCACCAGAGAAAGCAATTTGAGTTATATATTTTTCTACTTCTTCCTCTGTCATTCCAATACCGTTATCAGTAAATTTAAGTGTTTTATTATCCTTGTTCACAGAAATTAATATTTTGAAGTTTTCACCTTCAATACCATTTGTTTCACCCATTGTAACAAGTCTCTTATACTTACTAACAGCATCGCATCCATTACTGATAAGTTCTCTTATAAATATATCCTTATCAGAATAAAGCCATTTTTTTATAATCGGAAAAATATTTTCAGTATGAATTGAAATGTTTCCTTTTTTATTACTCATAATTAATCCCTCCCTAAATAATTATTTTAATTATTTTCCCTTAAAATGTCAAACTAGCTTTATCATCAAATCCATATTACAAGATTTATATTTGTATACTATAACAATTTTATTTAAATTGAAAATACTCATAATTAAATTTTCATTACATGCTAACATCTCTAATTCGTCAATATAAGCACCTTCTTTATCATTATTATATGCATAGAAAAAATCTACCGAATATTCTTTTGGTATACCTGCTTGTATGAAACTTCTAAAAGGTGTTACCCCTATTCCACCAGCAATCCATATTTGATTTTTTACTCCTTTTTTGTAATCAAACTTTCCATGTGGCCCTGTTACAACAAATTCATCACCTATACAATTTATAATATTTAATCATATTCTTAAAGGATCCATGGAGAAAACATCATAATTTGCACTTCCATAATAGTGATAAACACCCATGGCATAGGCAACTAGCATAAATTTATGAATGTTTTTTCATCTTTCATAAGCTAATAAGATTAAAAATTAATTGCCACTTATACTAATATTATATAATTTAATACAACTTCTTACTCTTTGTATAGAAGAATAAAGCCCTGCTACACATGTTAAATACAAAATGCAATAAACAAAACTTAATCCATTATCTACAAACATACATCTAGAAATACATGCGAGGCCTGGAATAATAAAAAATATTGCTGCTACTTTCCTCCCAATCTTATCAAAAACAAAAACATTCTTTGATTCTTGGTTGTAGTATTTAATGAATTTTGATGTTGCTGTAAACTCTATAAATTTGAAACATACAAAAATCAAAAACCATACTGGAAGTATTCCAACCACTATTAGTGCTGAATAAGAAATAATTATATATAATAAATCTGCAGATACATCTAGTTTTGCTCCTAGAACAGAGCTTGTCCCCATTCTTCTTGCAATTTTTCCATCTGCTAAATCTGAAATACAAATAACTAAGAATACAAAAATTAAACTTATAATATTGTCTTTTTTATATTGAAACTGTTCCAAAATAAAATATAAAAATATGAAAGTCAGAACCATTCTTGTTATTGTAATACTATTAGGTATATATTTACCCATAATCTTCATACTTTCACTCCTAAATCTCTATATAATTTAAATTTGATCTAAAATAATTTCATACTCAAATTATATAACTTCAAAATTAATCCAACCTTAATGTCAGCTTAAAATTTGCTGAGAAAATGCAAGACTATTATTATGCACTTCATTATTAAATATAACTAATTACAATAAAAATACTCTTATTATAGGGTATTTTCAATTACCACTACAATAAGAGTATTAAATACAATATATTTAAAGTTTTACTATAAACTTTTCCCTAATTATTTTGCTGTTAAATATCCAGCAGCCTTTAAATATTCAGCTGATAAAACTCCACCACCTGCTGCACCTCTTAAAGTGTTATGAGAAAGTCCAACAAATTTATAATCATAAACCTTATCTTCTCTTAATCTTCCCATAGTGATTCCCATTCCATTTTCATAATTTCTATCAAGCTTTGGTTGTGGTCTATCACTTTCTTCAAAATAGTGCAATAATTGTTTTGGAGCACTTGGAAGGTTATAAGCAAGTTCTGGTGCTTTAAAGTTATTCCAAGCTTCGATTATTTCTTCCTTTGAAGGTTTATTTTTAAACTTAACAAAAACTGCAGCTAAGTGACCATCAGAAACTGGTACTCTTATACATTGAGTTGTTATTACAGGATTTTCTGCACTAATTATTTTACCATCTTCAACCTTACCCCATACTTTTAATGGTTCATTTTCGCTCTTTTCTTCTTCCCCACCAATGTATGGAATTACATTGTCAATAATTTCAGGGAATTCATTAAATGTCTTACCTGATCCTGATATTGCTTGATAAGTACAAGCTAATATCTCAACTGGTTCAAACTTCTTTAAGGCACTTATAGGAGGAACATAACTTTGAATAGAACAGTTTGGTTTTACTGCTATAAATCCTCTCTTAGTTCCTAAACGTTTCTTTTGTGCTTCAATAACCTTTGCGTGATCCCCATTTATCTCAGGTATAATTACTGGCACATCTTCCACCATTCTGTTAGCAGAATTGTTAGATACAACTGGTGTCTCATGTTTTGCATAATCTTCTTCTAAAAGCTTTGTTTTTTCTTTATCTAAGGAGATTGCACAGAATACAAAGTCAACCAATTTTGAAATTTCTTCTACTTCATATGCATCTTTAATTACTAATTTTTTAATATTTTCTGGAATAGGGGTTGCCATCTTCCATCTACCTTCAACTGCTTCTTCATAAGTTTGCCCAGCTGATCTCTTACTAGCAGCAACTACTACTATTTCAAACCAAGGATGATTCTCTAAAAGACATGCAAATCTTTGCCCAACCATGCCTGTAGCTCCTATAATCCCAACTTTTAATTTATTGCTCATTACTACCACCTCAAAATTAATTTGTGTTTCATTACATATATATGATATCATGAAAATATATATTAGTAAAATCGATAATTCAAATTGATATATTCAAAATTTTTGATACGGAGGTGTTTTAAATGGACTTTCGTCAACTTAACACATTTTTAACAATAGGCAAACTACAAAGCTTTACTGGAGCAGCTTCAACACTTGGTTATGCTCAATCAACAATTACAACTCAAATTAAACAATTAGAAGATGAACTTGGAGTAAAGCTCTTTGATAGAATAGGAAAAAACGTAACGCTAACTCACGAAGGTAAAAAACTCCTGCCTTATGCTAAACAAATGCTTAAACTTTCTCAAGATATTAAAAATGTAGTATTTAGTGAAGAATCTCCAAAAGGCACACTAACTATAGGTGCTGCTGAATCTTTGTGTGTAATAAGACTTCCAGAAATTTTAAAAGAATACAGAAAACTTTTTCCTAGCGTCGAAGTATCATTAAAATTTGGTAGTTGTGCTGACTTTAGGCATTATTTAAAAGACAACATAATCGACGTAGCTTTTTCCCTTGGAAGAAAAATTGATTCTGAAGAATTTATTTCTGAAGTTGAATTTGATGAACCTATGTTACTTTTAGCGTACCCTGGACATCCACTAATAGAAAAAAAAGAAATATTTCCAAAGGATATTGAAAATGAGCCTCTTATACTTACAGAGACAGGCTGCAGCTATAGAGCATCTTTTGAAAATATTTTAAATGAGTATAATGTAAAACAAAACTTAGTTTTAGAAACAGGAAGTGTTCAAGCTATTAAACAATTTACAATGAGTGGACTTGGAATAACCTTATTACCAGAAGTAGCTGTCGTAGACGAGGTAAAGTCAGGCAAGCTTATTCCTTTAAATTGGTGTGGTCCAAATTTTGGAGTTATTTCTCAGGTTATCTACCATAAGGATAAATGGATATCTCCAGCCTTAAAAGAATTTCTAAAGCTTTCAAAAAAATTAATGGCAAAAGACATTGAAAAATATAATCTTAACTGTGTTAGTGAGTAGTATAAAATATATTAAAAATTAATGAAAACCTAAAAGCAAAGGCAGAAGTTCTACCTTTGCTTTTCTCATCAGGAAATAATGACATCAAAATATGTCATAGTTCCATAGTGACTATAAATATAAAAATCTTCAAGTGTAATAACTTTTCTCTCTCCCCAAGTTGAAACATTTAAATAAGTTTTATCATTATTCTCAAAAAGTCTAGTAACAGTCATCCAATGCCAATCAAATTCTTTTAATACATTATTTTTTAACATAAGTAAAGCTACCGGACTATCTTTTCTTAAAGCTTCTTTTATAAATTCTTTTAACTTATCAAAATCATATTCTGTAGTTATCCAATTTGACTTTACCCTTACCCCTCTATCCTCTGCAAAGTCTATAACTCTATCCATAAAATATAATGATGAAATAGTTCCTAGAACTTCATCAGGATAAATATATTTTCCTAAGCTTTCCATATGTTTTATAAAGTTATCCTTTTTCATATCATTAAATTTGTATAATTTCTTATCTCCATCCCTTAAAGATATATATGCAGTTATGTTTGCTGCTGCTACAGTGCTACATCCAACCCTTCTAAATGCTTCTTCCTTAAACCATTTTTGATCACCACCATAATAGTGTTTCTTTTCATCAAAAATATCAAGAAATCCCTCTGAGTTTTTTAAAGCAACAATATCATCACAAACCACCATATTTTCAACTCCCATACACTTAAAAATTTTTCCTACTATATGTATATAGTTTATATATTTACTTAATGACAATATTGTTAATAAAAAAAAGCTATTCAAAAGACAAAATATATTTGCCTTTTGACACAGCTTCCTCTAATCCTTACATTTTGAAAGTCTTAATGTAGTTTTTTAATTCATCGGACATATCAGTTAATTTTTCAACTTCACTTACAATTTTTTGACTATAAGCAGATTGTTCTTCTGTAGAAGCTGTTACTTCTTCGATGCTTGCAGCAGTCTCTTCTGATACAGCTAAAATTCTTTCCATATCTTGTTGAATACTTTCTCCTGCAGTTCTTACTCCACCAGTAGAACTTGTGATTTCTTCTATCTGACCTGCTATAACATCTACTATTTCTAAAATATCTTTAAATATCTTAGAAGTATTTTGTACGGCTTCATTTTGCTCACTTATAGCAGCTGTAGCAAATTTTGCACCATTTACAGCAGTGTCTGTAGTATTTCTTATATCCTTTATAATATCTTGGATTTTTACAATAGAATTTTGGGATTCTTCTGCAAGTTTTCCAACCTCATCTGCAACAACAGCAAATCCTTTTCCTTGTTCTCCTGCTCTAGCAGCTTCAATTGATGCATTTAATGCTAAAAGATTAGTTTGCTCTGCTATGCTTTCAATCACATCTATTATTTGGCCTATTTCAATAGTCTTATCATTTAATACATAGATGATTTCAGCTACCTGTCCAACTGCCTCTGTACTATCTTTCATCTTTTGATCTTGAGTATTTACGATATCTACACCAGACTTTACTAAATTTTCAGCTTTAGATGAGGATTTAAGGGAGTTATTACTGTTATCTGCAATATCATCAATAGTTTTAACAATATTATTCATTGAATCAAATGTTCTTTCAACACTCTTAGTTTGTTCATCACTACCTAAAGCTAATTGACCAGTTGCTTCAGCAATTTGAGTAGACACAACTTCTGCTTGTTTTGCTGAATCTAGCACTTCCTCTGAAGATTTAGTTACATTATCAGCAGCTACTGAAATTTGAACTATTAAATTCTTAATACCTTCTTTCATTTCTATAAATGACTTAGATACTTCTCCTATTTCCCCGCCTGAGGTAACTTTGAAATCATGTTTCAAATTACCTTTAGCTAGCTCTTTTGCAGCATCTCTTAATATTAATAATGGCTTTACCATGCTTTTAGATAAGAAATAACCTATTAAAATAGTAACAATTAGAGTGGATATTATGACACCTATCATTTTCATTTTAGTTTGTGTAACAGAAGAAAGTGCCTCATCACGAGTTTGTCTTACAACAACTGCCCAGTGTGTGCTTGGTATACTTGTGTAGCTTCCAAAGGTTTCAACATTATCATATTCATATGTTTTTGCTCCTGATTCTCCTGCTAAAGCACTTTGCACAACTGGTATGTCTGATAGATTAGTTCTTTCTTTAACCATATTTTCGTCAGGATGTGCTAATATTTGCCCTTTAGTATCTGTTACAAAAGCATATCCTGTTTTTCCAAGTAAAATATTTTGCCTCATTTCTTCTATTGAATCTAATTTTAAAGTTCCGCATAAAACTCCTACTAAATTATTTTCAGAATTAAATACTGGAACTGCTATAACTACTGTTGGTTTTCCAGTACTTTTTGCAATAAGAACATCACTAATAACCGTTTTTTTCTTTGAAATTACTTCTTTAAAGTAATCTCTATCAGAGTTATTAAGAAGTTCACTACTATCTGACTTTGCTACCTGTTTTCCAGTAATATCTGTTATAAATATAGGTGAGAACTCTGTATATTCCTTCCCTATTTCAGTAAGTAACGCTTTTTGATCATTGTTATTATATAACTTTAAATCATTAGATTTTGATATAGATTCTAATACTGAGACATGTTTACCTATAAATGCATCTATTCTTTGACTTAAACCTGCCGATAACTCTTTTGTGGTATATTCCAAGTTTTTATTAATAATGGAAACTTCTGAATTCGTTGAAATTAATCCAACTATACCTACTGATATTATTACAAGAGTTATCAGTAATGATATTATTTTCGTTCCCAGCTTTAAATTTTTAAACATAAGTCGCTCTCCTTTATTCTGCTAAATTTGTTGTATATAATTAAATATCCAACACAATTTTATCGGATATTGTCGGAAAATTCTTAATAACATTTCAGAAGCACATTCACTTTATTTATTTAAATAATACTTTATTAATTTAAATAATTATTTTTAACGACAAAAAAAAGTGGCTAAGCCACTTTTAAATCAAGAATAAATATCATATATCTATCCTAACTATTGAATTGGATGTCCTGTATTTTCAATGCAATTCCTTATTTCTTCAGAAGTTGCTGGTTCATTGTACATAACTTCAACTGTTCCTCGGCCAAGATCAACACAAACCTTATTAACTCCATCAATATCCTCTAAAGCATTTTTCACTTGAGTTTTTATATATTCACTTGATAATCCTTCAACTATGTAATGTTCTTTTTCCATACTTTATATCTCCTTTACTTCACTAGGTTAATATTAGTATGTACAAAAACTTTTTAAAATAACACACTATCATTTTATTTCCAAAATAATTAGTTTTTTTACCACGTATAATCATAACTACTAATATAATTGAGTAAATATTATTGATGAACCTACTTAACACAACTTATTAAAGTTAAACCCACTACCTTACAGTCTATAAAAATCCAATCATACTTGGAGGTATATATGAATTATTAATCATTTAAACTTACCAAAAGAACTTGAGTGGTATGTCTCAATATAGACTACCACTCTTTGTTTTTATTATGTATGCAAACTTTTATCTTACCATTCTCTACTCCTAAAACAGTTTGTCCTACCTTTAAATAATTAAGAACACTCTTTATAACATCTTCACTTACCATTTCACCAGGACAAGCTATTGGTATTCCTGGTGGATATGGAACTATAGCCTCTTTTAAAACTCTTCCTAAAGCCTCATCAATCTTAACCTCTTCTTTAGGACAATTAAACACTTCAAAAGGTTCAAATATCTTTTTAGGCGTTATTGATTTGTAATATAAAACTTCACTATTATCTTCTATTAAATTCATATCTAATTTTGAAATAACTTCATAAAGTTTTATTAAATTTTTTTCAGCCTTTAAAAAGGATAATATTAAAACAACTCCAAGGCTAAAACTCATTTCTCCTTGAATGTTATTCTTCCTTAGATAATCTAATAGCTTACTTCCACTATATCCTTTTGGAACTGTCATTACATATCTACTTAAATCTATATCATAACCTTTAGGTAAATCTTCCTTAGAAATTATTTTAACTTTATTTAAACTATTAATTTTTTCTTTCATCATTTCTGTAAGTGTAATTAAATCATTATAATCATCTTCACCAAAGTTATCTAAATAATATCTTGCATAATCTAATGATGCCATTATTAAATAAGAAGGTGAAGTAGTCATAAAAGCACTTATATAAAACTCAATATCGCTATCTATATGATTTGAAAGTAAGAAAGAACCTCCAGTTAATGCTGGCAAAGTCTTATGAGCACTTACTATAGTAAAATCAGCAAACTTAGCTATATTCATAGGAAGCTTTTTTGAAATGCCAAAGTGAGCTCCATGAGCTTCATCTACTATTACCTTTAATCCCTTTTCTTTTAAATCTATTAGAACATCCTTTAAATCATAAGTTATTCCATAGTAATTAGGATAAGTTAATATTATTCCTTTAGGATTTTTAGCCTTATTTAAAGCTTTATATATATTGCCCTTATCAGGTGGAAGAAATAATCCATATTCATTCATTCCACTAGGCTCTATATAGATTACTTTTAATTTTCTAAGTATCAGTCCATTGTAAATGGACCTATGACAGTTCCTCTCCACAAGCACTTCATCACCTTCATTAAAAGATGCAAAAATAGCTGCAAGATTTCCTCCTGTTGTACCATTAACTAAAAAGTAAGCTTTTTCTACACCATAAGTTTTTGCTAAAAGCTCTTGAGATTCCCTTATTACACCTTCAGGGTGATGAAGGTTATCTAAAGGATCAACTTCTGTTATATCTAAATATCCTAAATTATCAGCAAATATCTCTCCTACTTTATCTCTTCTAAAGCCTTCTCCAGATTTATTTCCTGGCATAGAATATATTATATTTTCTTCTTTATGATAATCTAGTAAAGCTTGTAATAATGGTAATCTACCCTTCATAATCTACCTCAACTTATTATTTCTATAGATGATTTTTCAAGAACCTTTTTAGCTACCTGAAAAATAAAATCACCTTTTATATTTTCCATACCTTCTAGCATATTATCGTATACCTTATAATCCTTAAACATAGCACTATAAGTAGCTACTTCCTTAGCTAATTGTATACTTTGTTCTTCCTTAAATAACTTCTTTATTCTTATTCTCTTAATAAGCTCCTGAATTTCTTTATCACTTAGTATCTTTATATCATTAATAGCTTCTTTAACTATAGATAATGATTTTTCTATTTTATCTTTCGATGTAGTAAATGTAATCTTATAAAATCTAATATATTTCTCATTGCTAATTCTACTTAAGACATCATAAACTAATCCATTTTTCGTCCTTAGCCTATCAAAAAGTAATGAATTTATACCTTCTGCAAAATATTCATTAAATATCCTAAAAGCTTTTATTTCCAATTCATTTAAATTAGCTATAGAAAAATTCATTTGTACTTTGCAACTATTATTATCTCTTTCCTCTTTAAATATCCCTGACTTTGGCTCTTCTAGAGATTCTAAAGCTGTATTTACCTCTTCTCCTACCCAGCTCTCAAAACATTCCTTAATTATGTCCTTAACATCATTAAATTCCAATGCTGTAACTACTGCTATAGAAGTATTTTTAGGAGAATAAAATTTATTGTAAAAATTTCTTATATCCTTAAGTGTAATATTATTTAAGCTTTCTCTAGTTCCTATTATAGGGTACTTCAATCTATTACTTTCATAAGAATTATAAAGGAGCCTGTCCTCACAATATTGGTCAAGCTCCTCATCCCATTCATTTAACTCTTCTATTATTACATCCATTTCTTCCTTGAAGCCTTCCTTTGGGAAGGTTGCATTTATTAAAAGATCAGAAAACAACTGAGTTCCTTTATAAAAATCCTCTCCCAAAAGAGTTCCATAATAAATAACATAAGGATAGTTTGTCATTGCATTATAAAATCCAAAAAGCTTACTAAACTCTTCATTTATCATAGCTTCACTTCTCATTTTAGTGCCCTTGTAAATCATATGCTCTGTTGCATGTGCTAATCCAAGCAGCTTACCATCTTGACTAGCTCCTGCTTCAAGGCCTATAGAAATTGATGTAAGTTCTGAAGTTCCCTTAATATATATTAGCTTAATACCATTTTCTAATATATATTCTTTCATATTATTCTTCTCCTAGAGCTTCTGCCTTAAGAGCAATTGCACATTCAATTCTCTTCTTTTGCATCTTACATCCAATTTCATATGGTTCATTCATATCACCATTGAAAGCTACATTATTAGCTTGACATCCACCACTACAGTAGAATCTTGCCCAACACTTCTTACACTTAGGTTTGTTATATATGTGAGCCTTTTTAAAGCTCTTAGAAAGTTCTGAATTAAATGTATCTTCATATATATCCCCAAGTTTAAATTCTTCTCTACCAACAAATTGATGACAAGGATAAACTTCACCTTGAGGAGTAATAGCTACATATTCAAATCCAGCTCCACAACCTGATATTCTCTTATAAACACATGGTCCACCTTGAAGATCTATATTAAAGTGATAGAAGTTAAATTCATCTTTTCCTTCTTTTCTTCTCTTTCTCATATCTTCATAAAGCTTGTCATAGTTTTCAAAAATAGTAGGAAGATCTTCTTCTCTTAAAGAAAGTGTATGCTTGTCTTCAAGAACAACTGGTTCTATTGATATTTCTCTAAAACCTTCATTAAGCATAGAAACTACATCTTCATAGAAATCTGTGTTAGCTCTAGTGAAAGTTCCTCTTACATAATATGTCTTACCTTTAGTTCTCTTTGAAATCATCTTCTTAATATTTGGAAGTATATCATTATAAGAACCGCTTCCATCTGCTTTTATTCTTACATTATCATTTACTTCTTTTCTTCCATCTAAAGAAAGGATTATATTACCCATTTCCTTATCCATAAAGTCCATCATTTCATCAGTAAGAAGTGTAGCATTTGTAGTCATGGTAAATCTAACATTTTTACCCCACTTCTTTTCATTATCTCTTGCATACTTTATTACGTCCTTAAGAGTGTCCATGATCATAGTTGGTTCTCCACCAAATAGATCTATTTCAATATTTTTTCTAGGACCACTTCTCTTAATAACGTAGTCTATAGCCTTTTTAGCTGTTTCTAGGCTCATAACTCCTTTGTGTCCATGATATTCACCTTCATCAGCAAAACAATATTTACATCTTAAGTTACAACCATGTATTACATTTAAGCAAATAGCTTTAATATAATCTCTATCATCCATTGAACTATGAGCTATTTCCTCATATTGATCCTTAGAATAAATAACTCCATCTTCAGCTAATTCTTGAATTTCATCATAAGCTTCAGAAATGTCTTCTTCTTTATATTTATCCTTAAGAGCATGTAAAATCTCTATTTTAGTTTTTATTCCTTGATCCTCTAATATATCATAAACAAGTTCGTCAACTATATGAACTGCTCCAGAGTTTACATCTAGAACATAATAGTTTCCTCCTTGCTTAAACTTATGTATTCGTGCCATATCTCTGCTACCTCCAAATGGTTAAAAATTGAAACATAGATTTAAATCTCGTGACTTAATGTCACGAGATTTTTTCAATGTCTTAGTTTTCGCACTCTAAGTTTGCTACTGTACAAGAAGTTTTGCAAGCTGATTGACATGAATTAGCGCATTCTTTACAACCTGGCTTACATAAGCTGTTCTTTATGTTAGTTTTGTTAACAGTTTTAATGTGTCTCATTTGCTCTAACCACCTTCCTATATTTCGTTGATATTATACCATATGTGGTATATACATGAAACATTAATTTAAAAATTTGTTAAAATAGGATGAAAATATTCCAATTATCTTCCAGTATTTGTACAATAAAAACTTATTCTTCTAATATAATTGTATTATTTAACAGCTTGTATTTATTCCTGAATATTTTCAATTAAATTTATAAAATCTTCATTATTCTTTTTTTCTAAATATATATTAATTAAAAGATCCATAGGCATTTTATTATATCCCTTAGTTCCATTAATTAAAATGCTACCTAAGCTATCTAGAAATTCTTCTTTGCTTTTATCTAATTTTTTAATTAATTGATTTCCTTCAAATTCAACTAATTCCTCTATAAGTTTTTCCTTAAGATTCTCAGTAAAATTTTCAACTTGAACTTTTTCTTCCTCATTTAAACCTGAGGTATCGTTATGTAAAAATTTCATAATATCCATTGTCATAGAAATTCCTTTCTTAGCCTAAAGA
Source organism: Clostridium cibarium (assembly GCF_014836335.1). GTDB lineage: Bacteria > Bacillota > Clostridia > Clostridiales > Clostridiaceae > Clostridium > Clostridium cibarium. The sequence continues at coordinate 50,769 of NZ_JACSRA010000019.1, forward strand.
AGCTCCTTCACTTTTCTTAATGCGTAATCCATAGCATTGTCAAGATTTCCTATATTCTTTCCGCCGCCTTGAGCTAAAGTTTTACTTCCTCCGCCTCTTCCATCTATTAATGAAATAGCATCTTTTAATAAACTTCCAACATTAACTGTTTGAAGATTTTTAGATGCACTAAATAAAAGATTAGCACTATCACTATTTTTTGTAGCAAATAGAACAACAACACTATCATTAGCTACAAGCTTTTCAGCAAGTTTGTTTAAATACTTCATATCTTCATTACTGTAAATCTTTTTAATGACAGATACATCTCCATACTTCTCCCCATCATTGATAAGTTCTTTGACCTCAAATTCTGATAATGAAGCCTTTATCTTTTTATTTTCTTCTCTTGCCTCGCTTAAACTATTTTTTAAGGCATTTAAACTCTTTACAGCTTCATCTGCCCCTGTACTTAGGATTTTAGAAAGTTCATCTAATATAGCATCTCTATCTAATAATTCATGAACTGCTCTTTTCCCTGCCAAAAAGTAAATTCTAGTATTTCCTTTATGTTTTTCACAACCCTTTATCTTAATCATTTGAAGTTCCAATGTATTGTTAGGATGAACTCCACAACAAGCATTAATATCTAAATCTTGTATTTTTACAACTCTTATAGTTTCATCGTTAGTTGCTAAATCTCTTCTAAGCCCCATGGATTTTGCTTCTTTTCTACTTGTCATCATAAAAGTAACTTCATGTTTTTCACCTATTACTTCATTAGCTACTCTTTCTGCTTTTCTTATTTGCTCTTCTTCCATAAAACCAACTATATCAACATAACTTATATCTTTTCCTAAATGAATACCTGCTGTATTAGCATTAAAAATGCTAAAAAAACATCCTGATAATACATGTTGACCTAGATGTTGTTGCATTCCATCTAATCTTTTTTCCCAATCAATAGAACAAGAAACACTTGTATTATCTAGTTTTTTATCAATAAGATGATAAATCTTATCTCCTTCTTCTATAACATCTAATACATGAGCATCTTCAATAGTTCCTGTATCAGCAGCTTGACCACCACCACCTGGGAAAAATGCTGTTTTATCTAAAAGAACTAAAAATTTATCATCTTTTTCTTTTACTTCTATAATATTTGCCCTAAACTCCTGTATATATTGGTCTTCATAAAATAATTTTTCTGTACTCACCTTTATACCTCTTTTCCTTTACTTCTATTATTATATTATATACCATATTTAACTTAATTCTCTTATTCCTTCACCAATAATCTTAATACCTTTTACTATATCCTCATCTTTTACCCTACCAAAACCTATTCTTAGAGAATCTTTCCCCTGACCATTTTCAAAGAAAATATCCCCTGACATAAATATTACACCTCTTTTATAACATATATCTAAAAGTTTACGGGCATCTAATGAATTCTTTAACTTAATAAATACATGAAGCCCACCTTCTCCAGTAACATAATCATAATCTATATATTTTTCAATACTCTCCATTACAAGGTTATACTTATCCTTATAAAACTTTCTTACATTTCTAAGGTATCTATTAAATGCTCCACTTTTCAAATAATAATAAAATGCACTTTGATCTAAAAATGATGAATGAATTGTCCTACCTCTTTTAACACTTTCCAAAGTGTCAATTAAATTTAAATCTCCAAGAATCCACCCTATTCTAAGTCCCGGGAAAAGAATCTTTGAAAGACTACCTATATAAATAACTCCATTTCCCTCTCCCCCTAGGGCTGCTAAAGGTTTGGCTGGAGAACTGGAATATAATAATTCTTCATTAAACCCATCTTCTATTATTGGCACTTTATATTCTCTGCATAATCTCATTAATTCCTTACGCCTTTCACCCTTTGTAACAATTCCTGTCGGATTGTTATAGCTTGGAATAAAATATCCAAAGCTTGGTGAATATTTTTTAATAGCTTCTTCTAATTCTTTTAATTTTATACCATCCTTATCCATAGGAATTTGTACTATCTTTAACTTATGTGATTTCATAATTTTAAGAGCCGTATTATGAGTTGGCTCTTCACAAAGAATTACATCACCTTCTTTAGTTAGTGATGACAATATTATATCAAAAGCTTCTGTAAAGCCATTAGTTATTAAAATATCTTTATTATACGTACTTACGCCCTTACTTTCCATATAGTGAGTAAAATAATCTATAAGGGGCTTATATCCTTTAGCATATCCATAATTTAATAGATTTTCTTGTTCAAAATTCCATGCATCCAAAAGTGCCCTCTTAAAATCATCCACATTAAATAAATCTTCTTCCGGTGCTATTGACTTAAAAGAAATCATTCCTTTTTCATAACTTAATTCACTTTTAATAATATCTAAGTTTCTTAATGTATTTCCATAAAAATTTACTTTTTTGTTCCAATCTATATCATAGTCAAAACTTTCTTTATGTCCATCTATAGATACAAAAGTTCCCTTACCTCTTTTGGTGGTTATTACAGCTCTACCTTCAAGTTCTTCATAGGCAGCAATCACTGAGTTTCTGCTAACATTTAGAAATTTACTTGCTTCTCTTGTAGAAGGAAGTTTGCTACCTTTAGTAAGCTCTCCCTTTCTTATCCCCTCCAATATATGCCTCTCAAGTTGTGTATATATAGGTTCATTTTTATTTAATTCTAAAGTTGAAAAAATCATCTTCTCACCTCAATTTAACTTCAAGTACCATTATACCAAGCAGATACTATATTTTTCAAACATATGCAATTAGATTAATAACAAAAATAAACTGTGGCTAGTTTCTTAATATGCCACAGTTTAAAAAATTAATAATTATTATGTGCGTAACAAACCTTTTCAAACAATTCATATAGCTTGCAAATTTCTCTAATAACCTCTTCCCCAATTAAATTTTTATAATTACAAAACTTGAATTTATGATTGCAACTTTTAAATATATTATTAATTATGCTAATTGAATGGACTATAAATTCCATTTTAGTCTTTGTAAAATCACTATATTTTTTATCTAATATTTTTAAAATTTTCAGCCATGAATCTAAATTAATTACAAATAATAATTGAAAGTCTAAATTAACTTGGTTACTATATATTTTATTATTAAACTCTTCTTCAATAATAGAATCTTCCTCCAGTTTATTTGCAACTTGATTTTTATATAAACTATACCCTATTACATTTAAATAATTAAATTCATAGTTATTAAATTTATTAATATCCTCAGTTGTAATAAACTCTTTATTTTCACTTTTTACCAATCTTAAATACATTATATTCGAATCAATCATTGGATGTAATAATACTGATAAAAGATAACTGTCTATATATCTAAAGCAATCTTTGAATTCTTCTAATGAATAACTTTCATCCACTGAAATCATTCTTGAAATCTCTTTACTTTTTTTATTTAACTGAAGGGAAAAATAGTTTCCAATAAAATCAAAACCTGTATTATTTAAAAGTTTTTCTGGATAAATATAATACATCTCTAAAAGTCTCAATGTATAAATGCTTTTAAATATTTCAATAAACTTTCTTTCTTTATCTGATTCTATTAAATTTTCATAATTTTTTATCCATGTTATTATATCCCCTAAATTAATCCTACCTTCTTCTATTAATAACTTATTTTGCTTAATAAATAAAATATTTTCCCATAAAGCCTTATGAATATTTAAGTCATTTTTCTTTCTGTATAATAGCTCATTAATATATATTAAAGATTCTCTCTTCAAGTTATTAAACTCACTTTTTAATATTGTCTTTAAAAATTTTCTATGATTTTCTTCATTTATATACTTAATTATTTTTTCTTCATAATATATAGTAGTAATTTTCAACTTTTTCTCATAGGTATATTCATCTTTAATGGAATTTAAAAAGATAACTAAATCTATTATCTTATTTAGGTTATTAGGTATAATAACTTTATAATGTTTTTGTGTAAAAATTATATAGCTAAGCTTCCTAAATAATATGTTTATTAAATTCTGCTGAGCCGTTTCTCCCTCCATATCAAATATATTTTTAAAATATTTTCTATCTATTTTTAACTTTAAATTTTGTAAATTTATACTTGGCATATAAACCCTTCTATCAAAGGGAATTACATCTTCTAAAAAGAGTCCTATATTATTTTCCACCTCTTTATTAGAATTTAAGGTAACTAAAACAATTACTCTTGGAATAAAAAAATACTTTCTAATATCTTCCAAAACTTTCTTCATGGCAGTTAGATTTTCCTCTAAATTATCAATTGAAATTACTAGAAAATTATTATTTTCAGTATGTCTATTCATATATTTTACATACCTTTCAATCAAATTTGCTATATGTTCTTTTATTGAAATAGCTGAGGACACCTCCATTATAATTTTAAGTTCAGTTTCTTCCCCTCTTCTTATTCCTTTAATTAAAGAAATGTCATTATAAACCTCTTGAAAATGATTATCTAGATCTATCATTTCATCTAAGTTATTTTCAACCTTTTTTTCCTTAAACGTTTTATACATACTACATACTATTATTTCCAATATAGATTTCTCACCTATTATACATCTAGCATCTATAACGCTGATAATGTGAAAATTATTATTCTTTATCTTTTTATATTCATCAATATTTATATCTTTCAAAATATCTTCATTTAAACTATTCCTAAAACTTTTCATAGCTGTAGTTTTTCCTGAACCCTGGTTTCCTAGAAATGCAATTATATTATTATAATCATAATTTTCAAGAAAATCTTGCTCCTTATGTTTTTCATGATCAATAATTCTTTCTAGTATTTCTGCCGCCATCACATAAACATCTTCAAAAACAGACTTCTGGATTTCATTAATATTTTCAATCTTAGTTTTAAAAACACATTCTTCATTAATAATTAACCTTTTTACTTTGTCGATGCCCCCCATGGCTTCTTTCTCTTCTAATAGTTTCTTCTCTACTCTTGTGCTTTGTTTGTTCATTTTTTCCCCCTTAAAACCCCCCAGGTTTCGCAATTTTCATCCTTTTTATGTTTATTATGTACTTTTTTATTATATATACCATATTATAGTATATATTTTTCTCAATATAAAGCTTAAAAGAAAATTTGAAATAACTCATAACAAAAAAGGTATGTGCATCCTACATTTACACATACCTTTTCTTTCTATTCATTTAATATTTTGCTTAGATATCTCTTTTTATATTTCAATGCTGCAAACTTACTAATTTTATTTATAACCACATAGTTAGTTACACCGCCTATAGCCCCAACTAAAGGAATCCCTTGAATAAATTTAGCTGTTACCATTCCTTGTGAAAGGCTATCAGAAGCCTTTTTAATCTCATCATCCATAATGTAATTTATATTCAAATCAAGGTCTATCTTCTTAGCTAATTCATCTAGTTTACTATTATATTCGTCTTTTAATTCTCCCTTTAATAAAGCTACCGTAATTAAATTTAAAATATATACCTTCTCTTCTTCTCTTTCGTAATTAAATCCATAACTTAGAGAAATTTCATATATTGTCTTTAATATCATAACGATGAATAGTGGAATGTCAGGTAATCCTATACCTAATATTCCTAGAGTTCCACCTTCCAATGTTGAAATAGTTGAATTAAGTAAATTACTTTTCCTTGCTTTCTTATCTATTAACTTTATAGATTTCTTATTAATTCTCTTTTGCATTGAATAATTATTAATATCATGTTCTAGTTGTATTTTTTCCTTATCATACATCTTTTCTATATACTTAGTTCCCTTATTTAAAACTATTTTAAACCCATTATAAAAAGCAACATCTAAGGTTGATTTTAATTTTTTTGGTATCTTAGCCTCTACCTTTTCAACTAATGGGTTTATCTTTTCTTTAATTAATTTATTTTCTTTTTTATCTAAAATCTTTTTTTCTTCCTTATTTAATTTTTTTATCTGCTTATTTAATATTTTATTCATATATACCTCTCAAAGTAATATTCTGCAAACTTATCTTTCTATATATTATACACTTTTTTTCATTATAAAACCCAGTATAACTAAATAATTATTTTTTGTGTCTTTTCATACTTCCAGTACTTTTCCCATGCTAACATACCATAAAAATAAAACTGCATATTTTAATAAAACATGCAGTTTATAATAACTATTTTAGATAACTTCCATTTTCACCAACCTTGCCTGGAGCCCCATTGTTTTCCAAATCTAAAACAAAAACTCTCATATTGCCCTTTCCAACGCTAGGGGTAACTAAAGTTCCATTTGTTACATTTTTAGTTTCTCCAGTGATAGCATCAACATACCTTCCATTTGGTATATTGTTAAAGGTTGCTCCATCAGTAATTGAAACTAATGCAAAACTATCTATTCCCTGACTGTTATTAGTATAACGTCTCTTAAATGCCATACTTCCATTAACACCATCTATAGAATATTCTCCTTTTCTCAAAGCTGGTATCTTTCTTCTTAGTAAATTTAGTCTTTGTATATGCTTTGCTAAAGGATAATTCAATGTATCTTTCATTGCACCAGTAGCCGAAGAATACTGTGCAAAATCATCCACTTTTACATCACCTTCAATTTTATCTCCATAATATGCTCTACCAGTTTTACTTAATGGCGCATTTGGACCCACATCAATAGGAGCTCCCTTCATAAATTCGATTTCACTTCCATAATAAATTGTTGGTATTCCTCTAAAAGTGAACATTAAATTTAAATTTTCAGCCCATGTATCCTGTGATCCAGCAAACCTTTGATTTTCTGGTGCCCCATCAGGAGCATAATCATGTGAATCTACATAAGTAACATTCCATGTTGCATCACTGTACCACTTATCTCCATCTAAAGCTGTATTATAAGCATCATGTGCATTATTAAAATTCCAATGCATCGGAAAATCAATTACATCTAACCCTGATCTTATATTATTATTTGGAGTATGATAAGTATTTCCATTTAACAAATGATTATCACTAGTTGGCTGATTGCTAACTTGTTTATTATCATTCCAATTCTGCAAAGTACTATTCATCCTATCTTTAAAGTTAGTAGTCCATGAATATTCCTTTGATTCCTTCCATGTGTAAAATGGTGTGGAAACAGCTGGAATGTTATTATTCCATACTTGTCTATATCGAGTTGCAATCTCTCCAAACATAAAGAAATTGTCGCCACCTCTTTCTTTAAAAGCTGGAATAAACTCCTTATTTAATGTGAGCCTAGAAATATGCTTCGCTGTGTCTATTCTAAAGGCATCTACCCCCATATCGATATACTTGTCATAAGAATCGATTAAATATTTACTAACTATTGGATTTTCCGTATTCAAATCAACACAGTCCCCTGCAATTTGACCTGTTTGAACTGTATATCCTTCCCAATCCAAGCTTTTTTCATGATGATAAATATTGTTGGTATCATTCTTATCTTCCTTCATAGCAGAAATTCTTGCCTGATACTGCTGATCAGGGTTTAAAGAATCGTAATTACTTGGAAGTTTTTTATCAATATCTAACTTTTTTAAATTTGAAGCTGTATCTTTAAGAAGTTTATTTTTTGCAAATAGCGGAAATAAATTTTCCTCTCCAAAATTACTTGTATGATTCAATACAATATCTTGAATGACTTTCATTCCTTTACTATGTGCTGAATTAATTAAATCTTGATAACTTGCTCCATCTGATTCATAACGGCTATCAACTTTACTAAAATTAATGGCATGATATCCATGATAATCATATCCACTAGCATTTTCTACTACTGGACTAATCCATATAGCTGTAAATCCTAAAGCCTTTATATAATCAAGCTTTTCTATTAATCCTTTAAAGTCACCTCGCCATGCAGGATCGGAATCTGGATTACCTGCCTTTCCATCGTCCCAACAATGTGTATTATTGCTCTTATCACCATCATAGAATCTAGATGTCATTACAAAATATATTGTCTCATCTCTAAAATCTGTTCTATTGTCAGAATCAGGATTTGGTTTTGGTCCTGGACCGGGATCTGGTTTGGGATCTGGTTTGGGATCTGGGTTTGGGTCTACTTCCGGATTACTTTCATACCAATTATTATCTTTATACCACCATTCTCCTTTTGTTCTACTTAAATCAGCTGTTTGATTTTTTCCATTATTAAATATTAAATTAGTACTATCAACTCCTTTTAATTCATAACCGTACCAGTCATTACCTTCAGAACTCATTTCATCTCCAGGCCAACCACTTTTTAATGATCCTGGGGATGCATTCCAATAATATATTTTACTTTGTCCCCATGTACTCTTAAAATGGACTTTTACTGAAGTCTTAACATTATCCGTAGTTAATGGATCAATAAAACTAACACTTCCATCTTTTTTGATCCATATATCCTTCTGTGTTCTGAAATCGTTTCCGGAATTGCTTAATTTTTTACTCCAGGTTCCGTTATTAAATAAGAATTGAACATCTTTTGAATTTAAAGTTTTCTTGTACCATCCTGTTCTATACTCTTCTAATTCCCCTGGAGATTTTGAAAGTTCTGATGTATCCCATTTACTAGTGCTTAAATCAGAATCATACCATATCCAAATATTTTCCCAATCTTCAGGTTTCTCTACATATATATTTACCTCATTAGTTCCTGCAAATACTTTGTTTCTAATGACAAAATTACTATCAAATATTGTTGTAATTAAAATTGCAAATACTAGCACCACTATAGGAAATTTTTTAACAATTCCTTTCATACTAAATAGTACCCCCATTCAAAATTTCACTAATTCTCACAAAGTTCTCATTTGCGGAATCGTTACCATTTTTTAATATTTTAGTGCAAGCGCTTTCACAACTAAACTATAACATAATTTACTTTATGTGTAAACGTATAAATTGAATTTATCTAAAACTTTATAAAAAAACTTGTCCTATTATCAAAATAGAACAAGTTTTATCTACTAATCTAAATTTACCTATCTATATAATTAATTTTTATCGAATAATTTGAACTGTCCAATTTCTTCTGAAAGTTTATTAGCCATTTCTTTTAATGTTTCTGCATAGCTTGTTAACTCTTCCATTGTAGCATTAACTTCTTCTGCAGATGCAGTTACTTCTTCTGATACTGAGGCAGTTTCTTCTGACACTACAGAGATATTTTCCATCTTTTCAATTACTGCATTTTTATTTTCGTACATTTCATTGTTTAAGGAAGCTATATTTCTTATACCATCTATTAATGATGTAACAGAATTTAGTATGTCTTTAAATATAACTTTAGTATGTTCAACAGCTTCATCTTGCTCAATTAACATATCCGTACTTTCTTTCATAGCACCTTCTGCTAAAGTTGCCTTAGTATTAATTTCTTCTACTATCTTTTTTATTTCATCTGTAGAATTCTTCGATTGTTCTGCAAGCTCTCTTATTTCCTCAGCAACTACTGCAAACCCTTTACCTGCCTCACCAGCCCTTGCCGCTTCTATACTTGCGTTAAGAGATAAAAGATTGGTTTGCTCAGTTATTTCAGCAATAACATTTGATATATAGTTAATCTTTTCAATGCTTTTTGACATCTCACCTACTATATTAGTAGATTTTTCAGCATTTTCCTTAGTCTTTATTGCTTTATTTACTAATTCATCAAGTATTTCTATTCCTTTATTACTAAGTCTTTGAGTTCCACTAGACATCTCATTTATCTTATTTGTATGATTTGTAGTTTCTTCTAAACCTTTAGCTAGATTATCTACTTGCAAATTTGCTTCCTCTGTATTTTCCGCCTGCCTTGTTGCTCCTGTAGCTACTTCTTCTATAGCTTTGGCAACATTTGTAGCAGATTCTGCAGTTTCTTCAGACATTAAGGTTATATTATTTGATGCTTCAAGTAAATCTCCTGTTGATTTCTCAACATTTCTTACTAATGTTGAAATTCCATCAACCATAGCATTAAAATTGTTACCTAAGTCACCAAATTCATTTTTAGCTGTTACATTTATTTTTTCCGTAAAATCACCATAAGCTACTTTTCTAAGTCCTTTATCTATTTTATTTATTTCCTTCATTAAATAGATTGATACGAATGCAGCCATAGCTATTCCTAGACAACCTGCAATTACTATTGTTACTACACTGTTTAAAATAAATGAAAAAGTTTCTTTAGCAATTTCTCCATGACCTACTAAGCCAATAAGCTTCCAACCAGTAATTTCATCAGTTTTTTCAGTTATATATACCTTTTCACCATTAGCTTCAAACTCATAACTACCTTCATCTTCGGACTTTGCATTTTCCCAAAATGGCAAACCGCTTATATCCTCATCCACAAACTTATTTTTGTCATTATTAACTAAAATCTTCCCTTTATCATCTGCTAGTACTGCAAATCCTGTATCTAATAATCCTATATGTTGAATAAATTCTTCAATCTTGCTAAACTTTACATCTATAGCAACAACTCCCACTGTATTGTCAGATGATTTAACCTTTTGTGATATAGTAATTATTATATCTCCTGTTTGTTTATCTTTTCTTGGATCTGAAAATGTAGCAAATACCTTATCTCTTCCATTGGCTTTTATAGCTCTTTCATACCAAGCTTCAGATTTTGAATCAATTCCTACATCCATACTATTTTCGCTATTTACCTTTTCTCCTTGTTGAACTAACTTAATATTTATTAATTTTCCACCTTCTGTTGCATAATATGCTCTAATAGCTCCATCTGTTGTTTTAGTAGCGGCAACAAGAGAATTTTGTATTGATTCAACTGTTTTATCATTTGCCTTGTCATCTTCAACATGTTTAAACTCATCTTTACGAGTTAATGCATCCATCTGTTGAGTTAAGTTTTTCAAATATAATTTGAATGCATTTTTACTTTCTCCAAGTGTTTGAGCGCTTGTTAGTTTTAAGCTCTCTTCCTGCATATTTTTTGATTTTTCTATAGCTATAATTCCTGATGATATTAAAGGAGCAATTATAACAATCAAAAAACATACTAAAAGTTGCTTTCCAATCCTATTCTTCTTTTTCATATTCCCCACCTTTTTCCTTTTATTCTTTAAATCCAGAACTTGTATACTACAATTTTACATTATTTCATTTTAATCTTCAATATATTTCCTTATCATTTTACAAGTTATTCCATTAAATTAACTCTATTCAAAATAAAAAGAATTGCCTACGTTGGAAATTAACTAACCTAAGCAATTCTTACAATTTATAATTATATTTTTTATTTTTTCTTCTTTTACTGTCGTATAATGCTTCTTTTTAAAAGCAAGGGAAATATAAAATTTAATAGAGTTTTGTAACTTCACTTTTTTTATACTAGTCATATCTTTCACAGCCATCTCTATCATAATTCCTATTCCAAGGCCTGATGATATCAGAGATTTAGCTGTTTGAATTTCATCAGTATAATAAAACTTGTCCGTAGAAACACCATGTTTATAGCATAACCTTTTTAACACTTCATTATGTAAATACTCATTTCCAAGTGCTATAAACTGTTCTTCTACTAAATCTTCGAAGTTAATTTCCTCACTGGTAGCTAGCCTGTGATTTTTACTCATGCATACAACAAATTTATCTACTTTTAATATTGTAGCTTCTAAATCACTATCTTTTAAAGGTGCAAGAGATCCAATAAATGCCATATCAACATCATTAGATAAAACCTTATCTATCATAGCAAGAGATCCAGTCTCTATTAATTCAATATTATTTGCTAACTGACTTTTAACAATTTCTTCCATTATATTAGGAAAGAAATATGCACCTATCATAGGAGGAACCCCAAGTTTAATGTTACTTCCACTTATTTTTCCTATTTCCACCTTTGTCTCTTTAACCTCATTTAATATGTTATTAACATGCTTTTCTAAAATCTTTCCAGCCTCTGTTAAAGAGATTTGCTTTTCAGAATTGTCCCTAATAACAAGCTTAGCATCTAACTCCTTTTCAAGCCTCTTTAAAGCTATTGTTATAGAAGGTTGAGATACATATAACTTTTCTGCTGTTCTAGTAAAATTCTTATATTTACATAAATAATGAAAATATTCTATATCCTTTAAATTCATAAATATACTACTCCTTTAAAGTTTAGAATACACCATTTACGAAAAGTTGGCAATTCTACTTATATATTGGTTCCCAAATTTCTTTTTCTACTGCTTCTTCTACATTTTCTATGGCTCTTCTATTTACACCATCACTAATAGCTTCATTTACAACTGCCATAGCTACAAGTTTTGAAGCTTCTTTAAGCTTATTTACTGGTGGTAAAATTGAAGCTCCCATTTTAGATAAATCTTGTAGTGATGCTATACCATGTGCTGCTGCTGATAACATATTATCTGTAACTATCTTAGATTTTGCAACTATTATTCCAAAACCTAGTCCTGGATACAAAAGAGCATTATTTGCCTGCCCAATATTATAAGTTACCCCATTATATTCAACTGGCTTAGATGGACTTCCTGTTACTACTAATGCTCTACCTTCACTCCACCTAATTATATCTTCTGCCTTAGCTTCACAAAGCTTTGTAGGATTTGAAATTGGCATAATAGCCGGTCTATCATTAAATTTAGCCATACTCTTAACCACTTCTTCAGTAAATGCCCCTGGAACCCCAGATGTACCAATAAGAACTGTTGGTTTTACTTCCTTAATTACCTCTTCAAGATTCTTTAATGGCTTTTTAAATTCATCACTTTTTCTTGCGTATTTCTTTTGTCCCTCTGTAAGTTCTTTCATATCTTCAGTTACTAATCCATAGCGATCTACAATATAAAAATGTTTCTTTGCCTCTTCTTCTGATAAACCGCTCTTTATCTTTTCTAATAGAATTTGATCTGAAACCCCTATACCTGCTGTTCCTCCACCAAAAACTACTATTCTATGATCTTTAACTGGTATTTCAGTAACCTTTGCTACAGCATTTAAAGCTGAAACCATCATTACCCCTGTTCCCTGTATATCATCATTAAATGTACATATATGTGATCTGTATTTTTCAAGTATTCTTCTAGCATTTCCACGTCCAAAATCTTCCCAATGAATAAGTGCTTCTGGGAATAATTCTAAAGAAACTTTTACAAATTCATCTATGAATCTATCATATTTTTCTCCTGTAACTCTTTTATGCTTATTTCCTAAATATAGAGGATCATTTAATAACTCTTCATTATTTGTTCCTGCATCTATTACTACAGGCAATACATTTTTAGGATTAATTCCAGCAGCCACAGTATAAACTGCAAGCTTTCCTATGGATATGTCAACACCTTGCACTCCCCAATCTCCTATACCTAGAACTCCTTCACCGTCAGTTACTACTATTAGTTTTATTTCATCTAAATCTGAAATTGCTGACACTATAGATTTTTTAATGTCTTCTATTTTATTTATAGAAAGAAATACAGCATCTTTAGGAGTATCGTATTTCTTTGAATAATTTATTACCGCATCTCCTATTGTAGGTGTATAAATTATTGGTAGAAATTCTGTAACATGCTTGCCTACAACATAATAAAATAGTGTACGATTTGTATCGTATATATTCATCAAATAAAGATGCTTATCTAAATCATTAGCAAAAGATTTAGTTCTTTCATACACTAACTTTTCTTGTTCATCTATACTTCTTACAGCCTCTGGTAAAAGACCAGTCAAATCATATTTTTTTCTTTCTTCTTCAGTAAATGCTGTTCCCTTATTCAAAAATGGATTTCTTAATAATTCTTGTCCTTTTAAATTCATTATCTTCGCCCTTATTATCTAAAATTTTAGATAATTTCCTTTCCTAATAATCATAATAAAATTATAATTCTAAATATTACTATCTAGAAATATATTTTTATTATGACTCTATAAATATTATTTATAACATAAAAAACTGCCTCAAAATTTTGAGACAGTTTTTATGCTAGAATTTAATTTTTTCAAAGCTTTCGTCGAAACCAGCTATTTCAGCATCTCCATTTTCAACATAAAATATAGCCATATTTAGTCCAGTTTCTTCATTATAAATTTTTCTTAAAGATGGCATAGTATTAAAAGCAGCTTCCAAAGCCTTTTCACTCTTATCAAATACAGCCGTACCTTTAATTCTAATCCATTCCCCATTAGCACTTGTTGTTGATACTTCAAAATTTGGATTTTCTAAAAGTTGCTTATAGGATGCTTTATGGTCTCCCATTCCGAAATATAACTTTCCTTCATAATCCATAAAAAATCCAAATGGTCTAACCCTTGGTTTTCCTTCTTCCACTGTAGCAAAATAAAACGTAGAATTCTCTTTTAAGAAATTGATTACTTTATCCATATTGCACCATCCTATACTATTATAATTACTTTACAACCAAATTATAGTATGCTAGTATTTCAATAACAAGTAGGTTTTTTTATAATAGTCAGTATCTTTTTTGATACTATTAAGGAGAGTACTATGAATTATTCAAAAGATTTATTTGGGATATGCCCAATAACAACGGCTCAAAAAATTTTAGGTGGTAAGTGGACAATCATAGTTCTATACTATTTAAGTCAAGGAACTCTACGTTTTGGTGAACTTCAAAGAAAAATTCCTGACTTAACACAGGCAATGCTTACTAAACAATTACGTAGTTTAGAATCTTATGGCCTTGTTCATCGTGAAGTATATCCTGAAGTTCCACCAAAGGTTGAATATTCTTTAACTAACCTTGGAAAAGAGTTTATCCCAGTTCTTGATGCACTTTCTGTTTGGGGTGAATCTTATAAAAATCATTTAAATAGCGATAGCTAATTAAGTTATTTCATATATTTTTCTACTAACTCATAACATCTTTCTTTAGTTGATTGAACTAAAGACTCAGTATAAGTCAAATTTTCGGCTGTTCCACCTTTAAACTCGGCAGCCGCTTTTTTAGCCTTATCTTCTTTATCTTTTATCCACTGTAATTCTTCTTTTTCAAGTTTACTCATATCACTTTTTGATAAATCTTTCTTTAATTCAGTATAGATTTCATTTAAAGCTTTATCCCATCTCTCATATTCTTGATTTGCTGCTGATTTCATCTCTACTGTATTTCCTTTATAGAGACTATCCAAATCTTTAAGTCCCTCTTGTATTTTATCTAACTTCTCTTTATATATACTCTTCTTTCCATTTACTTTCGTATTATTTGTACTAGTTTCTTTACTATCAGAACCACTGTTTTTTTCACTTTTTCCCCCTGCCGCTTCATTATTGTCATTACTTTCTGTGCTTTCTGCAATTGTTTCTTCATTTTTAGTTTCATTTTTATCCTTTCCACAGGATACTGATGTTAATGCAATTAACATCACCATTATAATAGCAATAATCTTTTTCATCTATGATTCCTCCTAATTTAATTTCTTCTTTTTAAATATAACTTTAAGTTCTTTTTGTGTCTAAAATATGCTGGAATTTCATAGGCAAGCATAGCAATCCACCCTATTAAACAGCTAAAAGCTATTCCTGCAATACCAAAGTTTGGTGCGAGCAAATATGAACACATAACTCTTACAACAATTTGTATAAATGTTGAAGCAAGCGTAATTTTCAAATCTCCCATTCCTCTAAAATAACCTTGTAGTCCATTTGTCATCCCAGGCAAAATATAGAATATAGCCATACTTTCTAAATATATCACTCCAAGACCAATAACTTCAGCACCGCTATCTGGTACAAATAGCTTCATTAAGCTGCCAGATCCCATATATACAGGTCCAGCAACTATTAACCAGTAAATTGCTTCTATTATCATACCTGCATAAAATCCTTTTCTTATACGTTCCCTTTTCTTAGCCCCTCTATTTTGAGCTACAAAAGTAGTGGTAGCATGTGCTATGCTCTGCTCAGGAGTTAAAACAAAATCGTCTATTCTTGTAACTGCATTAAATGTAGCTATGCTATTTACTCCTAACCTATTTACTGATCCTTGAATTAAAAGTTTTCCTACATAAAGACAAGTTTGCTGAAGTGCTGTAACCCAACTATAATTTATAGTATCCTTTAAAAGTGTTTTATCAACCACTATTTCTGATCTTTTGAATCGTAAAATAGGCATTCTTATATATACATATACAATACATAAAGCACAAGATACAAATTGTGAAATTACAGTAGCTATCCCAGCTCCCTTTACCCCCATCTTAAAAACAACCACAAATAGTATAGCTAAAAAAATATTTAATACTGATGATATCATTAAAAATATAATTGGAGTTTTAGAATCTCCCATACTACGTAAAGTTGATGAATATATATTATACAAAAAAGTAAATATCAATCCTGAAAAAATAACCTTCAAATATATATTTGCTTCAGGTATTATTTCACTTGGTGTTTGAGTTATCACTAAAATAGGTTCTGCTAAAAAAAAGCATGCTATACTCATAAATATTGTAAAAATCATCCCTACAATCATGGATGTAGACACTTCTCTCTTTAACTTTCCTATATCGTTAGCTCCAAAATACTCGCTCATCAGTACTGAGGTCCCCATGCATATGCCTACTATAAAAAAAATGATGATATTCATAATAGGATTTGCTGCACCTACAGCTGCCAAAGAGCTTGTCCCTACAAAATGTCCAACTATAATTGCATCTACTGCATTATATGTAAGTTGAAACATATTACCTAAAATCATAGGTATTGCAAATGTTACTAAGTGCTTTGGTATACTACCACTTGTCATATCTTTCGTCACTTTTTTGCCCTCTTTCTGTCATAAACTAGCATAATATATACTATATACTATTTAGTTATACAATTACAAATATTTATATTAACTTAAAAATTAATTTTTTGTTATAATATACAGGACGATTTTAAGTTAATTTATTTATTCAAGGAGAAATAACATGAAGTTAGTATTAAATATACCTAAAAAGCAATATATATTTTCTTACATAAAAAAAGAAGTAGTCCTTACTATAGCTGCACTACTTGCTCTATTAAGCTCTATAGTATCAATGCCTAAACTCCAATACATAGATTTTAAAGTACTTATACTTTTATTTAATTTAATGATAATAGTAGCAGCTTTTGAGAATCTTAAAATTTTAGATTACTTTGCTACAAAACTGCTGACTAAATGCAAAAGTTATAGAAGTATTGTATTTTCACTTACTTTTATAACTTTTTTCGCTTCCATGCTTGTAACAAATGATGTTGCGTTAATTACCTTTGTACCATTATCCTTAATAATTTGTAAAAAAGTTAATATTAGCAGTATTAAAATTATTGTATTCCAAACTTTAGCTGCAAATCTTGGAAGTGCTTTTACGCCTATGGGAAATCCTCAAAACCTTTTTATTTACTCCTATTACAATATATCTCCAATTAACTTTTTTCTAATAACAATTAACTTGATTTTACTATCAATAGCTTTTTTAATAGGATTGATAATAAAGAATAATAAAGATAAATTAACTATGGATTTATCTTCAGTTAAAATTAAGGATAAAGCTTCATCCATTATATTTAGTATATTATTTATAATAATTTTAGCTTCGGTATTTCACATAATAGATTATAAAATCACTTTTATTATTACTATTTCTATAGTTTTAATTTTTAATAAAAAATTATTTAAAGAAATTGATTATTCTCTGCTTTTAACTTTTGTTTTCTTCTTCATTTTTATAGGGAATATCTCATCGGTAGAAACTGTTAAACTGCTTATGTCAAAACTTTTGAATTCTGGGACAAGCACTTATTTTTCTTCCATCATTCTAAGTCAGTTTATTAGTAATGTACCATGTACAATGCTCCTATCAAGTTTTACTAACAACTATAAAGAATTACTCCTAGGAGTTAATATAGGTGGAATGGGTACACTAATTGCTTCAATGGCAAGTCTCATTTCATATAAACTCTACACAAAAGACTATTCAGAAAATAGCACAAGATATATTAAGTATTTTTCATTATATAATCTTTTAGGTCTCATGATTTTTATACCTTTTATTTTTATTCTAAATATCTTAATTTAAATCTAATACAACAAAGAAAATAGGCACATTAAAATTGAAGTTATTTTAATGTGCCTATTTATTTTATAATACTTTTTTCTTCCTGTTAACAACTACAAGTGCTCCAGCAATTGACATAAGACCAAGAAAAGCAAATATTTCTATGTCTTTGTAATCTCCTGTCTTTGTAATTCTAGCTGAAGAATCATTAGGTGAACCTTCATTATTTATATCAGTTCCTTTTGCATCTTTATTTTCTAATGGATTTGTAGTGTCTTTTTGCTTATTATCAGCAGTATTATCAACTCCAGAAATCAGTAAATTATAATCTAAAACTGGAATTCCATTAGTCTTCCATGAATCTTCTATTGATTCTCTCATAACTATATTAGTATTCACTACATTCTTAGCTGCTGAAAAATCATATCCATCTCCACCTGTTAGCATAAAATCATTAATTGCAACAGAATAATATTTATCCATATCTAATTTACTACCATCTGCTAGTCTAACAGAAGTAACCTTATTTGTATCTTTATCGTACCAAACTTTAATTCCTGCAAATTGCCCCCATGCAATATCTTTAGGATCAATACCATGTTCAATAACTTTTATTAAATCAGATCCCTTAAGATTTAAAGTTACTATAGTGTTATCAAAAGGTAAAATTTCATACATATCACCGACAGTAACATCACCTTTTTCAAGACTTCTTCTTATACCACCACCATTATTAATAGCAATTTGAGTATTTCCTATCTTTCTCATAGTTTCAGAAACTGTTACTCCAAGTGGTGTTAATGCTGAATTTTTATCGTCATGGCTTAATCTATCTTGTAAAGTTGCAACTTTTTGACCAAATATAGGTTTCAATTGTTCTTCTTGTTCTTTCATTAACTTTTGAACATTTTCATCAACTGGAAGTGTAGATTCTATTCCTTTAAATACTTGTGTATTATGCTCAACACTTAGCATTTTATTATTATCATCAAATTTAAATGTTAATTTAGATAATCCTCTACCATTATATCCAGCTTGTACAATTGGAATATTATTTACCTTACCATCAACAAATGTATGGCTATGAGCTGAAATTATTGCATCTAATCCAGTAACCTTGTTTGCTATATCAGCAGCTTCTCCTGTGATTTCACCAGTCTTACTATTTTGACTAGCACCACAATGTGTTAATGCAACAACTGCATCTGCACCTTCTGCTTTAACTATCGGTATATATTTTTTCAAAGTTTCTGCTGGATCTAAGAACTCTATCCCTTCAACATTGGCAGCCTTTGTTGATGTTAATGTTTCTGGAGTAGCAATACCTATAAATGCTATTTTCACTCCGTTTCTTCCGACTATCTTATACGGTTCAACAGATTCAATTGTTTTTCCATTATCCTTATAAACCATATTTGCAGCTAAGAAAGGGAATCCCCCTTTTTCTGACCATTTCTTTAAGTTTTCTCGGCCCCAGTCAAATTCATGATTACCTACAGCAGAAGCTTCTAAGCCAATAGCTTTTAACATTTCATTTACAGGCTCACCTTGCTTAAGGTTAGAAATTGCAGTACCTTGATATAAATCTCCACCTGAAACAGGAATTACACTATATCTATCATTTGCTTTAGCTCTATATTCATTAATAACTCCTGCAAGTTTTGCAGCACCAATATTTTTTCCGGATTCAAGTACATTACCATGTAAATCATTAAAACTTAATACATCTATTACTTTTGGATTTAGTGCTTTTAACTTATTAACCTCATCTGTTAACCCTTTTGTATTTAATTGATCTATAACACTATCCCATGTTAATGGTTCAGTTATAAGATTATTATTAGTTTTAGCAGTTAACGTACCATCATTAATTAGATTAATAACTTCATTTCTTAATTGGTCATTATATTTAACTCCTGTTAACTTCCAGTTATTATCTACATTTCTTGATATAACTCCACTTTTAGCATCTCTAATATATGTTGCTATCATATCTCTAACATCTGAAAGAGGATCATTAGTAGATTCATATACTTTTTCAAATTCTCCCTTATCAAATATTGGTGCAAGATTTGAATTATATCTATAATCATTTACTGTTAAATATATTTCATCATTGTCCTCAACTTGTTTTCCATCTGGAAATTTTAAATTCTCAATTCTACTTTTAGCAGGCTTTGAAATATTTATATCATACTTAACACCGCTTAATGTATCATATAAATATGATGCAAATTTAGGATTAAAAGATATACTAAAATCTCCTTCTTTAAATGTATTATAAATTTGAGCTGTCCACTCTAAATATTTCTTTAATTGCTTACCATTTGTTTTTATTGTATATAATTTATTATCAAACTTATAAATATTAGCTAAATCTGATTTTGCAATTGTTCCTGTCTTAAGATTAGAACTTTCTGAAAGCATTGCTGCTCCTGAGACATGATGAACCTTGTTTCCATCAACTCCAATTGATTGAAGATGTTTATTACTATAGTATAACTGCACTTCATTAATTAAGTCAGTTACACCTTGATCACTTACAAAAGATTCTGGGATTCCTTTAACTCTATTTTTTTCAGCTAAATCTTCCCCTTTAAGTTCTCCGATTTTAGTCTTTCCATCTGCTAAAGCTTCCTGATGGTACTTTTCAAGCTCTTTATTTAATACTTCATCTTCTTCTGATACTTTTAACAAAGGAATTAAACTTGCACTTCTATTTACTACCTTGCAGCCTGTGCTTGTTTTTTCAACTTCTAATTCTACTTTAGAAACCTCTGCTCCAGCATTCTTAGGTTGTGTTATTAAAACACCATTAACTATTTGTTCTTTTATGCTAACATGAGTATGTCCAGCAACTATCATAGATACATCTGGATTTTCATTTGCTATATCAGTAGCACTATCTCCACCACCATACTCATTTTTCACCCCCATATGAGAAGTAACTATAAATAAGTCTGCTAAATTTTTGCTCTTTAATTCATCAATAACCTTCTTCACTTCATCAGCAGGATTTCTAGGATCATAACCTTTTAGCTTGTCCCCATCCCATCTTGTTATATTATTAGTAACAACCCCTATAATTGCCACTTTTATTCCATTAATATCTTTTATTGTATATGGCTTAAATACTCTTTGCCCATCTTTATATAGATTTGCACAAAGTACAGGTGTTCCTCCTGTTTCTGATTGCTTAGCTACCTTCTGTAAAATACTCATGCCATAATTAAATTCATGATTTCCTAGAGAATAACTATCATAACCAATAGTATTTAGCCCTAAGATCATAGGATCTTTATTTTTTTCCAAATAATCTTCTTTTAAGAATAAATGATTGTAATTTCCTTGTATAGTATCGCCATTATCTACGACTATGGTGTTGGGATTTTTTGACTTTTCCTCTTTAACAACAGCTGCAACTTGGTTTAATCCCCCTGCTGCTATGGAATTAGTAGCGTAATCATAATTTTTAAACTTTCCATGTAAATCTGTAGTAGATAATATTTGTACCTTTGTTGTATCAGTGGCAGCTATTTTTTTATCTTTTGCTGAATTATCATAGGCTCTTACCACATGACTTGGGCCAATAAAGCTTGCCCACAAAGCCACTACAGTAATTACTGCAGTGAATTTTTTTTTCTTAAATAACATTTTTTACCCCCCTGTAATCTTATTAAATATACCATTTTATAATACTATATATAAAATTGAATTTATAGTAGTGTTAAACTTTTTTTACATATTTTTATCATAAAAACAATACTTACTATTTACTTTATTATTTTATCTTCTACTATGTTTCTTCTTAATAATTCAAAGTTTATTACCAATAGTTAATTTTTTACAGTTGCCTGCAATAAAAAAAGTTGCAATTCCTTGCAACTCTTATATTAATCAAATTTAATATGGCAATAGCCATTTGGATTTTTCTTTAAATAATCTTGATGATATTCCTCAGCCGAGTAATACTTCTCAAGTGGTTTAACTTCTGTAACTACTGGCTTATCATATTCATTTTGTATTTTATTCTTACTTTTTATAATGGTATCAAGATCTAATTTATCTAAATAGTAAATTCCTGTTCTATATTGAGTTCCTACATCTTCTCCTTGCTTATCAACTGTTGTTGGATCTACTACACTCCAAAATTTATCTAATAATGTATCTAATTTTACTACATTTTCATCGTATGTAATATAACATACTTCTACAAAATAGGTGTCATTTTTACATACTTCCTCATAAGTTGGATTTTCAGTCTTTCCATTAGCATATCCTACTTCTGTATCTATAACTCCTGGTATCATAGCAAAAAACTTTTCTACGCCCCAAAAACATCCTCCACCGAATACTATCTTTTTCATAATGTCCCCCTATTTATCATAATTAATGTTACTTTTGAATATATCTTACCACTTCTCAATTCTATAGTCTACATACTAAACTAATAAACATAATTATAATCAAAGCACGTTTTTATTTCTTTAATATTATTCATTTACTTCTATATAAAATTACATATTATTTTCAAATTTGTATGAATAATTTATTTTTCTTTGGATAAACTAGAATTGTGAGCAAGAGAATAAGTAATTTACTATTCTTTTAAATAGATTTAGGGCATCAGAATCACATAACAAGTGATATAGGTAAAACTAAACTTCTATTTACTCGCAAAGGTTCATACTTTAAAAAGTATGAACCTTTATTTTTAACTATTATATTCTTTAAACCTACCAATATTCAACTAATAAGGATACACATAAGGTGTTTTAGGTGCATCAACTTTTTCGATATTCTTTACTTTAATAATAGCTACCTTCTCCTCTAACCTTTTGCCTAATTCCAGTGTTCCATTAACTTTAAGCCAAGTGTCAACCTCATATTTAACAGGTTCTGCATTATCACATAATAATCCAACCATTTGCATATCAGCCGTACAACATACCATCATATTACGAACCAATGCAAATTGATTTGATTTCATGCCATCTTCCTTATACACAAAGCCTACTATTTCAATTTCTTT
Organism: Clostridium cibarium; assembly: GCF_014836335.1. Lineage (GTDB taxonomy): Bacteria > Bacillota > Clostridia > Clostridiales > Clostridiaceae > Clostridium > Clostridium cibarium. Next base: position 73,782 of record NZ_JACSRA010000019.1, read on the forward strand.
ATTAATATAACTATCAATATTATTTTCTACCTCAGTTAAAAAATTAATATAATTACTATCTGTAACTGTAATTTTCCCATTTTCATCTATACTTATTTTCTTATTATCATTGCCATTTTTAGGCTCTGCACTACTAATATTATTATTTTGTGCAGAATCTACATTATCAGATTTATCCTCTATAAATTTTGAATTATTTGAAGCTCCCATATTAGTACTATTAGGTTTCATCCCAAGCATCATAACAAATGGAATTATGAAAACAATATAATTTCTCATCTTTCTCTTTACAGTCCTAGCCTTTAATATGTCAAATACTAAAAATAAAACTATAAACATCATAGCTACAATACTGAACTTAGCAAATGGTATAATTCTTGGATGCACATATAATGTTATCATATCACTTCTAACAAGGATAAAATAAAAAGTAGAAAATCCTAGTAGAATAAATAGCTTTAACATTATTTCTAAATTTACTTTTTTCATTCTTAAATCAACTCCATCTATTTTATAAAGGCACTAACATTAATAATATAAAGGAAACAATAATTATTAAAGACAATAATTTAACTACAAATGATTTTTTAAAGCTTCCAAGGAGCATCATAGTATTTTTAATATCTATCATTGGTCCAATTATTAAAAAACCTAAAACTGATCCTTTAGAAAATTCATTTAAGAAACCTTTTGCAATAAAGGCATCTGAAGTTGAACATACAGAAAATACAAATGCAAATACCATCATAATAATTAATGATGCTACTTTTCCTTCTGGAACAAATGCTATTACTTTTTGTCCTATTAAAGTTTGAATGCTAGCTGATAGAAGAGCTCCAACAATCATATATTTGCTTACATTTATAAACTCATCCCCTGCAAGTAAAAAAACTCCTTTAATCTTTGTAAAAATATTTTTGCTGGTTGTATATTCTCCACTACATAGTTCACATTGACAATTAATTATATAATCATTAACAACATCCTTTGCTGAATATCTATTCATAATCAATCCAACAATTATAGAAATTATAATTCCTAAAATCACTCTATATACCACTATATACTTCATATCTGGAAATGCATATAACGTAGAGATTATTGCGATAGGATTTACTATAGGTGCCGATAACATAAATGTAACAGCTACTGATAATGGCAGCCCTTTCTTTAAGAATCCCCTTGCTACAGGAATAGTTCCACAATCACATACTGGAAATAAAATTCCTGAAACGGCGGCTATTATAGATGCCATGATAGTATTACGTGGAAATATCTTTGCCAAAATATTTTCTGAAACACATATTTGAATCATAGATGATAAGAAGGCACCAATAAGTAAAAAAGGTAAAGTTTCAATTAGAATTCCCATAAATATTTTATTAAATGAGTTAATCCAATTTTTATCTAAATAACTATTAGTAAAATCACTTACAAGAGGAAAGCATAAACCAAGCCAAAATAAAATCATAAACCCTAAAATAACTAATATTATTTCTTTACTACCTACTTTCTCTTCACTTGTGTTCAAACATAGCTTTTTCTTTCTTATTGATTTTTCCTCTATATCAACAGTTGGAAACTCATAAATTTTTGCAACTTCATTAATTTGCCTAATATTTCTTTTTATATTTTGGATAGTGTCCTTGTTCATATTATTTGCATTATTAAATATTATTATGTCACTATTTACGATATGTTCTCTAATCTTATTTGCCATGTTTATAAGATACATATTTGCAGTTTTCATATCTAAAGTACTAATAATTTTATTAATCTTACAAATTTTTTCTAGATAAGGATCATTAAATCCTTCGAGAAATTTTTCTGTATCACCCATACCATTGTATTCAATAATAATTCTATCGGGAGTATATTTTGATATTATCTCCCTTAAGCAATTCTTATTAAAAGGCTCATCTATTTTTCTTTGCATTATTATTATTTTGTTATTGAATTTCTCTTCTTTAATAGTTGTCTTACCAGATTCATATTGAACAATAACAACAGTTTCATCTCTTAAGCCACCATTTTCTATAAAGGATTTTATTAATGTAGTTTTTCCTGAACCGAGAAATCCCATCAGTATATCAACTTTAATCTTCATACCTGTCCCCTTTATTCTGAATTATCCATTTATATTAAATAACAAATTTAATTTATTTTTATCTACACCTTCTCCAATAATAACTATCTTTCCAACTCTTTGTTTTGTTGCCTTATTAATCTTAAACTTACCTGGAGTATAATGAAATTCTCCCCAGATTCCCTCTTCTAGTTTAACTATTCCTTTTCCTCTTAAAATATTCCCATAACTTTTATCATTTACTATAATTTTAAATATTTTTTCTAATGTTGATTTTGAAAAAGATTTTTGCGTCTCAACTCCCCAGTTATTAAAAATATTATCAGCGCTATGAGAATGTGATACCTTATTTACTGCACTTATTTTAAATGACTTTTTTATAGATAATGTTTTCTCATTACTTTTCTTTATATCTTCTTTTGAAATCGTCAATATATCATTACCATCCATTTCATCTAAAGGAGCTGTAATTATACTACTTTCTTTATTTATATTTCTAATTAATCTACTAATTTTTTTAATTTGCTCTTCATCATTGTTCTCTATTTTGCTAAGGATTATGGTATTTGCGTTTTTTATTTGGTCTTTATAAAACTCTCCAAAATTATTTATATAAGCTTCATAGTTTATAACATCTATCACTGTAAATATATTATTAATATAAATATTATTATTTTTAGATATGCTTTTACAGGATTTAATTATATCTGAAAGTTTTGCTACCCCAGACGGCTCAATTATTATCCTTTCTGGAGAATATTGTTTTATAATTTCATGCATGGCCTCTTTAAAATCCCCTACTAACGAGCAGCAAATACATCCTGAATTTATTTCTTTTATATCTACTTTAGTATCATTTAAAAGATCTCCATCTATAGATACTTCTCCAAATTCATTTTCTAAAATAGCCAATTTTTCTTTTCTTAAATCACTATCTAGCAATTTTTTTATTAATGTTGTTTTTCCTGCACCTAAAAAGCCTGAAACTATATCTATTTTTATATCCAAATATACCACTCCTCAATTAAATTCTAAACTCAAAAAACTAATCATTACTAATATGAAATCTAAATTATAATATATATATGATACTAATTTATAATTTAGATATACTTACATAACTCTTTAGCCTAAGTCATATTTAAAACATAATTTTTCATTATATATGCGCAAATCTCAAATGCAACTAATTCGCATTTAACTTGTCTACTTATTATATTATGTAAAATAAAATTTTACAACTATATATACTTTTAATATTTATATCTAAAATTACATTTCATTTCAAACTTACCTGTATATCAGTAATTTATGCAAAAAAGAGCTCTACATGATAGAAAATTAAAAATCTATCATGTAGGGCTCTTTTAAAATATATAAAGTTTTCTTATTCTCAAATTACTCCAAATTAAGTTTGTTTCTTAAAACATAATGACAAATTACATAAAATATTATTGAAAGTAAAATTTCTGATCCAATCCCAAATAATAAAAACTTATGAATAGGTGCTAAATTTGTTGTTGTTATATTAACAACGCCTTCAATATTAATAAAAGATGATACAGCTCCAAAAATGCTATTGATCACCATACTTAACACAATAAAAGCACCAAAAGATGATAATATTTTTCTCCTGTTCGCTAAATGTCCTAATGATATAGATGCATATATCATTAAAGTCGATTCTACAACACCTACAAGAATTATAATTATAATTTCTATAAGAATTGTAACCATGTTTATCCCTATTTCACTAAAACCTACATATAGTATTTGGCCAATGTCCCTAAAAACATTACTAAAATCACCTGGCGTATATGCCATGATTACAATTGATATAATAGCTATCGCCACACTAACTATATTCCATACAATTGCTACGATAAGTTTACTCATCAGGTTTTTATTTAATGATACAGGAATTGTATTCATTAAATACCCCTCATCGCCTAGTAAGTTCTTATAAAATCTTTGAATAATTATGAAGAAAGTAACAACAATTACTGCTACCATAGTTGCAACATAGGCAAACATAGTAATTACTGCTGGAATGTGCCCTAAACCACTTAACCTTTCGTAATTATTATTAGTGCCAATAAAAAACTTATTTATTATAGAAAATATTATCAGGGCTCCATATAATGGTAATAGTATTCTAGCTGTTGCTTTGAACTCATATTTTAATAATTTTCTTAACATCTAAATACCTCCCTAAATAATGCATCAACACTCATACCTTTTTCTTCTCTTATTTCGTCAACGCTCATAGTCAATGATATATCTCCATATGATAAGAAAATTACATCATCTAATATCTTTTCTATATCAGATATTATATGTGTAGATATGATAACTGTAGCATTTTCATTATAGTTATTAATAATAGTATTTAATATATAATCTCTAGCTGCTGGATCAACCCCAGCTATTGGCTCATCTAAAAAGTAAAGTTCAGCTTCTCTACTCATTACTAAAATTAATTGAACTTTTTCTTTAGTTCCCTTTGACATAGTCTTAAGTTTATCTCCAGCATCAATTTTCAATTTGCCTAACATATCATATGCTTTTTCTTTATTAAAATCTAAATAAAAATCTGAAAAAAAGTTTATAATATCTGATACCCTCATCCAATCATTAAGATAAGTCCTTTCTGGCAGGTACGAAACTATCTTTTTAGTTTCCACTCCAGGAACTTTACCACCGATTAAGATTTCTCCACTACTAGGTGTTAATAGTCCATTTGCTAGCTTTATTAAAGTACTTTTTCCACTACCATTTGGCCCTAACAACCCAACTATCCTTCCTCTATTAACTGATAAATTAATCCCATTTAATGCTTTTTTACCGCCATAAGTTTTAACCAAATCCTTACATTCAAAAATTGGATTATCCATTAATTCATCTCCTTTGCAACTTTTTCTATCATAGAAATAGTTTCTTTTTCAGTAAAGCCAATATTCTTCATCGATAAAAGAAATTTTTCAATTTGTTCTTTTGCTAAATTAGTTTGCGCATTCTTTATCATTTCCCTGTCCTCCGTAATAAATCTACCTGCTGTTCTTTGACTATATACGAGCCCTGTCTTCTCTAATTCAGTAAGAGCTTTTTGCATAGTATTAGGATTAACCGCTGCCTCACTCGCCATATCTCTAACTGAAGGAAGCTTTTCCCCTACTGAATAGACTTCTGAAATTATATTGAGCTTTATTTGCTCCATAAGTTGCTGATATATAGGTGCCGAATTATTAAATTCCCATGCCATCATATCACTCCTTTGTATTATTGTATTAAGTGCTTAATACAATAATACAATAGTTACCAGCATATGTCAATATATATTTTCATGTCACTCTAAAAAATATTTTATTTCTTTTTATATTCTGTTGAACAAAAAATGATGAATTCAATCTGAATTCATCATTTTTATAACTAGTTATTATGTTATTTCACTAATTACATATAATGTAACTTATTTAACTGTTGGACTGCTAGTTACTACTGCACCAGTAAGATTACTTTTACCATTTATTGATACGCTACCTTTAGTAATGTATGCTGTACCAAATGTTACTTCATGACCGATTGCTGATGGAGTACCTTTTGCTGGCCAATTATAATTTAATCCTTTATTAGAATCAGCTGTACATCCTTCCATAGTTACATGGCCTCCTTGATTGTTTCTATCAAAACCATTTTTCTTATTGCCTTTTGCTGTACATCCAACTAAATAATGATCTAAATTATCGATGTGAGCAGCTACTCCTGGAGTTTTATTATCTACTCCACCTAGTTTAAATCCATTTCCATCACCGCTGTATCCTTTAGCATTTCCGTTATTATTAGCTTGACATTTTATAAATTTTACAGCTCCATGAGCAGCATATAGATCATATCCATCATCTGAATTATTTTCAGAAACACATTCTTCTAAAACTATTCCTTTTCCAGAATGCAATTTAACTGCAAATCCATCTGCATTTTCTCCATTTGGAGCATCTGCATTTAAGTAAGAGTGAACTCTATACAAATAAGTGTTATCTCCTCCATTTGATATTTGAACTCCAGCATCTTTATTATCATGCACTTCTAAATTATAGAATTTATTTTCTGTTCCTGTAACATATATACCATTATCACCAGCATTACATACTTCAAAATCTTGAACTATATTTTTACTTCCTGAAAAATCTAACCCTTTTTGACCAACAGCAGTTTGCTTAAAATCAACTTTAGCTTTGTTAATCCCCTTTATTGTAATTCCTGATTTCGTAACTTTTACAGTTCCTGATGTTACAGCTCCATCAATTACAATCGTATCTCCAGCACTTGCTTTATTTACTGCAGCTGCTAAAGTCATACCCCCAGTAGCCTTTACCGTGTATGTAGTTGCTGCCTTAGCTGTTACCCCCATTGATGCAGTAACTGCTGTAAATGATAGAACTACTCCTAGACATAATAATTTTACTTTTTTCATTTTAATTCCCCCAGTTAATTAATATTTTTGCTAAATTGATAAATGCAAACAATTTGGCAAATCAATTTATAATATCGTTTACATTTTATATATTAACACATTTTTATCATGTTGTATACTAGTATTTTAATTTTTTTGATTTCCATACTTTTTTTGATTAACATAGCTTATCTTTAATTGATCTATCAGATTAGAAACCTAAACATCTTCCTGTTAATGTAGCACCAGAAATATCATTTTTACCATTAATGGATTTACTATTTTGAATTATAGCTTTTCCAAAAGTTACTTTGTAACCTAAAGCTGATGGAGTTCCTGTTAGTGGGAAACTATAATTCTTTTTACCATTAGAATCTGAAGTACATCCCTTCATTGTTACTACACCACTTTGATTATTTCTATCAAATCCATTTGCCTTGTTACCCTTTGCTGTACATCCTTCTAAATAATGATTTAAAGGATCTAAATGAGCCTTAACTCCTGAAGTCTTGTTATCAACACCTCCAACTTTAAACCCATTTCCATCTCCTCTAATGCCAGCACATTCTCCGTTATAATTAGCTTGACATCTTATAAATTTTACAGCTCCATGAGCAGCATATAAATCATATCCATCATCTGAATTATATTCAGAAATACAATCTTCTAACACATTTCCTGCCCCTGAATGTAACTTTATTGCAAATCCATCGGCATTTTCCCCTTTAGCATCTGCATTATGATGAGAACGAACAAAACTCAAATAGTTATTTGCTCCTCCATTTGATATTTGAACACCTGCATCTTTATTATTATGAACATTTAACCTAATAAAGTTATTTTTTGACCCTTGAACATATATTCCATTATCTCCAGCATTGCAAATTTCTAAATCTTGTATAGTAGATCCATTACTATTTACCGTTAATCCTCTACCAGATCCATTTCCAGAGAAATCAATCTTTCCATTTGATTGACCTTTAATTATTACACCAGCTGGAACCGATACAGATCCCGATTTTACTGTTCCCTTTACTATAATTGTATCTCCAGATTTTGCGCTTGATAAAGCTTTTGATAATGTTGTACCACCATTACTTACAACTATTGTAGTTGCAGCTTTAGCAACGGTAGTATTTGATGCTGTAGCAGCAACAAATGCAACAACTACACCAAGACATAATAATTTAAATTTTTTCATCTTGAATCCCCCCATTTTCAAATTTTATACAACGTCTATATCTGCAGATTTAACGTTTACAAGTTAATATTAACATAAATTCCTTATCTTGTATACCAATATCTTTAATTTTATATTTATTTTGTTAATTTTTTCTTAACTATTTTAATATTTAAACTTAATAAAAATTTCAGGGAAGTCAATTTTATGACTCCCCTGAAATTTCCATATTTTAATTCTATATAATTTATAGAATTTCATTTATTAATCCTCTTCTATAAGCAGTAAGTAATAATTTTAAATCATTTATTTGTTTCTTTAGTTCTTCTCCAACATCCGTATCTCCAACTCTTTTTCTTTCTAACTTCTTTTCTACTACCATGGTAGATGAAAGGATATCAGTTTCCTTTTCAATTGCATCCTCTGTTGAAGCAAATGGCTCATGGGAAACAAGTTGTATACCATATGAATTATATATTAAGGTATATCCTGCAATGCCAGTATCTCTCCTATAATCTTTTGCAAAACCCCCGTCTATTACTAAAAGCTTCCCATTTGCCTTTACAGGGCTTTCACCTTTCATATTTTTTACTGGCATATGTCCATTTATTATCATTGATTCATCTTTATCAAGTCCAAATTCTTTAAAAATCATATTACACATTTCTTCATCATCCCTATATCTATAATATGAATTTTTAACTTCTCTATGAGTTTTTTGATCCTTTATAAAGTAACGTTCAAACGTAGCCATCTCTTCTTTTCCAAAAAGTGATGATACAGAACCTGTCCATAAATACCACATCATATCCATTCCGTACTGTTTCTTAACTTCATCACTTTTATTAAAATATCCTTCTCTAGCTAAAGATTCAAATTTCTCTAAAAGCAATCTTCCCTTATACTCTTTTCCATTTATTTTCATAGACTTAAAAGTTTTATCTTTATTCATAGGAATACATCCATGGAACAAAAGATTTGAATTATATTTTAAATATATGCTACCTTTTGCAAATAAAAAGGTAATATGTCTTTGCAATTTTTCACTATTAATAAATGAAGATTCTAATTTTTCCATTAAAGCTTCTTCCTCTTCAGTAAGCTTATATGGATTATTTTTATCTATTGTTGGAAAATACTTATCTTTTAGTTCATATACATTATCTCTTAGGCTAACAGTTCCTTCTTCATAGTTAATCTTATCTAGTAATAGTCTATTTTCCATTTTAAACTCTGGTCTTCTTTTAATTATTTCATGCTCAAGCTTAAATTGAAGGATTGTAATAGCTTTATGCATTTTAGCTATTAATTCTACTTCATGATTACTATAAATATTATCTTCATTAATCTTAGGTATAAATTCAGTACATGGGTCATTTTCATAATACCTTAATGCAAAGGTGGCAAGAGGCAATAAATTTATACCATATATATCTTCTATAATATCTAAATTCGAATACCTTGCAGATATTCTTAATACATTTGCTATAGATGTCCTTACCCCTGCTGCTGCCCCCATCCATAACATATCATGATTTCCCCATTGTATATCTACAGAGTGATAATTCATAAGGGTATCAATAATTATGTCAGGTCTTGGACCTCTATCATATATATCTCCTAATATATGAAGCCTATCTATTACTAACCTTTGTATAAGTTTTGAAAGTGCTATAATAAATTCACTAGCTCTTCCAATATCAATTATTGTTGTTATAATTCTATCATAATATTCTTGCTTATCAATTTCATCAACTTGCTCATGTAATAATTCTTCAATTACATATCTAAAATCATTTGGTAATGCTTTTCTTACTTTAGATCTTGTATACTTAGAAGAAACATGCCTGCAAAGTTCAATTAATCTATACAAAGTAATTTTATACCAATCCTTTATATTCTTTTCTTCTTTTAAGATAAGCTCTAATTTTTGTTCAGGATAGTAAACTAAAGTAGCAAGTTTTTTCTTTTCGCTATCCATTAAGGTATTTCCAAAAATCATATCAATTTTTCTTTTTACAACTCCAGAACCATTTTTTAACACATGAATAAAAGGCTCATATTCTCCATGTATATCAGTTAAAAAATGTTCTGTACCTTTTGGTAAATTTAAAATTGCTTCTAAATTTATAATTTCTGTAGACGCTGCAGCAATAGTTGGATATTGCCTAGCTAGTAGTTTTAAATAACTTTCCTTAGATATGGCTTTTTCTAGTATATTTTCATCACTTAACTCGTCATAAGTTTCCATACTTCTACACCTCAATTTAAATTACTTTGTCCTTGAAACAATTTTATTCTATAGCTTTCATTGTTACTTATGATTATTCTATCATATAAAATTATTATTCCAATGGTTTTTATAAGATTCACACAATTTAAAATAATTGGAAATTCTATGTTGTGAAACATAATAGATGTCTATTATTAATTAGTATACTATTTAAAATTCAGTTGTAGAATTATTTATTTTATTTCTTCACTGTAGTAAAATTATAATAATATAGTAAACTTAAGGAGTGATTTAAATGAACGAAGTATTAAACAACATATTAACTAGAAAAAGTATTAGATCTTTTAAAGATGAACAAATAGAAGATGATAGCTTACAATTAATTTTAAAAGCAGGTATTCATGCACCTAGTGGAATGAACAAACAAAGTTGGCAGTTTACTGTTATACAAAACAAAGATAAAATTGAAGCTCTTTCAAAAGTTATAAGAGAAGCCTTAGGTAGAGATAAAAGCTATAACATGTACAATCCGCCAACTATTATATTACTTTCAAATGACAGAGATAATTCTAACGGTTTAGCTGATTGTTCTTGTGCTCTTGAAAATATTTTTTTAATGGCAAATTCTTTAGGAATAGGTTCTTGTTGGATTAATCAATTAAAAACAATCTGCGATGAAAAAGCAGTTCGTGCACTATTATCTGATTTTGAAATTCCTGAAAATCATATAGTATGGGGCATAGCAGCTTTAGGTTATGCCGCTATCGAAGGAAAAGCTCATGAAAAAAATGAAAATGTAATAAAATATGTAAAATAACTTATTCATATTTTAAAGAAGGAGCTGTCTCCAAATGATTTAAAATCATTTGTCGGAGACGGCTCCCTTTTTTGAATTTGAAGAAATTATTCAAC
>NZ_JACSRA010000001.1:0-141767 GCF_014836335.1 Clostridium cibarium
TATCACTATATAAGTTATCTTCTAGAATTTAATCTATATTAAGATGTATCTATCAGACCTCCCCAGGTAAGAACACGTACTTTCGCCTCATATATCTGCCGCATTTACTTTCTCTATTTCGGATAGTTTAGGGCTTTACTTTGATATGCAAGTTTACCCATAGAGTTAAGCCTCAAATACGATTCGTGTACCTCAGACCAAGGCTTTGCCGCCGACTTCCTTCAGATTCCACCTCACAATGGACACCCTTGTCTTAAGCTAATGGTTGGCACTATCAACCCCCATATCGGACTTTCACCGACTAGTACGTGCCCATGCTGGGCACACATAAAAAAACTAGGGATTATTTCTAATCCCTAGCTTTCTTTTGAAATAAGTGTACTTATGGGGACTTTAAAATTATTTTCGGAACAAACCTAAAATATTATTGTTAAAATCAGCTTCCATGAGAATCACCTCTTTCGATATTATTATGTGCAATGTTAAATTAAATATACAATATTATTAAAATTTTTTATTATATAATGAAAAACACTCAAAATGACTAACTAACTCTGTAATTATTTTTTTACATCCTTTTTAATGTTATCATTAAAAATTTTCATAACAGCTACTGTAATTACACCGGCATATATTATGAATCCTTCAAATGCCCCAAAACCAAATACATTTCCTAATGCCTGGCAATTATTAAATATGAAATTATATACTAACAAATCTAACCTAAACATAAACACCTCTAACAATTTAAATTATTCCCAACTTATCTTTTTCATTCATGTCTCTTTTCTTCTTGAAATACTCAATTATGTTAAATCAATTTTAAATATTCTTTCACTCTAACTTATTCACAAGAAAATAAATTTATCCCACCTTTATTACTATCGTTGTAAAAAAACACCTTCAATACAGATATTAATTCTATATCAAAAGTGTATAAAAACTAAACATATATCATCATGCAAAAAATCCAACTGATTTTTAAACCTTTTTATTTTTTAGTGAAACATAATATATATTTTTGTTAATAACTCGGCAATAATTCTTCTGTTTTTGGAAATATTTATATAACATTATATAAGTGTAAAATAAATCAATAAGGAGCTAAAAATTATGAAAAAAATGAACAAAACCAAAATCAAAACATTATGTGCTGGAGTACTAGCAACTGTACTTCTTTCTTCAACATCTGCCTTTGCTGCTAATGATACTAGTACAACTACTAAAACTGCTGCTAGTGCAACAACTAAATATATGTATGATCCTTCATTCATGTATCGTCAATACTATGATGGCACTGTATATGCAACAAACGTACATTTAGAAAATCCAGTTACTTATAACGGAAAATCATATACGGCTATAAGCATTACTATGAGTGACAATTCACATGTTGGTACATTTGTAGAGTCTTTGGTTGATTATAATCACAAAAACGATTACATTCCTATAGCCTCATTACAAATATTATTAAATCATTATGGATACAACTTACATGTTACCGGAATATTGGATACCAACACATTTAACGCATTATCAGACTTCCAAAGCAAACATCCTGATTGTGGTGCCATTAATGGAGTTTGTGGCGAGAAAACTTGGAAAACTCTTGTTAATAACTTCTAATACTAATATATAATAAACATTATAAAGAAAAAAAAATTGACCCTAGTGGGTCATTTTTTTCTTTACCTGCTAATGTTAGTTAATCTCTAATTTTAACATAAATTCTATTAATATTCGGCAAAATCACAAAAAAATACACTCCCTTTTTTATTTCAAAGGAAGTATATTCTAAGTTCAATATATAATTACATTAGTTGTTTATAAAAAGCCTTATTCTTCCCATCCTTCAGGGAATTCAGCATTGTGGTAAACTTCTTGAACGTCATCATCAAAGAGACCCTAAAACAAGGCTATATCTATCTTTGCACACATTTTCTTCAATTTAAAATTATAATATATACCTCAAACAAAAACATATGATTTTCCATAATCTAAGATGTATATATCATAATCATATTATAGCTTTTAAATAGGCTTTTATTCAAGTTCCTTATTTTAACTTATCTTTAATTTCTTTCACATCATTTTGAATATTATTAACAACCCCTAATGTACCTGTTAAATTGTCAATAGTTGTTTGATACCTTATTTCTCTCTCATCATTTTTCTTTTCAGTTCTATTCAAGAGCCAAACAAAAAGAACACAAAATGCCCCTTGTGTTAAAAACAATTTTATAAATTCTGGATTAAAGTCCATCTATCATCCCTCCTATTTTGAAAATGTTATTGGTTGAGTTATTACAACTTCACCATTGTATTTGACGATTAAATTTGTAGATCCTGATACATAACCTATACCATTATAGATAGTTATTGAGTTACCTGTAGTTGCATTTACAGTTATACTTGCGTTAGGTGATGTAAAGCTAAAAGTAAATGTAGCACTTGTGTCTTCTGTAGAACCTAATAACCTATGTGCTGTAAATATCCTTGTCCTCATTCTACCGACTGCAAATGCTCCACTATCACTCTCAATGGTATATGTAGGTAGTGAAACAGCTTCAATAACTAAACTAAATGATGTGCTAGCTCCTTCATAAGTGGCTTTAATATTCACATTTCCACTCATTACACCAGTTATAACTCCACTATTTGATACTGTGGCAACGCTTGGATTATCAGATGAATAAGTTATAGTTGGATTAGATACAACCTCACCATTAAGCGTACATGAAGCTATAAGGCTATATGTAGTTCCAGTATTAAGACTAGTTGGTTTATTGGTGATTGATATAGCATAAACATTAGCTAACACATTCACTTCAAATAAAGCTACTTCTCCTTGATAATCAACTTCTATCCTTGTTGTGCCTTCTCCTACTGTAGTAATCAATCCACTTGAATTTACTGTAGCTATTGAAGGATTTAAAGATGTGTAGGTGATTACTGGTGAACTATCTGCCACATTATCCACCTTACAAGTAGGCGATAATTGATATGTCTTGCCTATGTTCAAACTTGTGCTTGTTTCAGATAATGTTATTGAATATGACTTAGCTAAACCATTATACTTAGCATAGATTGTATATAAACCATCCTTGGTATCATCAATCGAACTCACCTTATATAGTTTCTTTTTGTACTCGATCATAGCGTCTACATATGTCATAGTTGGAGTTTTGAAAGAGTATTTATCATCTAAGACTTGAACTGTTTCTGATACGGTTATTTGATTAGCTAACTTAACTACACCTAATGACCTCACACCATTAATCTTAATATCTTGTGCTACATCTATAGTGCCTTTCCAGTAAACCGACTGATTGAACTCATTTACTGTATCAATGACCATGTAATTTTTGTTGTTGTAGTTGACTATAGAGCCTAAATAAAATGGAGTAGCTGAAATTAACGTTTCATTCTTGATTAAAAATGTACTTGGCTTGTAGTCAATCACTCCATTTAATCCATCTCTTTTGATAGCTAAATCATAGATATTTTTTACTGTATTCATGTTTTCCCTCCTATCTAGTGAAGAATATAGGATTTATATTTCCTGTAGATTGATTTTTACTTTCTTGAATATCAATTATCTTAGCATTAATGTTTGAGATTCTACTTTCTAAGTATTTTGAAGCTTGGTCTATGGTCATTACATCCTTACTATCAATCTTTCTCATCATGTCAGTATCATTAGCTAATGTTTCAAGAATAGCTATGACTGTATTGAGTAGATTTATTTCATTTGTAGCCTTTGAATATGTATCAGAAGGTACAAGATTGTTCTCTCCCAAAAATACTGAATACTCCTCATTTGTGTAATACTCTTTGTTTGATAACTCTAGTTTTAGTCTTGATAAATTGTCCATTAATATCACTCTCCTATCTATTTTTTGATAGACTCGAAGTCGTCTCCTAATCGAAGTCGTCTCCTAATCGAAGTATTTTGTCGAATGTTCACCCACGCCTAGCACTTTAGCGAGGTGAAGTGTTAAAGTCTTGAATATAAAAGAAAGGGACTAGGTAAACCCTAGTCCTTAATTGGTTTTATATTAATTCCCTTCGTTCTCAATCTTTCAACAAACCCTTTTTTATCATATCTTATTAAAAAGTATATAACTATATGGGCTCTCTTTTCAGCTAAGTTTGTAACAGTTAGTTTATTCCTTCCTTTAATGCAAGATATAAATTCACCATTGTATAAATCAGTAACGTCATATTCTTTAATTGTTTCGCTTGGTTGAAAAGACTTTTTATAGTTGAATATAGTAGCTATTGTTTTTTCTGTACAATCAAGTATTCTCTTTTCACCACAATCAATTAGATATTCTTTACGTTCAGTTCCACCATCTAATCTTATTGTTTCATTTGTTGTTTCATTTTCTATTATAATTCCTTTACTATTTGAAGGTAATACAACGAACATAATAGGAAATACTTTTTCATCTAAATTTGATGTATTATCAATATCCATTTCCCTTTTTTTCATAATAGACTCATCTATTATATACCTTCTATGAACTGTTCCATCATCTTCAAATTCGTAATCATGAATTTTCATATATTCGTCTAAATCAATCTCTTCTTTTCTCATTCACTCAACCCCTTTCATAGATACATTTCTACAAAAAGGGGTGAATTCCTTTATTTTACTGTAATTTCTTCATCAACATGTAGACATAAAATATCATTTGTTATATGGTAATAACTTTCTTTTATTTTGTATATTATAAATCCTTCAGTTCTATTTAACCGCGGGATAGCTAACCTTCCACTAGTTAGCATAGTTATCGCATTTTCAAATTTATAAAGTTCATTAATTATACATTCATCATTATCACTTTTATATATTTTTACATTTATTTTTACAGGTTCTTTTCTCATTGATAATTCCTCCTCTGTATTTCAGATTCAGTACGTACCATTTATCATTTGTTTGTTATAACAATCTTAGTATACACTTTTATAAAAAATTTGTTAGTCATGTACACTTATGCTATAATAAGATATTATCTAATGACATTTTGAAATCAATAAAATAAATAAAAATTAAGTGGACAAGGATATTCTTCATTGAATTTGAGGATATGCTTATTTTTTTGCCCTAAAATAGATAAATTGATATCGAATTAATACTAGAATTGTCAAACTACTATATTTTAGCTTGGCAGGTTCATTATGAACCTCAGTTAGTCTTTTTTTGAGGTGGGCAGAATATTTTGCCATCCTAATGCTCGGCTTAATTTTAAGCTGTCCTAAGTCTGATTTTTTTCTGGGGGTGGTGAAGATATTAGTTAAAATTAACTCAAATAAATTGGAGTAATCAATTAATAGATCAATCAAATAAATAAAAACAAATAATAAATACTACTCATTACTACTCAATTGTCATCATTACTAACTATTACTACTCAATTGTAACTAATGCTAACTAATTGTACTCATTAATACACACCTCTAATCAACCACGACCACGCATCTATTACTTATTTTATTACTTCTATTTCAATCACTCCGTCCTTTCTATTATTTATTGGATTTTTCATCCCTATCTATTACTATGTTTCAGCCATATTTATTTCCATGATTCATGGATATATAATAATACATATCAAACTACTAACTAAAAATGATATATTAGATTCAACAAATTAAAATATATAATGCATAGTCATAACTAGTCCCACTTAATAACTCCTCTTCATTTTTATTTAACTATTGATACCCTCATTATGAATGAAACAAATATATGATTTAATAGCTTTATAGATAAAAATACGTTCATATCAGCCCTTCTATAAACTTACTCTATAACTTATTCATCTTCATTTTGAACCTCTTATATGGTCTTATATTAATCTATATCCATTATTAACCTATCTACTAGTTAAGGTACTATAATATATAATTATAATACCTTAAAGATGATAATGGATTTCACTATTGATTAAACTCCTCTTCAATCTTAATTAATATATACGTCCCTCTTCATTGTCATTCTATATAGACGCTCCTCCCTCGACCACTCATATCCATTCCCATTGAGTTATACTGATAATCCATTTATAGCCAACCTCACCCTATACTAATTGTACGGATTGTGCGTCACCACTATAACCATTACTTCTAATGCTCCTATAGTCACTACTACTATTAACCTTATCACTCATTACCTATCACATTAATAATTATATATATCTTATATCCCTATACCTGTTATTCCTATATACAGTAATTTAGCATATATACCCAAAGGGCAAATTCCAGTCGCCCCTCAACTAACTTAGCACTTAATTATTATTATTAATGTAGCGTATTCAAATTTGACGATGCTCATTTTAACCAGCTTATTTTTTAAGCTAAGTGGATTTTCGGTCGGCTTTGTGGAATTTTATGATAGCGTTTCTTTTAAAGGAAGGGGTTGAATTATATTGAATGTTAACTATCCGCTCATTATGTTACTTCGTGTCGTTTATTTTTTAAATTTGTTGTTTTTTAATTTAATAATTTTAGATAGATATTTTTTAATTTTTTACGATTAATATTTATTTTTTTATTAATTTAATAATTTATAGGTACGTGCGTGTAATTAGTGTGTAAAAACCCCCTATAATTCTACCATATATAGTACATTACTTATTACCCACCCACCATATACAGTATATTAAATCACACCATACACTAGATAAATACTATGCTTTTTAACTATAGGACATATCATTTACACACCATTACATATCCATTACTCATTATCATTTTGGTTATTAGCTACACTATTTAGTCCTTCTTCGTCTATTCTATTTAACTCCTGTCCTACATCACTTGTTAATGGTGATTTCTCAATAATAGTTCTCTTTGAAATAGCACCCATATCGAACTGTTTAGACATATTATCAAGTAATTCACTAGCATTTTGTGGTCTTGAATAATTGAAGCTTACATTAACATACTCTTCCTTAGTGAACTCAACTCCTAACAACTTAGCTATAACCTCAAATCTCTTATTTATTCCATACCTCATAACCTTCTCATTCATCATTGCAAACACATCAGCTAATTGATATAACAACTTTAAACTAACCTCTGATACATTGGCTATATTTCCACTACCACCTAGTATTGAAGGCATATATCCAACCATATTTAACTCATTCTGTAATGAATCAAGATAATATTTAATGCTTGAATAATCCATTGTAGCTGACACATAATTCATAGTACAGCCATTCTCCATGGATACATTGTAACCAACAGCGTCATTACTTACACCATTACCTTCTATAGCTTGACCTGTAGTGAACAATAAAGGATTAAGGCTTAATGTATATATAGCGTCACCCATTTTACTCAACAAGTCTTCTATTTCATCTAATATTGGCTTGATATTTTCAAGTAATCCTTCACCGAATCTATCATCAACATCTGATATTCCATGTAAATGTATTGGTAGTCCACTTATGTTCTTATATCTTCCTAACATTGTCATTACACTACCTTCATTTGTCCATTCCTCAACTCTATCCTCATAGTAGACATTCCAGTAACTAATACCCTCAATATTTGTCCAATGCTCTATAAATGCAATATAACTCATATCATCTGCAAATACTGGATATGCGTCTTCATTTGCAATAACTTTACTTGTGATCGTATCACCATCTTTGTATATGTACTCAAATCCATCTCCAAACTTACATATCTTATCTAACAACTTGAAGTCTATATCTTGATAGCCACCTTTTCTATACACTTCCTCAAATGTATCAACCATATTCTCTGAACCAACTAATGAAACTGGATTACCTAATAAATATGTACTGTGAAAGTTCAATATAGTCTTAGCATTTTGAATGATTAATTTCTTTACCTTAAACTCTTTATCCTTGAACTTCATATCTTCCCTATGCAATACATCATGCTGACCACCTAGATACTGTTTCAAGTTGAACACCTTACTTATTCTTGTTGCATTGATACCTTTCTTTACTTCCTCATCCCACCAAAATGGATTGTTCATGTAATTTCTTGATATATAATCATCTATTTTACTCATGTTATCACTCCTCTATATTTATTAAGGATTGGCATTGTTTGCCTACCCTTCTATTTACCTGTTTGAATTTAACTTGAAACCTGTTTTCTGTCAGAATTGACGTTTTGGGAATCCCAAACGCTTACCAACATTGTTTGATTCCACGTATTCTTTAAAGGTGACGTGGTTTTTCTCTTTAAAGTGATTAACCAAGGGGACATTCCCCTTCTCTCACCACGATTTAATGGTCAGCCAAGGCGATTTCAAAAACGAAAAAGACTTTAGTTTTAGTGAAAAGATGAAATGGGCGGAAGAGTTAAAAAAAGAATATGGAAGATTGGCTAGAGAAAATATGTCTGAAGGCGGAAGCGGTGGAAATATTTCCACACCTTTTGTCCATTTGAACAAGAAGTTACCACTTGTAATATGTACCAGCTTTAACTCCAACTATTGCAAGAGCTGTTCCCATAACTAAATCGTCATGGTATCCCCCCATCGCTCCCATTGAACCATTTTCCTTAATTTCAAATACCTTCATCTCCTCAACTGTATCTATTGAATTGATTAATATTTGACCTTTATCAAACATTTCTCTTAAATCATTGATTATCAATCCCTTAGTCTTTGCATTGGTATCGAATCCTATTTGCCATTGAATCTTATTGAACTGGTCATATGACTTGTATTTGTGCATATTCATATACTTATGGTCATGTCTAAGTCTTTGAATAACTGCATGACCACCACTTGCCTTCTCAACTACTAGATGTGCTTTGTTGTAGAATCTTCCTAGAGCATTAACAAAGTCGCTAAATTCGTAGGGCTTTATCTTGTTATTCTTGAACATTGCAACTTCTTCACCATCTTTATTAAGCACTACACACGTACTGTAGTCTTTTCCTACACCTTCACTTGAATCTACTCCTATGAAGTATCTAGCACCAGTACCAGGCTTTGAATACATAAAAAATGACTTACCATAGAATTTCATCAACTCACTTGGTAAATCACCGACTTTACTTTTAGGTAGATATTTAGTTTTCTGTAGGCTTAGAGCCTTAATTACATCTGATACACGTTGATTATCAAATACAGACGCACCTGTGCTGATAAAGGCTAATTCATCTGTAATTGGATATTCTTGATTGAACTGGTCTATATCACTATTACCTATCTTCATTCTCCTCCAACACAAAACATCTAAGTCCATACCATATTGAGCGTATTCTTTAAACAAAACGCTCTCTTCCTCTGTCAAATCATCTATTCCAAAGCTATGACCATTAATGCTCTTGAAACTTTCTTGCATTTCTTTGTATTCATCAAGGAACATTTCTTTACCATCTAAGTAATTGAAGAAAAATGGTTTATAGCTATTCTCCTTTTTTTTAGATTTCTGATACATATTGTGAAAGAAATTAAGTCCATTAGCTGTAGTTTCTATGATTAACGCACCATCTGGTCTTAAAGTCTGTTCAAGGCTCAATAACTGTTTACTAGCTATTTCAGAATCAACAAACGCAAACTCTGATAAATGCACTAACTTACACGTACTTCCCCTTCCTTGGTCACTTCTTCCCATTGTGGAGCATGAGATAATCGAACCATTTGCAAACTGTAATTCTTGCCTATTATTTCTTATCAGCTTCGGTTTAATAGCACTTGGTAATGAGTTATATATAATCTTTAACTTATTGAATATTGCCCTTGTTGAAGCGTCTGACATACTCAATAACATACATGAACAGTTCTTTTCAGTAATACAGTAATAGATTGCCAATCCACATATGGACACGGATAAACCCATTTGTCTACTCTTCAAGATGATATTGAACCTTTTCATATCCTTAATGAAGGCTTTTTGTGGTTTATTCAATGCAAAAGGAACTACATCACCTTTTTTATTTGTTATTTTCAATAGATTCTTAATAAATAAGATAGGATTTTTCCACATTTTCATGAACTTTTCTTCATTAGTCATATTGCCACCCCCTACTCATTCATATCTAATCCACTGATAATGTCATCTATAGCTGATTTTCTATCAATAAAGAAGTCACTTTCACTAAACTTAACTACCCAATTAGCACTATTTGTATCTCCTTCTAGTGCTTTCTTAACCATTGTGTTATATATCTTTATTAAGTTCATATCCTTTTGGCTCTTGGTAACGTATTGGATAGCCTGTTTTACATCATCACGCTCCAAGTATGTATCTAAAGCCTTTTGCATATCAAAATCATTGTAGTAACTCCTTATGCGTTCATAATCAGCTTCATCTTGACCATCTGCATACCACCTAACAAAGTGCCTTAGTTTTTTATTCTGCAACATATCCTCTATATGCTTATTGAAGTCATTAGTTGTTATTCTTTTCTCTGCCACTTATCATCACCCTTTCACTATTTATCCTTATTCATACACTACTTGTACATTAACTGAACACTATCTATACACTACATTGGTACTACCTATACACTAGCTATACACTACCTTAGCACTATCTTGATACCAAAATGGTATTGAGTTGGTATTAACTTGGTAGAGTTTTTCTATTGAGTTGGTATAGTATTCTAATTTAACTCTAAACTTACCATCACTATAAGTAATGTATTTATTGAACTTTAACTGATTTTCAATCCATTGGTCAGTTTCACAACCATTAGTTATTGCATCTGATAATTTATTATTTAATCTATTTACTAATTCATTTAAAAATTTATTCACCATATCACCTCTATGTAAAATAAAAATCATTTCTCATTTTATTAGTTTTTTAGAATGGATTAGTTGAGGTTTACCGAAACTTCCATTATCAAAAAGTAAGAAAATGACTAGCCCCTCGTGGCAATGAACGAGAACAACCGATAGGGCGTTAGCTTTAAGGAACACACTTTAACGAGAGAATTCCTTCCCTTGTTAGATACACTCACCCCTAGGGCAAACAGTTCGTTCCTCACTATTCGCCTTCCCCTCAAGGGGATAAATTATTTATTTACTTTTATTTTTATTTATGTTATAATTAAAATTTTAATAGGGGTACTTCATACCGCCTATATTATATATATATATATAGGCGGTATGAAGTACCCCTATTTTTTATAACCAAGTTTCCCAATAATCATTTAGTTGTTTTTCAGGATAATTCTCTTTAATCAATTTGAATATATCCTTATATAATTTACATCCATATTTTTTATCATATTTCTTCATTTTGTATACGAATTTACTTTCAGCTATACTTCTATATTCTTTAATTTGTCCATACATATAAGCACTAACTCTACGAATACATTCCTCAAATACATTTTCTCCATCAATGTATTTCTTTTTCATCTCTGCAAATCTTTTAATCTGATGAATACAATTATTGTAACTTTCATATTCATCAATACAAGTTAAGCTATGTTCAGGTGTAGCTAATTCCTTTTTATCTTGTATGTAATCAATAGCTACATAAAAATAACCATCTTTAGATAATATATTGTTTTGTAGCATATACTCATCCCACCTAGATATAGTATCTCTATAAACTCCAACCTTCTTAGCTATGAATTCTTTTGTAAGTGGTTTGTCCAAATTCATCACTCTATATAAAAAGTATTCAGAAAACTCTTCAACCTTCTTTGTTCCAAACATATATTGGCATATATTAGATAATATTTCCTTACTGTCATTTAATAGCTCTATTTCATACATAGTTGTTCTACCCTCTTTCTTATTTGATATTAGCTTATATCCTTTATTTTCTAGCCTTTCTTCAAGTTGTCCTAACCTAACTATCTTTTTCATTGCATCAGTTTTTACACCTAATATTGTCATTAATTCTTTTCTATTGATTTTCATAATTACATCGCTCCATTTCATATTTAAAATTCTTATTTGTTGCATTAAAAAAGACCCGACAAAAATGCCGAGTCCTAATTATTTTCTATATTCACTTAGATAATTTCTAAATTCTTCATTGTCATTGAACAAAAATACTGAATAGCTGGGGTTGTCCTTATCTCGAACAACCTTCAACACATCATATTTCTTAGCTAAATAATTCATTAATCTTATTGTTTTGCAAACATACATATTATTTGTCCTCCTTATATCCAACACTATCTAAATAATCATTAATAATTTTACTCATGTGATTGCATAACTCCATGATTTCATCACAATTTGCAATAATATCATTACATAATACCTCAACTTTATTTTCTTTTCTTTTTCTAAATAACATAAACACCATTCCTTCCTATTTTTTATTTCTGTTTAACATGCTAGAAGCATATTCGGTATATGAGAAACAACAATAACCCTTATTAGTTAAAGAAAAATTGAATAATCCTTTATCTATTGAATCCTTTGAAAATGCTATAGGTTTTGCAACTCTCTTAATTGATTTTATTTTTTTAAATTTCTTACTTGGTAACTCTATGTTGCAACAGAATATTTCACTTAGTTTTTCTAAATCCATACCTGTTTCTAAATGACCATTAACCATCTTGATTTTTGCATCAAGTTTTAATTCTCTTTTGATCTGTTCTATGTATTTCAAGTTTTCTATCATAAAATCAGCTAAATAACCATAACCTAAGTCATCTAAATTCTTTCTTGCAGTTGAAACAAATCTACCACCATACTTAGATAAAAATGGAGTATATAAACCATCTATTGCACACAATACTGCCAATTGGTCTTTACTCCATGTAGTTAAATCTTCATCATAGTAACTCAACATTGTTATAAAGCTACTCACTATGTATTTACTGTAATAGTTATAATTACATATGTTTTTGTTCATATTAGCTGAATTAGGATTAACATAATCATC
This sequence comes from Clostridium cibarium, assembly GCF_014836335.1. GTDB lineage: Bacteria > Bacillota > Clostridia > Clostridiales > Clostridiaceae > Clostridium > Clostridium cibarium. The sequence goes on from NZ_JACSRA010000001.1 coordinate 12,864, forward strand.
TTTTGAATATTTAACAACATGATTATCCCAACATTTAATCTCACCTTCTAAAGCTATATCAAGCCCTATACTTGAATTTTCATTCTTATAATCTTCTAGCCTATACATTATTTGATAATCTGTATATGCTCCAGCATCAAAGAACCTTTTAACTTCTCTATCAAATTTCTCTCTTTGATATGTGTAGCACATTAAACTATCTATATCGTCACTTAATACTAATTCAAATTTTGTTTCTCTATCCTCACACCACGATGGGAACATTTCTCTTATTTCTTTTTTCATACTTGTTGATAATTAATATTCCACTATTATTTTTCATTAACTTTCTGATTGATTTAATTAAATTTTTCATATTCATATCATCCTTTTCTAAAATAATTTTATTTATTGATTTTTACCTCTCACTCATCGCTCATCTATCACGTAAATAAATTTTCTAAAATAAAACTGTTAATTAAATATTAAATAGAAGTTAGTAAAATATTAATCATCTTTTCACCTACCTTTCTTATTCAATATTCTTTTTGTTTTGTTTTTTCAGGTCGTTCAAAACGTCTTGAAGTCTACCTTGTTTCTTAGCTTCACCAATCTTGTATATGGCGTTTACTATTCTTATTTCCTGTTCTTGTGACATATTGAAATGTCCATTTTCTAGTTGAGATATATAGTTTCTTGTAAATCCACAAGCCACTCCAACATCAGTTTGATTAAGTCCATATAAGGCTCTTAAATATAAAATTCTTTCTCTTGAAGTCATCGTTGACACTCCTTTCTATTACCTTTTGCACAAATAAAAAAAGAGTGGATATTTCACCACCCTTGATTAACTAAGCTATAGTTTTTCTCATTATTACTACTGAATCTTTGTTTACTAATCCAACAACAAATATTTCATCAGCATAAACATTGTTCTTCTTTAGACTAGCTTGTCGTTCAACTTCAACTAAAAGTCCTCTTTTCTTCTTGATACCTAAAGCACCTTTCTTTAATATATAAGACTTACATTCAGCTTTAACAGAATCATAAGTTCCTACATCAGCCATAACTACTGGTACACCTCTGAAGTAACCTACTACACCATTTCTAACGATACCATTACCATTAGTAGTATAAGTTTTATCAGCATTTACGAAGCCTTCCATCTTATAAAATGAAGGTAACACTAAACTATTTATTACTATTGCATCAAATTCATCTGTGTCTTGAGCATCACCAAATAAACCGAATGCTCCATGTAATTCGTCCTCTGTAATTGCAGTAGCACCTAAAGTAGCTTTCTTTAATAGAGCATTAGTATCAATATCCTTTACCATTTCTTTATCAATAGCACTTGCAAATATTCTAGCTTGTTGTTCTACAGCATTTTGCATGAAGTCACCTTTACCAACAAGTGCATCAATATCAAATATTTCAACACCTTTACCATAGTGAACGATAGTTTTCTTAGTGCTAGTTTGATTTAATGTTTCAGTTGGAATAGCTACACCTTTTTGAACTAATTCAGCTTCACTTAAAGCACAAAATTGAGGAAATGTAACTGAATCTCCTTCACTTGCAAAGTTATCTAAGTCTCCTAAATCATTTGCATATGTACTTATTTTGATTTTTCCTTTCACCTTTTCTGTTAACATTTGAGTATAAACCTCTGGAATTATAATTGACATAAAATCATTCCTTTCTCTTTTTAAAAATTGATATAATAAAAAGGCTCAACTTAAAGTCGAACCCCTGAATTATCTTATTTACTTAATTGGTCAAATAAAGTTTTATTTGTTGAATATAAATCAGCTCTTTCTTGATAGGACATTTGATTGAATTGTTCTTTAGTTATTGCATTTGTTTTTCCTTCATGTCCTTTAGCCTTATAACCATTTTCATTTGAGCCTAAAATACTTGCAATACCATCTAAATAATTGTTTAAGCCTTCATCATCAATATCATCACCTATATGTAGATACTTTGAAAGTCCTTCATTTAGCCCTTTCTCCTTTAACTTAGATGATACCTTATTGAGCCTTTCTCTCTTAGTCAATTCCTTTTCTTTGTCTTCTATAGCCTTTAATCTAGCTTCAATAGTCAATTCTTCTTGTGACTTTTCCTTTGGAACTTTGCCCTCTAATTCCTTGATTTTCTTAGAGTATTCAGTTCTAACCCTGTCACCTTCACCTTGTAATAACTTTTTAACATTTTCTAATACATCGCCTTCAAGTCCTAATTCTTCAATATTCATATCTATACCATTCCTTTCATTTAGTCCCAACACATAACCCCTCATTGAGTTTTTACACGCTAGTCCTTTATTTTGGATATATATAAAGAGCATGACAAAATGTCACACCCTTATAATCAATTCAATATGGTTTTATAGGGCAAGGATAACCATAAACCTCATTGGAACACCGATTGCATATGCAACAGAATAATATTGTTTATTCTTATACCTTAATTGGATTGATGTCAGATATTTAAGCTTATCCCTTTGAGGAGATCAGATTGGCTACTGATAAGTAAATATCAACTTATAATATGAAAACAAGTTTACAAAAATATATAATAAAAGGCACTCGTACTAAATACGAATACCTATATTATCAAAATTAAAAAATGTTATTTTTCTACTATATAATAGAAATAGAGACTTTTTATTTTCAAGAATCTTGTAACGTAGTAATACCAACATGTACAAGAGTTTTATGCTTCCGTTAAAAATTCCTAGTTTTTGTATTTTTCTACTACATATTAGAAATAGGGAGTTTTTAAATTATATACCCTTCAAACGTAGACTGCATCTAATGTGTAGAGATTGTTCGCTTTTTCTCCATTTTTAAAAAATATAAATACTTATACCATATTAAGAGTAATCCAAATTATGCACTCAACACCCCTCAAAGCTAGACAGTATCTAATGTGTAGGGATTGTTTGGTTACTAGACATATTGAAAAATTGTTATTTTTTTAAATTCTCTTCTCATATTAAGAGTAATGTACCTTTGTCCTTTTACACCACTTAAACCCAGTAGACATCAAATGTGTAGGGTTTTTGTGCTATCGTTACATTTTGTTTTCTACTCACTATCTCCCTATTGGTGGAAAGTACATCTTTGGGAAACGTTGAAATTACTAGTCTAGAATAGTGTACTTTTTCAAACATATTTTGGTATATGCTATTGTTCTTCTCCCTATTGGGACGAAATACAAAAAGTTACACATACCTCCTAACCATTGAAAACGCTACGTTTGTAGCATGTTAAAATTTGTTAGGTTATATGGAATTATTTACTTTTTCTAGTAATTTCACTTTCACCTTCTCCCTATTGGGGTGAAATACTAAACCTCGCAACAAGCACTATATCTATGTTTGAAGTGTGTATGCTACCGTCACTTTTTTCAACTTTCTTTCTCCCTATAATCCCGAAGTTTATATTTGGGGAAAGCTAGTTATATCAATACATTAATAGGTATTTTTAGTTATAGGTGTGGAATTTTTGTTCTCTACCATAATCCCTAATTATGACCATGTGATGAAACCGTTGGTATATCTATCTTCGTTGGGATTTTCAAAAAATCTTCAACCCCCTCAAAATCGAATTTTTTATACTTATAGTCGTCTATGTCTATATGTACTTTTAGATTAAAATACGTCCATTCTAGCCTTCCAATTTTTTAATGACAACTTATATTACTTCATCTGTAGAACGTCTAATAGAGCTTTATTTTTATATTTTTATTCGAGTATTTGATGTAAATGTCTGTTGATTATTATAGTATTGAAACACCTCTCAAAATTTTTATGTTTCCATATAGTAAAAAGTGGAATTTCATCTCTCAAGCTAGTAACCAAGCCATTTGCAGGGCTTTTTTAGCGAAAATTTTAGTTGAAAAATTCACTTTTGACCACCCACAAACGTAGTGTTCATAAGTGTTTGAAGTAGTTTTTCTAAATACGGAAGAAACTTAACATTCTTTGATAATCAAAATAGATTTGTTTTACTTCCTATAAGGCTTTTACTACAAATCACCTTCAACCACAGTTATATCAATGGTTTGAACCATGTAGACTATAAACCTAAAAATTGTTTTTTTCTACTTTAGCCCCAGTAAAACGTAGGGTTCATAAGGGTTTTCACGTTTAAAAAATCATTTTTCTATTTGCGAGAATTATTTGATAATCAAAATAGATTTATGACTTTACTCGTCCCTCTATCTCCCTATTGGGACGAAATACCAACCTTGGGAAGTGTTGATATAACTAGCTTACAGCCATGTTCTAATTGTCCACATTTTTTACTTTTATATAAATTTGTTTGTTCTCCCTATTGGGATGAACTCATGATTCTTATATCCATTACTACATCTAGCTTTGAGTAGGTTTACGTTTTATTCCATTTTCAACTTTTATCATTTTATAATATCATTGTAACCTATCTTATTTACCATCCATGTAGGCGGGTAAAAAACATGCTCTAAAACTAGTGATAAAGCCCTTTCATTTTTCAAATAAGAAATACAAATTGAGGTCATGAGAATTATAGTAGGAAATTTAAGTAATAAAAGACGTGGCTGACAAGAAAAAATTGATAATTCCTATCATAAATACAAAAATCAAAAAATACCTCTTAGACCAGTTATAGTAACGGTTTAGGAGGTATATGTTATAAAATTATTTAATGTATGAAGTACTATAAACGTGATAACCATGCGTGTTTACATAGGTTTTTGGTTTGTGGAATTTTCTACTCATATAAGGGAATATAACAGTAAAATCCTTACTAACGTGATAGCCATGCGTGCTAAACACAATTTTACGTTTTCCTTAATTGCATATTCATATAAAGGAATATATCATATAAATACCCACAAATGTGATAACCATGCGTGTTTGAGGTGATTTTCTGAATGGGGACAGAATTTCTATACCCTCTCTGTTTTTGAGTTTTGTATATTTTTCTTCAAATTCATCAATGGTGATGTTTTTACACTCATTTCAATAATATCTTCGTCATTAATACCTTGAAGATACTTTTTAGTTATAGAAATATCCTCATGTCCCAACAGCCTACTTAAAGAATAAACATCTAATCCATTCCTTAATTGAGCTTGTGCAAAATAATGTCTACATGTATGAGGGCTACACCTTATTTCCTTTCTGATCTTTGCACCTTCTCCACAGAGTTTAACTATTCTTTCCACAGCTTCTATTGTAAGTGGTTTAAATCTATAACTTAAAAAATATGAAGTATCAGTATCAATGATTCTATTTTGAAAATAACTATCTCTACACCTTTCGTATCTTATTAATAGCTTTCTTAAATATGGACTTAATGATACTCTTCTATCTTTTCTACCTTTTCCTTGAATTACATTTATATAATTATTTTTAACATCACAATTCTTTATATTGCACAATTCAAAGTTTCTAATACCTGTATCAAATAGAGTTGCCATAATGGTTTTATTCCTAATATTCATATAGTCTGAACCTTTATATACTTCCATCATCTTTGATACTTCTTGATTTGTAAATGTATTAATTAAAATTTTCTCTCCTTTAACCCAACCTACTCTTAACATAGGATTTATATTAATTATCTCTTCTTCTGTAGCATATTTAAAATAGGCTCTGAAAACTCTAATTAATCCATTTATATAACTAGTTTTTCTTTTGTTGTGTTGTAGGTATTTTATATACGCTTTAATATGAGGTGGTTTAACATCTTCTACTTGTGTAATGTCAAACTCTTTAAATAGAAATGTGAACAACAACAAATTATTATTGTTATAACTTTTTATTGTTCTTTTAGAGTAGTCTTTAATTTGTAATTCTAGTATAAATTCCTTTAATAATTGTTCTAATTTCATAAAAAAATACACCCTCTTTTTTTTATCAAAGAAAGTGTATGCAAAATTAAAGATATACCATAATCGAATGGTTTTTACCACTCAATATAGAACTTCAAAAACCTTATATCCCCTATTCATCCCATCCTTCAGGGAATTCAGCATTGTGGTAAACTTCTTGAACGTCATCATCATCTTCAAGTAAATCTAACATCTTTTGGAACTTCTTAGCATCAGCTTCATCTATTGCAGTATATGTATCTGGAATCATCTTAACTGCTGCTTCTAAGAATTCTATTCCCTTTGCTTCTAAAGCTTCTCTAACTTCACTAAAGTCTTCAGGTGTAGTAGTTACTACAAATACTTCTTCTTCATCAGCATTAAAGTCTTCTGCTCCAGCATCAAGAGCTAACATCATCATTTCATCTTCATCTCTATCAGCTTTTTCTATAACAATTTCACCTTTTTCTTGGAACATGAATCCCACACAACCAGTAGATCCCATATTTCCTCCACCTTTTGTGAAGGCACTTCTAACATTTCCTGCAGATCTATTTTTATTGTCAGTAAGAGTTTCAACAATTACAGCTACTCCACTTGGTCCATAACCTTCATATACAATTGTTTCATAACTTACTGAATTCATATCTCCTTCAGCTTTTTTAATTGCTCTAGCAATATTATCATTAGGCATATTAGCCGCCTTAGCTTTTGCTATAACATCTCTAAGCCTTGCATTGATATCTGGATTAGCTCCACCATTTTTTATAGCTATAGCTAATTCTTTACCTATTTTAGTGAATATCTTTCCTCTTTTAGCATCAACTTTACCTTTTTTAGCTTGAATGTTATGCCATTTTGAGTGTCCTGACATGCTTATTCCTCCTATCTTAATTTCATAAAACCTATAAAATTATATCATATATTGAAAGGAAATAAAAGACATCTATCTTTGTTGCTCCTAAATAGACACATCTTTATAAAGTCTATTTTCTTCTTTAAAATATATACCTTCTTCACTTTTCTCAATAAAAGCCTTCCCATTTGTAGAATTCATTAATTCTTTTTCTATAGTAGCTGCTTGTTCAATTTCTGCTAGAATATATAACTTGACTTTTTCTTCATATAGCGTGTCCTCAATATGCCAAAGATTTTGAGAACATACATATTGAACCTTTCCTAAAAGATCATAATCCAGGGTAATAGTAAATTTCAAACCATTAACCTTTTCTACTATACCAGCTGCCTTAATTGCAATGGATGCACCTTTAGTATAAGCCCTAGTAAGTCCACCAGCACCTAGAAGTATGCCTCCAAAATACCTTGTAACTACAATAGCACAATCTGTTATTCCGCTTTTTTTCATAACTTCGAGTATTGGAATTCCTGCTGTCCCTTGAGGTTCTCCATCATCTGAATACCTCTGAATCCCCATATTCTTTCCTATTACATACGCCCAACAATTATGTCTTGCTTGCTTATGTTTTGACTTTATTTCATTAATAAATTTCTTAGCCTCTTCTTCTGACTCAACTCTTTTTGAATATCCAATAAACTCAGACTTCTTTTCTTCAAATGAATCTTCGCCTAAATTTCTGATAGTTATATATGGCATAAGTCTAGTTCCTCTCTAATAGTCTCTAATCCTTTTAATATTTTCTCTTCATTTGTTTGAGAAAATCCTATTCTAAAAGTTTTATCCCCATCCTTCATATCTCTAAAAAATAAAACTCCTGGAGTTATATATACTCCTTTTTTTCTAAGCCTTAAAAACAGTTCTCTTGAGGTAACAAAAGATTCCTTAAGAACTAAATAAAATGTTAATCCACCACCAGGCTTATTATAAGTAACATATTCACTTAGTTTTTCATCTAAAATCCCCGTCATTAACTTATATCTTTTTTGATATTCTTTATTTAGTAAAGCTATATTTTCTTTCCACTTATTTTCCACTATATACATTTCCAACGCCCTTTGCATAAGACTCGAGGTCGCTATATCAGTATTAAATTTAGAATTTTGCATGCTTTCCTTAAAAATAGTTGGCATAACCATGTAACCAATTCTAATTCCCGGTAAAAATATCTTAGAAAAGCTTTTTATGTAAATCACTCTTTCTTCTCTATCTAACCATTTAAAAGGTGTGTATTCTACAGATTGGTCATAAATTAATTCCGAAAGATAATCATCTTCTATAATATAAAAATCATACTTCTCAGCAAGTTCTATTAACTTCTTCTTTTTTTCCAAAGAATAACTTATGCCAGTAGGATTTTGGAAATAACTCATAGTATAAAAACATCTTATTTTATTTTTCTTTAGAATCTCTTCAAACTTATCTAGATCAACTCCATCACTTTCCATATCAACTTCAAAGATATTTGCTCTTCTCCATCTAAATACAGATAGTGCTCCACCATAAGTTGGTTTTTCTACTATAACATTATCATTAATATTTAACATGGCTTTTGATGCAATGTCGATTCCTTGCTGAGCACCTGAAACTATTAGTATATCTTCATCTTGAAGAGTATTATTCCAAAAGGCTTTATTAATAGTTCCTCTAAGCTTCTCATATCCAAGAGCATTCTGCGAAATTAAAGCTTCAACTCCATCCCTGTCTAATACCCTATTTATAATATCTTTAAAATCTTCTATTGGGAATAATACTTCACCTGTAGTTTCTCCTGCAAAATCTATAGCATCTTCCATATTTTCTGACATCAGCTTTTTAAAGGTTTTAGAATATTCTTTCATAAATATAGAAACATTTTCTTTTCTCTTAGCATATGTGCCACTGCCAACTTTTTGATAAGCAAAGCCATCATTTTGGAGTTTTTTATAAGCATTTACTATTGTAACTTTATTTACCCTTAGAAACTCAGTATATTCTCTAATGGTAGGAAGTTTCTCTCCATCTTCTATAACTTTTGTTTCTATTAACTTTTTTAAATGCACGGCTATTTGTACATATTTAGGTATTTCTTCCTTAAAATCAATTTTTAAATACTCCTTCACTATACAAACTCCATTCCTACTTTTTTCTATTCTTCATAGCATATACAATTTCATCCAAAACCTTTATTTCTTCCGAATCCTTTAAACCTCTTTTTTTCTTAACAATTATCTTACGCTTTTCAAGTTCCTTTAATATATTCTCTATTTTTATATCAAAATTTTTAAACTTCTCATCCTTTTTAATTTCATTTGAGCTTAGAAAATCATTTTTTTCCTCTAAGTAATCCAATAATAGTTTGCATGAGATCACTATATTTTCATCAAGAAACCTATTGACATAATCGATAATATAAATTATTGATTCTTTTTTAGTTTCAACATAAAACAATCTATCAACTACCTCTTTAAACTCATTATTCAAATTAGCAGCCATAGTTAACGAATCTTTAGACACAACATATCCATTTAGATTTATAAATAACCTTGCCAAACTATCTAATACCCTTATTAAGATTTCATAAGAAGTCCTAAAGCCACCATTTGAAAAGTATTTTCTACATACACCTAAATCTTTAATAAGATTTCCAAGGTAAACTAAATTCCATATTTCTATTTGATCATCAGTTGAATATCTAGCCTTTTTATATATTTCTTCTATATCTTCATCTCTGGAAAACACAATCCTAGATTCTATTAATAAATTTCTTATAAAGCCTTTTTGTCCTTGATTTTCATATAACTCAAAAAAACTTTTCCTATGAAGTAATTTAGTATGTACAGGAACTCCTAGAATTTCTGAATATACATCCCTTATTTTTTCGTACTCATTAGAATACACAACAAATAAATCTATATCTGATTCTTCCCAAACATCACCTGTAACTATACTTCCAAAAGTAAAAATCGCTAGGACCTTTTTATTCTTCTTTAATGTATTTACTATAGATTGAAAAGCATTTTGTAACTCAATAACGGTTTTTGCCATCATCCCTCTCCCTTCCTATAGTATTTTCTGCTTTTTTACATTATAACATAAAATATATTAATATTTATCCTATTGCATATTCCTTACTTTTATTATAAATTTCATCATCAACTTCAACCACCATAAAAGTTCCTTCATCCCTATATTCTTCTTCAAAAATTCTTCCGTTTCTATGAAGAAATGATACCATATCCCCCTTATCATAAGGGATTAGATATTCCACCTTTTTGAAGTTATATGGTAATTTTTCTTCTATCTTCTCTAAAAGACTTTCTAAATTAATATTTTCTTTAGCAGATACTTCTATTACTTCCTCATAATTCAACTGACTTTTTAAGTCATTTAATTTTTCTTCATCTACCATATCTACTTTATTTAAAACTAAAATAGTTTCCTTATCTCTAGCTCCAAGTTCACCTAAGACTTCTTCTACTGCTCTAATTTGCTCTAATGCTCCAGGTACAGAAGCATCTACAACATGACAAAGTAAATCTGAATAAATTACTTCCTCTAAAGTTGACTTAAATGCTTCAACAAGTTCATGAGGTAATTTTCTTACAAACCCTACAGTGTCAGTTAAAGTTATTAACCCCTTATTTTTTAATGTTATAGCTCTAGTAGTTATATCTAGTGTAGCAAATAACATATCAGCTTCAAAAACTTTTTCTTTTGACTTTCCTTCATTAGTTGCAGCTATATCGCAAAGAGCATTTCTTAAGGTAGATTTTCCTGCATTAGTATAACCAACTAGAGAAACCTTAGGAATACTTTCCTTATTTCTTTTCTCTCTTTGAATTTCTCTCGTTCTCTTTATCTTTTTTAATTCATTATTTAAGTCGTATATACTTTCATTAATATGCCTTCTATCAGTTTCAAGTTTCTTTTCTCCAGGCCCTCTAGTACCTATTCCTCCTCCTGTTCTTGATAAAACTGTACCTAATCCTTGAAGCCTACTCTTTCTGTATTTAAGTTGTGCAAGTTCTACTTGAATTTTAGCTTCCTTACTCTTTGCTCTTCTTGCGAATATTTCTAAAATAAGAGTAGTTCTATCAATTACCTTTGCACCTAATGCATTTTCTAAGTTTCTAACTTGAGATCCAGATAATTCATCATCAAATATGATCAAATTTGCCCTTTCAGTTTGTCTTAATGATGCAATTTCTAAAACCTTTCCTCTCCCTATAAAAAAAGCTGGATCAATCTTACTTCTACTTTGAAATACAGTTTTTAACACCGGTATATCACATGCCTCAGTAAGTTCAACTAATTCTTCCAAACTTTCTGTAGTATCAGAGCCTACTAAAATTGCTTTTTCTTCATCATTTTCAACCACTTCATTTTCTTTAATTAAACTTTCAATATATCTTGCCTTATCTAAAATATTTATTGATAATAACTCTTCTAGAGAAAGATTTCTGGTTTCTTCAAACATTAATGTATTATTAAATACCGAAAGCATACCAATAGAATAATCTATTATCTTTCCTTCATAAATTCCAACTGCTACTATTGCATCAAGCTTTAATTTTATTAATGCAGACAAATCTAAAGCTGATAAATTAGAAATTCCATTTGGATGAGTATGTATAACTTTAACTCCCGAAAGTCTTCCTTCCTTTATGTCTAGCAGGGGAAGCTCAACTGATGAAGAATCTCCAATTGCTACCGACTGAACTTTTCCTTTCCTATCTATAGCAACGCTAATCTCTCTTTCTATGTTAGTTGAAACCCTACTCATTACATTTATTATTTCCTCACTAACAACTTCATCTTTCAAAATTTTAATTCTATATATATCTTCTAATTGATCTAAAAAACTTTTCTTGACTCCATCTATATTTCCATTTATCATAGTATCACCTCTTATATATACATATGTTTGCAACTTTCAATTAATTTTATACTATATGTTTACAGTTGTAAACATTACATAAATTGATTAAAACTAGATAAAATAAAGTTGCAAGATTAATTAAAAATCTGTAATATGAATTAAGAGAAATAATATAAATTTAATAAATACTTTAACTGTTTTGAAACGGAGGATACCAATGGAAGATAAGAAACGTAATATTCTATTATCAAAAGAGACTATAGATACTAGAATAGAAGAACTTGGAGCTGAGATAACAAAAGACTACGAAGGGAAAAATCTTTATGTATTATCTCTTTTAAGAGGTAGCTTTATGTTTACTGCTGATCTTGTAAGAGCTCTTGACACTAAGGTAATGGTAGGATTTATGACTACTTCAAGTTATGGTCATAGTGAGACTAGTTCAGGGGAAGTAAAGATAGTAAATGATATCCCTGATAATATAGAAGGTTTTGATGTTTTAATAGTTGATGATATAGTAGATACTGGATATACCATGGAATTTATAATAAACCATGTAAAAAAGCTTGGCGCTGCATCAGTAAAGAGCTGTGTACTACTTGATAAGCCATCTAGAAGAAAAACTAATGTTCACCCTGATTATAGATGTTTTGAAATAGATGATGTCTTTGTTGTTGGTTATGGTTTAGATTATGGTAACTACTATAGAAATATTCCTTATGTATTCAACTGGCAAGATTAAATGAATTTTAATAAAATGTACAATTAATTATAAACTTAAATTTGTTTTTAATTAATTGTACATTTTATTTTATTGTCCCTTAGAAAAATCTATTGCAGTATTTGGTATCTTTCCTACTATAATAGTTTCTGCTACAGGTATTTCACAGGTTATATCCATTTCCTTACTATGAAGAGGTATAATTATTTTTACTGTTGCCTCTACATTTAAATAAATTTTATGTCTTGTTTGATTTATTCCTGCACTTTCAAATTTTGATTCGTAGTTTACCTTCATATTTCCAATAGGTTCAATTTTTACTGTAATTTCAGGGCCTAAATTATAAAATGCACTTTGCTCAGTTATCCATCCAATTGGAACTTTTACTCCTACCTCCCCCATCTTCTGCAATCTTTCATTACACTTTATGGCAAGCTCTGAAGCTAAGTAATTTAACTTTACAGTATTTGCCCTTATAAGATTAATATTATTATCCTTATCCCTATCAATTATTATCATTTCATCATACTTAAATTCATCATTAAACAGCTCTAAACTAGTCGAGCTTATTGTATCAACAGTCTTTGCTCTAACTGCACTTTCCGATTTGACTAGCGCTGACGGTAAAACCCTGACATCAAAAATATATAAAAGAGTAATTAATATGGTAAAAATTGTAATAGTAATCAAAAAATGCGGTTTTATTTTCCGCTTTCTTGGTTTTACATAGTATTTCATATAACACCTTATTGTTGAGTTATTGATTTAATCATATTATAATTATGCTATAGTATAATATAATATAATTAAATATAAAAAATTTGGGAGGAACAAATGGCTATAGATAAAAATTCAAATAAAAGAAATAACGCCACTAAGTCTCCAGCAAAAAAAGGTGCTCCTCAAAAAGGACGCAAAAAGAAAAAGAAAAAGAGTAGAGTAAGAATTATTTTCAGAAGAATTTTCTTTACATTACTATTTTTAATGTTAACTGTAATGGTTATAGGTGCTGGTTACATTTTTGCTGTTATTAAAAGTACACCCCCTCTTGATGTGGATGCTGTCCTTAACTTAAGTCAGCCTACATCTGTATATGATAAAGATGGTGTATTTATGGATAACTTACATTCTGAAGTCGATAGAACGGTTGTAACCTTTGATAAAATACCTCAACATTTAAAAGACGGTTTTATTTCAATTGAAGACCAAAGATTTGAATCACATAAAGGAATTGACCCTATTAGAATTGCTGGATCTTTTGTTACTGATATTACTAAAATCTTTAAACGTCAAAGTGGTATGCATGGAGGTTCTACTTTAACTCAGCAATTATTAAAAAACACTGTACTTACAGATGAGGATTTTATTGTTGAAAGAAAGATAAAAGAAATCTGGCTAGCACTTAGTCTAGAGAAAAAATTATCAAAAGATGAAATTTTGAATCAATATCTAAACACAATACCTCTTGGAGGAACTGCTTATGGTGTTGAAGCAGCAGCAAATCTTTACTTTGCTAAATCTGTTAAAGATCTTAATCTTATTGAATGTGCTTATATTAGTGGAATTGCTCAAGCGCCAACATATTATAGCGCATACAATGAAAATAACAAAAAGAATCCTAGTCCTTATATTAACAGAACAAAAACTGTGTTATCTAAAATGCATGAATTAGGCAAAATAACAGATGCTGAATTTAATCAAGCTATTGCTGATATAGATGCAGGGAAATTAGTTTTTTCTTCTAAGAAAAATAGCTATACTCTTCAATATGAGTGGTATCTAAATCCAGCTGTATCACAAGTTAAAGAAGATTTAAAGGCTAAATACAAATATTCGGATGAAGAAGTTTCTAGACTTCTAGCTAATGGTGGCTTAAAAATAACAACTAACATGGATAGAGCACTTCAAGATTATACTCAAAATTTATTAAATAATTTCACAGCTCAAAATGTTGGTTATAAAGAAACTTATGTTGAAGGAACTAAAACCCCAGAGTTTCAAGCTTCAGCTACTATAGTGGATTATAAGACTGGTAAGGTTCTAGTTATGATAGGTGGTAGAGGTGAGCACGGAGCACAATCTGCCAATAGAGCTTATACTTACTTAAGACCAATTGGATCTACTACAAAACCATTAACGGTATATGGTCCAGCTATAAATGAAAAAATATTAACTGCTGGTTCTACGATAGATGATTCACCTATTGAAGATAATATCGGAAAAAATCTTGATAATGGAAAACCATATGCTGTAAGAAATGATGATTTTAAATTCGATGGTAACATAACTTTAAGAGACGGTTTGACAAAGTCTAAAAACGTAGCTTCAGTAATAGTTGAAAATACAATTGGTTTAAAAACCGGATTGTCATATGGCGAAAAGTTTGGATTAGTTTATAATCAAGAATCTAAATCCTCTATTGCAACTTTAGCCCTTGGTCAATTTAACGGTAATCAAGATGGAGGTAATACATTTATTACTGCATCTGCATTCGGTGTTTTTGGAAATGGAGGTGTTTATACAACACCAAAATTATACTCAAAAGTTTTAGATGCTTCCGGAAATACTCTTTTAGATTCTGAAGCAAATATTAAAACAAAAGAAATTTTTTCACCACAAACAGCTTATATACTTTATGATATTTTAAAAGGTTCCCTCGAAACTACTGGTCCATCCGCTAAGTGGGGCGATATGGCTGTCGCAGGAAAAACTGGTACTACTACAGATAGTAAAGATCTTTGGTTTACAGGAGTTACTCCTTATCTTTCTGGTTCTGTTTGGATCGGTTATGATAAACCAAAAAAACTTAATACCTATTCTGATACTTCTGCTAGTCTTTGGGGACAAATAATGGCAAAAGCTCATAAGGGAAAAGAAATTAAAGATATAGATGCTCCAAGCGGACTAGTAAAGGTAGCTGTATGTAAAGACTCTGGCAAATTGCCAACTGCACTTTGTCATAGTGATCCTAGAGATAGAGTTTATGAAGAATATTTTATTGAAGGTACACAACCGACCTCATATTGTGATGCACATGTATCTTCAAAAATAAATACAGCTAATAGCAAATTGGCATCAGCAAATACACCAGCTTGGCTTCTAGGTGACAGAATATTCGTTAAGAAAATAAATCCAAACTCAGTTACTGCTGATTTTCCGTACCTATTGCCAACTGTTGTAGATGATACTGCTGCTGTAGCTCTTCCAGAAACTCCATCTACAACAACGGATAATTCAAAAACATCTACTAACAGTAACGATAGCACTAATACTAATACAAACACTAATACCAATACAAAAACTAACGCTGATACTGATGCCGATAAAAAGGATACTACAACAGATTCAACTAAACAAAAAATAATTAATCCACATTAAAAATAGCTGTCTCAATTGAGACAGCTATTTTTTTAAGCACTTGTGCCTGTAACATTACTCTTTTCTGAATTTATGATATCACCAGTTTCAGTCGATACAAAATATTTCATTTTTATTTCTTTATTATTTTCACCTAACCCCTTTAATGAGACTACATAACATAGTTCTAATTCTGTTTTATCTTTATTTTCACTATATGCCTTATAAGTTTTCTCATTAAATTCAGCTGATTTATATAATTTTAGGAACTCACCTTTGGATATTTCTGAAGCATTTAATTCATCTATATTTATTTTTACATTTTTAGGCTCTTTATCTATAGATGAATTAGAAAAACCATCAAGTTTTCCTGTTTCTTTATTTACTTTTAAAGATAAATTGTAATTATAAAACGGATATCCATCCTTATACTTTGTAAACAATAGAGAATAATATGGCATCACTTGAGTTTCTTCTTCCTTTACAACCTCTTTAAACCTGCATTCACCTTTATAGATAATGCCTAAGTATTTCTCACCAATGCTCTTAGCTTCATCAGCTGTAATTTTGCTCTTATCAGCCATGCTATTTTTATTAGTAAATCCAATGACGTTATACTTTGCATCTACATCAATAGCATATTCACCTGAAACCACACTATAATATTCTTCATTTTTAGATGGATCACTCTTTTTAGTAGATTTGTATTTGTCATTCTCTTTATTCATGGTGATAATATTATTTGAAGAAAGTAATTGTAAGAATGCCTTTGCAGACTTCTTTTCCTTAGCCCCAGAACCAATAAACATATATACTGTAAATACTGCGCAAAGTGTTAGAATCGCCAGTATAGTAAATACTACTATACTTGTCTTTTTATAATTCATTAGTTACCTCCATAAAATAGTATAAAACTTTACTTAATAGTTTATATCCATATAAATATTTTACAATATTACATCTCTTTTATAAAGTTTTTTTCTACTAGCCCTAATCTACTTTCTAACTCTTCTGAAAGCTTCCTTCCACCAATTTTCTCTACTAGCGACAAAATCATTTCCAAACTTCCAATAGTATTTGCACTAAGAATTACTTTGCCATTGTCAACAAAATTCTTATCGACTATCCTATCTTCCTCTAGCCCTTCAAGCTCAGTTTCAAGCTTTGGAATTCGAATTCCTTCTAAAGCTCTACATCTTATAAGGAATTTAATCCCCTCCCCCTGTGTGCAAATATAATCACAATGATTTAAATTCATCATAATATACTTTATGATTTCTTTATCTTTAACATGACTATCCACAAATTCTCCTCCTGGTATTATTAGCACATCAGGTTTATAATTTTCAAAATCTATTATATCAACATTAATTGTAGTACCATTTCTAAATTTTATGGTATTCTTTAATGCTACATCAACAATACTAAATAACTTTTTTCCTTTAATTTCATTAGCCATCTCTAAACTTTCACAAATTATACCATAATCCATTATACTCATTCCATCATACATGAGTATGCCTATGCTATTTGTGCTATCTATTCTATTATCTAAAAATTCCTCCTTTGTTATTTTCATCTTAATTCCATCTTTATATTGTCCAACTTCTTGGAATCCTAATTTTTTAGCTATTCTAACACCAGTTTCTGTTGGAATGCTATCAATTATCATTTCTCCACCAAATTCTAAAAAATAATATTCAAATAAAAGTCTAAGCGCCTCTTCTCCATATCCCTTATTTCTATATCTATGGTGTATCTTTAAATTAAATCTTGCTATTTTTGTAGCAGAATCATATCCATGAAAACTAACTTCACCTATTGCCTTATCTCTAATAGTGTAAACTAAACAATAAAAATTCTTGCCATCAGTTGGATAAACCATCTTCTTATAAAACATCTCCCATTTATCCTCTGGAAAATTAAATACGCCTCCTATTTCTTTCATTGTTTCTTCATCTGACCATAACCTTGAAATAAAAGTAAACTCCTTAAAATCAGGCTGTTTAATATATATTTTTTTACCATTTCTTCTATAACTATCTTTATTCTCTACCATAATTACCACCTAATTCTTTATTTATATTATTAAATATCTCATATTTATGTAGTATTATCAATAGTTTAGAAAATTAAGTATATAAATATTCACAAAAAAATCATCTTCTAGTCGAATATAGTTTTCATCTTAGTATTAGTAAACATACTGATTTTAATAACTAAACCTATTTCCACTTTTCTCTATTTAACTTCTTACATATCCTTACTTTAACTACAGTGAAATTTTTTCTTATTTTTACAAAAAAATCTTGATTTTATTTAATAAAATTTATATAATATTTTTGTTTGTTTAGTAATTTTAAACATATAGTTTAGTAAAAGTTATTTTTATTGGTAGGTGAAAATATGCAAATTGGAGCAAAAATTCGTAGACTAAGAATTGAAATACAACTCACCCAAGAAGAACTTGCAAATAGATGCGAGCTCTCAAAAGGATTTATATCTCAACTTGAAAATGATTTAACATCCCCATCTATTGCAACCTTAGTTGATATATTAGAAATTTTAGGCACAAACCTAAAAGAGTTCTTTAGCGAAACCGAGGAAGAACGTGTCACCTTCAGTAACGAAGATATGTTTCAAACTGAAGATAATGATTTAAAATATAATCTTATGTGGCTAGTTCCAAATGCTCAGAAAAATATAATGGAACCAATTATGATCACTTTAGCCCCTGATGGAAGATATACATTAGAAGAGCCACATGAGGGTGAAGAATTTGGCTATGTCCTATCTGGAAGTATATTTTTGCACTTAGGTAATAAAAAATATAAAGTAAAAAAAGGGGAAAGTTTCTACTTCAAACCAAGAGAAAGTCACTATATTTCTAACTCCGGAAAGACTTTAGCAAAAGTAATTTGGATCAGTACTCCCCCATCATTTTAATTAGTATAGAAAGAGGTGTTTATGATGGATAAAAATATAATTGAGTTAAAGAATATCACAAAAGCATATAGTGATAACACTGTACTTGATAATCTATCTTTAAGTATTAAAAGTAATGAATTTTTGACCTTATTAGGTCCATCAGGTTGTGGTAAAACAACCACTCTTAGAATAATAGCTGGATTTGAAAATTCTGATTCTGGAGATATCTTATTTCATGGAGAAAGTATATCAAATCTGCCCCCTAATAAGCGACCTGTAAACACCGTTTTCCAGAAGTATGCTCTATTTCCTCATATGAATGTTTATGAGAATATTGCTTTTGGGCTAAAAATTAAAAAACTTACTAAAGAAGATATAGATAAAAAAGTAAAAGAAATACTTAACCTAGTTTCTCTATCTGATTTTGAAAAAAGAAACATCGAATCTCTAAGTGGAGGACAACAACAAAGGGTCGCTATAGCTAGAGCACTAGTTAATGAGCCAGAAGTTCTTCTTTTAGATGAACCACTTGGAGCTTTGGATTTAAAATTAAGAAAAGAAATGCAACTTGAACTAAAGAAAATTCAGCAAAGACTTGGAATTACTTTTATCTTCGTGACTCATGATCAAGAAGAAGCTTTAACTATGTCTGATACTATTGTGGTTATGAATAAAGGTGTTATTCAACAAAAAGGATCTCCAGAAGATATATATAACGAACCAGCCAATGCATTTGTTGCTGACTTTATAGGCGAAAGTAACATTATAGATGGTGTTATAGTTGAAGACTTTAAAGTTATCTTCTGTAATAAAGAATTTGAATGCGTAGATAAAGGGTTTAACCCTAATGAAAATATTGATGTAGTTATTAGACCTGAGGACATTAAAATAGTTGCAAAGGACAACGGAATGCTTAACGGTATAGTTAAGTCTGTTAACTTTAAAGGAGTTCACTATGAAATGGTAGTAAAGGAAAGTGAAAGAGAATTTATTATTCATAATACAAAATTTTATGATGTAGATTCAGAAATTGGATTAGATATTTATCCTGAAGATATTCATATAATGAGAAAGATTAGATACTATGAATAGGAAAAATAGCTCAAAAGCTACTTATCCATTTATGTTTTGGTGTTCTTTATTTATCATTATTCCTTTATTAATTGTATTATTTTTTAGCTTAACTGAAAAATCAGGAGATAGCTATACATTTTCCCTTGATAACTACTCAAGACTATTAAATCCTCAATATGGAAAAATATTTTATCGCTCAATAAAATTAGCCTTAATTTCAACTTTAGCTTGTCTAATTTTGGGCTATCCTGTAGCATATATTATTTCAAAGATGAAAGCCTCAAGAAGAAATCTTTTAATAATGCTTTTTATAGTACCCATGTGGATAAACTTTTTATTAAGAACTTATGCTTGGCTTCCTATCTTAGGTAAAAACGGATTAATTAATAATATATTAGGAAATTTAAATATTGCTCCTATAACATTTTTGTATAATGATGGAGCTGTACTTCTTGGAATGATTTATAACTTTATACCATTTATGATACTGCCTATATATACAGTATTGATTAAAATGGATCAAAGCTTAATTAATGCTGCAAGTGACCTTGGAGCAAATAAAAATATTATATTTAGAAAAATTATTTTCCCCTTAAGTTTTCCTGGGGTAATTTCTGGAGTTACAATGGTATTTATGCCTGCTGTATCTACATTTGTTATTTCAAGCTTACTTGGAGGCGGACAATATATGTTACTTGGTAACTTAATTGAACAACAATTTACAACTTTAAGTGATTGGAATTTGGGATCTGCAATATCAATACTTATGATGATTGTAATATTAATATCTATGGCTTTAATGAATAAATTTGACCATGCTGATAAAGAAGGGAGTGTTGGCCTTTGGTAAATAAATTAGAAAGCTTCATAAAAAGATTTTATCTAATTGTTATTTTCATATTCCTATATACTCCTATAATTACACTAATGATTTTTTCTTTTAATGATTCTAAATCTATGGCTAAATGGAATGGATTCACTTTTAAATGGTATGGTCAATTATTCCAAGATGATACCATAATGAGAGCTTTATACAATACTCTATTTATTGCTATTTTGGCCTCAATTATATCTACTATTGTCGGTACTATAACCGCAATAGGAATTCATAATATGAAAAAAGGTGCACAAAAAAAACTTCTACTTAATATAAATTATTTACCAGTTTTGAATCCTGATATTGTTACTGGTATAGCTCTAATGTCATTATTTATTTTTATTAAGATGGATTTCGGCTTTATTACCATGCTACTTTCACATATAACTTTTAGTTTGCCATATGTTATATTATCTGTTTTGCCTAAGCTTAAACAGCTTCCTCAAAACACTACTGAGGCAGCATTAGATCTTGGAGCAACACCTTTCTACGCGCTAAGAAAGATTATTATCCCACAAATAAAATCTGGGATATTCTCTGGATTTTTAATGGCATTTACCATGTCTATAGATGACTTTGTTATATCATTCTTTACTACAGGAGCTGGGGTAACTAATTTATCAATTGAGATATATTCAATGGCCAAACGTGGAATAAAACCTGAAATAAACGCTCTCTCAACTATAATGTTTTTAGTTGTATTAATATTGCTACTTATAGTAAATAGGAAACAATCATCAGGAGGTAATAAAATTGAAAATTTTTAATAAAATTATAGCTTTATTACTTAGTATATTTCTAGCTTCCTCCTTACTTATTGGATGTAATGTTAAAGATAATGATAATAAAGTTATTAATATATTTAACTGTGGTGATTATATAGATGAAAACTTAATAAATAAGTTTGAGGACGAAACTGGTTATAAGATTCAATATTCTACTTATGATACTAACGAAAAAATGTATTCTAAAATAAAATCTGGTAGTAATAGTTACGATTTAGTTTTCCCTTCTGATTATATGATTGAAAAAATGATTTCTGAGAATATGGTTGAAGAACTTAATTTTGATAATATCCAAAACTATCAGTATATTGATGATAAATTTAAAAACTTAGATTTTGATCCTGATAATAAATACTCTGTTCCTTATATGTGGGGAACTATAGGTATTATTTATAATCCCGAAGTAGTTACAGAACCTGTTACTTCTTGGGACATCCTATGGGACAAAAAATACAGCAAAGATATAGTTATGTTTGATTCTGTTAGAGAAACTATTTCCATAGCTTTAAAACATCTTGGTTATTCTATGAACTCAACAGATCCAAAAGAACTAGATGAAGCTGCTAACCTTCTAATTGAGCAAAAACCTATCGTTAAAGCTTGGTTTGTTGATCAAGTAAAAGATTGCATGATTGAAGATGAAGCTTCTTTAGCTGCCGTATGGTCTGGTGATGCAAATAAAATAATTAGTGAAAACCCAAAACTCAAATATGTTGTTCCAAAAGAAGGATCAAATAAATGGTTCGACGGAATGATAATACCAAAAGGAAGCAGAAATAAGGAAGGTGCAGAAGCATTCATAAACTTCTTAACAGACCCAGATAATTCAAAGCAAAATGTAGACTACATAGAATACTACACTCCTAACCGCGAAACTTATAAGATGCTAGATGATGATGTTAAGGAAACTTATCCAGATGATGAAACTTTAGACAATTGTGAAGTTTATAGAAATTTACCTAATAATGCCCTAAAACTTTATAATGATGAATGGGTTAAAATTGGAAGCTATTAATATACTCTTAATACTATAATAAAAAATGCACTTAATGATATAAAGAGACATCTCAACTGCTATTGAGATGTCTCTTTAATGCAATTAATTAGGAAACCAAATTGCAATTTCCCTCTCCGCACTTTCAAGTGAATCTGATGCATGCACACAATTTTCTGTAACACTCTTTGCGAATAAATTTCTTATTGTACCTTTTTCAGCTTTTATTGGATTAGTAGATCCATTAATCTTTCTTACTTTTTCTATAGCTCCTTCACCTTCTATAATTAGAGAGCATAGAGGACTTCGTGTAATATATTTAATCAAATCTTGATAAAAAAACTTATCATTATGTTGTTCATAATGCCTCATAGCAACTTCTTCATTTGCTTTTTCCATTCTTAAAGCTACTATTTTAAGCCCAGCTTCCTCATAAAAATTAATTATCTTCCCAATTATATTTTGTTCAACACCATCTGGTTTTATTAATACCAAGGTTCTTTCCATATCACAATCCTCCTATTACATATTTTTCCATATAATTATATCACAATATTCTGAATATTTAAAATATTATTTGATTTATGCTATAATAAAGTTATATTTTTATCGGAGGAAAATACAATGGTAAGATATTTTTTAATTTTAGAGGGTAGAGTACAAGGAGTAGGGTTTAGATTTTACGCTCAAAGCAATGCACTCAAATATTCACTAACAGGCTTTGTAAGAAACATGCCAAATGGAACGGTAGAATTAGAAGTTCAAGGTACTGAAAATAATTTACAGAAATTTATATCTGTAATTAGAGAAGGAAATAGATTTATTAATGTTACTGACTTTTCCAAAAAAGAAGTTTCTTTAATTCAAGATGAAAAAAAATTTAGAGTAATATATTAGACTAAAGAGGTTCTGTCGATAGACAGAACCTTTTTATGTTGCATACATTTTTTTCAATCATTTAAATTCTATACAAAGCTGTAAAGTTTCACTAATAATCTTTATATTTCTACGTATACTAATATAAGTTTATAAAGGAGGTATTTATATATGAAAAAAAATTTAAAACCTTTAATAATAGTTGCTATAATTATTTTTTTATTAGTTATTCCTACTATAAGTGCATATAATAGCTTAGTCACATTAGAGCAACAAGTATCTACATCTGAGTCTAACATAGATACTCAGCTTCAAAGAAGATCCGATTTAATTCCTAACCTAGTCAATACAGTAAAAGGATATGCTTCACAGGAAAAAGATATCTTTACTGATATAGCCAATGCAAGAAGTAGATTAGCTGGTGCAACAAATGTCTCAGATCAAGCTAATGCTGATAGTCAGCTATCAGGAGCCCTCTCTAGATTGTTGGTTGTAGTCGAAAATTATCCTGAATTAAAATCTAACCAAAACTTTAGAGATTTAACTGTTGAATTAGAAGGAACAGAAAATAGAATAACTATATCTAGACAAGACTATAATACTGCCGTAACAAATTATAACACTAAGAGAAGAAGATTTCCTAGCAACATAATAGCTTCACTATTTGGGTTTGAAGAAAAACCACTTTATAAGGCTAGTGAAGGAGCAAATGAAGTTCCTTCTGTAGATTTTTCTAGTCAAAAATGAATGTAAATAATAGATTTATACAGATATTTATATCTTCTCTTTTAATAATTACTTCACTTTTTTACGATCACCCCCTTGCTGCTGATTCTTTTCCTATCCCAACAAGTTATAAATATATAAACGATTATACTAATACAATAACTGATGAAGAAAAAAGAAGTATTATTTCCATAGGAAAGGAACTTGAAGATAAAACAGGATCTGAAGCAACTATAGTAATATTAGATTCAACAAATAATATTCCCATAGAATCCTATGCTAATAATCTTTTTAGGACTTGGCAAATCGGTCAAAAAGAAAAGGATAACGGGTTATTAATTCTAGTAGCGTTAAGGGATCGTACTTGGCGAGTTGAAGTTGGCAGAGGACTTGAAGGAGCACTCCCAGATGTGCTTACCAGCAGAGTAATGGATTCTCTGGCTAAACCTAAATTTATAGAAGGTAATTATGGAAAAGGTCTTCTTGATAGTTATAGTACCCTTTGTGATTATATAGCAAAAGAATATGGAGTAACCTTAGATAAATCTCTTAATATAACTTTACCTACTGATAATAATTTAGAATCAAAAACAAAAACTTACGGAATAACTTTCATAGTTATGCTCGGATTATTTTTTATGGACCTTCTATTTAATAGAGGAAGAATTTCTTACTTTCTACTACAACTTTTGTTTATTAATGCTTTTTCAAATAGACATGGTCCTGGTGATTCTTCTGGCGGAGGAGGTTTTGGTGGCTTTGGTGGAGGCTCTTCTAGTGGTGGTGGCTCCTCTGGTAACTGGTAACAAACAAAAAAGTATGTCTTGAATAAAATGGATCCAATAAAACAAGCAAATTGTCCACTCTATTCAACCATACTCTTAATTTAAATTTATTCTACTTATATAATCTATTTAATGCACTAAATACAGCTTTAATAGATGCAACTGTTATATTACTATCTACACCAACTCCAAAAGTCGAAGGCTCCCTATTATCTAAATTCATATTTACATAAGCAGCGGCCTTTGCTTCCGCTCCTTTTCCAAGAGCATGCTCAACATAATCAATTATATGAATATTGGCTATTTTAGCATCTAGTAAAGCCCTTCTCAAAGAATCAATAGGCCCATTTCCATACCCCTCTATAACCTTTTCTTCCCCTCTATATGAAAATCTAACTGCTACTTCTGTATCAACATCTAAATCATTATCGTCATGTAAATCTTTGATTCTAAATCTAATTAACTTAAAAGGTTCTTCTTTTGCTAGGTACTCCTCTTCGAATTTATTCATGATAACTTGTGGTGCAACTTCACCTTTTACCTCTGAAATCTTTTGAATAACATCTGCAAATTCCTTATGCATAGCTTTAGGCATCTTATAACCGTAATATCTATCCATCACAAAAGCTATTCCACCTTTACCAGATTGACTATTAATTCTAACTAATGCTTCATATTCCCTTCCCAAATCACTTGGGTCTATTGGCAAATATGGAACTTCCCAATACTGTCCAGCTCTTTCTCTATATTTACTCATACCCTTATTAATAGCATCTTGATGCGAACCAGAGAAAGCCGTAAATACTAACTTACCTGCATATGGATGCCTTATATGAACTGGAATTTTACAACACCTTTCATAAACATCAATAATTTTTTGTATATCTTCAAGATTGAGCTCTGGATTCACTCCTTGTGAAAACATATTGTAAGCAATATTTAATATATCTACATTACCAGTTCTCTCTCCATTACCAAATAGTGTTCCTTCAACCCTATCAGCCCCTGCAAGAAGAGCCATCTCAGCTGCTGCAACCCCTGTTCCCCTATCGTTATGGGGATGCACACTTAAAATAATTCTTTCCCTATTCTTAAATTTACTACTCATCCATTCAATTTGATCAGCAAAAATATTTGGAGTGTCCATTTCCACTGTAGCTGGAAGATTTATAATAACTTTATTCTCTTTTGTAGCTCCCCATGTATCTAAAACAGCTTCACAAATTTCTAGTGCATATTCTACCTCTGTCCCCGTAAAACTTTCTGGAGAGTACTCAAGAGAAAGTTCTCCCTCAAAATCTTTTGCATACTCTTTTACAAGTGCAGTTCCTTCTACAGCTATATTTTTTATTTCATTTTTACTCATATTAAACACCACATCTCTTTGAAGGATAGATGTTGAATTATAAATGTGAAGCACTGCTTTTTTAACACCTTTTAGCGATTCAAATGTCCTTTTAATAAGATGTGGTCTTGCTTGAGTTAACACTTGTACTGCAACATCATCTGGAATCAAATTTTCATTAACCAATGTTCTTAAAAAATCAAATTCTATTTGTGATGCTGATGGGAATCCTATTTCTATTTCTTTAAATCCAAGTTCAACTAAAAGCCTAAACATTTCTTTCTTCTCATCCACTGTCATCGGATTTATGAGAGCTTGATTTCCATCTCTTAAATCTACAGAGCACCAAATTGGTGCCTTACTAATTAGTTTATTTGGCCAAGTTCTTTCTTCAAAATTAATTGTTTTAAATCTCTTATATTTTTTACTATTTAACATCGTATCTCTGCCCCCTTAGATATTTTATAGTTATATTATCACTCTTTTTTACATCATAATTGTTCTAATACCCCATAGAGTTTCACTATAACTATTATCTTTTTATCTACTGCCTTAACCCCATTTTTTTCACCTCTCTATAATATTAATAAAAAAAGCGTAACCACTCCAACTTGGAGCAATTACGCGGTACCATCCAAAAAATCTTATCTTAATTGTAATAACGGCTATAAACCGATAAAGCCTACTATTAGTTCAACTTTATAGCTCATGAGCGAGTTCAAAAGGCAAAATCTGCGGGCTCTCACCATACCCCACTCTCTAAAAAACTTACTACTTTCTACTACTCTCATTCTTTGCTTGTCAATATTAACTTATTAACAATTTTAACGCACATTAGATTATTTGTCAACATATCACCAGCATATTTAAACATCTATCAAATTTTATGCATCTCTACTAACTTTTCTATAATTGTGTATATTTCTTACTATTACCTCTCGCCTTTTCGACAGGATACTTTTCTTCGTTTTTATCCATTTTTCTATTTATTATTTCTTCTATATCTACCCCTAATGCATCTGCTAAATGTAAACAATACACCATTACATCAGCTAACTCCTCTTCAACATGTTCCTGATCATAACTTTTATCATCCCACAAAAAATTTTCTAATAACTCACTAGCTTCAATTGATATAGCCTTTGCTAAGTTACCAGGAGTATGAAATTGCTTCCACTCCCTATCATCTCTAAATTTTTTTATTCTATCAATTGTATCTTTCATTATCTCGTCCTCCAATTCTTTAACTTACTATAATAAAAATTCTACCATCATTTACTATAACACTAAATACATATTTATAAATACTCTTTTAACCTATTACTTATATATTTATTTTAATAAATTATTTTATAATGTATAATAAAGTTATACAAATGAAAATGGGAAATAGGTGAAAAAATGATAAGATTAATTGCAACAGATATGGATGGAACTTTATTAGATGAAAAAGGTCAGATTCCACAGGAATTTGCTAACACTCTTGAGAAACTTGAAAATAGAAATATTAAATTTGTAGTAGCTAGTGGACGCCCATACTATACACTCTATGAAAACTTCACGCCACTTTCTGATAAGCTTTATTATATTTGTGATAACGGAGCATTTGTTGTAGAAAACGGAGAAATTGTTAGTATAAGCATTATAGATAAAGATAAAGTTAACGAATTAATAAAGTGTGTAGAATTTATTCCAAATGCAGAAATAATATTATGCGGTAAGAATGGAGCTTATCACAGACCATGTTCTGATGAATTTACTACTGAAATAGATAAATACTACATAAAAAAACATATAGTAGATGATCTCACTAAAGTTAATGACGAAATATTTAAAATAACTATTTGTAACTTAACATCAACTACTAACAACACATATGAAACTATAAAACATAAATTTTCTTCAGATTTTATGATAGTTGTTTCTGGTGAAGTTTGGATTGATATTATGAATGAGGGAGTTAACAAAGGGGCAGCTTTGAGAAAAATTCAAGAAGATCAAAATATATCCTATGATGAAACTATGGTATTTGGAGACTTCTATAATGATGTTGAAATGTTGAAAAAGGCACATTACAGTTTTGTAATGGAAAACGCCAATGATGATATGAAACAATACGGGAACTTTATAGCTCCGAAAAACACTGAAAATGGAGTTATTAAAACCATTGAAAAATACATATTGAACCATTAAAAAAACAAGGTATCGATGAATATTCTCATCAATACCTTATTTTTATAGTTCTACTCTATTTCTTTCTTCTCCTCTATAAAAGGCATGTATATTCTCAATTAAATCTGCAAATAATCTATTTCTAGCCTCAACACTTGCCCATGCAATATGCGGAGTTAATACTAATCTATCTTTATTTTTTATATGTAGTAATGGATTATTTGATGGAGTTGGCTCAACCGAAAATACATCTAAAGCAGCTCCTGATATAAGCTCTTCATCTAAAGCCTTAGCTAAGTCTTCATCTACTACTATTGGACCTCTTCCCATGTTTATCAAAACTGAATTTTTCTTCATTTGGCTTAAATTTTTATAATTAAATAACCCTTGCGTAGCATCATTTAAAGGAGCATGAATAGATATAATATCACTTTCTTTTAAAAGTTCTTCTAGATCTACTTTCTTATAATCTGCATTGTTATTTTTTCCCGATGTAGAATAATAAACGACTTTTGCTCCAAAGGCATCTGCTATCTTGGCCACCTTTTTACCTATAGCGCCAAAACCTACTATTCCCCATATCTTTCCTTCAATGTCATTGTAAGGTATATCTAGATTTGTGAACATATCTGACTCAGAATACTTTCCACTCTTAACAAAGTTATCATAATAAGCTATCTTATCATATAAATGCAAAAGTGTAGCAAATGTATGTTGTGCTACTGTTGGCGTTGAATATCCAGCCACATTAGTTACTGCTATTTTTCTGGACTTTGCATAATTCAAATCTATATTATTAAATCCTGTTGCAGTTTCGCAAATAAGTTCAAGATTTTTAGCTTCTTTTAAATTATCTTCATTAAGTGCAACTTTATTTGTCAGAATAATTGCTGCATCTTTAACTCTGCTAACAACATCCTTAGGCTCAGTTTTATCATAATAACTAACTTTCCCAAACTCTTCTAACTTTTTAAAATCAACATCACCAAGTGTTTTTCCATCTAAAACAACTATATTCTTCAAAACATCTCATCCTTTCCTAACTGTTATTTATATGATACCCCAGAGACATATTTTTGTAAATGTAAGCTATAGTTACTTTACATAAATATATATATATAATAATATGGTATTAGTTTCATTTTGAAAGGAGTATTAACATGTTTATTATTTGCTATAAAATGCCTTATTCAAAAGTAGATGAAGCTGTAGAAGCTTTACAAATTAATGATATATACGATGTATTCTATGAAAGTCTTTTAAAAATAACTACTGATGAAAACGGCTATGGTTATGAAGAAGTTGAATCAGAAGAAGTTACACTTAAAGTAACTTTCGAAAGCCATGTAGAAGATTTAGAGGACTTAGAAGTCTTTATGAATAAAGTTAACTCAATACTTAATCAAAAACCTTTTGACGTCTTTGAGGAAGCTTCAAATTATGATGATTTCAGTATGCCAGCAATACATATTGATGATACCTATGTCATCGCTTCTCCTGATGAAGAATTTGAAGGCAAGAAAAAAATCAATTTTATATCTCAAGGTGCCTTTGGAACAGGACTTCATGAAACAACTCAAGATCTTTTAAAGGTAATATTATCAAAGGATTTTTCAAATATGAGAGTTTTAGATGTAGGAACAGGGTCTGGTATACTTTCACTAGCTACTGCTATAAAAAGTGCTACAGAAGTAGTTGCCCTTGACATAAGAGACGTCAAAGAAGAAGTAGAATTTAATGCCTCTCTAAATAATTTAACTAACATAAAGGTTTTAATTGGAGACGCCTTATCTGATGAAGTTGAAATAAACGGTGAATTTGATTGGATATATATAAATATAGGTGGTGAAGAAACACATATGTTTATGAATTTTATAAAGAAACACCTAAAAGAAGATGGACATCTACTTGTTTCAGGCTTAGTTGAATGGAGTTTTGACAAAATAAAATCTATGGTTGAAGGTTATGGCTTTTCTATGATTGAAAAACATCAAAGCAATGAGTGGATTACAGCTATATTTAACAGATAATAAAAGAAGTTTCACATTTAAGAAAACTCTTTAATTTTTAAGTAGCTTATGTTTCCATAAAAGAATGTCTTAAAATTTCTAAGACATTCTTTTCTTCTTTTTATTATTAACTTTTTTCCCACTACTTCTACTCTCAGCCTTTGCCCTTCTTTTTGCTATTTCCCTTTCACGTTCTTCTAACTTTCTTTTTTCTATCCTATCAGAAATTTTTACAAGAGCAAGAGATGAAAAAAACCAAACAACTCCTAATATGACAGCAGCTACAGCTGAAGTTATAAAACTTTCTTTATTAGGAATGCCTTTATATGTTACATTGTAAGTATGTGAAGTTGAAAATACAAGAAAAGCAAATATAATACTAAAAACGACTCCATTTAATTTACTCACCCTAACGGCATTTATATACTTATCTATTAATTTAATCATATTCCATTCTCCCCTTTGAAAACTTATACATAATATTTATTATAGCATTTTATTCCAAATACAACAATTACTTATATACCATTTGGCAAATAAAAAAACACCAGGAATTAACCTAGTGTTCAAAACAAATTATACGAGATAAGCCGTAAGCGGGGTCCTGTATTAAGCAATCATCTATCTAGGTCTATCGTTACCAATAGACTCAAGCGACACACCCAGAGGCGGAGCGGGCAACTCCTTAAATGCCTCTCTATTCGGTCTTGCTCCAAGTGGGGTTTACATAGCCGTGAAGTCGCCATCACGCTGGTGAGCTCTTACCTCGCCTTTCCACCCTTACCTACATTAAGTAGGCGGTATATCTCTGTTGCACTATCCTTCAAGTCGCCTTGACTGGACGTTATCCAGCACCCTGCCCTGTGGAGCCCCGACTTTCCTCTCCTAGCTCAAAGGCTAGCAGCGATTGCCTGTCTTACTCGCAAGACTTATGATAACACATAACCAAATACATTACAACAACAAATTTTGTTAAGGTACAAATATAAATAATAGAACCAGTAAAACTATAACAATTAACCCATATAAACCCACCCCACATAGTAGCAATGTTGCCAACAAAGCAGCTAAAATTATACATTTGAACGGACTTATTATGGCAAAAATAGGCCATCTTAAGAATTTTTTAAATCCTTTATTAAATGAATTCTCACAATTATCTCTTAAATTACTAAAAGGATTTCTATACCTCTTACTAATATTAATCCCCCCATTTATATCGCTTATTAATTTCATACTACTATAATATTCATAGCTTTTATAAAATTGCTAATATTTGCCATATATTATTGCTTTATGTTTACTTTACATATATACTTAAAATAGTTATACAGCAGTAAACAGGGGGGATTTTCATGAAAAAAATTTTACTACTACTAACACTAATTTTAACCTTTTCATTATTTGGATGTAATTTATTTGGTAATAAATCGGAACCAACTTATCCTCAAGTGGATGATAGCGCAAAACTAGATTTCAGCAAACTACAAGATCTAGGTTTGCAAAAAGATGACATCAAATTAAATATTAATGGAAAAACTATAGAATTATCCACTCCAATTTATTTAGATAAAAACAGATATTATTTTTGTCTAAATGATTTAGTCGACAAACTTTCTGGAAGCTTAGAAAGAGAAGAAAAAGAATTAAAAATTAATCTTCTTGATAAATCCTTTAATATAAACTTGTCACAAAACACCCTTTCATTAAATTCAAATAACTATAAACTAAAAAAAGAATTAATTTCTCAAGACAAATTCTATTACATTTGCTTTTCTGATATCTCAAATATATTAAATATGTATACAAGATGGGATATCCAAAGCAAAACTATATTCTGCAAAACTGATGGATATACTGAAGATAATATAATTCCATACAAAAGCAAAATAGACCAAGTTGGATTTTTAAGGTTAGAAGATATAGATTTAACAACTCTTCCTTATGACAAAGATTTTCTAGATAAAATAAGAATTATAGGAAACTATCTCTATAAGAAAAATATTCCGTATCATATAGCATGGATTCCGAGGTTCGTTTCTCCTCCTAACCATATTGATATCGACCCAATGACAAGAAATGACTTTCAAAATGCAGAAATGATATTTACTTTAGATTATTTTACAATGCATAATGGATTAATAGGATTGCATGGATATACTCATCAAGCAGGAAATGAAGAATCTGCCTTAGGTGTTGAATTTGGCCACAAACAACCTTCAACAGATAACTTTAGAGAGAAAATAAAAAAGGCAATAGATACTGCAAAGCATTTAGATATTCCAATAGATTTCTTTGAGACACCACACTATCAAATTACACCAGAACAAAACAAAATAGCTGAAGAGTACTTTAAAATTTTATATTATCCTTTTGAAGATAAAGGCCGTAACGGAATAGATCTTACTAAACCACAACTAAGTCCTTACAATAAATCTTCATATTATATATCAACACCACTTGATTATATTCATGATAATAAAATTGAAAATTCCATTAATGTTATAAAAAATGCAGATATAAAGAAAATGGGAAGCCTTTTCTTCCATCCTCGATTAGATTTTTCATATATAACTTTATCTAATGACAATGGAATTCCAAGCTATACTTACAAAGATGATTCAGTCTTGAAAAGAGTTATAACAGCTTTAGAAAACAAGGGATTTAAGATGTCCAAAGTAACAGATATAAAATAAAAATAAGCCATAAAGATAAAAAATATCTTTATGGCTTATTTTTTATAGAAAACTATATGGATCTTTACTAACTTTAGAAGATATAAATTTAACATCATTAAATTTACTTTTTAACTTTTTCATAACATCTAAAAAAACAATCCATTCTGTTGAAAAATGTCCCGGATCTAATATAGTAACACCAAGTTCTTTGTAATCTAAAGCAAAATGATAAGAAGTATCTCCTGTAACTATACAATCAGCTCCCAACGCTAGAGCTTTACCAAAGAAATCTTGCCCACTTCCATTTATTATAGCTATTCTTTTAATACTTTTATTTGCTATTACACCTCTCATATTTTCGATATTTAAGGATTCTTTAATCTTTTTAATAAAAACTTCTACTGAAAGCTCTTCATTTAATTCTATAAATCTTCCTATTCCTGAATCCTCATATCCCTTTATTGAACTCTTTTCAATTAACGTGCTATGGCTAAACCCTAACATCTTCACTATCTTTTCATTTATTCCACCTTTTGCAGAATCTAAATTTGTATGACTTGAATATAGTGAAATATCACTTTTAATCAACTCTATTACCTTCCATCCTTGTAGGTCTTCCCTCACAATTCTATTCGGTTTCTTAAAGAATAATGGATGGTGAGTAATGATTAAATCTATCTGATTTTCTTTAGCCTCATTAATGACTTCTTTTGTACAATCCAAAGCCAAAAGCACTTTTTTAACTAATTTTTCTTCTTCCCCAACCATAAGTCCTATATTATCATAACTTTCTTTTAAAAATGGAGGAGCTATAATTTCCATCTCTTTAATTATATCTCTAACTTTTGTAGTCATTATTCTGAAACCTCCAACTTAAATCTTTGAATATAATCTAATTTATCACTTATCTCATCTTTTCTCTTTTTAGCTGACTCACTATCATCTTTGATAAATCTTAGTATCTTTTCATACTTTTCTTTCTTACTCTCTAAATAAGAATTCATTAGTTTATGTTTCTCCCTTAATAAAATTGGAGAAATCTCATAAAAAATAGGATTTAATTCTGTAAGCCCTACTGAATTAGATTTTTTAACCTTAAACAACTCATAATATATCCCTTCATCTAAGCACAAATCTTCTGCCAATATTTCATATCCATTAGTATACAAATATTCTCTAAGAACTTCTGGGTTTTGAGCTGGTTGAAGTATCATAAATTTATAAGATAATAGCTTGTTTTTATCTTTTTCAAGTATATCTCTAATTAAATTTCCACCCATTCCTGCAATAACCACAGAATCTACTTCTCCTTTTTTAACAGTCTCTAATCCTCCACCAAATCTAACCTCTACTTTATCTTCTACATTCTCTAAAACTACATTAAGCTTAGCTTTTTTTACCGGATCCTTATTTATATCTGATGCTATTGCCCTCTCACATAGCCCCTTTTTAACTGCATAAATAGGAATATATCCATGATCAGTCCCAACATCTATAATACTATTGCACTTATCTATATAATCAGCTATAAACATAAGTCTCTTACTTAATTCCATAAACACATAACTCCCCTTAGTATTAAAAAACATCTGTCATAAAACAGATGTTTTTATATATTAATCTAAATAATCTTTAAGTTTTTTACTTCTTGATGGATGTCTAAGTTTTCTTAAAGCTTTAGCTTCAATCTGTCTTATTCTTTCCCTAGTAACATTAAACTCTTTACCTACTTCTTCTAGAGTTCTTGCTCTTCCATCATCAAGCCCAAATCTAAGCCTTAAAACTTTTTCTTCTCTTGGAGTTAATGTATCCAATACATTAATTAATTGTTCCTTAAGCATAGTAAAGGCCGCTGCTTCAGCTGGTGCTGGTGCTTCATCATCAGGAATAAAATCTCCTAAATGGCTGTCTTCTTCTTCCCCTATTGGAGTTTCTAATGATACAGGCTCTTGAGCAATTTTTTGTATTTCTCTAACCTTTTCAACTGGTAAATCCATAACCTTTGATATTTCTTCTGGGAAAGGATCTCTTCCTAACTCCTGTAGTAACTGTCTTTGCACTCTAATAAGCTTATTTATTGTTTCAACCATATGAACTGGAATTCTAATAGTTCTCGCTTGGTCAGCAATAGCCCTTGTTATCGCTTGCCTAATCCACCAAGTAGCATATGTTGAAAATTTAAACCCTTTTCTATAATCAAACTTCTCTACTGCTTTTATAAGTCCTAAATTTCCTTCTTGTATTAAATCTAGGAACAGCATTCCTCTACCCACATATCTCTTTGCTATACTTACCACAAGTCTAAGATTCGCTTCTGCCAACTTCTTCTTAGCCTTCAAATCTCCATCTTCAATTCTTTCAGCAAGTTCTATTTCTTCCTCAGATGTTAGTAGTGGAACCTTCCCTATTTCCTTTAAGTACATTCTTACAGGATCATCTATAGCAATTCCTTCTGGAACAGATAAATCTATTTCTTCTTCTTCTTCCTCTTCTGCTCCATTTAAATCTCCGATGACCTCTATTCCCATTGATTCTAGCACCTCGTAGATTTTTTCAATTTGTTCAGTACCTAGTTCTATGTTCTCTATTTCATCCATTATTTCTTTATATGTTAAAGTGCCGCTCTTTTTACCTTTTTCAATTAAACTTTTTACTACGGACATCTTTGCATTCTTATCTTTATTACCATTATCTTTACTTGATGCCTTTGTCTTTGTTTCTTCTGCCATTTAATTGTTACCTCCTTTCGCTATGACCATTAGAACACCTCCGTACCTTTAACTCCTCTGTTAACTTTTTAAGTTCAACAGCAAGTTTTATTGATTCTTCAATCATACCCTTTTGTTCCAATTTCTTTTGCTCTTTTTTAAGACTTTCAATCCTCTCTTGTAGCTTAAATGATTTCACTTTATTAATATAATCTTCTATTAATTTTTCTGTATCTTGAGCTTCTAAAACCTCAATTTCTTTAATTTTTACCCATTCTTTTGAAGATTCAATATCATCACAACTATTTTCGACATAGGATAAAAGATTTTCAACTTTTTCTTCTCTTCCTCTACATAAAAAAGAAAATATCTTTTTATGGGCTTCTAAATTAAAATCTTCTATAGATAGAGTTTTAATTATAACCTCATAATATTCATCCTTAAACATTAACTTAATCAAAGATTTCTCTGCTTTTATATAACCTGGCTCTACATATAATTTTGTTCCAATTTCTTCCTTTTTATTCATAAAAGGCTCTTCTTTTATGTTTTTAGCCATTCTTAACAAATCATACAAAGATTGTTCTTTTAATCCTGTATCCTCTGATATTTTTTTTATGTATACGTCTTTCTCAACCGGATTCAAGTCAGCTAAAATATCAGTAACTCTCTCCCCATAAATAATAAGTGATTGTTCATCCTTAAAATTAATTCCTTCTTCCGCCCTCTTTAGCCTATAATTTATTAAAGGAACAGCATTATCAATTAATTTTAAAAATGCAGCTTTACCATTGGATCTGATAAATTCATCTGGATCTTTTCCTTTAGGAATAATAAGAACTCTAACATCAAACCCAGCGTCTCTCAAAATTTCAAGTCCTCTAAGAGTTGCTGTTTGCCCTGCCACATCTGCGTCATAAGAAATAATAACCTTATCAGCATATCTTTTTAACAGTCTTGCTTGGTTTACCGTTAAAGCAGTTCCTAAGGATGCAACTACGTTTGTAATTCCATATTGATGAAGGGATATGCAATCCATATATCCTTCTACAATTACAAAATATCTATCTTCCACTTTACTTTTAATGGCAAGATTTAATCCATATAAATTAGTACCCTTCCGAAAAACTAAAGTTTCTGGTGAATTTAAATATTTAGGTTTTGAATCATCTAAAACTCTTCCGCCAAACCCAATTACTCTCCCTTTTATATCAAAGACGGGAAATATGACTCTATTCCTAAACCTATCATAAATTGTATTCTTTTTTTCATTTCTTATAACCAAACCAGCTTCAAGCATTAACTCATCCTTGATTCCAATTCGTTTTAAATGATAGATTAAATTACTCCAGCTATCCTTAGCGTATCCTAATCCAAATTTTCTTATTGTAGATTCCTGAATTCCTCTATTTAAAAAATATTCTTTTGCTTTTTTATTAGCCATTAAATTATTAAAGAAAAACCTACCTGTTTCAACATTTACTTTAAACAGGAAATCTTTTTTTCTTGAAATATTGCTAGGCTCTCCATTACCTAAATCTAGAGGAACATTAACCCTTTCAGCTAAGAGCTTTATTGCTTCAATAAAGTTTAAGTTTCTTTGTTTCATTACAAAAGTAATGACATTTCCAGCTTCTCCACAAGAAAAGCATTTATATATCTGCTTATCCTGCGATACAGAGAATGAAGGAGACTTATCATTATGAAACGGACAAAGTCCCATGTAATTTCTTCCTGTTCTCTTAAGCTTAACTGATTCAGAAACTATATCTACAATATCATTTTCTTGTTTAACTTTTTCAATAATATCTTCTGAAATACGCAAGGAGTATTCTCCCTCCTTACAAAAAAATTTTTCACCAATTTTATATTATTCGACATGCTAGTTTAAAATCCTTCTTCAAATTAAATGATTTTTATTTCTACTCTATTATTTTCTCACATTCAAGGGTAAATTATTCTATAATTTAATATATTACCAATTTTGGTACATATACTTTGTTGAATAAATTCAAGCAATAATCATCACTCATTCCTGCTATGTAATCTGATACTCCACGTTCTCTACTTTCTACATTAGCAATATCAAAATAAAGTTTAGGCATCTGCTCTGGATATTTCATAAAATATTTTATTAATTGTTCTAAAACAAATTTTGCCTTCTTTCTTTCTTCTTTTAACTCATCACTTAAATAGACATTTTTGAACATAAAAGTTCTAAGTTCTCTCATTGCTTCCCCAATTTCTGAACTTAAACCAACTTCACGAATTCCATTATCTAAATTTTTTTTCGATGTTTTTATTAAATCCGATACTAAAGTATTTATTCTATCCGAATGAGAATGACCAAGCACATTACAAAGTTCCCTAGGCAAAATTTCTTCACTTAACAAACCAGCCCTTACAGAATCATCTATATCATGATTAATATATGCAATCTTATCACTATATTGAACTATTCTTCCCTCTAATGTTCTTGCACCTTTATTGTTACTACTAAGACCGCTGTGATTAAGTATTCCATCTATTACTTCTTCAGTAAGGTTAAGACCATTACCTTCCTTCTCTAATTTCGTTACAACTCTTACACTTTGTTCATTGTGTCTAAATCCTTGAGGCAAAAATTCATTTAAAACTTCTTCTCCATTATGTGCAAATGCAACATGCCCCAAATCATGCCCTAACGAAATAGCTTCTACAAGTGTTTCATTTAATCCAATTCCAACAGCTATAGTTCTTGCTACTTGGCTAACTTCTAACGTATGAGTTAATCTAGTTCTATAATGGTCTCCAAAGGTTTTTATATAAACTTGTGTTTTGTGTTTAAGCCTTCTGAAGGATTTTGAGTGAATTATTCTATCTCTATCAATCATATAACAGGTTCTAAAATTATCCACTTCTTCATCTATCTCTCTACCATTAGTCTGAGATGAAAAAGCAGCCTCTTTTATTAATGTCAACCTCTCAGAGCTTTCAATTTTTTCCCTTACGTTCATATATCATCACCTCTTTTTTATTATTCTATACTTATCTCCTAAATCCTTTATTTATTGCATGTAAATATTATTTGCATAAACATTAATTTTATATCTAAAAATATTAAAATTTTGAAAATCTCTATAGTATATTTAAGGAATTAAATTAATATCATAGTAATGAGTAATCTTTAAGGAGAATCAAATGAGTAGTATAGTGTGTAACCCAGACAAATCAGTCTTCTATGAAGAAAATATTTTAAAAAACATTTTACCATACTTTAATATCTTCGAAGCAAATGTTTCTATGGTAAAATTCAAAGATACTGATAAGCAAAGAGCAGTCTATAGAATAGATTTCAACTCCCATTCATACTGTCTAAAAAAAGTTTACTTTCCAGAGGAAGAACTTTTATACGTTTATTCTTCATTAGAATGGCTTTATAGAAATGACTTGAATGTTCCTAAACTTCTGCCCTCTTCTAATAATGGTAGATTTGTAGAGTATAATGATATGCTTTTCATACTTACTCCTTGGATTGAGGGTATAAAATGTAATTTTGATAAATTCAACGATGTAATTTCTTCTTCAATAGAACTAGCAAAACTACATAAATGTTCCCAGAACTTTACCCCTATTTACGGTAGCATAATCCGAACTGGATTTGATAATATATATATTTCAAATTCAAAACACTTTGAACAACTTCTACAAATCTCAAATTTGGCTTTTAAAATCCAAGACTCATTTTCAAAAAAATTTATTGATGATTTTGATGTTAACTTAGAATTATGTAAGATATCATTAGAACTCTCTTCAAATATAAATTCAAAAGATTTATCCATATCTTTATGTCACGGTGATTATGTAAATAAAAATATCATTTTTTCATCTGATAAAAAATTATGGATAATAGATTTTGACAAATGCAGATTAGACTATTGTGCTCATGATCTTTCTTACTTTATGAGAAGACTTTTAAAAAGAGAAAATACTAACTGGAACATCGACATAGCTATGTCAATTCTTAAAGCATATAACACTTATAAACCATTAACTAAGTCGGATATAAAGTATATAATATCTTATATTGCATTTCCACAAAAGTATTGGAAAATATCTAGAGATTATTATAAAAACATAAATAAATGTAGCAAAACATCTTTCCAAACCTTAATTAATAAAGCAAGTGCTAGAAATGAAAATCAACTTAATTTTATTAATTATATTACTAATAGATTGTCTAAAAACAATTGGACTCTAGGAAATTAAATAAAAATTCCTGCAATATATGATTTATTGCAGGAATTTTTTATTTATCTCTTATTTTTTACTTGTGCTTGAGCTGCTGCAAGTCTTGCTAAAGGAACTCTAAATGGTGAGCATGATACATAATCGAGTCCAACATTATGACAGAATTCAACTGATGATGGATCCCCTCCATGTTCTCCACATATTCCTAAATGAATATTAGGTCTAGTTGCTCTTCCTTTTTCAGTTGCTAATTTAACTAACTCTCCAACACCTGTTTGATCTAACTTAGCAAATGGATCTTGTTCATAAATTTTCTTTTCATAATATGCTCCTAAGAATTTAGCCGCATCATCTCTTGAGAAGCCAAAAGTCATTTGAGTTAAGTCATTTGTTCCAAATGAGAAGAACTCAGCTTCCTTAGCAATTTCATCTGCTGTAAGTGCTGCTCTTGGTATTTCAATCATAGTACCAACATGATATTCTAAATTAGCACCTTTTTCTTTCATTACTTCTTCAGCAGTTTTAACTACAACATCCTTAACATATTTTAATTCCTTAATCTCGCCTACTAATGGAATCATTATTTCAGGAATTACATTATATCCTTTTGAATTTCTAACTTCTATGGCAGCTTCTATTACAGCTCTGGTTTGCATTTCAGCTATCTCTGGATAAGATACAGCCAATCTACATCCTCTATGACCCATCATAGGATTAAATTCATGCAATCCTTCAACTGTAGCCTTTAAATCAGCAAATTCCAATCCCATCTCCTTAGCTAAAGCTTCTATATCTTCATCACTATGAGGTACAAACTCATGTAGAGGTGGATCTAAAAATCTAATTGTTGCTGGTTTTCCTTCTAAAGCTTCATAAATTTCTATAAAGTCTTGTCTTTGCATTGGAAGTATTTTATCTAACGCTTTTCTTCTTTCCTCTTCATTCTTGGAAACTATCATTTCCCTAACAGCCATTATTCTATCTTCAGCAAAGAACATATGCTCTGTTCTACATAATCCTATACCTTCAGCTCCAAATTCAACTGCTTGCTTTGTATCTCTTGGAGTATCTGCATTTGTTCTAACTTTTAACTTTCTAATTTCATCTGCCCACCCCATAAATGTAGCAAAGTGCCCTGATATTTCAGGTGAAACTGTTTTAACTTTTTCTACATACACGTTACCAGTTGAACCATCAATTGAAATATAATCATTTTCTCCGTAAGTCTTACCCCCTACAGTTAATGTTCTTTTAACCTCATCTACTTTAAGGTCTCCGCAACCTGCAACACAGCAAGTTCCCATTCCTCTAGCAACAACAGCAGCATGTGAAGTCATCCCACCTCTTACAGTTAAGATACCTTCTGCGGCTATCATCCCCTCAATGTCTTCAGGTGAAGTTTCAAGCCTTACTAAAACTACCTGTTCACCTTTTTCAGCTCTTTCTTTAGACTCCTCTGCTGTGAATGCTATTTTACCACAAGCAGCTCCTGGTGATGCAGGAAGTCCTTTTGCTGCTGGTACTGCTTTTTTAAGTTCTTCTTGATCAAAAGCAGGATGCAATAATGAGTCTAATTGCTTAGGTTCAACCTTTAGTATTGCTTCTTCCTTAGAAAGCATTTTTTCATCAACTAAATCTACAGCTATTTTTAAAGCAGCCTGAGCTGTTCTTTTACCATTTCTAGTTTGAAGGAAATATAGCTTACCTTCTTCTATAGTTATTTCCATGTCTTGCATATCTTTATAATGAGTCTCTAATGTATTTATAATATCAGTTAATTGTTTATATATAACTGGATCTTGCTCTTCTAATTGTGAAATTGGTTGTGGAGTTCTAATACCTGCAACAACATCTTCTCCTTGTGCATTCATTAAATATTCTCCATATATTTTCTTTTCTCCAGTTGCTGGATTTCTTGAGAATATAACTCCTGTTCCTGATGTTTCACCCTTATTACCAAATACCATCTGTTGTACATTTACAGCTGTTCCCCATTCTCCTGGTATATCATTAAGTCTTCTATACACTATTGCTCTTGGATTATCCCATGATCTAAATACAGCTGTAATAGATTCAACTAATTGAACCTTTGGATCTTGTGGAAATTCTTCTCCCTTTTCATTCTTATAAATCTTCTTAAACTCACCTACTAGCACCTTTAAATCTTCTGCTGTAAGTTCAGTATCAAATTCTACCCCTTTATTTTCCTTCATCGCATCTATTCTATTTTCAAACAACCTCTTTTCAATGCCCATAACAACATCTGAAAACATTTGAATGAATCTTCTGTATGAGTCATATGCAAATCTTGGGTTGTTTGTAAGTTTAGCCATAGCTTCCACAGCTTCATCATTTAGCCCTAGATTTAAAATTGTATCCATCATACCTGGCATTGATACTCTTGCTCCTGATCTTACTGATACAAGTAAAGGGTTTGTAGTACTACCAAATTCCTTTCCTGATAACTTTTCAAGTTCTTTAACACTTGTTGTTATTTGTTCCATAACATCAGATGATATCTTTTTACCATCTTCATAATACTTATTACATGCTTCTGTAGTAACAGTAAATCCTGTTGGAACTGGAATTCCTAGGTTAGTCATTTCTGCTAAATTTGCTCCCTTACCTCCTAGTAAATTTCTCATGCTTGCATTTCCTTCACTAAAAAGGTAAACGTACTTTCTCTCCATCTCAATACTCCTCCGTTCAATACAAATTAGATATATACTAACAGAACTATTGCGCTCCGGTAGTTGCACCTTATGTTACTCGCTCTTACCCATTTTCACGAATAACCTTGTGATATTGGTTTTTGAAACCTTCCCTATAATTTTATATTGATCCTTTTCCCCATCTAACTTCAGGGTTTCAACTATTGGTATACTGTCAATCTCATGTTCTATAATTTTTTTTGCCATCTCATATGCACTATCTTCTGAATTTCCACATATTATATTAGGCATTCTTGTCATAATTATTCCTACTGGAACTTTATGAATATCAGTACCACCAATTGAAATTTTCAAAAAATCTTTTCTAGATACAGCTCCTACTAAAAAACCATTATTCTCAACAAAAACAGTCCCGACATCATTTAAAAACAAGTATACGATTGCATCATAAACCATAGTGTTTTCGCTGATAATAGATGGTTTTGACATTATTTCAGATACCTTTATATCATTGATATAATCAAAAAGCATGCTGCTTTTAGGCTTGTCAGAATAAACATATCCTACTTTGGGCCTTGCATCTAATATTCCTATCATAGTAAGAATAGCTAAATC
The DNA here is from genome assembly GCF_014836335.1 of Clostridium cibarium. Classification (GTDB taxonomy): domain Bacteria; phylum Bacillota; class Clostridia; order Clostridiales; family Clostridiaceae; genus Clostridium; species Clostridium cibarium. The sequence goes on from NZ_JACSRA010000001.1 coordinate 56,034, forward strand.
TGCTCTTAGCGCAGCTCTAGTAACCCCCAATTTTTCAGCTAAAGCTTCACTTGTGACAGGCTGTCCTTCCTTAACTAACTTTATTATCTCTTCTTGCCTATCTGACAATTTCATACAATCCCTCTTTTCAGAGAAAATTTGGGAATATAAAAACCAAATTGTTTTAATTTCTCACTACAGTATAATTATACCACTTTATACCTTTTTGACTATACCTAATTTTCAGAAAAATCAAACAAATTATTTCAATATTCCTAAATTAACTCACATTTATAACATTTTATCCTATTTTTCTTTATTTTCGTTATCTTTGTCATCTTCAAAATTAACTGTATAACTATAGACAGTTTCGTTTCCGTAATATTCCTTTTCCTCGTTTGAATTTTTCTTTGCAGAAACATCTTCCTTTACTTCATTGAACTTATTTTTAATAGCATCTGCAAATTCATTTGCCTTTTCCTTCACTTCATCTGCAGCTTTAGTTACATATTTATTTACTACTTCCACAGATCCATCAACTTTTGTAATTTCTATAGTGATTTTTGTAGCAACTGCAGCTATTACCCCGAAAGCTAATATAGATGGCATAATTATAGCTATTACACTTACAGCAATTCCTGCATTTACAGGAACATCTGCTAAAACATTGTCGTCTTTTTTGATTTTTATTCTAGCTACATTACCTTTTCTGATAAGTTCCTTTAACCATACTTTAAATTCTTCTATACTTTGTCCGTTATCATCTTCCATTTCTTCTGAAAAACTACCATCAGCTTTATTTTCATTTTCGATGTATATTATTGCATCTAATACATCGCCCTCACTAAACTCTAACGCTTCTTTAGCCTTAGCATAGCTAACTCCAGTTCTTTCTTTTACCTTATCAACATTTTCCAACGTAATTTTTTCCATATAAATCACTCCTTTAAATAATTTAACATTTCTAAACTTTTTGGTTTCTTGGAATAATTAGAAGAAATTATAAGAGTTGTTACCTTTTCAATTTCTTTTTTTATATCCTTTGAAAGATTCAATTTATAAATCTTATCTGAAGGAGTATTCAATAGAAATCTTAAGGCATTATAGGCTCCCTTTGATATAAATAGTCCATGTTCTTTATTACACGCATCACATACTCCACCATAATAGGATAAACTAATATAATTAGTTGAAGAAATTTTCTTTTTACATATTGTACAATAATCTAAAGTTAATCCATAGCCAGTAGCTTTTAACAGTTTTAATTCAAAACATCTTATAAGCATTTCATAATCTATGGCATCTGTATTTAATAAATATAATATGGTTATAAACTCTTTAAAAAGCCATCCACTACTTTCTCCTTCTAACAATGCTATATCAATTAACTCACAAATATATGAAGAATATGTAAGTTTATCAAGATTGTCTAATAACCCTTGAAAAGAATTGATTATTTTACCTTCTTGCAAGTTATACAAACTTTTACCCTTAAAAACCAAATATTCTCCATAGCATAAAGGAAGAGTAGCTGCTAAATGCTTGCTCTTACTTTTTTTTGCTCCTTTTGCTATGATAGTTATTTTTCCCAAAGTATCGGTATACATCCAAACTAATTTGTCATTTTCCTTATAATCTTGTGTTTTTATAATAACACCTTTACATTTAAATAGTGACAGTAAAACCACCCCTATCTACTACTTATTTTTCTTATATCCAAGCTCTTTTAGAAGATTTTGATTATCTCTCCACTCTTTTCGAACTTTAACCCATATTTTAATATTTACTTTTGAATCTAAAAACCTCTCTAATTCATATCTTGCAGATTCACCAATTTTCCTTAAGCTTTGGCCATCTTTACCTATAATTATACCTTTATGCGAATCTTTTTCACAAATTAAATCTACTTCAATATGGTATGTTCCGTTTTCTTTTTGTTTCATTTGAATTACATCAACCGCTATTCCATGAGGAACCTCATCTCTTAAAGTCCTTAATGCCTTTTCTCTTACAAGTTCAGCAACAACAAATTTTTCTTGAACATCTGTAATCATATCTTCTGGGTAATATTGAGGCCCCTCTGGTAAATTCTCAACCATTAACTCTACTAGCTTATCAACATTTTTTCCCCTTAAAGCAGATATAGGAATTATTTCTTTAAAGTTAAATTCTTGTGAAAACTTAGCTAAAGACATAGCTACTTTTTCTTTTGTTGTTTCATCCACCTTATTTAACACTAAAAATACCGGCGCTTTTGAATTTTTTAAAGTCTCTAGTATAAATTTATCTCCTCTTCCTAATTCCTCATCTGGGTTAGTAATAAATATTACTAAATCAACTTCCTTCATTGATTCCTTTGCAGAATTCACCATATACTCTCCTAATTTATGTTTAGGCTTATGTATTCCTGGTGTATCTACAAAAACAATTTGATAATCTTTTGTAGTTAAAATTGTTTGAATATTATTTCTAGTAGTCTGTGGTTTATTAGAAACAATAGATAACTTTTCCCCCATTATATGATTCATTAAGGTTGATTTACCTACATTTGGTCTTCCTACTATAGTAACAAATCCTGATTTAAACATTATTCCTCCTTATTTATCCAAGTCTTCTTTTGTAAAAGTGCCTGGCATTATCTCCTCTAAAGTCTTTTCTAAAATTTCATTTTCATTTTTTATTATATATATTTTTGTATCCTTACTTTCTGCAAACTCTGAAATAACTTGCCTACATATTCCACATGGGTAAGTAAATGCATTTGGATCTCCTATTAGTGCAATAGCTTTTATAAGCCTATTTCCATGGGATATACCATTAAAAATAGCTGTTCTTTCTGCACAGTTAGTAGCACCAAATGATGCATTCTCTATATTACACCCTGTATATATTTTATCATCCTCAAACAAAACTGCTGCACCTACTTTAAAATTTGAGTAAGGACAATATGCATTTTCTCTAGCTTCTATAGCTTTTAATATCAATTCTTTATTAATCATAATAATTCCTCCAGCACTAATTGGATATATATTTATTAGCATACTCCCCATTAGATTAGCATATACTCATCATTTCTCGTTTATTCTAACATTTTTAAAGGACAATTTGTTAGATTTTATAAAAAAATATTAATATGAATAATCCAATATGATATATACCCGCAACAAATAAACATTTAAACTTCGTTTTTAAAAAGTTCTAAAAGCCTATGTAGTTTATATATTCATTAAAACCACACATACTCATAAATCATTGAATGTAACTTTTTCTCTCTAAACGAATCACTTCTCACGAAGCCTCTAAATATGCTATTCAATCTACATTATAATTTTAATTATATTTTTCTTTCTCTAAATTTACAATGATAAATATGTAATTTCATATATAATACTCAATATTAAAACCGTCTTTTATTTCCACTATACTCCAAATTGAATTTACCAATGTAACTTTTCAAAAAAACTAATGAAACTAACTAATGTAATATATACTTAAATATAATTGCATTCTTATTACGCCACTCTACAAGCAATTAAAAATAAATTCCATAAAATACAATGAACAAAACTCCTATCCCTGTACAACCTAATTATAAAAATCAAACTAAAACTTGTTCATCATATTAAAGATAAAATTCTACTCTATTACTGTAACCTTTACCTGCTGGTTTTGTAATACTTTTAGTGTTAAATTCACCATTATTTTTTCTGTAATTTGAGTAAACATTCTTTCCATCGAAGTTTCCTGGCTTAAAATTGGATTTTTATGAATATCAACTTCAGTGAAAGTTGCACTTACTAATTCAACATAAGGCTTTTCATTAAATACCTCGGTAAATAGGAAACTCTGTTCACAAGGATCACGTCCAAACACTGGTTCTGCACAAACGTCACATACTTGAGGTTTATCTGTAAAAAACTCCAATTCACTTGTAGTTATGTTTTTGATAAAAATTGGTGGCCTAAGAAAAGTAATTCTAGTAGTGAAATTAAAAGGCACTTCAACTATACAATGTCTTATATTTTCACAAGTATTTGCTGTTTCCGCTGTAGTACAAGTTTGAGCTTCATATTCTATATTTTTTCTTATAAACCCTGCTATAAATAATATTCCTGAATTAGGAGCTGCAATACTTGAGGAAAATGGAATAAGGCGAGATTGAGTTAAAAATAAATTCTTTTTAATTCGCTTAATCTCCATAACAGCTTGATGTAATGTGATAGTAGCTTCAACAGGAATGGTTATATTTGCTTCCGCCAATATAACCGGAAGCTTAACATATACACTTCCAGTTGAAATATTGGTTTCTTTAGATGGACCTTCTTTTACAGCATTATTATTGTCTTTCCCTGAGAACTCTTTATCATTCTCTTCTAAAAATTCTTCTTTACATGAATCTCCAATACTAATACGATTATTATTTTCTAAATTATCATATTGGAATGAAACATCTTTTTTATATTCCAAGTTACTTTCTTTGCTATAAACTTCCAAAGAATCATAATTATTATTTTTTACGTTATTGTCATTTATATTATTATATTCTATGCTACCAGCTTTTAAAGAATTAAAAAATTCACTTTTGGAAGTGTCAGTTTTATTACTATTTTTTTTATGATGTTCTTCATTATATTTTTTCTTATATGAATAATACTCATTCAGCCTTTTAAGATACTCTTCACGACATTTTTTCTTATATAAATAATATATAATCTGCCTTTTAAGATATTCTTCATACTGTTTTCTTTTACGTTGATTATACTTTTGTCTTGAATAGTACATTCTTCCCATAACATATCTCCTCCACTTAAGAATTTAATAAATTTAAGTATATAAATTTCAATAAATTTGATTCAAATAGTTCAAGATATTTTTTTACAATCTATAAGTATGGTTTTATTACTCAACAATCAATATATTGATTTAATGTTTATTCAGTTGTAAAATTATTTTTAAATTTTTGTACTACTATAAAATTCAGTTACAATATAGATTTAAATCAATATGCAATAGGAATTGATCAATATCTATCTTTCCATAAAAACAGACCTAATACCTCTCTTAGTAAGTCTTAGGTCTGTTTAATTCTTTGAAAATATTTTTAGATTTAAATTTTTTAGAATTCTATTCTATTGCTGTAATTCTTACCTGTTGGTTTTGTAATACTTTTAGTGTTAAATTTAATATTACTTTTTCTGTAAGTTTAGTAAACTTTTGTTCTGTAGGAGTTTTGCAGTTTAAAACTGGATTTGTGTGAATATCAACTTCAGTAATATCTGCTCTTACTAATTCAGTAAAAGGTTTTTCATTAAAAACTTCTCTAAACAAAGAACTCTGATCACAAGGATTACGTCCAATCACTGGATCTGAACAAACATCACAACTTTCAAGTTCATCTGTAAAAAATTCTAATTCTCTTGGAATAGTATTTTCAATAAAAATTGGTTGTCTAAGGAAAGTAATTCTAGTAGTAAAATTAAAAGGCACTTCAACTGTGCAGTGTCTTATATCTCCACAAACATTTGAACTTCCAACTGTAGTACAAGTTTGAGTTGCAAACTCAATATTCTTTCTTATAAAACCTGCTATAAATAATATTCCTGTACCAGGTCTATTATCTTGAGAAAATGGAATAATACGAGATTGAGTTAAAAATACATTCTTTTTAATTCGTTTAATTTCTAAAGCTACTTGGTCTAATGTGATTGTAGCCTCAACAGGAATGGTTATATTTGTCTCTGCCAATACAACTGGAATCTTAACGAATGTAGGTCCAGGTGTAATAACAGTAGGAGTTACAGAAATTTGTTCAGTTAGCGATTCTACTTGAGATTTAACCTTTGCACAAGAAGGATCTTTTACATATCCATAATCATTTGTATTTTCTTTATTATCGCTCATTATAATGTTCCTTTCATTTTCATCTAAATTGAATTCTATAATATATACTATTCAATTTTCCCCTTTTTTGTACAAAAACGGACAAAAATATTTTCCCTATATAATAAGTGTGCTTACAATTATCATGCTACATCTATTTACCTTATAACGCAAAAACTCCCCAACAACACTATATTAGTGTTGTTGGGGATATACTTGGTAGAGTCGATATACACCGACCCCTCCATTTAACTATCTAATTTCAGTAAATTTCTCATTTAATTAGGGTACAGTTCAGTTCTATAAAAAGAGCTCTTCATTTAATTAAAATTGTAAATCCATAAAAAATTCCACTATATAAGGTTATACAAGAATTTGCAAACAAGTAAAGCTCTTGAAATAATTTGTTATTATGCATATGCAAAATTTATTATTTATAATATAACTTAAATTTTAAATACAGTAAATATCAATAGTGTCAATATCATTCCAAATACCGCTCCAACTACCACTTCTGCTAAAGAATGCACCTCAGAATCAACCCTACTTTGTGCCGTTATAATTGCCATTAAAAAACTTAACATAATACATATGGGCTCTTCTGTAATAAGTGATATTGCTGTTGCTATTGAAAACGAAAGAGCACTGTGTCCACTTGGCATTCCACCTTTAAGAGGTGTTCCTTCACCAAATATAGCCTTTGCAATTATTGTTACTATACATACTATTACTAATACTATAAATATAGTATAGGGATGAGAATTTTTAACTTTATGTACTACTACATAAGAAAAATCAGATAACTTATCCCAAAAAATAACGTAACCTACCACCATAGCGTTTATAGCTGTAATAAGGACTCCACCAGCAGCTGCATTCTTAGCTATTTTAGCTAGAGGATGATAATAATTGGTAGTCATATCAATCGCCGCCTCTATGGCTGTATTAATAAGTTCTGCAGATATTACAAGAGTTATCGTTACTGCTAGAACTAAGAATTCCACCTTAGAAACATCAAAGCAAAAACATGCTATTAAAACGACTAATGCAGCACACAAATGAATTTTCATGTTCCTTTGAGTTCTAACAGTATCTATAACCCCATCAATAGCATGATTAAAACTATCAACTAACTTCTTTAACTTCATCCCAATCACCCTCTTACTCTATACGAGTATTATATTCTCTTAATATTTAATTTATCTAAAATTTCTTCCTCTCTTCTTCTCATAATCTTCTTTTCCTCTTCATCCATATGATCATATCCTAGTAAATGCAGTACTGAATGCACTACCAAATATGATGCTTCTCTTTGAAAAGAATGATTATACTCTTTACCTTGCTCCTCAGCCTTTTCCAAAGAAAGGACTATATCTCCAAGAACCAGCTGATCTCCATCCATAAATGTTTCATCAAAAACTTTATCTTTATAACATTCTTTATACACCTTTCTCTCAGGATAATCTAACATAGGAAAAGAAAGAACATCTGTTACTCTATCTATTCCTCTATTCTCCTTGTTAATTTCTTTAATCTCTTCATTATCTACAAAAACTAAAGAAACCTCACAAGGGATTGTTACCTCCTCTTCCTCTAATGCAAAAGCTATAGTATCTTCTAACCCTCTAATTATATCATCATTAACATCTATTTTTTCTTGTCTATTATCAACGTATATCATATTATACTCCTTTTAATACATATAAAAATTTATCATTTCTTTAAATCTTTAATTTTTTCAGTAGGATATTCTATCCTCTGATGATAGATTCCGCTTAGTGATTTCAAGAAACTTTTTCTTATTTTATCCAAATCCCTTAAAGTCAAATCGCAATTGTCTAATTGACCTGTATATAGCTTATCTTTAATTATATTATTAACCATTTCTTCAATTTTCCCTTTTGTAGGATCACTTATAGATCTTACTGCCGCTTCTGTTGAGTCAGCAAGCATTATAAGACCTGCTTCTTTGCTACTTGGTATTGGACCTTTATATCTAAAATCTTCTTCTCTAACATCTTCTGGATGCTCAGAATTATTTTTTACAGTTAAATAAAAATATTTTACCAAAGTAGTTCCATGATGTTCTATTAGTATATCCTGTATAACTTTAGGTAATTTATACTCCTTAGCAAGTTCTAAACCATCCTTAATATGTGACACAATAATAAGAGTACTTAAGCTTGCATTTATCTTTTTATGAGGATTGTCCTTATTCATTTGATTTTCTTTAAAGAAATAAGGTCTTAAAATCTTTCCTACATCATGATAGTAGGCTCCTATCCTTGTTACAACTGGATCCGCATCGACTTCTTCTGCCGCCATTTCAGCTAAATTAGCAACCATAACACTATGATGATAAGTTCCTGGTGCCTCCATTAATAATCTCCTTAAAAGTGGACTATTAGGGTTACTAAGCTCTAATAACTTTAATGTGGTTACTATATCAAAAGCTCCTTCTAAAAACGGTAGCAATCCAATAGATAATATACCTGATATAAATACCCCCATAACAGCCAGTAATGTGTTTATAAGTATATCTGCCATATTGCTTGATAATATCACACTTACTGTAAAACTTGATATTCCGCTTAAAACTAAAATTATAACAGATGCATATAATATATCATTTCTTTGTTGCATTTTTCTAAGAACCGTAGCTCCAAGTAGAGCATTCAAAACTGCCAAAATCATTATAGCTGGATTAAATTCAACTATAGCTCCTATAATCACAGCATTTAAAGTGCTCACAAATATAGAGATTCTATAATTTACAAGCAAAGTAATTAACATAGGTGCCCAAGCAAGAGGAATCAAATATGGTGATCCAATACTTACCACTCTCGCAACCACTAATGATAATACGTTAAGCAGATTGATTAAACCTAGCATCTTAACATTGGAATATATCTCTTTATGATTCTTATATATATATCTATATTCTATATAAAGAATTACTCCTAAAAATGCTGCTAACACAAAATACAATAAGAAAAATCCTTTTCCAGAATTCTCACTTAAAAGACCTAACTCTGTTAAAATCTGAATTTGACTTGCAGTTACAGGTTCTCCTTCTTTTACAATAGTTTGATTCTTCTTTATAAGTACTTTATCAGTATTCTTTTGAACTTCTTTTTTCTTTTCTTCAGTCTTCTCTTCGTCATAAAAAAAGTTAGGTTGTATTTGTGCTGTCACAATTTTCTTTAATAAAGTAATCATATTGGAATCTAGTTTTAACTCATCTATCTTTTGTGATGCTTGCTGTCTTGCTTCCACTAATCTATCTTTATTATCATCTTCAATATTTTTTTCATAAACTCCATCTACTATTGAAGATATATCATCCTTAATCTCCAATAGCTGATCTTTAGTGAGTTGTATAAGAATCTTACACTCTCCATCATTTAATTTGATTGGTTCGTATTTTTCTAATGAAGAAATCTTCTCTCCTTCTTGACTTGATGTTGAATTAACACTGATAACTTTCTCTATTAATCCCTCTAAATTTGTTTCAGCTTGTTTTTTAACCTCACCTTTCAAAGTAAATTGCTTATCTACGCTTTCAAGAGCTTGTTTTAATTTTGCATCTGACGCAGTTTCATCTACAGTCTCTCTAGGAGCTTTTATATCAATCCTAGCGATTTCACCTTCACTTAAATCATACTTTTTAGGTGCCACTGAAGTCACTAATAATACATATGTCACCATAAAAGTAATTACAAACAAAAATGTTCTCTTTGTATTATATTTAATATCTAAATTTTTTTGCTTTTTCATAACGATGTATCTCACCTTCTTATCTATAGACCTTTTATCAATTAGGTGTCATAGCTATATTCTGTTCAACTAAAAACATAACTTTTATTCTAACTTTTCCATCTTCAATATCCTGCACATTAATTTCTTTATTGGTTATTTTGGCATCATTAGTTAATGACTTTAATAGCGATTCTTCCAGCTGATTTGCTGCTTTCTTAACAATTTCATCTTTGTTTTCATTAACTTCTTTTTCTTCACGCTGAAAATACATAACCTCATTGATAACTCCTCTATTAGTTTCTATTTTATCATAATACTTAAATTTATTTATAGCTTTTTTTAAGTAAATTTTCCTACCACAAATATTTAAATATACATCGTTATCTATATGCCCCGTCCTTTCTAACTTCTTTCCGCTTATCTGAAGCTCCATCTCTTTCTCATAAAAAGTATTTGCTATTACAGTTCCCTTTGCAGGAACTTGGTATTCATCCCCTTCCCTTCCTTGAATTCCACTTATCAAAACATCTCCTTCTCTCACTATATCACCAGAAACCACCTTTGCTGTTCCTGAATTTACATATACCCTTTTAATTTCACCATCCATACCTGCTACACAATCTCCTATATGAGCATTAGTTAATTTTGGTGGTGTTACCTTTTCCTCAATTACTATCTTTAAAGTAGACCCTTCTATTCTAGCTCTTATCCAAAGTATATTACTGTTTATATCCTCCAACTTTTTTTCCAGAGCATAAACATTAATATCTCCTTTACTTATTCCAGGTTTTACACCAAGTTCAGTAAGCTCTTTTCTAATTTCGTATGGTGCTATATTTTCCTTTGTAGATATATCTACAGCCCAAATTTGATTTGATAATAAATATAGACCTCCTATAAAAACGACCCCACCTATTATTAATGAAATTTGCTTTTTCATTCTTGATACTACAAATATAAAACCTTCACGGTGAATAATCTTTACTTTTCCTCTACATTTTTTTACCACTTTCTCTACTTCACTATAATTTTCATAATCTATTTCTAATCTAATAGTAGTGATATCTATTCTGTTAGCCTTTTCAATTATTACGTTTTCTTTCCATAAAAGGTTTAAAAATTTTTCAGGTATAGGAACACTAACATCTAAAACAAGTTTTCCAGTTTTAAGTTTGTCAAACATTATCATATAGAATAACCTTCATAAATAATTGCTTTAAATTCACCACTTATTGTTATAGTGTCTCCCCCTATGTATAATATTTCAAAATTACCTCCTTGTACTTTTATAATTCCAACGCTAGTATTTATTTTCATTTCTTTTTTTTCAAAAGCTACTATACCCTTATAATTTTCAATAACAATTTCCCTATCACTTGTCACAATAATTCTAGGTGTATCCATAATTAATTCCCTTGGAATTTTCAACTTATCAATGATAGTTTCTTTATTTCTATTTTTTTTGCTCTCCACTTTTATCTCCCCTAATTATTTCTATCATTGTAATTTATGTTTTAAAGCAAAAAAAAATAACAAAAAGAACTCCTAAGAGTTCTTTTGCTATTTATTAGTTAAATATTCTTTAACGAATTGACTTACAAGTTTGCCGTCAGCTTTACCTAATGTTTTAGGTCTAACTAAAGCCATAACTTTTCCCATGTCTTTAATGCTACTAGCGCCCGCTTCTATAGCTGATTCTTCTACTATTTGTTTAATTTCTACTTCACTTAACTGCTGAGGAAGGTATTCTAGCAAGATTTCAATTTCAGCTTTATTCTGGTCTACTAAATCTTGTCTATTTCCCTTTTCGAATTCAAGCATAGCTTCTCTTCTCTGCTTGACTTCCTTAGCTAATATTTCAATAGCTTCTGCATCTTCAACTTTTCTATTATCAGTTTTTTCAACTAACAATATCGATGATTTAGCAGTACTTATAACATTAGCTTTAAATTTATCTTTAGATTTCAATGCAGCTTTCCAATCTTCTTGAAGTCTCTCTTTTATTGTTGGCATATATCATACCTTCTTTCAAAAAGAAATTGTTCTACTTGAACTTTCTCTTTCTAGCAGCTTCTGATTTCTTTTTTTTCTTTACGCTTGGCTTTTCGTAATGTTCTCTCTTCCTAACTTCTGAAAGAACTCCAGCTCTAGCACATTTTCTCTTAAATCTTCTTAACGCACTTTCAAGTGTTTCGTTTTCTCCAACTTTTATCTCTGACATTAATTATCCCTCCCTCCGCTAGCTAAAATCTCTAATTCAACTCAGCTACGGGCTTAATAACACACGGTATATTATACAATAGTTTTTCGATTGCTGTCAATAACTCTTATCAATTTATAGAAATTTTAACCTGGTGGCCAAGCTAAACTTCTTCCTCCAAGTACATGAAAATGCATATGATGTACTGTTTGGCCTCCATCTTTTCCTGTGTTATTTACAATTCTATAACCATTTTTATCAATTCCTAATTCACTAACTAGTTTATTAATAGTTTTGAAAATATGTGAAACAATTTCTGCATTATCTTCATTTAATGAATTTACACTTTCTATATGCTCTTTTGGTATCACCAAGAAATGCACTGGTGCTCCTGGATTTATATCATAAAAAGCATATACATTATCATCTTCATATATCTTCTTACTAGGAATTTCGCCTTTGATTATTTTGCAAAAAATACAATCTTCCATAAATTCACCCCCTTTAACTTATTTTAAATACGTAGCTACTCCATAATCTTCTTTTGCTTCTTCTATTCTGCAATTAACTATTTGCCCCTTCATATTTTCAGGCATATCATGAACTTCAACCTTTATATAATTTCTAGTATAACCTTCATAAATACCTTTTTTATCCCTTACTTCTTGTTCTATTAAGACATCTAAATCTTCTCCAATATAGTTTTCTATAAAGGCTTTTTCATTTTTATTATTTAAATCAATTAAAGCTTTACTTCTTTCTTCTTTGATATTGCCATCTACTTGATTAGGCATATCTGATGCCTTAGTTCCCTTTCTTGGGCTATATTTAAATACATGAGTCTTAGTAAGTTTAAGCCTACTTAAAAAATCGTAAGTTTCTTTAAATTCTTCTTCAGTTTCTCCTGGAAATCCTACTATTACATCAGTAGTAATAGAAACATCCTTAATATTTTCTCTTAAAACATTAACTATATTTTCATATTCTTCTGCACTATATCTTCTATTCATTCTCTTTAAAGTAGCATTGCATCCACTTTGAAGTGACAAATGAAATTGAGGACATAGCTTTTTCATATTCTTTATCTTTTCCACAACTTCAGGTGTAAAGAAAGCTGGTTCTATTGAACCTATTCTAACCCTTTCGATACCATCAAGTCTTTCTATTTTCTCTAAAAGATCTACTAAAGTTATAGTTCCTTCTAAATCTACTCCATAGGAAGCTGTATGAATTCCTGATAAAATTATTTCTTTAAAGCCATGTTCACTTAGCTTATTAATCTCTTCTATTACCTTCTCAGGGTTCTTTGAACATACAGATCCTCTTGCATATGGTATCAAGCAAAATGTACAGAACCTATTACATCCATCCTGTATCTTTAAGAACGCCCTAGTTTTATCTTGATATTCTTCTATATTAAGTTCTTCAAACTTATTATTTTTTAAAACACCTTCTACATGAACTTGAACTTCTTTTTCATCTCTTGCCTTATTAACATAGTATACCACATCTCCCTTATTTCTGGTACCCAATACAACATCTACACCTTCAATTTTTGATACTTCGCCTGGAGCCATTTGTGAATAACAACCTACAACAGCTATAACAGCATTTTCATTTTGCCTTCTAGCTCTGCTTATTATTTGTCTAGATTTTTTATCTCCCATATTTGTTACAGTACAAGTATTTATAACATATACATCAGATACTTCTGAAAAATCTGTCACTTCATAGCCATCTCTAATAAACTTTTCAGCCATAGCTTCTGATTCATATTGGTTTACTCTACATCCTAGTGTAGCAAATGCAACTTTCATTAAACTTTTCCTCCTAAATCCCCTAACTCATATTGTACTAAAGCTGTAGCTGTAAAACCTGCTGTTTCAGTTCTTAATATTCTACTGCCAAGTGTTATTATATAAGCTCCTTGATCTTTTAGTTCATTTATTTCTTCTTCCTGAAATCCACCTTCTGGTCCTATCATTATCCCCACTTTTCTTATAAACTTTAACTTATCCTTTTCTTTGAGATCTGCTATAAGGGCCTTAATTCCAAAATTCTCCGCATTTTCATATGGTACTAAAAACAAATCCATACTACTTAACTTTTTCAACGCTTCTTGGAATGTAATTGGGTCAGATACCTTAGGTATTATACTTCTTTTACTTTGCTTCGCAGCTTCTAATGCTATTCTATTTAATCTATCAAGTTTTTTAAACTCACCTTTTAATTTAACATCAACTCTATCAGTTATAGTTGGAATAAACTCTGTTATTCCAAGTTCAGTTCCCTTTTGAACTATTAAATCCATCTTTTGAGCCTTTGGCAAGCCTTGAAACAAATAGACTTCAATAGAGCTTTCATTGTTAGTTTCAATTTTTTCTAGTATATTAACAATAACTTCTGTCTTTGAAACCTCTGAAATTTCGCCTAAATATTCTGTACCATTACAGTTATTCAAAATTATTTTTTCACCTTCTGATAACCTTAAAACTTTGTAAATATGCTTAACATCATCACCAGTTATTCTGCCCTGATCCAAACTAACATTTTCTGGTGGTGTGAAAAACTTATGCATAATATTCCTCCTTATTTAAGTTTAGCTATAATACAATTCCATTCTCCGTCTTTATTAACTGCCAAAACTTCAAATCCGCATTCTTCTAACTTTTTAGTTACCATATCAACTCTATCGTGAATTATTCCTGATGATATAAAGTATCCACCTTCTTTAAGAACTCTACTAACATCTTCAGTTAATATGCATACAATTTCAGCTAATATGTTTGCAACTACTATATTGGCCTTGTCATCTATTACTTCAATTAGATTTCCATGTAATATTTCTATATTATTCAGGTTATTATACCCTACATTTTCTATAGCTGATTCTACTGCAACTGGATCTAAATCTACTCCAATAGCTTTTTTAGCTCCTAGTTTTGCTGCTGTTATAGCTAGTATTCCTGATCCACATCCTACATCTATTACTGTACTATCCTTTTCTACATACTTTTCTAAAGCCTGAATACACATCTTTGTGGTTTCATGGTCTCCTGTACCAAAAGCCATACCTGGATCAAGTTCAACTATAAGATCTCCTTTTTTTTCTTCATATTCTTCCCAAATAGGCTTAACTATAATTTTTTTACCTATTTTTGTTGGCTTATAATATTTTTTCCAAGTATTAGCCCAATCTTCTTCAAACATTTCTTCTGATTCAACTAATCCTTTTCCAATATCTATACCTAACTCTTTTATTTCTTCAACTTTTTCTTTTATATAAGCTAATATTTCTTCTATACTGTCTTCTTCTGAGAAATATCCTTTAACTACAGCTACTTCCCCTTTATGCTCTAAAACATTTATATCAGCAAAATCCCAAGTTAAAGGACCTTGTTCTCTACCTAATATATCTTCTGGATCTTCAATTGCTACTCCCTTACAGTCAAGACTATAAAATATACCTGAGATAGGTTCTAAAGCCTCACTCTTAGTAATAACTCTAATTTCTATCCATTTACCTTCCAAAAAAATCACATTCCTCTCTTCACTTTATCGACTAATATATAATTTTACACTTTTAAAAAGTATTGTGTCAATACAAACCCGCATTCTTACAGCATATTCTGAAGAATATAAGAATATTTCCATATATATGGCGAAGAATATTTCCATATAATAATAAATATTCTTCATCATATTTATTCTTTATTTTTCCTGGATCTCTATTTAACTACAACTCCTAAAAGTCCTACAATCTCCATAGCTTGAGATGGTGATATTATTGCTCCCTTAAGTTCTTTGCCAGTTAAATTTAAAGCTGATATTTCAGAATCTCTAAAATCAATTCCATTAAGATCCGTATTCATAAAATCAGCTTCATTTAATTTGCACTCTTTAAATTCCAAATTCTTAAATTTACTTTCTAGAAAAGTTGCGCCCTCTAAATTACAATTAACAAAACCTACATCCTTCATCTTACAATAAGCCATATCCCCATATCTCAAAACAGATTCATTAAACAAAACATTTTGCATATTGCTTTCTCCGAAATTGCTTCCAGTAAGTTTACAATTGTCAAATTCTACTCTATGAATACTTCCATCTGAAAAATCAATATTAGATAAATCACAATTTTCAAATTTAACATCTAATAAATCTATATTTCTAAAAACACAATTACTAAAAACTACATTTTTAAAATATGTTCCTCTAATCTCTATCCGTTCTTCCACATCTTCCACTAGATCTCCACTGACAAAACTATCTGTTAACTCTCTTTCATTGATCAAAACTTCATTAATACTTTCACTAAAATCAACTAATTCCTTGCTTAAATTAGGTTTATCTATTTTTGCTTTAACCATTTTTTATTCTCCTCATAAATACATTTCTTCTTAATCTACATAATAGCATAATTTAATAAAAAAATTACTTTCAACTTAATTATTACAAATTACGAAAAAAACTATCCTAAAGATACTCATCCCTAGGATAGTTTTTGTTTTATTTACGGAAAAAGCCTTTTTTGTGCTTTTCTTCTTTAACAACTTCTTCTCCTGAAGCTTCCATAAATGCTCTTAAAGCTTCTTTTTGTTTTTCATTAAGATTCTTCGGAATATCAACTATAACTTTTACATATTGATCTCCTCGTCCACTAGAATTAACTCTTGGAACCCCCTTACCCTTTAATCTAAATAAAGTTCCTGATTGAGTACCTTCTGGAATAGTATATTTTACATCTCCATCTACAGTTGGTACTTTTATTTCAGTACCTAAAGCAGCATTTCCCATAGAAATATGAGCGTCAACGTAAACATCATTACCCTTTCTAGTAAACTTCTTAGAAGGAGCAACTCTTAATCTAACATATAAGTCTCCTGGTGAGCCACCATTTTCTCCATGTTCACCTTGCCCTCTAAGAGGCATTACATTACCTGTATCAACTCCTGCTGGAATATTAACAGTAATCTTTCTATTCTTTCTAACCTTCCCTTTACCTCTACAATCATGACAAGGTTTTTCTACAATCTTACCTGTACCACCACATCTATCACATGTTGTAGTGCTTACAAAATTTCCGAGAGGAGTCTGTCTTTGTACTCTAACTTGACCTGAACCTCCACAATGCGAACATGTAGTAGGGCTAGTTCCAGGTTCAGCACCACTTCCGTGACAAGTTTCACACGACTCACTTCTTGTAACAGATATTTCCTTTTTGACACCAAATATTGCTTCTTCAAAAGTTAAATTTAAACTATATTCAAGGTCATTTCCTCTTCTTGGCCCATTTCTTCTTTGTGAACCACCGCCACCACCAAAGAAAGTGTCAAAAATATCACCAAAACCGCCCATATCTGAGAAATCAAAGCCGCCAAAGCCACCCCCTGAGCCAAATCCACCGCCATTAAAATCAGCTGTTCCAAACTGATCATAACGTGCTTTTTTTTCAGGATCTGAAAGCACTTGATAAGCCTCATTAATTTCCTTAAACTTAGCTTCAGCTTCCTGATTCCCTTGATTCTTATCAGGATGGTACTTTATAGCTTGCTTTCTAAAGGCTCTTTTTATTTCATCATCACTAGCACCTTTTTGTAGCCCCAGGACTTCGTAATAGTCTTTATTTGCCATCTACTTATTCCACCACCTAGTATCTATATTGCTATTTTCTATTAAGATTTTTACTTAACAAAAGGGAAGACGACTTATTTTCTGCCTTCCCTCTTGTATTATATAAGATCAGCCTATTTCTGACAACTACTTATCTTCGTCAACCTTGAAATCTGCATCTACTACATTTTCATCTTTTGGAGCTGCTCCTTGGTTTGCTCCTCCCATGTTGTTTGGATCAAATCCTTCAGCTCCTGGTTGTGCCCCTGCATCAGCATATAATTTTGAAGAAATTGCATAGAATTCTTGAGTTAATTCTTCAACAGCCTTCTTAATAGCTTCTAAATCTTCTCCATCTTTAACCTTTTTAACTTCTTCAAGTTTAGCTTCTACCTTAGCCTTATCTTCAGCACTTACCTTGTCTCCAAGTTCACCTAAAGTCTTTTCTGTTTGGTATATAACTTGATCTGCATTGTTATGAACTTCTATTTTTTCTTTTCTCTTCTTATCTTCTTCAGCAAACTTTTCAGCTTCCTTAACAGCATTTTCTACTTCACTGTCACTTAAATTAGTTGAAGCAGTTATTGTTATATTAGCTTCCTTACCAGTTCCTTTATCCATAGCTGATACTTTAACAATACCATTAGCATCTATATCAAATGTAACTTCGATTTGAGGAATTCCTCTTGGTGCTGGTGCTATTCCTGATAATGTGAATTGCCCTAATGTCTTGTTATCAGCAGCCATTTGTCTTTCACCTTGAACTACATGAATTTCAACTGAAGTTTGACCATCAGCAGCTGTTGAGAATACTTGGCTCTTCTTAGCTGGTATAGTTGTATTTCTTTCTATTAAAGGTGTAGCAACCCCACCTAAAGTTTCAATACCTAGTGTTAAAGGAGTAACATCTAATAATAATACATCCTTAACTTCTCCAGTTAATACACCTGCTTGAATAGCTGCACCTATAGCAACACATTCATCTGGATTAACTCCTTTTGAAGGATCTTTTCCTGTAAAGCTCTTAACAGCATCTTGAACAGCTGGAATTCTTGTTGATCCACCAACTAATATTACTTTATCTACTTGCCCAATTGAAAGTCCAGCATCAGATAATGCTTTCTTCATTGGTTCTACAGATCTTTGAACTAAGTCATGAGTTAATTCATTAAATTTAGCTCTAGTTAAGTTCATATCTATGTGCTTTGGACCAGTAGCATCTGCTGTAATAAATGGTAAGTTAATATTTGTTTGAGTTGATGAAGATAATTCTATCTTAGCTTTTTCAGCTGCTTCTTTTAATCTTTGAAGAGCCATCTTATCATTTCTTAAATCTATTCCATTTTCAGCCTTAAATGTTTCAGCTATATAATCCATGATCTTGTTATCAAAATCATCTCCACCTAGCTTAGTATCTCCATTTGTTGATAATACTTCGAACACACCATCACCAAGTTCAAGTATAGATACATCGAAAGTACCACCACCTAGATCATAAACTAAGATTTTCTCACTATGATCAGTCTTATCTAATCCATATGCAAGTGATGCTGCAGTTGGTTCGTTTATAATTCTTAATACTTCAAGTCCTGCTATCTTACCAGCATCCTTTGTTGCTTGTCTTTCAGCATCATTAAAGTAAGCTGGAACTGTAATTACTGCTTGAGTAACTGTTTCCCCTAAGTAAGCTTCTGCATCAGCCTTAATCTTTTGAAGAATCATTGCTGATATTTCTTGTGGTGAATAGTCCTTACCATCAATATTTGTTTTATGGTTAGTACCCATTTCTCTCTTTATTGATATTATTGTTTTATCTGGATTTGTTATCGCTTGTCTTTTTGCAACTTGCCCAACTAGCCTTTCTCCATTAGCTTGGAAAGAAACAACTGAAGGAGTAGTTCTAGCCCCTTCTGAGTTTGCTATAACAACTGGTTCTCCACCTTCCATAACTGCTACACATGAATTTGTTGTACCTAAGTCAATTCCTATAATTTTTCCCATAATTTATTTTCCTCCTTAAAAATAGATTTCTCTATTCTTTATTCTTTTATATATATTAATTTTAATTAATTAGCAACTTTAACCACTGAATGTCTAATTACTTTATCTCCTCTTTTATATCCTTTCATAAAAACTTCTGCTATAGAGTTCTTATCAAAGTTTTCATCTTCTATATGCATTACTGCTTGATGTAAATTTGGATCAAATTCTCCTGAAGCATCAATTTCTTCTACTCCTAGTTTTTCAAAAGATCCTTCTAATCCTTTAATAGTCATTTCTATACCTTTTTTAAGGTCTTCAACACTACCATCAGCTTGAACAGCTCTTTCTAAGTTATCTATAACTGGAAGTACTTCTTTAATTACATCAGCACATGCATCTGTATAAATACCTTCCTTTTCTTTAGCTGTTCTTTTTCTATAATTTTCATACTCTGCTGTAACTCTTAGAAGTCTATCCTTTAAAGTCTCAACTTCGTTAGTTAGCTTTTGAATTTCATCTTTATTTTTTCTAAGCATATCTAATTCGTCCTCTTTATCTTCCTTTGAATCATTTTGAACTTCCTGTTCAGTTAATATCTCTTCTGGATTTACTTCTAAAGTTTCATCATTTTCATTACTCTCTTTAGTAACTTCATCAACCTCTTGGTTAACCTCTTCATTTTCTTCTAGAACTTCTTTTTTTATATCTTCCATCATCAAAGCTACACCTCACCTCTTTATAATTTTGTTATTCTAATCCCTGACCTTTTAATGCATCATTTAGCTCCTTCATAACCTGTGCCATTATAGCTATTACTCTTGAATAATTAATTCTTCTAGGACCTATTAGTCCAATAGTTCCAATGGGCTTATCTCCTAATGAGTATTCAGCTGAAATTACACTGCAATTTTTAGCTTCTGGTATATAATTTTCATCACCAATCTTTATTGTTAGGTCACCTTTTGGGGCAATAAGCTCAACTACATAATCCTTATTATATAAAAGATTTAATATTTCCTTTGCATTATCAATATCGTTATACTCAGGGTAGTTAAATATATTGGTAGTTCCTTGCATAAATATTTCAGAAGAATTATCTTCTTTTAAAGTTTCATACAAAACTGGAACTATTGCATTAAACAAATCATCATATCCTTTTAAGTCACATTTTAAATTATTAATAACTTCAAGGTTTATTTCTTGAATCGTCAAATTTGAAAGACGGGTATTAATCACCCTATTTATTTCTTGCAATTCTTCAACGGAAGGCATTTTATTAACTCTTATCCTATGATTTTTAATAACCCCATTATCTATAACTATAACTGAAATCAAATTATGATCATCTACCATAAGTAACTGAACTGACTTAATATAACTTCTCATTACCGATGGTGTTTGAACTACACAAGTTAAGTTAGTTAACTCTGAAAGCAAAGTACTTGCTTGTTTAACTATCTTATCAACTTCTAGCATCGCATTATCTATAATATATTTTTTTATTTGCAATTCTTCTTCTGCAGATAACATTGATTTCTTCATCAAATTATCCACATATAATCTATAGCCCTTACTAGAAGGTATTCTTCCTGCTGAAGTATGAGGTTGTTCTAAATATCCCATATCTTCTAGGTCTGACATTTCATTTCTTATGGTTGCAGATCCAACTCCTAAATCATACTTTTTTGCTATTGTTCTAGACCCTACAGGCTCTGCAGTACTAATATAGTCATTAATTATAGCTTCAAGAATTCTTATCTTCCTTCCATCAATAGCCATACCCTCACCTCTTTTTTGTTAGCACTCACTATAATTGAGTGCTAATGACTATGTAATTAATATATTATTTCTTTTTTTCTTTGTCAATTATGAATAAATTTAGCTATGTTTAATAAACTCAAATATTCATTAACTATCCTTAATTATCTAATAAATACTTTATTTTTCTTCCATTTACAATATCATATCACTCATAACTTGATTAGATAATTCAATTCCCCTCTGGCTTAAATATATTTTTCCCTCATTTCTAATTAATAAACCAGCCTTAATATTCTTATCTATTAACCTTTTATATATAGAATCTATATTCACTCCAAATCTAATGATAAATTCCTGTTCATCAATTCCCTTATTCATCCTAAGCCCCATAAACATAAATTCTTCTATATTATCTTCTCTAGAATTTTCGTATACCTCTTCTGATATGGATATATTTCTATTAACTCTATCTATATATTCAGAAATATCATCAACATTTTTTATTCTCTTATTTTCAACAAATGAACTTGCTGATGCTCCAACTCCTATGTATTCTTCACACTGCCAATAAACTTTATTATGAGCGCACTCTTTTTCACCTTTTGCAAAATTAGATATTTCATATTGATGATATCCCCTTGATATTAATAATTCTTTTCCCATTCTATACATGTCTCTCTCCTCTTCTTCTGAGGGAAGAGAAAGTTTTCCTTCACTATACAACCTATCAAAAGCTGTACCTTCTTCTATAATCAAACTATAACTTGAAATATGTTCAGGATTTAACTTAGTTATCTCATCTAAACTATTTAACCAATCACTTAAATTTTGATTTGGTAATCCAAACATCATATCTATGTTTATATTATTAAATCCAATTTCCCTAGCCAATGAATAATTTTTTATAAATTCTTCATAACTATGAATTCTCCCTATCTTTTTTAACAGTTCATTTTTTGTCGTCTGTAATCCAAAGCTTAATCTATTTATTCCACCTTTCATAATTATCTCAAGCTTTTTCCTATTTACAGTTCCAGGATTGCATTCCATAGACTTTTCTGCTTTATCTTTAAACTCTAATGCACTTATAGTTTCCATAAGTTTTTTCAAAGATTCTTCTTCTAGGTATGATGGTGTTCCTCCTCCAATAAACAAACTTTTTATAATATATTTATTGCACCTTTTTGTAATCTCCTTGCATAGTGCCTCTACATATTCATCCATAGCACCTTCTTTACATGCATAGGACGGAAAGTCACAATAGAAACATTTTTGCTTACAAAAGGGAACATGTATATATAAAGATATTTCCTTCATAAATTCCTCCTTCTGCTAATAAAAAAAGAGGAGATTAAAATCCCCTCTCAAATCTATACTTTAAGCTAATAATAGCTCAGCTTCTTCTTTTAGTAATTTTATCTTACTTTCTGCTTCCACAACTGAAAAATTATATACGTCTTTAAAATTGAAGAAATAATTTGCAAAGGCAATCTTTTTATCTCTTCTAATATCAAGTGATATAGCTATTTCATCTAAGAAATCAATTTCTTTATCTCCATAATCACCATCTACTAATGCTAATCCAACAAGTTCAAAGTATACTATTAACTTTGTTCTATTATTTGCAACTTTTAATTCATCAACTATCTCTTCAAAACTCATAGAATTCACTACTTCTTTATCTATGTTAAGTTCTTTTATATAATCATCTATTAATTCTTTTTCTTCTTTTGCGAAAACTTGGTCCACATTTGCAAATTGATTTACTAAATTAATGAAAGCTGTAGCTTGATTTTTATTTAACTCATTTAAAAACATAAAATCCCCCCGCATATTACTATTATTTTCTATAATTCCTAAAATAATTATAACTTATTTTATATATAATATTTCTTAAATAAATCTTAAAAAACTATTTTAGAAATTAATATTAATCAACTTTTAAAACTGCCATAAAAGCTTCTTGTGGAACTTCTACTGATCCAACTTGTCTCATTCTCTTTTTACCTTCTTTTTGCTTTTCTAAAAGTTTTTTCTTTCTAGAAATATCTCCTCCATAGCACTTTGCAAGTACGTCTTTCCTCATAGCTTTAACAGTCTCTCTCGCAATAATTTTTGATCCTACCGCAGCTTGTATTGGTACTTCGAATAATTGTCTTGGTATGATCTCTTTAAGTTTTTCAGCTATTCCTCTTCCTTTATGATAAGCTCTTTCACTTGGTACTATCATAGAAAGGGCATCTACTACATCTCCATTTAATAATATATCAAGTTTAACTAATTCTGTTCTTACATAACCTTTAAACTCATAATCTAATGATGCATATCCCCTAGTTCTCGACTTTAAAGTATCAAAGAAATCGTAAACTATTTCGTTTAATGGTATATCATAATTTATAACTGCTCTTGTTTCCTCCATATATTGCATATCAATATATGTCCCTCTTCTTTCTTGACATAACTCCATTACAGCACCTACATATTCAGTTGGAGCTATTATGGAAGCTTTAACTATAGGTTCTTCCATATAGTCAATTTCCGTTGCTGGCGGAAGGTTTGTAGGATTTGTGATATCAAACTTTTCTCCATCTGTCTTTATAACTTTGTATATAACTGATGGAGCAGTTGTAATTATATCCAAATTAAATTCTCTTTCTATTCTTTCTTGAATTATCTCCATATGCAACAATCCAAGGAATCCGCATCTAAACCCAAATCCTAACGCAACAGATGTTTCCGGCTCAAAGTTTAAAGCTGCATCATTAATCTGTAGCTTTTCAAGAGCTTCTTTAAGTTCATCATATTTAGCTCCATCTACAGGGTATATTCCTGAGTAAACCATAGGGACAGCTGGCTTATATCCTGGAAGAGCTTTCTTTGTAGGTCTATCTGCTTCTGTTATAGTGTCTCCAACTCTAGCATCTCTTACATTCTTAATTGAACCTGTTATATATCCAACATCTCCTGCACTTAGCTCTGGAATTGGCATTAACTTTGGAGTAAATACTCCAACCTCCACTACCTCATAAACTTTATTAGTAGCCATTAGTTTTATCCTTGTTCCTGGCTTAACCTTTCCATCCTTTATTCTTACATAACATACAACACCTTTGTAGCTATCATAATAAGAATCAAAAATTAAAGCCTTTAATGGTGCATCTTCATCTCCTTCTGGAGGAGGAAGCCTATTAACTATTTCTTCTAATACATCTGGAATATTTAAACCTGTTTTTGCTGATATCATAGGTGCACTTTCAGCTTCTATTCCTATAACATCTTCTATTTCCCTCTTAACTTCATCTGCTCTTTGAGATGGTAAATCTATCTTACTTATAACTGGAGCTATTTCCAAATCATTATCCAATGCTAAATAACAATTTGCTAAAGTTTGCGCTTGAATACCTTGAGTAGCATCCACTACTAAAAGTGCGCCTTCACAAGCTGCCAAACTTCTTGATACTTCATATGTAAAATCTACATGCCCTGGAGTGTCTATAAGATTTAAGATATATTCTTCTCCATCTTCTCTTTTATAAACAAGTCTAGCTGCTTGTGACTTTATTGTTATTCCTCTCTCTCTTTCAAGTTCCATATTATCTAAAACTTGAGCTTCCATTTCTCTTTGAGTTAGGGTTCCTGTTGCCTCTAATAATCTATCTGCTAATGTAGACTTACCATGATCTATATGTGCAACTATTGAAAAGTTTCTTATGTACTGCTTCCTATTACTACTCATATATTAAAGCTGCCTTTACTTAAGGACAGCTACTTCACCCCCATTATATTAAATCAGCTAAATTATATCACAAACCACTGACCCACTGTCAATAAAAAACCATACTTATTAGAAATACAGTTTTTATATTATAACTTTCTCAATCTTATCTCTCACTGAGCAAAAAAAATCTCCTATGTTTTCCACAGCTTTTTCTGCTCCTTCAATTAAGCTAGATTCTTTTTTTATTTTAAAATCTTTTCCCCCTACTCTTACTAAAACTTCCTTCAAATCATCTTTATATATCTTAATTAAAGCATTATCTTTTATAAAATTAGAAAATTCTTCTCCAAATGCTTCAGATATTTTTTCATAGTTCTCATTAGTATTATCTAGCGGGGATAAAGCTTTTGTATTAATTATGTTGACCCTAGTAAGTCCTGCAAGAATTAAAATAGCCATTAATAAATTAAATATTATTCTAAATTTTGTTCTTTTTTTCAAAATTGAACACCCTCCAAGATACTTTTATCCTATAACTACAGCCATAAAAACCTCTCTTCATTAAAGGTAAAATAACAAACTGCAGCTTCTAGACTAATTCCCTCTATATGGGAAATTAAAAACTAAGTTTAAGTAGAGTTAAAACTCTCTACCTAAAAAAGTTTCACTTTATATCTTAAAGGATGCTCACTTTATAGTCTTTTATACATATTTATTATCTATTTATATGCTCCGCAATTAACCTTGCTATATATTTTGCAGAGCCTTTAGCTTCAGCTGAAGTATTTACGTTAGCTCCACACTCAATTAATATTGAACTATCACTTAAACTTTCATTGAAAGCATTAATCCCATGATTATATGAATATATTTGTCTTATAAGTCCTGGGAAAAGCGCATTTGCCTTATTCAGGAATTCCTCTGCCAAGGCATTATTCTTTCCATACCTTGTGCTGTTTTTAGCAGTTACAAACATAAGCCTCGCTACATTCTCACCATTTATATTTGCTGTAACAGCCCCCTTATTATCTAAGGAGTCTCTATGAAGGTCTATTATCATTTTAAAATCCCCATACTTTTTTAAATATCTACTAACTGTTTCGTTAGACCTATCATAACTATTATTATAAGATACACTATGGTTTGTTTTATCATGTATAACCGAAACCCCATAATCTTCTTCTAATATTCTGCTAATCTCACTACCAACTCCAACAACACTGTAATTTTCATCTAAGGTATCCCCCCCAGCTTCAGCGTAATTCTCTGTCGTATGAGTATGATATATAAGCACTTCTGGTTTTGAATGATCTATATTCTTTTTTAGTTTAGGATCATAAGCTAGTGAGTTTTTGGTGTTCACATTATTTCCACTACTGGTATCATCTTGCTTTGCAATAGAACTATCATTAATCTTAAATGGACTAATATCAACTGATGCAATTTTTGAATTAGCTTGAAAACCCTGCTTATAAAAACTTACTTCATTATTTATAATTGCAAAGCTACTGATATTTTTAAGTCCTAAAGCTTCTAAGCATACTCTTTTTATCGATAAGCTATTCTCAGCATAAGCTCCTTCATTGTATATTTGATTTTCTACAACAGGCATGCCAAAATTCAATAATTGAACATAGGCAAATCCCCCTCTTTCTTTATTACTACTTAGAACTTTAATTACCCTATAGGAAAATATCATAAGAATAACCAATAATATTATTACCCCTAAATTTACTTTTTGTTTAACAGTTTTTCTTCCTAATGTTCGTCTGTACACCTAAAATCCCCCTTTCTTATCTCATAATAAGATTTACTATATATTTATATGAGGATTTTACATAATTATTATAAGAAGATATCAATTTAAGAACTTATTAATATCTTCAACTGTCATATTAGGCTGAACTGCAATATTTATTCCATTTGATATTATTTTAGATAAGGAATCTATCATTAAATCTACTTCTTTAGGAGTAACAACTAAGTCCCCAACATAAGGATCTAATACTTCCTTTATGAGTACGCTTTTCTCATGCTTATCAACTTTTTTTAGCATATTATAAAAATCTTTTCCTTCTTCTGATTGGCCAATTAAATCGTCGAGAACTAAATCTATAGTATCGTTAGCTATAGTTGCTGCATCAACAACTGTAGGAACTCCAATAGCAATTACCTTCACTCCAAGTGTTTCCTCATTTATTCTCATTCTATGGTTACCTACTCCCGCACCTGGTGATATGCCAGTATCACTTATTTGAATAGTTTTATTCACTCTATCTATCCTTCTAGATGCTAATGCATCAATACAAATCACTAAATCTGGCTTAATTTTATCAACTACGCTTTTAATTATTTCTCCCGTCTCTATTCCTGTAACCCCTAAAACTCCTGGAGCTATGGCAGCTACGGGTACAACGTTATCATCTATAGCATCTGGCATTACTGATTTTAAATGTCTTGTTACCATTATTCCTTCTGTTACTTTAGGCCCCAAAGCATCTGGAGTCACATTTCTATTTCCTAGCCCAACTATTAAAGCTAACTTATTTTCATCTATGTTTGCAAGTTTCTTTAGAGTTTTTCCTAACACTTTAGAAACCTGATCCATAAGTTCGCCATCATATGCAGTATATTCAGGAATATCTAAAGTTATATAATTCCCAATAGGTTTTCCCATTTTAACAGCTCCATCTTCTGTCATAACTCTAACCTTTGTTATTTTAGTTTCATCTTCTTCATATTCCTCAACAACAACACCATCAGCCTCTCTATTATTTTCTTTTTTATAAATTTCACACGCTTCAACTGCTAAGTCTGTTCTTACATTAATCATTTGTACACCTCACCTATTAAATACTCTTACACTTATTTTTCCGATTTACATAAATTTAATACTTGAATCTAATAAATTTCAATGCTATAATATGGTGTGTTGAATACGACTCGTATGCAGATTTCCCCAAAACTGCGAGAGGCCCTATAAAATTTAGAGGGGGTGAATTAAGAATGGCAAATATCAAATCAGCAAAGAAGAGAATATTAGTTGCAGAAAAGAAGACTGCTAGAAATAGAATGGTTAAGTCTGCTTTAAAAACTGCTATAAAGAAGTTTGAAGCTGCAGTATCAGCTAACAGTGCTGATGAAGCTAAAGAATTATTCGTTAAAGCTTCTAAGTCTTTAGATATGGCTGCTCAAAAGGGAGTAGTTCATAAAAACATGGCTGCTAGAAAGAAATCAAGATTAGCTGCAAAGTTAAACGCTATGGCGTAGTTGTAATAAAACCGACCTTGTTAAAGGTCGGTTCTTTACTTTTACTATGCTTTTTTCTTTTTGATAAGACACTTCATTCCTACAAATGATATAAATAACATACACATCAACAGCATAACTTCGTTGCCAGAAACTTTATCACCAGTCTTAACACCACTTGTAATATTAGTATTTCCACTATTATCTTTATCTGTTGTATTATTAGCCCCATCTTTTACAACATTTCTATTATCATTACTAGTTACTTCCTTATCTAAGATGACATAATCACTAAAATGATTTGTAGTGAAGGTAAATATACTATCCTTAACTTCACCTTTACCAACTTGTACAAAGCTTCCATTACCCTCTACATAGTAGCAATATAATTCTTTTCCCTCATAATTCTTATCTACAGAAACTTCTAAAATCATATCGGTGCCTAAAACTCCATCCTTTAAATTAGTTTTTATATTAAATTTATCTATTATATTTTGATTTTTTATATCATTAACTAGTCTGTCACTAACTGTAATTTGAAAATCAGTTAAACCTTGACTCTTTAAAGTTTCATTAAGTTTACCAACATCTTTAACTGTTATTTTAATGTTTCCTCTTTGAATTACTATCTTAAGATTTTTTCCTGAATTTACTATATACTCTAAAAGGTTTGTACTTATTCCCTCATTCATATTTGAAATTACTACTTCGCTTCCATTCTCTGACTTACTTATCTTTTCTTCTATTTGCTTATCAGTATCTGGCACTTTTCTGTTTTGAACTATTGAATTAGAACTATAAGCATCCTTTAAATCATCTTTATTAAAATTAATTTCTTTTACTTTATCAGCTAAAATAACTCCTCCAAAGGCTGGAATCTTAACTGTTACCTTTCCATCTTTTACAACACAGCTTTCTCCAGTATTTAGAATATTAGTAAGCTTAGTTCCATCTTTAATTGTTGGTACTGTAAGAGTGGTCATTATTTCATTTTCTTTTCTATTGGCTACGACTAATACCTTTGAGTCTTCATCATTTCTTACATAGGCCATTACATCATTTTGAAATTCAGTTTGAACTTCTGATACATTTACTTCTCCAGTCCTTAGTGATGAATAGGCACTTCTTATCGCTGCAAGTTTTCCATACCATTCAACCAATTCTTTATCACCTTTTCCCCAAGTAAATCCTCTTCTATTATCTGGATCATCGCATCCAACCATTCCAATTTCATCGCCGTAATATATTGTTGGTGCCCCTATATATGTCATCTGTAAAAATGGTATTAATCTCATTTTTGCCTTAGCTAAGTCTGTGGCAGGGTTGGCAAATCCTCTTGTAGATTTTTGATATCCATCTAAAGCTGAAAGCACTCTTTGAGTATCATGAGATCCCATTAAATTCATCATAGCCTCTAAAGCTTCTCTTGGGTATTGTTCTCTCATCTTTTCAAGCTCATTCATAGAATCCTTTGCAGTTACCGCTGTCTTATTATCATCTTGACTTCCCTTGACAAAATTAAGAACAGCACCTCTAAATCTATAATTCATTACAGAGTCATACATATCTCCTAAAATATAATTCGATGCATCTGTCCATATTTCTCCTATTATAGCATTATCCCCTTCTCCTTTTACCGTCTTTCTAAAAGCTCTCCAAGTCTCATCAGATACTTCATTTGCAACATCTATTCTCCAACCGTTTGATCCTTCTCTAAGCCATTGTCTTGCTACTGAATTATCTCCATCAATTATTTCATTGGCCCAGGTCTTCACATTATACTCTGATCCATTTAATGCTTGTATTACTGGCATTGATTCAAAACCAGACCATCCTTCATATCCATAAGTATATTTACCAGTTTCATTCCCTTGTGAATCTTTTTCCATAACTTTAACATTACTTATTATAAACCAATCTTTATAATGTAAATCTGTAATTCCAATAGAATTATAGTAATCAGTTATTTTCTTTTCTGCATCGTTTAAGCTTAATCCATTGTTATTAACTTCATCATAAACATGTGACCAATATTGATATGCTCCAAGTGGTCTTCCTTTAGCAACATATTTACCATATCTATCAAAATAAACCGAATCATCAGATACATGATTAAAAACCCCATCGAGTATAATATGCATATTATTTTCTTTAGCAGCCTTTGCAAGATTCACGAAATCCTCCATCTCTCCAAGCTGATGATCAATTTTAGTATAATCTGTTGTATCATACCTATGACTTGAAATTGATTGGGCTACTGGATTCAAATAAAGTATTGTAACTCCAACAGCTTTTAAATACTTAATTTTGTCTTCTATACCTTTTATATCACCACCATATAAGTCATTTGACCAAGTATTTATATCACCTTTATTAGCATTGCTTGGATACCCTTCCTTATTCATTAATTGTGGATCCTTAGGTAATGAATACCAATCACTTGCAAACTCATATGGAGTAGTTCCTCTAGCGTACTTTTGTATATAGTCATTATCTTTATCTCCATTAAAGAATCTATCTGGATATATCTGATATATAACTCCATTCTTTAACCAATCAGGAGTTTTAAAGTCCTTCGTACATACATTAAACTCATAATTTTTAACTTCACCTAAATTTCCTACTTTCCCCTCTGCAAAATAACCATCATCATCTCCATAAGCTTTTACATCAGAACCATTAGAAACTACAAAATAATATGAAAAAGTTCCTATCGTTTGTGGAGTATAGATACTTGTCCATTTATCACTATTATCTTCATAGCCTCCATTTTTATTCATATCAACTACATTAATTCCACTTGGAGTACTTAAAATCATCTTAACTTCTTTTGCCATATCTTTTTTAACTTTTAATGAAAATGTTATTGGTGTTTCAACTGAAACAGCTCCATATGGCTTTTTATATTCATCTAATCTAGAATTATAATATATTCCACCATTATCTATTTTTTCATTAGATGCATCATTAAAACATATTTGAGTTTTTGGATCATATGAAAAAGTTACAGTTCTATCTTGATCTAAAACTAGCTTATCAAGCTTAACTTTTCTTTCCCCATCACCTTTGACTGTTAAATTTAAATTATCATAAGTTCCTTTTTTCAATTCAACCTTTCCTGAGTAAACACCATTTAATTTTTCATCAGTTAATTTTTGTAGTGTTTTCTCTCCATCATTTAGAGTTATATCTAAAACTCTATACTCTAAATCAGTTACCACTTTATGTGAATCATCATTATAAAAAAATGTTACATCCATAGTTTTAGGCACTACTATACTTATATTAGCCCCTCTAGCTATCCCATTTGCTCCATAATTTTCAGGATCCCATTTCAAGTTTATTGCAACCTTATATTCATATCTTCCAGCCTTTACACTTTTAAAAGTTTTCATGTAATTACCATTTCCTACATAGTCAAGTAAAAGTGCCTTGTCAGCTGGATTCCAAGTTCCATCTGTTCCTTGAATCCCAGTAGCTAATGAACCTGGAATTGTTACTTGTCTTCCATCATACTTTGGAAAGTTAAAAATTGAATTGCCTTCTTTTGTTTCCTTATTACATGGATCTAAAACTTCTTGTCCATCAACTATAAACTTATACTGAATTTCTTTTGCATCATCCCCTACTCTTATTGTAGTTGACCATACTCCATCATCAGCCTTCGTTAATGATGTTCCATTTTTACTCCAATCATTAACATTGCTACTTAAATAAACTTGCTTAGCATTTGGATTTTTATAATTAAAAGTAATTGTGCCATTACTATTTAATAATGGACTTTTCATTTCTACTGTTTTTGACTTTAATCCTAATTTTAATGCAACTTCATTTGGATTATTTATTGAATCTATTATTGTTCCTTCCTTTAAATCAGCGATAAACACAACATTTTGTTCTTTATCTAAACTTAATGAAACATTGCTTCCCTTTGGTATTCCTCCATCCTTAAAGCTGTAATTAACTATTCCTTTATATTCATAATTGCCAGCCTTCAATATAGATGTATAAATAAACTCACTTGAGCCTAACTGATACATATCAAAATTTCTATTAGATTCATCCCAATCACCGTTTCCACTTCTTACAGTACCAATGAGTGATATATTTTTGGAAATCTCAGGTTTATCTATAGAATTTCCGGTAACGTTTCCAGTATAGTCTGAAAAAAATGTAACACTTTCTGTCCCTTCTGGTATTATTACTTTTTCATTATTAACTCCTTCTCCATTATTCCAAGCCCCATTGTAAGCAACCTTATATTCCATGGTTCCTGCTTTAACAACTTTAAATGTCTTTTTGTAAATTCCACCACCCACATAATCAAGCTTAAAATTATCATCTGAAGGATCCCATGACTTTCCACCAAAACATTTATCAACTTCTCCTGTTAATATTGCTTTTGATTTAAACTGTTCTGGGTTATTTACAGAATCATAAATCTTTTTGTTTTTATAATCAAACCTGAAAGTAACCTCTTTATCTTCCTTTAAGTTTAGAGCAATATTACCATTTCCAACATCTTTCCCATAACTTTCTTCTAAAGTTCCATTCATAGCAATTTTATATTCATATTTTTCACTTGCCTTTAATTTAAATGTAGCTTCATAAACTCCATTTTTATATTCCCTAAGCTTTCCTAAATAATTTTTCGGGTTCCAATCATCCCCAAGATTATTATCCTTCATAAGATTTCCTACTAGTACAGCTACTGAATTTGCTTTTATTATTTCATTACTCTCAGATTCAGCACTAACCTTATTTAAGGATACATTATTGAACAGAGTAAAGAAAAACATTATCAAAGTAACCCAAGTTGTTTTTTTGAAAATTTTTTCATTCATCACTTTACCTCCCATAAAATTATTTAAATATATTTTCATAAGATATTATAGCACACAACGTTTACATTATACATATATGTAAATTTGTGTAATCTTACAAAAATATTTTTCCGTATTTTATATAAACTTTATATAAAAATAAGCCATCTAAATTTTATATTCTAGATGGCTTTTATCTTAATCACTTTTTTATCATCAATGTATTAAGTAGAAGCAATTCAAGTTCCATAGTTTTATCTACTCCTGATGATTTAAGTCTTGCTTCAGTATCCACAGAAAGCTTAACTAATTCCTCTAGTTGTCTTCTTGAAAACTTCGAACTCAAATTCATTAACTTTTCACAAACAAAGGATGGCACCTTTAACTCTGCTACAAAATCATTAACTCTTTTTCCTTTTTCCATTCCTAATTTAATGTTATATAACTTCTTAAACTGAGATTCTATAGATGTTATTATAAGCATATGCTGATCTGCTTTAAACAATAATTCATCCATTATATCTATTGCTTTTTCTATTTTCCTTTGTGAAATAAGATCAACTAAATCAAATATATCCTCTTCACTTTTGGAAGGTATGAGCTTTTCTATATCTTCCTTTTTTATGCTCCTTCCATTAGTATAATCAATTAATTTATCTACCTCTCTTCTTATAATATTAAAGTTATTTTGTACCCTTTCACAGAAAAACCTTAACTCAAACTTTCCTATTTCTTTCTCTTTTTCCCTAAATACATCTTCAACCTTTTTTACAAATCTATCTCTCTTTAATTTATCAAAATGAACTATCTCCGTAATCTTATCTAAAGCCATTAGTTTTTTGTTCTTTTTAGGATTTTCCCTTTTATCATTAAATACATAATACAATATAATTACTGTGAACTCTGGAACATCTCTCAAATATTCTTTTAATTCATTATAAATTTTAGTTGCTGAACTATCAGATTTGTCCCTTAAGAAGTTAGCTCTATAAACTAAAACAACTTTCTTCTCTCCCATGAAAGGCATGGTTTCACAAGCATTCATAATATCATCCATAGTGGTAGTTAACCCATCTAACCTTGTATAATTTAAATCTTCAAAGCCATCCTTTACGATTGGTTTAACTAAAAAATCTATACCCTCTTTTATTAATTCTTCATCTCCACCACAAAATATATACGAATTTTTTATAGTCTTATTTTTAATCTCATTTTCAAATGTATCGTAAGTAATCAAGTTAATCCGCCTTTCATCAAAACACTATCTAATATAATAAAATCTTATCATCTATTACAAATAAACCATTTGATTTTTTCTCTACGAAATTAATTATATCACAAGTTCCATTTATTTTTTGCCTATTATTCATCCGTAATAGGTATTCCTTTCCCCCTACTTTTAGCAAATAATTTTTCCCTTCTGCTTTTATTATCAAACCATTTTTAGTAGTAATATTTTTAGTTTCTCTAAAAGCTTCCTTCGCCAATGTTACTTTTTTAAGCTTTCCCATATCTATATTTCTTATATTTGAAACTATTTTTCTATCTCCCCTATATGATATTAATAGCCCTCCCTCTTTTAAATAGTCAATGCGCATTATAGGACTATATACATATATAAAAGCAGTTATTGCAGCTGCTACTGGTAAAATTTTAAGTTTTTTTATTCCTTTAAAATAAAAGTATACGCTAATAAACATAGAACAATAGATCAGTACAGCTCCTTCATTTACTATATAAGCACTACTACTTAAATCATATAAATAGTCAGTGCAAAAATCCAATATATTTATAACTTTTAATAATACAAAAGAAATGAAATCAAATATAGGATTTATTGAGAGACCTAATAATAAAAAGTTTCCTAGAATTATTAAAATATTAAAAATAGGTTCTAAAACTAAATTACCTAAAATAAAAACAAAAGAACATTCTTTAAACGAAGCCATTATAATAGGCATGGTAAATACTTGAGCCGACAAAGATGTCGCTACAGTTTTTCTTATGTATGTTGGTAATTTATACAATATGTTATTAATTTTTTTTGAATATAAAACCATGCCAAGAGTTGCTAAAAAAGATAATTGAAATCCTAATTGAAATGGTGCATAGGGACTCAGTAAGGTTATCCCCCCTGCACTTAAAGCAAGCGCACTTAAGGGATTATAATTTTTCCTTGCACTTGGAGCTAATGAGACTAAACTTATCATAAATAAAGCTCTTAGTGAAGAAAATGGTGCTCCTGTAAAAAGTACATATATAAAAGTAATCCCCAATGATATCCCTTTTCCTAAAAAAGCTCTCAGAAAGGAAAATACCAAAGCTACATGTAGTCCCGAAACACTGATTGCATGGATTACCCCTAAATTCTTCATATCCTCCTTATCTTCTTCATCTAAATAATCAGAAAATCCAAAAGCTAATGAAGACACTAATGCAGCTTTCCTTCTTCCCAAATTATTATTAAGTTTCTCATAAATTTCTTCTCTTATGTCGTATAACCTGCTTACTAAATTCTTTTCTAAAACTCTCCCCTTTTTAACAGTTATGCTACCTAATATTCCTTTATCCTTATCTATTCCCTTTGTAAGCTCTCCTTCTACATAAATATTATTCCCTTGTTTGTATTTTGAACCTTCCCCCTGAAGATAAAATCTCTTTCCTTTGTAGGTTGCTATTTTACTATACGACTTTACTTCGACTATCTGAACTTTTCCACTAAAACTATTAGAAAAATTAATTTTATAATATGCAACATTATCTACTAAGGACAGAAGAAAAAATGCAACTACAATAA
The DNA here is from genome assembly GCF_014836335.1 of Clostridium cibarium. Taxonomy (GTDB): domain Bacteria; phylum Bacillota; class Clostridia; order Clostridiales; family Clostridiaceae; genus Clostridium; species Clostridium cibarium. The sequence goes on from NZ_JACSRA010000001.1 coordinate 91,796, forward strand.
TAGTAAACATCATATTTGACTTAAAAAAAGTAAAAACAAAAAATAAGCTAGCAGAGATTACTGCTAGCCATAAATATTTATCATATAAACCATAAATTACTGACCCAAGTATAAATGATAACACTATATATACTATAGGGCTATTAACCTTTTCTATATCTTTAAATTTCATGGATGAATCACCTCATCCTAAATCATTGACACCTTTTCAGTATTAATTCATAAATCAAATTAATTAATATAATTACACCAATTTTCACCATAGCAAAAATTGATAAAGTTAATCCATATAAAAATATTAGTCCACCAACTGACATAAGCCATATTAATATACTAACTATAAATAATACTAATTGAGCTGACACCCTCTTAAGAGGAATTGAAACATTTATAAAAGTATTGATAAGTAAAAATGCTCCAAGAGTAGCCACTAATACTATTTCAAAACTGCTATTTGCATCATATATAGCTGCTAAAGCAAGTACACTATAAACAATGCTCCTCAAAATAAACTTATTATCATCATCTCTTGGCGAATGAATTAAAGTTAAAAACAAAGGTATAGCTAGAATTACATTTATTATTATTATTGGAATATAACTTACTTGTATATTGTTGTTTATTAAAGGAAGAGTATTTATTATTACTATTTCCGAAAACAACATGGTTATAATCGCTGCTTGAACCTTAGCTAGTCCATCATTAAATTTCCTTGCAATATCAAATATACTTAAAAAGCCTTTTAAGTAATTATTTTTAATAAATAAATCTGCAGCATTTTTTATAATTTTAGGAGCATCTCCTTTACCTATACCTAAATTAGATAAACTTATGGTTGGCAATTCCCCTAAACTTTCACCGCTAGCTGCTACTTTATATTTATCTTTTATAAATAATCCAATTATCCTAGCCTTAAGTTCTGGCGTAACTCTAGAAAAAACCCTAGTTCTTGATACTGTATCGATTAATTCTTCATTTCCTAAAGAATAAATCTCTATTCCACTAATAACCTTGTTATTTGATGAAACAAGCTTTGCCTTTTTCCCTAATGAAGTTGCTACTATTTTATTATCATCAGTAATCATTATAGGTATTATTCCCCTATTTTTTATTTCTGATATTTCCTCTTCTATGTCATCATTTAAAGGATTATCTAATGCAACTAGTCCTACAAAAACCAAATTATTTTCTATATTTTCTTCTCTAGATGGAGTATAGCTAAAACTTCTATATGCTATACCTTGTGTAATTAATCCCTCTAAAGAAAAATTATAATCAATTGCTTTTATTCTTTCTACATCTTCAGGAGTAATCTCTTTTTCTAAACCATCTATCATTATGTAACTACATCTATCCAATATGGCATCTACATTTCCACGACAATTTGCTCTTGAACCTTGTTTCACTTTATTTATCGTAGTTATTACTCTTTTATCAGTATCCATAGGGATTTCAAATACCCTTCTATGATTTGCCTCTAACATAGATTTATATGCCATCTTTTCATTTGCAAACTTTAAATAAGCTACTTCCTTTAATTCTCCTTCTCCTAAATCTTGATCAGCATCATATGTAGAATTATTACAGAGAACTATAGTTTCAATTAATCTCTTAATAGTAACTTCTCTATTATATATAATCTCTTTGCTTTCAAAAATTTTATTATTAACATATAACTTATCTACTATCATTTCCTCTTTTGTAACTGATCCTATCTTGTCCATAAAAAGAATTTCTATTTCATTTATTATATCTAATGTAGACATATTAACCAAATCTATGCCCTTTTTATGTAAATCTTTCTTTAAAATAATTCCATATAAAAAAGCTATGCTTATTAAAGGCATTACCTGTATTGCAAATAATGATAAACATAACCCATAAAGGTTTTGTTGAAAATAATAACTTCCTATTGATGTCCCAATTGCCACTAATGAAAGTATAATCATTATTTTTCCTACTTTTTTCTCTACTCGTTTACCTAAAGTATGCTTATTTTTACTTGCATCCATTATCATAGTAAACATCTTTCCAAGTTCTGTTAAATTTCCAGTTGCTACTACAATTCCTGTTCCTTCACCTTCAGCTATTGAAGATCCCTTAAATAGCATATTTTTCATTTCAGCTATAGAATAAATTGCCTCATCTATTTTACTGTCAAATTTCTCCTTCAAGAAATTTTCACCTGTAATATTCTTTTCATCAACCTTAATTTCATTTGCCGTAATTATTCTAATATCCGCTGGCACTAATGAACCCTTGGAAAAGTAAACTATATCACCTTTTACTAATTCTTCTGATTTTACTTCCTTTGGTATTCCGTTACGCAACACTTTAGTAGTTGTATTATTTAAATTTTGTAAAAATTTCATCTTGTTCGTTTTATTTTTTGTATAAATAATTTTTATTATTAAACTTATTAATATAATAGCGGTGGATATGCTACCCATAACATATTCACTATAATAAAATAAAACTCCTATTATTGCTACACTTAAAAAAATATATATACTGAAAAAGTTTTTTAAAGATGCTATGAATCCATTTTTATACGGAACAAAAACTCTGTTATCCCCTGAATTTTTTCTTTCTTTCTCACATTCTTCTTCACTTAATCCCTTATATATATCACTCTTAAGCATTTCAACAATAGCCTTCCAAGAATTATTGCTATAAATATTCAAAATGCTTCCTCCATTTCTGTGATAATTACTCCATATTATTATAATATATTTTCTACCATCCTAACATATTTTTATTATAAAAAACAAATTAAACTGAAAAAAACTAAAATATATAATACATAACATCATCTTTTTGTTTTAGGATTAAATATAGCAGCCATAATATATCCAAAAAAAATAGATGCTGTAATTCCTGCAGCAGCACCTTTTATTCCACCACTAAAGGCACCTATAAGACCTGTTAACTGAACTTCCTTTATAACAGACTTAGCTAGGCTATTTCCAAAGCCCGGCAGAGGTATAGTTGCCCCTGCTCCTGCAAATTCTATTATTTTATCATAAATTCCAAATGCTCCAAGAATAGCTCCTATAGTTACAAAAACAACTAATATTCTTCCCGGTGTTAATTTTGTAGTATCCATTAGTATTTGTCCTATAACACATATTAATCCTCCAACAAAGAAAGCTTTTAAAAAATCCAAAAAATCATCTCCTTAATCAAATTCCATAGATACTGCATGAGCTATTCCAGGTATACTCTCCCCTTGAAGTGATGATGTAGTACTCATTAGAGCTCCTGTAGAAACTAACAACACCTTTTTTACTTCCTTAGTCATCAACTTTTTATAAAGATATCCTGATGCAACTACAGCTGAACATCCACAGCCACTTCCACCTGATTCCGTATTCTGTACTACATCGTTAAATATCATATCTCCACAATCTATATGATTATCCTTTATATCATAACCATACTCAAGTAATAATTCATTTGCTATTTTCTTTCCAACTCTTCCCAAATCACCTGTTGCTATTAAATCATAATCCTTAGGTTCTCTTCCTGTATCTTTAAAATGCTTATAAATTGTATGTGCAGCTGCAGGAGCCATAGCTGCTCCCATATTACTTGGATCAGTAATACCATAATCCTTAACAACACCAGTTGTAATATATCTTACTTTAGGAAATTCTCCTTTTCTCCCTAATACCATAGCACCAGCACCTGTCACAGTCCATTGAGCTGTTTTACTCCTTTGAGCTCCATAATTTAAAGGAAATCTAAATTGCCTTTCTGCTGAACTAAAATGCGATGAAGTTGCTGCTACCACATAATCAGCAAATCCTCCATCTACTAGTAAAGCTCCTAGGCTTAAGGATTCAGACATAGTTGAGCAAGCACCATATAGTCCGAAAAAAGGTATCTTAAACTTTCTTGCTGCAAAGGTTGATGATATTATTTGATTTAATAAATCTCCCGAAAATAAATAATTAATATCCTTTTCGGTTAGACCTGCCTTTTTTATAGATTCCCCTATAGCTTTATACATCATCTCGCTTTCTGCTTTTTCATAGCTCTCTTCTCCACAGGTATCATCTTTTAAAACTTCATCGAAATAATGTTTTAGAGGTCCTTCTCCTTCCTTTGGTCCAACAATAGAAAATGTGGATATTATTCTGGGAGGTTCTTTTAACTCTATAGTTTGTTGTCCTCTTCTCTTATTAAATTCATCTCCCACTTACTTCACTCCTATCCATACAAACTAACTACATAATATATTATTCCTATAATAACTGACGATCCGATACCATAAACTAGTACAGGTCCTGCAATAGTAAACATCTTAGCTGCTACTCCAAAGACAAATCCTTCCTTCTTAAATTCTATAGCTGGAGCAACTACTGCATTAGCAAAACCTGTTATAGGAACAACAGTACCTGCTCCTGCATATTGAGCTAACCTAGCATATAAACCAAGTCCTGTTAATAATCCACCTAAAAATATCATTATAATAGAAGTTATATTAGAAATATCTCCACTTGATAAATCATATCTACTTAAAAAATTCATTATCAATTGTCCTAGATCACAAATTAAACCACCAACAAAAAAAGCTCTAAAGCAATTTCTTAAAATTTTAGGCTTTGGTTCTATTTCTTTAGTTAAAGTTTGAAATTTATTCTCTACTTCTTTCTCTCTAACCATTAAAATTACTCTCCTTAAAATACTACATAAATAGTATCTGTAAAATAAAGATTCTCATTCTCTAAATTATGTTGAGCTAAACCAAGCTTTGTCCTTTTCCAAGTATTATGCTATTATTACAATTAGAGAATAATTTTATTCTTTAAATTTTAATACATTTCAATAAAGGTGGTCATATGAAAAAAATAACTTCGATTATATTAGCATTTATGCTTTTAATAATTAACATACCATTTACAGCTAAAGCTACATCATTCACTGCTAATGATGCTAACAATGCTCAATTAAATGTAGTTTCTGACAAGTTAAAACAATTAGATACTGATCTTGCAAAAACACAAAAAGAAGTAGCTGAATTAAAAGAAACTGTATCTAATAATGAAAATTCTATAAAAACAACTCAAAAAGAAATTGACAATACCCAAGAGAAAATAAATTCTTTAAATGAAGATATAAAAAAGAATGAAGAAATACTTGATGAAAGATTAAGAGAAATGTATAAAAGCGGTAGCTATTCTGAATTTAACTATTTATCTTTTATTTTCAAGTCAAAAAGCTTAACTGATTTCTTTAATAAAGTTAACTCTTGTAGAATAATCATTAATCAAGATAAAAAGTTAATAGAAGGAATTCGTGAAAAAGTTAATGAACAAAATAAGGCTATGGATTCTATTACTAAACAAAAAGAAAATCTTGTAGCTCTAACTGAAGAAAATAAAAAGAAATTAGAGGAAGTTAAATCAAAAGAAGATTCTCTTTCAGAAACTAAGGCCAAGCTTGCGCAAGAAAAGGCTAATTTAAAGGACGCAATTCGTAAGAATGAAGCGCAATTTATTGCAAAATATATTGAAATTATTAATTCTGATTCTTCTGATTATAGTGCCTTGAGCTATGCTGCTATCTTTTTAAAAGGATTCCTAGATCAAGTTTCTACTCCTTCTGTAAAGGATGAAGCAAAAGCTTCCATTGCTAAAGCTGAAGAAAAAATGAAGAAATTAACACCAAGTCCAAACAGTAATTCTGGCTTTAGTGGTAGTCCAAGCTCCTATAGACAGAGTTATACTATGGAAGCTACAGCTTACACTGCTAATACATCAACTGCAACAGGAACGATTCCTGTTAGAAATCCAAATGGATTAAGTACTGTAGCTGTTGACCCAAGTATCATTCCTTTAGGCAGTACGGTTTATGTTTCTGGATATGGCTATGCTATAGCTGCTGATACTGGTGGAGACATTCATGGAATGAGAATAGATTTATTTATGAATAGCGAAGCAGACTGTATTGCCTTTGGGCGAAAAGATGTTACTGTTCTTTTAATTAATTAATAAAAAGATGCTGTACTATATTTTAGTCAGCATCTTTTTTTAGTTAAAAAATTGCATTTCTCAATTTCATTACATAACTTTTGTAAAATCATCCAATCATTTTCTATAGTATTTTCATAGGAATCTTTTACCAAAAAGTTTATAATTTATATATCATTAATTTTAAAGGAGGATATATTAATGAAAAGTTTAAAACAAAAATTTACTATATTCTTTACTATTATTTTTGCAGTAATTATATGCACTCTATGTTTAGCATCTTATTATAGAAGCAGCGCTCACATGAAAACGCTTTCTGATAGTCAAGTTGAAGAAAGGCTTTCAAATAACTATAACGCTTTTTTATCTTATATAAAACTTGTATATGGTAGATTGAAACTTACAGATGGTATCTTAGTAGATGATAAGGATGTAGATATTAAAGGCACCAATACTGTAGTAGATATGGTATCAAACGATTTTAATGATATCGCTTCTATATATTTAAAAAGTGGTAACGACTTTGTAAGGATTTCAACAAGCATTCGTCATGACACTGGAAAAAGAGCTATAGATACAGTCCTCGATACTTCTTCTGAAGCATATAAAAGACTATCTGTTGGTAAAGAATATACCGGTGAAACAAATGTACTTGGTTACAACTATAAAACAGAATATAGATGCATAACTGATTCCTCTGGAAATGTTATTGGAGCCTATGAAATTGGTATTTCTACAAACTCAGCATCAAAAATAGTTAATGATAGCTTAAATAATTTAAAAATACTTTTTATTGTACTATCTATAGCATCTTTAATAATCACAGAAATTGCTATTGTTTTAATTAGCAAAAAACTTACTAAAAATTTAAAATCCATAGTTAACTTCTCTAAAAACATACAAAACCTTGATGTTTCCAAAAATGTACCTAGTAATGTTTTAAGCTTAAAAGATGAAATCGGAGACATAGGTAAAGCCCTTAATATAATAGTTGAAAATTTAAGAAGTTTTATGTCAACTGCTAATAATCTAGCTTCTAATGTTACTAATCATTCAAAAGAATTAATTGATAATATAGAACAAGTTAATTTTACAGCAAATGAAATTTCAAATGTTGTAGTTCAAATAGCTGACAGTGCAAGTAAACAAGCAAAAAATACAGAAGATGGTGTTAATAAAGTTTCTAATCTTAGTGCATGCATAGATAAGAATAATTCTAATATGGCTGCCTTAAACAACATAATGAAAAAAGTTGAAACTTATAAAACTGAAGGTATGGATATGTTATCTCTTCTTAAAAACGAAAATACCCAGAGTAACAATTCTATTCATAATATTCATGAAATAATAATCGATACTAATAATAAAGCAGCTGAGATCAAACAAGCTAGTCAAATGATTAAGGATATATCAGAGCAAACTAACCTTCTTGCTTTAAATGCTGCCATTGAAGCTGCAAGAGCTGGAGAAGATGGGAAAGGATTTGCTGTAGTTGCCGAAGAAATTAGAAACTTAGCCGAAGAATCGAATAAATTTACAAAAGAAATTGATGAAACTATAACAAACTTAATTTATAGAACTGAAAATGCAGTTGAAACTATGAATAAAATCACTGAAATTATAAGCAATGAACATGCTTGCCTTAACAAAACTTCCGATAAATTTACTGGTATTTCTGAAAACATAGAAAAGTCAAGTAGTTCTTTGGAAAACCTAAATAACACAAGTAAATTTATGAAAAACCAAAGTGATGATATTAATGAAATAATTCAAAACCTTTCTTCTATTGCAGAAGGAAATGCTGCTTCTACTGAAGAAATGGCAGCTTCTGTTGAAGAACAAACTGCTTCTTTATCTGAATTTTCTAATTCAGTAAATGAAATGGCTCATTTAGCTGAAAACTTGAAGAAGAATATAAATAAGTTTAAATATTAAAAAGCTAAAAATCTTGCATTAGTAAAAAAACTCCACCACTAATAATTTAATGGTTGGAGTTTTTTTATTATAATTCTTTAAATACTTAATTTTCATTAAATATTAAACATATATAAATTCACCATATGTCTATGCTCCTAAGTTAGATACTATTCCTGTAACTTCTCCCTCATTACAAGTAAAACTTTTTTCTCAATCCTAGAAACCTGAACTTGACTTATTCCCAGCATCTTAGCTACTTGTACCTGAGTTTTATCCTTAAAATATCTAAGAACAATAATCTGCCTAGCCTTTTCATCTAAACTTCTTAAAGCTTCCTTTAAAGCAATTTTATCTACCATTTCGCTATCATCAGTTCCATCTTGACTAAGCTTATCTATTAAAAGCACAGGCGCTCCATCCTCTTGATGAATTGTATCATAAAGATATTGCAAACTGGATGATGATTCTACAGCAAAGACTATGTCTTCCTTATCTATTCCCGAATAATTTGATAGTTCATCTATAGTTGGATCTCTATCTAATTTTTTAGTTAACTCTTCCTTATCAAAATGAATCTTTCTAGCCAAGCTTTTTACATTTCTACTTACCTTAATCATTCCATCATCCCTAAGAAATCTCTTAATTTCACCCATAATCATAGGAACAGCATAAGTAGAAAATTTTACATTAAAAGCTGAATCAAAATTCTTTATAGCTTTAACAAGGCCTATACAACCTATTTGAAATATATCTTCATAATCATATCCTCTATTTAAGAATTTCTTACTTAATGAGGATACAAGAGGAAGGTTCATTTCTATCAATCTATTCATAGCTACCTCATTACCATCTTTTGCTAGAGGAAGTAACTCTGTGTTATCTTCATAATTAAATTCCTCTCTTTTAAAATTCCCTTTCTCCATACCTTTCCACCTAACTTACTGTACTAAATTTCTTCTTTAATACTACCCTTGTACCTTCTCCCTTTTTGCTTTCAACTATCATACTATCCATGAAAGTTTCCATAACCGTAAAACCCATACCTGATCTTTCAAGATCTGGCCTTGATGTATATAATGGCTCTTTTGCTTTTTCTAAATCCTCTATACCTTTTCCATAATCGATTACAGTTATAGTAACTTCATTTTTTAATAGCTCAGCTTCTATTAAAACCCTTTCGTCTTCTTTTCCTTCATAGCCATGAATGATTGAATTTGTAACAGCTTCTGATACTGCTGTTTTCACATCTGTTATCTCTTCTATTGTTGGATCTAGTTGAGAGACAAAAGCTGCTATTGCAACCCTTGCGAAGCCCTCATTTTGGGACTTACTTTCAAATTCAATTTTTATCTTATTATCATACATGAAAAACCCCTCCATTAAATGCACTTTAGTGCTTCTGTCACATTACTATAGCTATCTATAATTTTGAATAATCCTGACAACTCAAATACTCTATTAACACCATTAGTAACATTAGTTACACAAAGTGCACCACCTTTTGACGATATCTTTTTATATCTTCCAACTACAACCCCAATTCCTGAACTATCCATAAATGTTACTCCTGAAAAATTTAAGATTAATTTTTGGATATTGTCTCTGTCAATTCTATCATCAATCTTAACTCTAACCTCTTCAGCACTATGATGATCTAGCTCTCCAACTAGATTTGCAATGAGTTTATCTTCATTCTTCTCAAACTTTAGATACATATTATGTTACCCTAGAGATCCCCCTTAGAGTAATTCACCTCCTCGTAAGCCCTTTTTCCATATTTTAACACAGTTGTTAAGTGATAGTCAACAATATTATGAATTTTATTACATTTATTGGAACATCAAAAAAATATAAAGCGAAGCTTGTTGAAAAATTCACTTGCCTCGCTTTATATTTTTCTTTAATTTTATTTTACTCTATATTTATCTATTTCCTTGGAAATATCTTTGTAAAATCCCTCCAAATCATGACTTTTATCTAGCATCATAATCTCTATTGCATCCTCTAAATCATCCATAGTATAGATATGGAATTCTCCCTTTAATATAGCCTCTTCTACCTCTGGTTTTAAAATCACCTCTTCTTTATTTAATGAAGGAATTAAAACACCTTTGTCTCCCCATTCCCCCATAAGCTTACAAGTTTTATAGAAACCTTCTATCTTTTCATTTACTCCTCCTATAGGTTGAACTTCACCAAATTGATTAATTGACCCTGTTACTGCTATATTTTGTCTGATAGCATATTTACTTAAAGCTGATAATAAACATAAGAATTCCGAAACAGATGCACTATCTCCATCAATTTTTCCATAAGTTTGTTCAAAGCTCAAATGAAAATCTACAGGTAACTTTTCATAAGGGTTTATGATAGTACTTAATAGTCCTGAAAGTATATTTATTGATTTTTCATGTATACTTCCTGATAAATTACTTTCCTTTTGAACATCTATTAGCTTTCCATCCCCTTTACATGCAATACATGTAACCTTCATAGGTTTTCCAAAACTATAATATCCTGAATTCAAAACAGCTAATCCATTTATCGATCCGACTTTTTTCCCCTTTAATGAAATTAATATTTTCTTTTCTTTATACATATCCATTATCTGCTCTTCTACTAGTTCTTCCTCATATGCTACCTTTATTATGTCCTTACCAAAAACTTCTCTTCTTCCATGATTTTTTATTTCATTTTCCGTCAATATTAATATTTTATCTATATCACTTTCTTCTATACTAACCTTTTTTTTACTATTAGCTATTCTAGATAAATATTTTATTATTTCTTTAATTCCATTATCATCTATATTATTTATATTATATTTCTTTCCCCTATCTATAATATAATTCTTTAAATACTTACCTTTTATATCTTTATAATTAATTACATTAGAAAACTCTACTCTAAGAGGAAATAACCTTCTAAAGTCCTCATCAGCATCATAGAGGACATCATAACTTTCATAATCTCCAATTATAATCACTTTAACCTTTATAGGAATAGCCTTTGGTTTTAATCCATTAATAGATAATATATCTAAATAACTTTTAGATAAATCTATATTCACTTTTCCTGACATTAAAGTCTTTTTTAGATAATAATAACTATAACCATTGCTTATTAATTGATTTAATCTTAAAATAATACATCCTTCATTTGCTAAAAGAACCGATCCTGGTGTTATTAAAGAAAGTTCACTTGTATATAATCCATTATGATTTTCATATTCTACATTACCTAATAAATTTACTATACTTGGGTCTTCCTCAAATATAACTCTAGGTTTTTTATAATTACTGTTATCTACCAAGACAGAGATATCATATTTATTTAATATTTCATTGATATTAGCTTCATCTTCATCTATATTAATTGTATAACAATCTACTAAATTCTTTTCTATATTAAAGAACAATTTTTCTAAATATTCATAGGCATCATCATCAGTTATAAATTTTAACAAACATTCTTGCTTCTCTTCTTCTAACTCAACATCTAAAAATTCTGCGTATATATCCTTTAACTTTTTAATAGATGTAAGCTCGATATCCTTTAGCTTTTCAAGTACTAATTCTGCTTTATTCCTGAGTTTAGAAGCCTTTTTTACTATTGAATCCTTTGATTCATTTGCTAAGACATCATATTCTTTTTCAGTCATAGCTTTACCTTCTTTTAAAGGTAAAAAAGCAAAACCTCCAGTAGTTGCTTTTACATCAAACCCTTCATTCTTTGCCATATCTACAAGTTCACCAATATAATTACTTCTTTTACTATGAACTTCTTCTATTATATTATCTTTTTCTGATTCAGAGGAGGTATTATAAAACTCCATCACTACTTCATAATAGCTATTTTTAATATTCTCAACTTCATCTTTAAGCTCTTTCCCTTTTCCATTACTCAAAAAAATCGCCTCTGGTTTTTTGGGATCATCTATAGTTACATAACAAATATCTTTAGGTGAATTTGAATCCTTGTGAATATCCTCAATAAATTTAATTAGGTTATTTAGCTTATCTTTTGAAAAAGAGTCTATTAGATATAAATTATACCCCTCTTCTTCAATTTCAATAGCTCTCCTAACCTTTTGATATGCTAAATTTATACTAGGAATATCATTAAATTTTACATTTTCTTCTCCTTCATTTAGATCAATATTAAATAGTACTTCACTTGGAGTTAACTCTTTTTTCATTTAATAATTACCCACTTTTAAAACTGTACTAAAACAGTCTTATTTAAGTAGCTCCCTCCTTTTTAGTAATCTACTATATTAATATTCTTCTACTGCCTATTTAGATAATACTTTTAAAAAATTAATATAATTTTTCTAAAATAATTTGAGTTGTTCTATCCTTGTTTCTTTAAAGGAAGATATACTAATCCCTATTAATCTAAGTTCCTCATTAATTTCTTCTCCTATAAGCATTTCTTTAGCGACTTCATATATCTCTTCTTCTGTAGATATATAATAATTTAAGGTCTTACTCCTAGTGTGACTTTCAAAATCACCTGTTTTATATTTTAAAGTTACTGTCTTCCCTAAAATATTTTTAGATGCTAAAATAGAGCCTACTTCCTTTGAAAACTCTTTAATATAAATTAATAATTCATCTTTATCCATTGTATTTTCCTTTAAAGTCCTCTCTTTTCCAACAGACTTCCTTTCTCTAAAGGTTTCAACATCTCTGTTATCTATACCTCTAATCCTGTCATATACCACAAGTCCCATTTTCCCTAAAATACCTTGTAAAAAATCTTTAGGAAGCTCATATAGATCTTCTACTGTAAAAACGCCCATATTATTTAGCCTTTCTACTGATTTTTTACCAAGTCCAAAAACTTTTGATATAGGAATCGGCATAAGTATATCAGGTATCATTGCTTTAGTTATAACCATAATACCATTTGGCTTATTCCAATCAGAAGCTAGCTTTGCCAAAAACTTATTATAAGAAATGCCAATTGATAATGTAAGTCCTAACTCCCTCCTAACTCTTTCTTTTATATATAATGCTGCTTTCTCTCCAGTTTTAAATCTGCTATCTGTAATATCTAAAAAGGCCTCATCTATTGAAAGAGGCTCAATTATTGGTGTTACTTCCCTGAATATTCGAAAAATTCTCTCAGAGGTTTCTTTATATCTAAAATATCTTACAGGTAAAAAAATTCCCATAGGGCATTTTTTTCTTGCTAAGAAAACAGGCATAGCTGAATGAACTCCATATTTTCTAGCTTCATAGGAACAGGTAGAAACTACACCTCTTTCACCTATACCCCCAACTATAACTGGCTTTCCCTTTAATGAAGGATTATCTTTTATCTCAACTGACGCAAAAAATGCATCCATATCTACATGTAATATAATTCTATCCATATCTATGTTTTTATTAAGCTAATACCTCTGCAAATATACCTTGATTCTTACTTACAAGGATTAAATATATTCCTACAGATAGAAGCTCATTAATATACCTTTCTTCTTTTATATTTCTAGAGTATTCAATTATTGCTATACTTATAAATTTTCTAAATCCTTTATCCATGTAAAATTCATATTGTCCATCTTCGTCACATAGATACTGTATTACTTCATTTATCTTATTTATATATTTTTTAGGTTCATCATATCCTGATATAGCTCCAAAAAGAGGTATTAACTGATGACTTACCTTGATGTCTTCTTTTTCAAACTCCAAAAGCAACTCTTCCACTTTATCAGTAGCTTTCTTATTTTTATTTAATAGCAAAGTCATAGCTAATCCTTGTATACTATTATTTGAAAGTATATCTAATTTCGTATATCTCTCAAATAGTTTATCCATATATTCTATAATTAACTCTTTTCTTACATCATTTATAGCTAAAAGAGCACACTCTAAATAATCTTCATGATTAGTAACATTATTATACTTTCCTCTAATCACTTCATAAATCTCTCTCATATATAAAATCCTTGAAAAACGTTCTTCATCTTCTACATATTTAACCAATGTATAGCTAGCTAAAACTAAATGTTGACTATCTTTAAATCCTACTTCCATTAGTTTATCGTATACAGAAAACATATTACTTATAAAATTATTAACATCCTCTTCTAATGATATTAATAAAGACACTATATATAAAATATCTCCTCTAAAAGCAGACATTCTTGAAGTTTCTCTTTTTATTAAACTCCTTACTTCTTTTATTTTTTTTGTTGGAATTTCTTTTCCCTCTTGTGCATAAATCAATGAAGATAAATGATTAATGTAATCTCCATCAAACCTTAATTCCTCTTTTGCTTTTCTATAATTTCTTATTGTTGAGTCACAAATATCTTCTATTTTCATCTTCATCCCACTCACTCTTTCTACCATATTTATATACATATATATTATACTATAATTATCTCTTAATAAGGTATTAAAAACCTTATTTATTCCTTAATTTAATTTTATTAATATAATTTGTCAACATGATGTCAAATTTATAATATATATATTAATTAATTTTAATTTTACAAAACTTTAAACTATGTTATAATACTCATGATAAGGTTTAATTATCATAGGACTTATATGTAATATATATAAAGGAGATTTGCTATGAGCTTTAAAGATAAGTTTGACAAATATTTTAGAGATTCTTATTTTCAAAAATACGGAGATAGGATAGCTAGTGCTGCAGGTACAGTTGTTTCTATAAAAATCAAAGAAAAAAGTTACCTTTTCTTTCACAGATTAGTTGTAGATATGATTATAAAACCTGAAGCTGGTAAAGCAGTGCTTAAAGCTAAGTATGTGAAAAACAGATGGTTTAAAAAAGTAGATTTTATTCCTGTAAAAGTAGGGCATAAGGTTATGCTGATGGGACTTAAGGGTATTAAAGGTAAGAAAGATGCTGATGTTCTTACTTTACAAAATATACTTAATCTGACTACTAAAAAGGATTTAGTTCCAATAGATCATTCTCAAATAAAAAAATCAAGACAACAAGCTGGAAGAATGAGATACTAAAGATTTAAGCCTTGGCATGATAGAAATATTATGACAAGGCTTTTTTATTACTTTGTTTTTATAAACAGATAGACACTATTTATCATAGCAATAGTTCCTGAGAAAAATAATACAATAAGCCATTGATTTAAGGCTAAAGGTATTGTATGAAAAACATTTTGCAAAAAAGGAACATAAAGTATGCTGCAAAGCATAATTATAGAAACTGTTACAGCACCAACTAAATACATATTAGTAAATAATTTTATTTCAAATATTGAATGTCTCTCTGACCTGCACTCAAAAACATGAAATAATTGTGACATTACAAGCGTAGCTAGCGCAATAGTCCTGCAAGCTACTAAGTTCATTCCATAAAATCTTGATATCATAAATGAAAGTAAAGTACATATTCCAATTAAACATCCTCTAACTAAAATCTTTTCTGCTAACCCTCTTGCAAATATCCCCTCCTTTTTTTCCCTAGGAGTTTCTCTCATTATATCCTTATCTGCAGGGTCTACCCCTAAAGCTATAGCAGGAAGCCCATCAGTTGCTAAGTTTACAAAAAGAATCTGTATCGGCGTTAATGGATTAGGCAAAGTAAATAATGATGCTAAAAACATAGTTAATACTTCTCCTAAATTACAAGACAATAAATATCTTATAAATTTTCTTATATTATCATAAATAACTCTTCCCTCTTCAACAGCTGCTACAATAGTTGCAAAATTATCATCCATAAGTATCATAGATGATGCTTCTTTAGTTACATCTGTACCCGAAAGTCCCATAGATATACCTATATCAGCTTCTTTAATCGCTGGAGCATCATTTACACCATCACCTGTCATAGCTACAACATTATTTTTCTTTTTAAATCCTCTTACTATTCTAAGCTTGTGATCTGGTGAAACTCTAGCAAAAACTCTAGTTGTGTCGAGCCTTTTATCTAATTCCTTATCGCTTATATTTTCTAACTCTTCACCTACTATAACCTGTTCTTCACTATTACATATATTTAAAGATTTTGCTATAGCTAAAGCTGTATTTTTATGGTCTCCAGTTATCATTATTGGTCTAATTCCTGCTAGTTTGCATTTTAGTACTGCATCTCTAGCTTCAAGTCTTGGAGGATCTATACTCCCAGCTACTCCAATAAATATTAATCCCTGTTCTAACTTTTCACTTTTAGTTAGTCCTTCTTCTTTATAGGCAGCAGCTATACATCTTAGTGCCCTTGATGACATTGCTTCAATAAATGCTGCTACCCTCTTTCTTTTTTGAAATGTTAGAGGTTTGACTTTGTCATCTTCTAGTATAAATGAACACTTTTCTATTAACCTTTCTGGAGCACCTTTTACATAGCAAGTTTCTTTACCACTTTCCTTTATAATTACAGACATCATCTTTCTAGTTGAATCAAAAGGAATGTCAAAAACTCTTTCAGCTTTACCTATGTAACCTTCAAGATCCTTTACATCTTCAAAAAACAACTTAATTAAGGCTGTTTCTGTTGGATCTCCATGTAAAGCTCTTTCCATATATTTCTCATTAAAGTCATAGTTACAATCATTACAATAGACTAATGCCTTTCTAAAGAATTCATAATCCTTTAATTTTTCTCTTTCTAATTCAACAATTCTTCCATTTATATATACTTCTTTTACTGTCATCTTGTTTTGTGTTAATGTACCTGTTTTATCTGAGCATATTATTGATGTACAGCCTAAAGTTTCAACAGCTGGCAACTTTCTAATTAGAGCATTTCTCTTAAGCATTCTTGATACTCCTAGAGCTAAGGCTACTGTTACTATGGCTGCTAATCCTTCTGGAATTGCCGCAACAGCTAAGCTTACTCCAAGTAAAAACATTTCTGTTACATCATTTCCTCTAATTATTCCAAGAACTGTTACTACTCCACATATAACCAAACATAATATAACTAAAATTTTCCCTAAAGATTCAAGCCTTTCCTTTAACGGTGACTTTTCGTCCTTAATATTATCTAGAAGGTTGGCTATTTTCCCCATTTCAGTGTCCATACCAATTCTAGTTACCTTAAATATACCCTTCCCTTTTAATACGGTTGTCCCCATAAACACGTTACACTTTTTACTTGAAGAATCTTTACTAACACCAACTGACTCACCAGTTAATAGTGACTCATCTACCATAATTCCAGAAGCTTCAAATAACTCCCCATCAGCTGGTACTCTATCTCCTGCTTCTAATACAACAACATCACCTATAGTTAAATAAATAGAATTTAAAACTTTTATTCTTCCATCTCTAAATACTTTACAAGTTGGTGCTGCTAAATTTTTAAGCGCTTCCAATGACTTTTCAGTTCTAAACTCCTGAATAAACCCAAGTATAGCATTAACTATTACTATTATTATTATAGTAATTGCATCTGCTGTATCTCCCATTATTCCTGAAATAACTGTTGCTCCTAATAATACCCACACCATAAAATCATTAAATTGAGATAAAAAGATAACAATAGGTGAAATTTTCTTTTTATGTTGTAATTCATTTAATCCAACTTTATTTATTCTTTTTTCTGCTTCTCTTGTTGATAATCCCGGAATTACTGTCTTTTCCTGTATCACCCTTTTTCCTCCTTAAACAAAACTCTATAATATATATATTTTTCTTCTATTGACTTAGAACATAATAAAAAATACATAATATATTTCTTCTGTTGTATAAGATATAAAAAAAACTCTATTTCGACCCTTTCTTTACTTTTTAGCCTTTTAGCCTTAAAATATAATATGTAAATTTAATAATAAAGGAGGAATCGTCTTGAAAAACGTAGTTTATGTAACTGGACATAAAAACCCAGATTCGGATTCTATATGTGCAGCCTATGCATATGCTGAATTTAAGAACAAAACTAGTGAGCTTCCTGCAATTCCAGTAAGACTTGGAAATGTAAATAGAGAAACTCAATATATCTTAGATAGATTTAACGTAAAGGCACCTGAATATCTAGAAACTGTAAAGCTTAAAGTTGGTGATTTAGATATAGATAATATAAGTCCAATTTCACCTGATATTTCATTAAAAATGGCATGGAATATCATGAGAGATAAAAACGTAAAATCTTTACCTGTAGCAGATATCAATGATCATTTAGTTGGAATACTATCAATTTCAAATTTAACTTCATCTTATATGGATATTTGGGACAATGTAATTTTAGATAAGAGTAATACTACTATAGACAATATAATCGATACTCTTTCTGCTAAAGAAATATATATAAACGCTAACAACCAAAGATTTCCTGGCAAAATTGTAGTAACTGCAATGCAACCTGATAGCTTAAAAGGAATGGTTGAAAAAGGAGATATAGCTATAGCTGGTGATAGACCAGATGTGCAAGAAGCTTTAATAAATATAAATGTTTCATTAATGATAGTAACAGGATCTCATAAGGTTTCTGATAAAATTATAGAAAAAGCTAAAGAAGCTGGAGTTAATATAATAAGTACTCCTCACGATTCATTTACTGCTTCAAGATTAATAATACAAAGTATTCCTGTTAGTTATGTTATGGCTAATGACAATCTAATATCTTTCACTGAAGATGATTTAGTTGATGATATAAAAGATACTATGATTGAAACTAGATTTAGAAGTTATCCTGTAACTGATTCTGATGGAAAGGTTGTTGGAACTATTTCTAGATACCATCTTATTTCTAACTTTAAGAAAAAAGTTATTCAAGTTGACCATAATGAAAGAGGCCAATCTGTTGATGGATTAGATGAAGCTGAAGTTTTAGAAATTATAGATCATCACAGGGTTGCTGATATTCAAACTAATAATCCAATTTACTTTAGAAACGAGCCTCTTGGAAGTACTTCTACAATAGTATCAAAGTGCTTCTTTGAAAATGGAATAAGACCTTCTAAGGAAGCAGCAGGGCTATTATGCGGGGCAATAATTTCAGATACTCTTCTATTTAGAAGCCCAACATGCACAGAACAAGATATTCATGCATGTAAAAAGTTAGCTGAAATAGCTGGAATATCTGATATAGACGACTTTGCCAAAGAAATGTTTAAGGCAGGAACATCATTACAAGGCAAAACAGTAGAAGAAATATACAATCAAGACTTTAAACCATTTAAAATCGGTGATATGAAAATCGGTGTTGCACAAGTAAACACTATGGATATAGATGGATTTATGCCACTTAAGGAAAATATGCTTTCATATATGAATAAAAAAGCAGAAGAAGGTGGATTTGATACTATTATACTTCTACTTACCGATATATTGAATGAAGGATCTCAAGTTTTAGTAGCAGGTAAGTCTCCAGAAATAGTAGAGAAGACTTTTTCAGTGAAACTAGAAGATTCAACTTGCTTCCTTCCTGGTGTACTATCAAGAAAGAAACAAGTTATACCACCAC
The DNA here is from genome assembly GCF_014836335.1 of Clostridium cibarium. Lineage (GTDB taxonomy): Bacteria > Bacillota > Clostridia > Clostridiales > Clostridiaceae > Clostridium > Clostridium cibarium. Next base: position 111,100 of record NZ_JACSRA010000001.1, read on the forward strand.
TAACAAATACAATAGCATTAATATAATAAAAAAATTAGTGATAAAAATTTTATCACTAATTTTTTTATTTATCTTCTCATATTATTAATCATTTCAAGCATTTGATCAGCAGTGGTTACACCCTTTGATGAAAGTTGGAATGCTCTTTGTGCTACTATAAGATCTGTCATTTCAGTAGTTAAATCTACGTTAGATGCTTCTAGCATACCTTGACGGACATCAGTTTCTGTAGATCTCTCTAACCTTGCTCCATCTGTAGGCATAAATAAGTTCTTCCCAACTGAAGTAAATGAAGTATCTCCTGTAGCTGTATACACAGGAATTTCAGCTACCTTTGTAAAAGAATCTCCTTCTTTAGTAAACACATTTCCTGCTGTATCTACTAAAATATTATTTCTTTTAAAACTAGTATTATCTTCTGATCTTCCATTTACATAATTTAATTCAAGCTTATTCCCATTAGCATCAACTAATCTTCCCATTCCATCAATCTTAAATGAACCATCTCTAGTATAAGCAACATTTCCATTAGCTAGTTGAACTCTAAAGAAACCTGGTCCATCAAGAGCAAAATCTGTAGGTAATTCAGTTGTCATCAAATTACCTTGAGAGTTATCTCTAAACATTTCACTAGCTTTTACACCTGTTCCCATTGAAGCTCCTTTATCATTAGTTCTATAACCTTGTCTATTTAAAGATTCACTTAATAAATTTTGAAATCCTACATTTACCTTTTTATAACCTGTAGTTTCTGAATTAACTATATTATTTCCTATAGTATCTAATCTAGTTTGATTAGCATTCATACCAGCTTTACTAGTACTTAAAATTCTATACATCCCATTTCACCTCTTTATTATCTAACAGAACCAATATTGTTTGCAGCTTTCCCCAAACTTTCATCAATCATGCTAACAAACTTTTGATTTGTTTCAAAACTTCTCATTGTGCTTATCATATCTACCATTTCATTCATTATGTTAACATTTGATGTTTCTAAAAATCCTTGGCGAACTGTAGCATTATTCACATATACCGCATTTTCTCCAGTATAATAGTTGTCCCCTGCTTTTCCTAGCTTTGAATAATCCTGAAAATCCGCTATAGCTAACTTATAATTAGAAACTCCATTAACATTAACGTTATTATAATCATCTATTGTATAATCTCCCTTACCAACATTTATTGGTTCTACAGCACCAGTTCTGTTGTTTATTCCTAATACTAAATCACCTGAATTGTTGACTAAATTACCATTATTATTAACTCTAAATTGACCATCTCTAGTATACTTAACACCTTGTGGAGTCTGAATTGCAAAGAAACCTCTACCGTCTATAGCAAAATCGCCAATATTTTCGGTCTGCTTTAAGTCACCTTGAGTAAATGCTGTGTCAACAGTATCAATAGCTACACCTAAACTCATTTTACCTAATTTTTGTGTAACATTATTATTTCCAAGTATTTTGTCTTTATTTTCAACTAACACATCTTTAAAGCTCTTTGTTGCAAGATTTTCTCTTTTATATCCTGTTGTATTAGCATTTGCCATATTATTAGTAACAGTATTTTGCTTATTTTCCATAGCTATCATTCCTGATACAGCTGTGTAAAGACTTCTAATCATTTTTTCCCATCCCTTTCAAATAGTACTTTGCATTCACCTTCGTAATGCATTCCCATATCTCTAGCTCTCTCTTCTATCTTAGCATCGGAAATAGTACTCTTATACTCATAACCAAACATGAGTATAACTCCTAAGATTAATCCTATACCTATTCCAAATAGTATTTTTCTATCACTAAAAAAATCTATTATTATCTTTACTTTTTGAATAATCCTCTTACTAATAGTACTTCCCCCTTGCCTAAAGATAGCTTCTCACAAATTTCATCTTCACTTAAGCCCATCTCAAGAAGCTCTTTTATTCTTTCTGTTTTACTTTTTTCAGTAATATTATTGATGACTCCTTCATCCGAACCTAGTAAATATGCTTTTTCATCTTTTTTCAATTCTTCTTTATCTTCGTCTATTTCTTTAACACTATCATTATCGTCCACTTTATATGAATTCTTTAATTCTAGGATATCCTGTTGTATTTCCAGTAAACTTTCAGCCATATCCTTTCTAACCTCACCTATTTTAATTTCTAGGTCAGAAACATCTTCCTCTTTGTATTTTAACACATTTCCAAAGGAGTTTTCACCTTTTTTTATAGCTTTATAATTTAAAAATATTAGAATTATACCTATTACTATCAATATTATTGGCATACAATTTACCTCTTCTATAAATAATTCATAGCAAGCATCTTTTCACGTAGCTTTCTAATAGCCCTGCTATGCAATTGACAAACTCTAGATTCAGAGACATTTAATACTACTCCAATTTCTTTTAATGTTAATCCTTCATAATAATATAAATTTAAAACTGTTCTATCTTTTTCTTTAAGTCCTTCTATAGCTCTAGCAAGCATTGCAACTTCTTCATCTTTCTCATAGCTTTGCTCAGGACTTGGACTATTCTTATCTTCAATAATACCCATTATAGTCATATCTTCTCCGTCAGAAAATATGATATCTTCTAAAGAAACAACTGAAATATAATTTATATAATTTTCTATCTCTCCTATTTCATTAATAGATAGATTCATATGTTTTGCTATTTCATATATAGAAGGCTCTCTAAAGAATTTTCTTTGTAGTTCTTCAACAGCTTCATTATATCTATTTAACTTATCCATTGCTCCCTTAGATATAGGTCTGCACTTTCTAATTTCATCAATAATTGCACCCTTTATTCTTATTGATGCATACGAAGAAAACTTCATACCTTTATTTTTATCATATTTTGACATAGCATCCATTAAGCCAATCATCCCATAGCTTACTAAGTCTTCATACTCCATATACTTGTTTTTCCCTAAACTTACCCTTGAAGCAATATATTTAACTAAAGGTATATATTTTGCTACTATTTGTTCTTTTCCTTCTACAATATCTAAGGTGGTCATTACCTCTTCCTCCTCTAAATCTCTCTCTACATAAGCTCGCGCTGTTTTCTCATTACATTAAATACCTTTTTAATTGTCTTATTTCTCTCTTTTTTCGTTTATATCCACAAATGTACTATCCATCTTTACATTTGTCACACCTAATTACCTTACCTACAAGTGAATACTTTTCTTTATCGTTCTTCAAACTATCATAATTTTTCTCTAAGAAAATATATTAAATAACTTCTTAAATAGTCCTTGAGCACCTAATTTACTATCTGAACTTTCTCCTAAAAACTTCTTTGAGATTTCCTCAATTGATCTTGAAGCATCTGAATTAGGATACGAAAGTACAAAGGGAACCTGCTCTCTTACTCCTTGAACAAGTTTTCTATCATCTAGAATACATCCTAAATACTCTACCTTAACAGATAAAAATCTATTTATCGCTCTTTCAAACTTTCTAAAAGTTTCTTGACCTTCTTCTTTTGTAAACGCTCTGTTAACTACAACTTTAGCCCTGTCTTTAATGTTAAAGTGATCTGTAGCTTTTATTAAACTATATGCATCAGTTAATGATGTTGGCTCTGGAGTAGTAATTATTATAAGTTCTTCAGAACACGCAATAAACGCTAAAACACTTCTACTTATTCCCGCTCCAGTGTCCATAAGTATATAGTCAAACCCATCTAAGCTTTCTAGCTTTTTTAAAAATATATCTCTTTCATTACTTTGAAGATCTTCTACTTGATTTAATGCAGATCCGCCTGGAAGTAACATTATTCCTTCTGGTCCCTCAACAAGTATATCTTCTATATTTCTACCTTTTATTAAATCAAATACATTATATCTTGGGTATACCCCCATAAGTACATCATCATTTCCCATACCTATGTCAGCATCAAAAATTAAGACCCTTTTTCCCTTTTTTTGAAGGGTTATTCCAAGATTTACTACAAAGTTACTTTTTCCAACTCCACCTTTACCAGATGTTACTGTAATTATTTTTGCTTTCCTATAGTTTTCATTATTCTCTTCATTAACCAATCGTCTTAATCTTTCAGCTTGATCTAACATAGGGCTTCCTCCCCAAATATAAATCTTATAATATCACTTTTTGTTGGCGCCTTTATATCATCTGGAACATTTTGCCCAGTAGTTATAAATCGTAAAGGTTGCTTAGAAATTTTACGAATATTATATATACACCCATAAACTGAAGTTTCATCAAGTTTAGTTATTATCACACTCTTATATTCTAATTCCTTATATCCTTCTAAAATTGTTTTGATGTCTCTATTTTTAGTAGTTGCACTAATTACTAAATTAACGGAATCTGGATTAGCCTTTTGAACAAATGCTCTAAGTTCAGAAATCTGCATAGTATTTTTGCTACTTCTTCCAGTAGTATCAATTAGTACTATATCACAATCCTTCATTGATTCTACTGCCTCCTCCATTTCCTTCATGGTTATTACCACCTTAAATGGAATATTCATAATTTCCGCATATGTTTTTAACTGTTCAACAGCACCAATCCTATATGTATCTACTGTAATTAAACCAACTTTCTTCTTATCTATCAGAGAAAGCTTTCCAGCAAGTTTTGCTATAGTTGTTGTTTTACCAACTCCAGTTGGACCTACAAATACTACATTCCCACTTAATTCATCTTTAGATATTTCTATTTCATCTTCAATTACCTTTCGAAACTTGTCAGAAATATCTTCATCTCCAACTTTAGTTTTTAACTCTTCATAAAACTGAACATCTATATCTATATCCTTAATTAAAGTAAGAAGTTCATCTTCTGGTGCCTCACCTTTATCAGTATTTTTAATAACCTTATTTAGAAGTTCTTTCATTTCAGCAACTTCTGCTTGAAGTTGGTTATTCTCAGCTGGCTCTGTCTCTTTTTTAGTCCCAATTTCCTTACTCATAACTCTTTTAAAGTTATGTAGAGATTCTTTGAAAAGATCATCAGACTGTTTTTCCTCTGCCTTCTTACTTGATCCTAAAGTAGAATTTTCAATTGCTGCAGTTACTTCTATCAATTTACTTGAAAAAAAACCTTTTATTCCTGGTCTCTTAATCTTTCTCTGGCTTATAATTACAGCTTCTTTTCCCAGTTCATGTCTAATTCTAGTAAGTGCTTCATTCATATTGTTTGCTGTATATTTTTTTATAACCATTTACACTGATACAACTCCTTCAGTTCTTATTTCAATATCGTTTGGTATTTCATTTAATGAAATAATCATTACGTGAGGGAATGCCATTTCAACTAACTTTCTAAATACTGCTCTAATATTTGGAGAAACTAGTATCACCGGTTGATTATTATAAAAATATACTGAATCTATAGTTTCTCTTATATTATGGAAGATTCTTGTTGTAGTATCTGGATCAATTGTTGGGAATGATCCTTGCATTGATTTTTGAACATTTGAAGCAACAAGTTCTTCTAGTTCTGGAGTTAATGTAACTACAGTAACAGCTCTTTCTTCATTAATTATCTGATTACATATTGTTCTTGCTAAAGCGAATCTTACATACTCAGTTAACAATTCTATATCCTTTGTATTTCTTGAATTATCTGCTAGTGATTCCATTATTGTTACCATATCTTTTATAGGAACCTTTTCCCTTAATAGATTTTGTAATACTTTTTGTAATTCTCCAATAGTCATCAAATCAGGTATTAATTCTTCAACAACAGTTGAATATTTCTCTCTTGTATTATCAACAATAAGTTTAACTTCTTGTCTTCCTAATAATTCATATGAATGTGCCTTAATTGTTTCTGTTAAATGGGTCACCATTACGGTTGTTGGATCTACCACCGTTAACCCTTTAATTTCAGCCTCTTCCCTTTGATCCTTATTTATCCATACAGCTGGCAAGTTAAATGTAGGTTCGACGGTTTTAATTCCTTGTATTTCAGAACTATCACCATTTGGATCCATACACAAAAGCATACTTGCCATAAGTTCTGAAGATGCTATTACTGTTCCCCTTATCTTAATTACATATTCATTAGTCTTTAATTGTAAATTATCTCTTATTCTTATTGGTTGAACTATAATTCCCATCTCAATTGCACATTGTCTTCTTACCGAAGCGATTCTTTGTAGTAAGTCTCCTCCAGTAGTTTCATCTGCTAAAGGAATAAGCCCATAGCCAATTTCAACTTCCATAGGTTCAACAGAGATAAGATTCATTACATTCTCAGGCTCTGTACGTTCCATTTCAACTAGTTCATCTTCTTCAAGAGCTAATTCTAATTCTTGTTGCTTTGTTTCTTCTTTATATAAAAGATAAGCAAGAATTCCTGTAGCTAAAGAAGCTGCAAAAAATGCTACCTTTGGCATATTAGGAACTAATCCTAAAAACAGCATGACACCACTAGCAACTCCAGCTGCTATTGGGAAAGCTGTAAGTTGTGTAGCTAATGTCTTACCAAAGTTATCTGGACTACCAGAACGTGTTACAAGTATACCTGATGCTGTTGAAATTAGTAGTGCCGGCACCTGCGATACAAGTCCATCACCAACTGATAATCTTACGTATGTTTGAGCTGCTGTAGCTGCATCCATACCATGCATTAAAACTCCAATTACAATACCAGCAATAATATTAATAGTTGTTATTATAATAGATGCTATAGCATCTCCTTTTACGAACTTTGAAGCACCATCCATTGCCCCATAAAAATCTGCTTCTGATTGCAAATCTTGACGTCTCTTCTTTGCCATAGCCTCATCTATAAGACCTGAATTTAAATCTGCATCAATACTCATCTGCTTACCAGGCATAGCATCTAAAGTAAATCTTGCTGATACTTCTGATACTCTTCCAGCACCATTTGTTATAACTATAAATTGAATTACTACAATAATCAAGAATATAATTATACCAACCACATAATTTCCTCTAATAACGAATTCTCCAAAGGCTTCTATAATTTTACCTGCATCCGCCTCTGATAAAATAAGTCTTGTTGATGATATATTAAGTGCTAATCTTATTAATGTAGTTACAAGTAACAGAGTAGGAAACACTGAAAATTGCAATACATTTGTCGTAAACATAGTTATAAGGATTATAACTATGGATAATGTTATATTAAATGCTAACAAAACATCTAATATCCCTTTAGGTAAAGGTATGATTATCATCATTACTATTCCAATTACACCAAAGGCAACTAGAACATCAAGATTACTTTTTATATCAAACTTTTTCTTATTTACAGTTGCCAAATTAATCCCATCCTTTATACATACCATATATTAAACTTATTTATTAAGCTTATATACCATTGCTAAAACTTCTGCCACAGCTTGATACATATCCTGTGGTATTTCTTGATCTATTTCAACTTGCCCATAAATCATTCTTGCTAATGGTTTGTTCTCCATAATAGGTACATTATTTTCTTTTGCAATTTCTTTAATTTTCAAAGCAACTAAATCTGCACCCTTTGCCACTACCTTAGGTGCTTCTGTAACTCCATCCTCATATTTTATAGCTATAGCTAAATGAGTTGGGTTAGTTATTACTACCGTTGCATCTGGCACTGAAGACATCATTCGCCTTGTAGCCATCTCTCTTTGTTTTTGTTTAATTTTACTTTTTATTTGAGGGTCACCCTCCATTTGTTTATACTCTTCTTTTATTTCTTGTTTGGTCATTTTCATATCTTTATTATAAAATCTTAACTGTATAAAATAATCTGCTGCTGCAATAATAATTAGTACTATACTTATCTGAATAAAAAGTCCTGAAAATAACTTTAAAAGGTCCTTCCCCAGTGAAGGTAAGTATGAACTAGATATTTGAAGTATAGAATTATAATTATTCATTACATATTTATAACTTATTAAACCTACTATAGAAACAACAATTAAATTTTTCACTAAATCTGCTACACTTTTTTTAGAGAACATATTCTTTAATCCTGATATTGGATTTAATTTACTTAAGGATGGCTTAAGAGGCTCTCCAGTAATAATAAATCCTGTCTGCATAAGACTCCCAACTACCCCTGCTATCATTATAGGAACAGCTACCGGTAGTATTGCTTTAAATGATTTCCAAATCAAGTCTATAAAAATATATTTTACAGACACTACATCTAAATCCTCTAGGATTCCTGATTGCAGAGTAAGTTGCATATAGTCCTTTAAACCTACAACTATCATTCCACTAAACATAATAATGATCATTGTGCAAGCTAACATTGTTATAGCTAACCCAACATCCTTACTTCTAGCAATTTGTCCTTTTTTTCTAGCTTCATTCTTCTTTTTTGGCGTAGCTTCTTCTGTTTTATCATCACTTGCAACTAAAAGTACCAAGGGCATAGCCGTCATACTTTTTAGCAACTTACTTAAAATATCTGGTATAGTTCCAAATGTTGATATGATTAACTTTATCATAATTGGCAAAAATACCACAAAAGTAATAAGTCCAACTGCAAGTCTTACTGGCATACCTAACACCATTACATTAATAGCAGGTACTGTCCTTGAAACTAATGACATAGATAAATCTGTTATAAGTCCAATTATTATTATAGGAATTGCAATCCTCACACCTATAATAAAATACTTTATAAAAGAATCTAATATTATATAAAATGTATCTCCATATAGTATAGATTGTCCAACATGAACAACATCAAAGCTTGTTATAATACACTTAATTAACACATGGTGTCCATCTACTATAAAGAAGATTACTGCTGCCATATAATAAGAAAGATTTGATAGTAATGTACTATTAGAATTATCGCTTGGATTTAACATGCTCATCATAGATAAACCTAACTGTGCATCCATAAAAGCTCCTGCCATTTTAACTATCTCAAAAATAACATTTATTATGTATCCTAATATTAAACCACTCATAACTTCACTTACTATAGCAACGACTAGCATGTAATTATTTGAAATTTCAAGTACAACTTTGCTATCTATCCTAGATGCAACTGCTAAAGACAAAATAATACCTAATGCTGCCTTTAATATCACAGGAGTTCCTCTTGGATAAAATATCTTAACTACAAAAAAGAATGTAGTTATCCTTACTAATATTAAAAAAATAGCTAGAAAGTAGGCTGTATCAATCATACTGCACTACCCCCTATGTTGAAACTTTGACAATCATTTCAAATATTCTTTCAGTAAAGCTCATAAGAGTATGTAACATCCAACTTCCTAACAAGATTCCTACAACTGCAACACCTATAAGTTTAGGTACAAATGTAAGTGTTTGTTCTTGTATTTGTGTTGTAGCCTGAAAAATACTTATTATAAGCCCAATTATAATAGCCACAACCAAAATTGGACCTGCTACTTTTAATCCTGTTACCACAGCATCTTTTATAATGCCTACTATTAAACTTTCACTCATAGACCATCACCTCACCCAAAACTCATAATCAGAGATTTCGTTAATAGATACCATCCATCTACCATAACAAACAATAATAGCTTGAAGGGTAAGGACACCATTGCCGGAGGTAACATAAACATCCCCATGGCCATCAGCACACTACCAACTACAATATCTATAAGTAAAAATGGTAGGTAAATTAAAAATCCAATTTGAAATGCAGTTTTTAATTCACTAATAGCAAATGCAGGTATAACTACATAAAAAGGAACATTTTCTTTAGTTAATTCTTGGTCATCTTGTAAATTCGCAATTTCAATAAATAATTCCAAATCTTTTTTTCTCGTTTGCTTATACATAAATTCCTTTAATGGCTTTGACCCTTCCTCAATTGCCTGCTCTTGAGTAATGGTATTCTCCAAATAAGGTTTGATTGCTTTATCATTCATTTGAATAAAAACTGGCATCATTATAAATACACTTAGAAATATAGCTAGTCCAGTTAATATCTGATTAGGTATTGATTGGGTAGCACCAATAGCACTTTTTAAAAATGAAAATACAACAACTATTCTTGTAAAAGATGTAACCATTATAACTATAGATGGTAACAAACTTAAAATAGTAAAGAATATAAGCAGTTTTATATTTGATACGTAATCATTGCTTGTTCCATCACCACCAACATTTATATTTACATTAGGTAAATTTATTTTTTCTGGTGCAGCATTTGCTATAACGCTAGTAAACCCAATTATAGCTAATGAAAACAAAATTATATAAATCCATTTTCTCTTGTTTCTATTCATGCTTATCTTCCTTCGACTTTATTTTGGTTATAGCTAAATGAAGTTTCTTCTTTGATGACATTATAAATTTATCATACATTTGTGTCATTTCTCTAAGATATTCTTCATTATCATTTTCAATTTTATCCATCTCTTCGCTAGATAAATCCTTTAATTTTTCTGTATGCCCTGCTGCTGTAAGTATTACCATACCTTCTTCACCAGTACGCACAACTACAATAAAAGTATCTTTTGAAATTTGAGTTCTATCAACTACTTTTACATATTTCTTACCTGTAGTTTTCTTTATGCCTTGTCTTGTATATTTTAATACGATAACCATTAGTGCAAAAATTATTATTAAGGCGCCTATAAATTTCGCTATTACTTCAATCAATTCCATATCACTATTGTATTACGAAATTAGTACTTTTTGCTCCAGTAAATAGTACATCTACTATTTTACCTTTGTCTAATTCCTTATTAATTATTTCAACTAAGCCTTTTTTAAGCTCTTCTTTTTTATCTGCTTCAAAATCTGTAGACTGTTTTCCTTTTAAATACCATACAGTCGCATCTTGAATATTTAATTTCTTCTCTTCTATTTCCTTTGCTAGGTTCTTATTACTTTTATCATAAGATAAAGCTACTGATGTTTTTAAATACTTTTTTGCGCCTTTGTCACTTAAATTAATTTGAGTATCTTCCATAAGTTGATAATTTGCTGTTTCAACTTTAGCTACTGTAACAGTATTTTTTGCTTGCATATAAAAATACACGCCACCAAAAGTCCCTATACCTGCAATAACTAGTGCAAGAACAACAACAATCATCATTTTATTTCCCTTTTTAGGTGAATTTTCTGTTTCAATATTTTCATTTTTAGCCATTTAAATCACTCCCACTCTTTTCCAGCAATCAATATGTTAACTTCTATATTGTGCTCTTTTTAATTCTCTAGTCTATTTTTCTAGAAGTTGCTGTTAAATATACTTCTTTTGTACTTTATTACTCTTTCTCTTACTTCATCGATGCTTTGAAGGACTATATACTTTTTCCCATTTGTTAAAGTAATGATAGTTTCAGGAACTTCTTCAAGCTTCTCTATGTGATCAGCATTTAGAACAAACTCCTTATTATTCATTCCAGTTACTTCTATCATTTTCTATTCCCCCTATTACACATAGTTATATAAGATTAACTAATATATAGGATTAAGTTAATCTTAATCCTATATATTATTATACTATCTTGTGTAAATTATCTCTTAAGGTTAATAATTTCTGTTAGAATATCATCACCTGTAGATATCATTTTACCTGATGCTTGGAATGCTTTAGTTGTAACTATCATGTCAGTAAATTGTTCTGCTAAATCAACATTAGACATTTCAAGATATCCCTGTCTGCATACTCCATAGCCTTTACTGTTATCATCACCAGTAGTTCCTGTACCACTCATTATAACAGGATCACCTGAGTTAACTGACTTAGTAACTATATTATCTCCAACAGTTGTTAACCCTTCTGGATTTCTAAAGCTAGCCATAGCTATTTGTCCAAGTGCTGCAACTCTACCATCTGATAACGTTGCATTTATTATTCCTGTTCCACTAATAGAGTAACTCTTTACTTGAAGGTCAGTACTTGTTCCTGCTATTCTCACTTTTTCTGGAATCTTTAAGGACTTTAACATACCGTCATAAGATTTCAAATTATTACTAGCATTTACATAATACACCGATCCGTCAGAGCCTAAACTTTGAACTGATGTACCACCATTTGCATTATCTGAATGAGCATAAGTTCTATCTATAGGTACAGCATTTCCTCTTACATATTCCACTGATCCCATTAATCCAAGATTATTTAATTTATTATTTATAGCACTCTCTACTTCTCTTCCTGTTACTGCTCCTCTTAATACAAAATTACCATTTACAGTTATTGTCTTAGAATTTGTATCAACGTCAACTGAGGTAGAATCAGTAATTGCTCCGACCTGTATCTTATATCCATTTAGAGCAGCACCACCTTTAATGTTAAAGTTCATATCACCTATGGCACCTTGTATTTGATCTGGATCTTTCTTATCAACTCCACCAGAAATTTGACTTGATGTTATTCCTGAAAAAGCTTTTGATGTTCCAGACTTGTATGTCACAAGTGCACTTCCATTTAAACCTAAAGCATTATTAATTGCATTTTGCAATGCTGTATAAGATACCGAACCTGCTGATGTAAAATCACCTGATATATTTATAATCTTAGATCCTGCTGGTGCTTGTTCTACAGCTGTTGGCGAGCTAGGTCCAGTAATGTTAATTATATTAAACTGATAACCATCAAGGTAATTTGCGCTCTTACCATCATTTACTAATTCACTTGGTTTTGGAATGCTAAAGTTAAAACCACCTAAATTTATTCCATCTGGATTTGCTGAAACTTCATCTTTTCCGCCTATAAAATAAAGCTTAGAAGTTCCTGCTGTTCCTGTATAAGTTCCTGATAATTTAATTGTAGGATTAGAAATTCCACTTAAACTTAGTTTTGATGCTATTGTTTGGTTAAGAGTATCAATATTACCAGCATTAATAGTATCTAACTGACCAGATATCGTTATAGTTCCTGCACTCTTATCAACTGTCGCAGTAACTGGAGCACCAGCCACATTCGACATTACTAAATGATAAGCATTAAGGTCATCTCCTTTACCAACTAAATCCACAGTAAAGCCATACATACCAGTTGCTGCAGTTACTGTTCCTGAAGTAGAAGAAATACTAGGAGCTTCAGCTGCTACTGATGTTGTTGTTTTATCCTTAACATAACTAAATCCTGATGAATTATTAGTTATATTCTTTATTGGCTTATTATTTACATCTCCAATATTTTTTGAAATAAGATAATCATTGATTGTACTCTTTAATGTATCAATGTTAATATTTCCTTCTGAAAAATTTCCGTCTAATAAAATTACTTTTGGATCTGATGGCACTATTTCTGCAGCTGGAGTAGCTTCATTTATTGATCTTAGTTTGAAAGTATAGCCATTTAAAGCTGCCCCTTGATTAAATTCTATAGAGAATCCACCAACTTGCACTTTTCCTGGTGCAGTTGCATCAGTACCTCCAGCTATTGTTTTAGAATCTATACCAGTAATTGTTTCAACTATTCCACCTACTGTTATAGATTGTGATATTCCTTCAGCTGTCAAACCATCATTAACAGCCTTTTGTACTTGGTCAGTTTTTAAGTTACCTGAAGGCGAAAAATCACCATCTACTATTATTTCATGCTTAACTTTATCTACTTTACAAGCTGTTGAAGTACCAGGCCCTACCTTTCCTAAAACTACGCTATATCCATTTAATTGTGTTCCAGGACCAAAAGCAAATGTTAATCCTCCTGCTGTAACCGCATTTGGCGATACTGATGTAGCTGCTTGAGCATTATCATCATTAGTTAATGAATACCCCATAACTCTATATCCACTAGCAGTTAAAAGATTTCCATCTTTATCTACTGAGAACCCACCATCTCTTGTATAATTTAATTCAGTTCCTGAATTAGAAAGCGACTGCTCACTAATAGCGTGAATTCCAGCCTTTTGACTTACTTGAATAGTATTATCTCCAGCTATCACTGGTCCAGCACTTACTATGAAATATCCATCACCATCTATAGCTACATCTAAAGCTCTATTTGTAGTTTGCATCGAACCTTGAGTCATTATTTTATCTATACTTGCAAGTTGCACACCTAGTCCAACTTGTTTAGCATTAGTACCACCTCTATTAACTGATGGTGCCATAGCATTTGAACTGTTTTGACTTAATAAGTCTGAAAATTTAGCTCTTGAAGATTTAAACCCTGTTGTATTTACGTTAGAGATATTATTACCTATAACATCTAACTTAGTTTGGTTAACCTTCATTCCACTTATACCTGAGTACATTGATCTTAACATATTATCTTGACCTCCATAACTTTCATAATTACTTGCCTCTATCATTCAGCAAGTTTAGGCTTCCTTATATTTTAGGTCCAGCCTATAGTATTACAACACTATCAACATTTGTAAAAACATTGCTTTCTGCTCTATTTTTATCTATTGCTGTAATTACTGTCTTGTTCTCAATACTTGCAATTAGTGCCACATCTTTGTATACCATAACAGAGTTTTTAGCACCTTTACCTTCTGCAAGCTCAAAACCTTTCCCGATATTTTTCATATCATTTTCTGAAAAACCTATTTCTTTAAGTCTCTGTGCTGCATGCTTTGATAAAGTATATCCGCTATTTTTATCTAATGTTTGATTTAATACATCTTTAAAGCTTGTTCCATTTTTATCTTTAACTTTAGATGTAGAAACCTTTTGCAGTCCACCTATATTTCCTACAGGATAAGCTCTGCCATTAATTATTCTATAGCCCACAATATCACCTTATTTCTTTATTAAGAATTTCAAATTTTTCTCTTACTTAGTAGAAGTATAATCTCCAACCTTCGCTACCTTGTCATAAGAGTATTCTTTAATTTCTCCAGAATCTAATTGAAGTCTTACTTTAATTATTCCATTATCCTTAAATACACCTTTTACAGTACCGTTAATAGCATTTCCCTTGTCATCCTTTTCGGAAAGTTCAACCTTTTGATTTATAAAGGATGAAGCTAATAAGAAAGCCATATTCCCATTCATGGTTGTCAATGGTGGAATAGAATAGTCTTCTACATTAACAACACTGACAATATCACCAATATCAAAAGGTATATATCTGAAAGTACCATTATCTTCTACCTTTAATTGAATTTTTGTACTATTTCCATCAGTATCAACTGCAGCCACAATCCCAGTATAGTTATTCCCATCTCTATCCAACTCTTTAACAGTTACACCTTTTCCAACTAAGCTTTCATTTGAATTCTTAGTCAAAGTTGCATTTAAATTGTTCATTTGCTCCATTGAAGCAAATTGAGCAAGTTGAGTTACATATGCTGTAGAGTCAACATCCTTTGTAGGATCCTGATGTGAAAGCTCTGCTGAAAGTATTTTTAAAAACGAATTTTTGTCCATACCTTGCCCTGCTTTAATTATCTTAGTACCTTTATCAGTTTTACTAGATGATGTCTTCGAATAATCTAACCCACTCACACCATAACTTGTATTCTTACTTACTCCTGAATTTGTATCAGCCATATTCAAACCTCCTATGCTAACATATTAATATTACTCAATTCATTTAACTCTGACTCAGCAGGTTCTTCTTCTGTATAACTTTCCTTAGATGTTTTGGCATTTGAATTGCCTTTCTTGTGTTCTCCCTCAGAAAAGTTATTTTGGAATTGGCCATCTTTAAAGAATGTTGTATCATCATCATATACTCCAATATTAACTTCTTGGATTTTTATATTTTGATTACTTAAATGATTCTTTACTTCAGACGCTTGTTGAGATAATAAATTATATGTTTCCTTTGCAGAAGCCTTAATATTTAATTTCATATTTCCATCTTCTTCAACCAACCTAATAGTAATTTCTCCAAGATTTCCTGGATTCACTTTAACTATCATCTCTTTTAAGTTATTGGAAGTCATAAACTTAACACTTTTAATAACATCTTCTGCCATTGTAGCTCTATTAACAACTTGTACTTCTTTAATAGCTGCCACATTTCCACTTTGAACTGTACTTGTTGCAAAGAATGGAACTTTAGGTGTTCCTTTGCTATCTTCTCCAAGAATAGATTTCAATATTTTATCATCTTTTGAAAGATTCGAATCATTCTTTGACTCATTTCCACTATTATTAGAAGATTTTTCATAGCTAGGATTTTCTTTAACTACAGTTTCAACTTTTTCAAGAGCTTTATTGGTTCCCTCAGCATTATTAACTTTATTATTCTCTTTTGGAATAATGATCTTTGTAATATCACCGTTATTAGAAACTTCATCTTTGTTCGCTTTTTCTAAAAGTGAGCTGACTTCTTCCTTTAACTTATTTAGCAAGTCCTGTAGAAAATTCTTATCTTCTATTTTGTTCCCACTAAAATTAGCATCCTTATCTATAGCTACCCCTAATTGATTTAGTAAACTCTGAGCTGTAGTTAAACTCTTTTTATTAAGTAATTCATCTGCATTATTCATATCAAGAAGTTGCAGTAAATTATTAATAAGACTTGCTGGATCCACTTCTTTACTTGTACTATTTGTGGAACCATTATTATCTAAATTATTCTTTAACTCTAACGCCTTCATTAAACTTTCATTTATTGAAGAATTAAGTTTATCTACCATATCTACTTTTTCTTGTAAACTTAAATTTCCTTCATTTGCTGACTTAGCCTGATTCAAAGTTTCAACTAATGCAGCCAAACACTGAAGAATATCATCTTTTGATAAAGTTTTAACTTTCTCATCTAATTCTTTAGCATCTTCTAGCTCATTATCAGTAGCAGCTTTCTTATCATCTTTAGCTACACATTTTGCTTCTTTAGCTACTGAGGCATTAACTTCCTTCTTATCTTGAAGATAATCACTAAATTTATTGCCAGTTTCTGCAGTTGTATTTTTACTCTTTTCTTGCACGCTATTACTTTGAGTTACAATATCATTGACTTTTTGAATCTCAACACTAAAGTTTAAACTTGTTTTCATCTTATTCACCTCCTTTCAAAGCTCTCATATAAGCATATAAAGCAAATTCATCTATATCTATTTGCTCTAGCCTATCCTGCTCTTTGATAAAGCTTGAATATTCTTTTTCCTTTAAAGTTTCAACAGTTTTTCTATCTACCTGTTTCTCCTTTAAATCTTTTCGTCTAAATTCTAGTTCCTGCTCTTTTAAAATTAGTTCTTTTTCTTTTACTTTTATTCCACCTTCAAGTGCAAATAAGTAATTTCGCTTAATCTTTTGATAAATTACATCTTCTCCAGGTCTAATGCCTTTGTAATTTTCATAATTTTCCTTAAGGTTATTTAATTCAGTCTCAACTTTAATCTTGTCATTTTGACTTTTAGAAAATAATCTCTTACTTTCTTCCTCTTTTTCTTCCCTTAATTCTAAAAGCTTTTGAAGTCTAAACTTATATCTTTGAGCCATTGTAGCACCTCACTACTTAGTTAAACATATGGGTTAGATTACTAATGCTTTCCTCAAAGATTGCTTTTTCATCTATACCTTGTCTTAGGAACTTTTCTAACGGTTCATTATATCTAATTGCTAAATCAATCTTTGGATTACTTCCTCTAGCATAAGCACCTATATTTATTAAATCTTCTGATTCCTTATAGGTTGCCAGCATATCTCTTGCATAGGATGCAGCTTCTTTATGTTCATTCTCTGCAATGCTAGACATAAGTCTACTTACACTATTTAGTATATCTATTGCTGGATAATGATTTTTATGCGCTAGTTTTCTTGATAAAACAATATGTCCATCTAGAATACCTCTAACAGCATCCGCTATAGGTTCATTAAAATCATCACCATCAACAAGTACTGTATAAAAAGCAGTAATTGATCCCTTATCAGACGTACCTGACCTTTCCATTAGCTTTGGTAGTTTTGCAAAAACTGATGGTGTATATCCTTTTGTTGCTGGTGGTTCTCCAACAGCTAGTCCAACTTCTCTTTGGGCCATAGCAAATCTGGTTACAGAATCCATCATTAGAATTACTTTTTTACCTTGATCTCTAAAATATTCCGCTATAGCTGTAGCTGTAAGAGCGCCCTTAATTCTTATTAAAGCAGGTTTATCAGAAGTAGCACATACTACTACTGATTTTTTCATACCTTCCGGCCCTAAATCTTTTTCTATAAATTCTAGAACCTCTCTTCCTCTTTCCCCAATAAGACTAATTACATTTACATCTGCTTCCGCTTCCCTTGCTATCATTCCAAGAGTTGTACTTTTACCAACACCACTACCTGCAAATATACCTATTCTTTGGCCTTCACCTACAGTTAAGAAACCATCTATTGCCCTCACTCCTGTAGGCATTACATCTTTTATCCTTATTCTCTTTAAAGGATCTGGTGGTTCATTTTCCAATGGATAATTTACCCCAAAAAGTTCTTCGTCACTATCATAAGGATTTCCAAGTCCATCAAGTATCTTTCCTAGTAAATCATCAGAACAATTTACTCCTAAAGGTTTATTTTGTGGAACCACTCTACATCCTGCTGATACGCCAGTAAGTTCACCAAGAGGCATTAATATTACATACTTTTCTTTAAATCCAACTACTTCACAATTAATAGGATTACCGTTTTGATTATATATTTTACATAATTCTCCTACAAAGGCTTTGATACCTTCCACCTCAATAGTAAGCCCTATAACTTTACTTACTACTCCTTCAGAGTAAATTGTTGAGGTTTCTTTAACTTTATCTATTAGTCCTTGAAAGTTTATATCCAATATTTCTCACTCACTTCTTATCCTATTATGGCTTTTTTTATACTTTCTAAACCAAAATCTATTCCAACTTCTATTTTTCCTGTATTCTTTTGAATTATTGCATTACCAGGTTCTATCTCATCACTTATCATTAAGAATATTTCCTCGGAAATGCTATATGTAGTTTTCCAAAATTCTATTTTTTCTCTTACTTCTTCTTCGTGGACTTCATTACATCTAATAATTACACTTGCTTCGCCCTTTGATTTCTCAAAAACTTCTTCAATCATACTATTAATTCCACCATCAACTAACACTTCTCTTCTAAGTATCTTTTCTGCTATAGTTAATGACAACTTAATTATATCATTTTTCTTGCTATTCACATAGCTATTATAATCATTTGTTGCACCTAGTAATATATTCCTCGCTTTTTCTTTTATTTCCTCTGCTTCCTTTTCAGCCTGTGGAATAATACTTTCTAGAGCTTCTCTTTTGCCATCTTCATATCCATTTTCTGTTCCTTGCTTATAACCTTTTTCATAAGCCTCTCTCTCTAAAGCTTCTGCTTCTTCTATGGCCTCTAAACGAATCTTTTCACCATTTCTTCTAGCTTCTTGAACAATATTTCTAGCTATATTTTCATAGCTAGAAATATATCTTTGCTTTTCAGCTTTCCATTCAGCATGATGATCCTCTTGTGACCCTTTTTCAGTGTTTTTCGATTCATATTCTGTAGAAATCACTTTAGACTCACCACTTAGAACATGCTCCTTTTTCACTAGGTTATACGATGATTGCATCTTCGCCACCTCTTGAAATTATAATTTCTCCTGCATCGTCTAATCTTCTAATCACAGAAACAATTTTTTGTTGAGCCTTTTCTACGTCCATAAGTCTTACTGGTCCTAAGAACTCCATATCTTCCTTTAATGAAGCTGCAGCTCTCTTTGATTGGTTTCTATAAATAGCATCCCCAACTTCTTCAGAACATCCTTTAAGTGCAAGAGCAAGATCCTTAACATCAGTTTCTCTAAGAATTCTCTGAATAGATATATCATCAAGAGTAAGAATATCTTCAAATACGAACATAGAACTTTTGATTCTATCTGCAAGTTCAGCATCTTCTCTTTCAAGACTTTCAGTAATATTCTTTTCTGTAGTCCTATCAACTTGGTTTAATATACCAACCAATGTTTCCACCCCACCAAGACTTGTCATCTCAGTTCTTACAACAGAAGAAAGCTTACCTTCTAATACTTTTTCAATTTCCTTTATAACCATTGGCGAAGTATCCTTCATTGTTGCAATTCTTAGAGCAACTTCACTTTGTGTTTCTTCTGGTAACTCTGCCATAACTTGAGCAGACTTATCTGCTGGTAAATAGCAAAGTATTAATGCGATTGTTTGAGGATGCTCATAAGTTATTGCATTTAATAACTGGTGAGCATCTGCCTTTCTAGCAATAGAAAATGGTCTATATTGTTGAGTTGCTTCTGACACTTTATCTAATATTTCAGTAGCTCTTTGACTTCCTAAAGCTTTCGAAAGCAATTGTCTTGCATAGTCCATACCACCTTCGATGATATAATCCCTAGCCTTATTTATTTCTAAAAACTCATTTAATATATTTTCTCTTTGTTCGGAATTAACTGATGTAATATTAGCTATTTCATAAGTTATCTTTTGAATTTCAGCTTCTGGTAATTTCTTTAAAATTGAAGAAGAAGCTTCTGGTCCAAGAGTTATGAATAATATAGCTGCCTTTTGTACTCCAGTTAATTTATTACTTTCTTTAGACAAAATTCATCACCTCTCATTTTCTGATAACCAAGATTTTATTGTTTCTAATACCTGATCAGGCTTTTCCTTAGCGTAATTTTTAATTTCATTTTCTATATGAGCTTGTTTATTTGGCACCTCAAATTGTATTGGTGTATATTCCGTAGTATCTTCTACAGGTAATTGATCATCTATAACAACATCAAGAGATCTATTGTCCTCATCCTCAACAATTTCTTCAGCCTTATTCTTTCTTCTTCTTATAACTATAAATACTATAAGTCCTATAATCACCGCTGCCGCTATAACACCTGCAATAATATACTTATTCCTCTGATTGGCAGCTAATTCAGCGTTAAAGGCATCTACTTGAGCCTTAGCTTGATCTTTTTGTGCAGTATCAAAATTCATACCTACTAGAGATAATTGATCTCCCCTATTTGCATCTATACCTATTGCATCTCCAACTGCCTTTTCTAAATCAGCCTTTGTTGCATCATCAATAGCACCGTCTACAAATACAGAGGCAGTTAATCTTTTAACTTCACCCGGACTGCTTATTGTCTCAGTTTCACTTTTACCACTGTCATAATTTGTTGTTTGTGATTCCTTACTAGAATTTGATTTATTATTATTGTTTTGTATTGTATTACTCATATTATTGTCAACAGGACTTTGGCTTGTAGTTCCATCTCCTGAAGAATTTGTTTCTTTACTAGTTTGTTGGCTAACTATAACCTTATTTGGATCTATAGTTTTAATTGTTTTCTTCTTAGAATCAAAGTCCAAATCTACATTAACATTTGCAGAAACCTTACCTTTACCTAAAACAGGTTCTAGAAGTCCTACTATAGCTTTTGAATATTTATCTGCATCTGCAGCTTCTAAATCTCTTTGCTTTGTTAAAGTTTCTGAGCTAACTGTTGTTCCATCATCTTTACCTATGTTCTTAGTTAATAAGTTCATGTTATTATCTATAACTTCCACATTTTCTTTTGGTATGTTTTCAGCACTCATTGAAACCATAGCAACTATAGATTTAACTTGATCTTCAGTTATCTTCTCACCTGGTTTTAGTTTTAAAACCACTGCTGCTTTACCTGGCTGCTTGTCCTTAACAAAAACTGAATCTTCAGCTGGAGTAATATTTACCTTTGCCGATTCTACTGGATCAAGACTTTTTATAGACTTTTCCAATTCACCTTGTATCATTCTAATTTTCTTTATATTAAATTCTTCATCAGTCATACCAAATGAACTGCTTTTATCCATTAGTTCATATCCCTTGCTGCCTCCTGTCAAATCTCCTGCCAGTTCTAGCCTTAATTCATCCACCTTGTCCTTTGGAACTAAAATTGAATCTCCATCAACTTTCATTTCAACTTTATCTTTTCCTAACTTCTCTTTTACCATCTTAGCATCTTGAGAATCTAAATTAGAAAATAGCACTTGATACTTATTAGCTGATGAAACAACTACCATACTTACTAATGCTACAATCGTGGCAACTATAGCTACGATTATTGCAATTCTTACCTTTTTACTAAAGGATTTAAATTTTGTCCAAAGCTTTTTTAACATCTCCGAAAGCTTTTTCATCTATAGCACTCCTTACTTTATAACTGCATTTGATTTATTTCTTTATATGCATCTAATAACTTATTTCTAACTTGAACAGCAAATTGCAATGAAATTTTTGCCTCTTCTCCTGCAAGCATTACATCACTAATTTGAACATCTTCACCTTTAGCAAAAGCTGTCCCCATTTTATCTGCTGTTATCTGTTGATCATTTATCCCCTGTAATGATTTTTCAAGTGTGCTTGAAAAAGCTTCTAACCCACTATTCACTTTTTTATCTGTTTTTGTATCTTTATTTGATTGAAATATTTCTTCACTAGGTACAAAACTGCTTACTCTCATAAATTCATCTCCTACTTCCCAATTTCTAGTGCCTTCATAAACATAGATTTATTAGCATCAAGTGTATCTGCATTTGCTTCATATGCTCTTGTTGAAGCTATCATATCTGCCATTTCATTTAATATATTTACATTTGGATACGCAACATATCCCTCTGCATTAGCATCCGGATGTGATGGATCATATTCATATCTTAAATCTGATTTATCGTCCTCAATACCTACGGCTTTTACCCCATTAGGATTCATTTGTTTGTCTAAGGCCTCTTGAAATATTGCTACCTTTCTTCTATAAGGTCCGCCATTTTCAGTTCTAGTTGTTGAAGCATTAACCATATTTGACGTTATTGTATCCATTCTTAATCTTTCAGCAGACAACCCACTGGCACTAATTCTCATCGAATCAAAGCTACTCATCTCTCCTAGTTCCCTCCACTTATAACATATTTAATATTGCTTAATTTACTGTTTGCTTGCTGTACTAAAGCATTATATTTTAATGTGTTTGCAGCCTGGTTTACTTTTTCAACGTCTAAATCAACGTTATTCCCGTCTTCTCTCATACTAGTATTTTCATCTTTTTCAACAGTAATATTCCCCTGAGAATTACTATTTGTCATATGCTTCTCATCAGTAGTTTTCATTTGAACACTCATATCTTTATTTCCTTTGAGATTTTCTTCGAAAACTACATTAAATCTTTTATAATTGGCCGTATTTATATTAGCCATATTATTTGCTATAACCTTGCCTCTTATATTTGAAGCTTGAATTCCTTCTTTAATTAGATTATATGAGCTTCCCTCATTTCCTAGTAAACTAATATCCATATAATTCCACCTCCTAATGTCTATTCTCAAACCCCTATTTTTTTATATATACAAATACATAATTCTATTATAATGCATCATGTTTTAATTTTCCATAATATTTTAATTAAAATATATGTAAAAAAAACATTTATTGAACAATTTCTTGTTTTAAAGGGTCTAATTTAATAAAATATCTCTTTTACTCCCCAAAAAAAAACAACGACTCAACAATTTTCCACTTTAAAAACTTTGAGTCGTTTAAAAACTTTATATTCTTTTTAATACAGATAGCGCATCTTGCGGAAATTTGTTGCTTTGTGCTATAAGAGCTATCTGTGTTTGATTTAATATTTGTGTTCTTGCAAGTTCTGCCATTTCTACAGCTACATCAGTATCTCTTATATTACTACTTGCTTTTTCAACATTCTGAGTATTTGACGCTAATCTATCTGCTGAATCTTCAAACTTGTTTTCAAGCGCTCCATATCTTGCTCTTATATCAGTAATTGTTGTAATAACTTCATCCACCATAGAAATCGCTTTTCCTACATTAGCACGGTCAGTTACATCTATATCACTAAATTTATTTCCATCTTTATCTCTTAAATTGTTGGTACTTATATTGTATAAAGGAACACTCATTGTATCTCCAACTTTTGCTCCAGTAACTAGTTCTCTATAATTAGGGTAAGAATTGTTACTGACTTCAGTGTCACCTATTAGCTTAACCCCATTAAATTCTGTATTACTCGCTAAATCATCAATTGCTTTTTTCATTTGATCTATTTCATCTTGAATAGTTTTCACGTCTTGGGGACTTTTACTACCATCTGATGCACTTACTGCTAATTCCTTTATTCTCACAAGCGTATCATTAACTTCTTGCAAAGCTCCATCTGCCGACCTAAGCATAGAAACTCCATCTTGTAAGTTTCTTTGTGCTGCTTCTAAACTTTTTATTTGTATCCTAAAGCCTTCACTTTGACCAATTTTGTTTGGATTATCTTTTGCAGAATTAATTTTAGTTCCTGAGCTAATTCTATCTATAGCAGTTTCATTGCTTTTTAAATTCTTCTTATATCCACGATATAAGTTAAGCGAATTTATATTATGATTTAATCTCATACCTCTCCTCCTAAAACATTATTTTATAATTTATCGACTTATATCCCCAAATCTTTATAGTTATCATAACTATTTTCTATATTCTGCCTAAAACATTCTTTACGAATCATTGTAACAAATTTAAATCACCATTATAATATTGAAGAAACTTTTTTCTATACCTTTAATAGTAATCAGTTCCCGCTATTCCACAATCATGCAAACACAATATCCTCTCTTGTTTAGGTACGCATACTTTATAACCTTTTCTTCTGAATTCCATACACTGCGATATATCGTAAAAATGCCATCCATCAAAAACTTCTTCATTCCATCTCACATCATACTGGGTTATCATTATGCAGCCATCTATCGCTAGTACTTCATCAATATCATATTCATTACCATAATCAACTATCTTTAACTTAACTATACTTTCATATAAAGTTCCTACTTTATGAGGTGACTTCCACCATATACCACTATTATGTAAATCCTTCGAACCTACTACCCCTAGCATTCCAATATTACTATCTTTGCTAAAAATACTAACAATCTCTTTAATGAAGTTTTTATTTACTATGAGAACATCTTGATGTAAATACACTTTATATTTAGCATCTGATTTATCAATTGCTTCATTATATCCCGAAGTTATGCTTGTAGCATAATTAATTTCAATAGTTTCTATTTCATAACCATCCGGTACATATAAATTTTCTATGTAAAATAAACATTCTTCATAAGCTTTTTTATCATTAACACAAGTAATAAAGGCTATTTTCCTATTATTCACTTTATTCTCCTCCGCTAATTTCATCTATTAACTGTAAAACATCATCATTTTTGATTCTTATTTTTAAGGCATATGTTAATGCAATTTCCTTTTCTCCAAATAAGTTTAACACATATGCCAAATTATACAAGGTATCCTCATCTTCCTCATTTAACTCATAGGCCTTTTGTAAAAATGGTAAAACAAGATCATATTTTTCTTTATAAAACAAATTTAAAGCCACCAAATTCAAAACATAATTCTTATTTAAAACTAAATCTTCAATTAAATTTACAACAACTTTTTCAGAGATTTCTGCTTTATCTATAATAGCTACTATTTTTTCATTGCTTAATTCATTATCGGATTTAAAATCTATTCTTCTTAGTAAAGCACTTAATTCTTTATAAGTATCCAATTTATTTTTTAGTATTCTATATTTTTCTTCATACTCTAAATTCAAGCTATAATATTCTAATCTTTTCACATTAAATTCTGCTTGTGCAATCTTACCTTCTTCCATAAAGTATTCTATATTGTAAATAATTTCGTCTTCACTATACTTTTCAAAAACCATATACACTTTAGCCAAGTTACCTATTTCATCTTTTGCTTCAAAACCATCAATATATTTAAAATTTTTACTTTTGAATATCCGAATTGCCTCATCAATTATTTCAGTAGTTATTTTTCCAGAGCTGCACTGAAAATTATCTATAGACAAAATTAGTTTTCCATTTTCATTCTTCATCATATTAAATATATCAGTTAAAATAGCCCCATCATTTTTTACACCATCATAATTAGACACAACAATAATATCAAAGGTATTAACTAAGCCTTTATCACTTAAATTATCTATAACCTTTATACTCTTGCTAGCAATTTTCTTCAAACTCTCTTCTATCTCATATCCGTAGAAACTTGCTTTTCTATAAATACTACTTAAACTAGCTATACTACTACCTGTTCTACAAAATACTTCTATAATTTTGCTATCGTTATCTGTTATAAATTGAGATAAGTTATAATCTATTATCAGATTATATCTAGTACTAAATCCCCATTTTTCTTCAAACTTTTTTTCGTTTGTATTTAATAGTTTAATATATTTATCAGCATCTTTTTTAAATGATACACTACCAAAATGGTGTATATAACTATCTCTGCAAAGTAATAATTTATATCCTTCCATGACTATTCTCAAACTTATATCATCATCTTCAAAATTACCTGGAGTAAATCTTTCATCTAATAGACCTATTTTATCTAAAACTTTTCTTTTTATCAGCATTGCAAAACCTACAAGCTTTAATCTTTGTTCATATTCCTCATCATTTGGTATATTATTTTGTAGTGCATAATCCATATACTCATCAAAAGTTCCATATTGGTTACTTATTTGTTGATAGTACGAAATACTATTACTTACAGATCCTGTAGCTCCTATATTTTCATTAGAGTACAATGCTAATCTAAGGTTAAAAATTGAATTAGGCATAATAACAGTATCATTGTTTAGAAGAAAAATATCATTTTCTTTTTCTGCTATCATTATTCCTTGATTACACCCTGCTGGAAATCCCTTATTTTCCTTATTCAAAATACATTTAATGTCACTTTGTTCATTTAACCAATTAGGCGTATCATCAGATGAGTTATTATCAACTACCAACAATTCATAGGAATCACTAGAATTATATTGTTTTATACTTTTCACACATATTTGGGTATATTCAAGATTATTGTAAGTCAAAATAATTATAGATGCCTTTTTCACTTCAATATTATAATTTTCTTTTAAGTTAGTTATGTTGCCACTTATTACTTTTTTATTTTCTAATTCGCTACATAAGAACAAAGCCTGCTCATAACAGATATAAGCTCTATTATATTCTCCTTTTAATTCATAGATATTTCCCATAGTACAATACAAATCCGAATTAAACATATTATATTTAAGACCTGCCCTAACACATTCCATAGATCTTTCTAAGTCACTAGTATAAATATATAATACCGCTTCAGTTCCCAATATTTCATCATCACTACCTAAATTACTTTTATAATAATCAATCAGCGTTCTAGCTTCATTGTATTCTTCACTTATAATTTTTTGACCTATAGCTTCTTTTATTTCTTTAAGATTCATTTTTATGCCTCTCTTTATATAATTTATTTTTTATCTAATATACTTAGTCTTTTTTGAGCAGGTTCATATTGATCGCACATTCTATAATGTTTACTTGCTTCTTTCACATCACCTAAACATTCAAGAATAACTCCAATATTATAATTGGCTAAGAAACTATTAGAACCAATCATCTTAGCTTTAGTTTTTCTCATAGCTTTTTCAAATTCATCTATTGCTTCTCTAAACATACCATTATTCATATAAATTAATCCTACTAAAAAAACAAAATCAGCACTATTTGAAAATTCATTATATATATTTAAAAGCTTCATAGATTCTTCATACTGCTCTGAATTAATAAGTGAATATCCATAGCTTTCCACCATATCCTGAACATATTCTAATTCTAAATTCAAATCAAAATATAATGCTTTCTCAAAATATTGGGAGGCATCAATATATGACTCTTCAGTATAAAAACTTTTCCCCAATTGATATAGTATATACGGATCTTCTCCTTTTTCCTCCAGCTCACTAGTAAGCATTGAAATATTTCTCTTTATTTTACCTTTCCTTAAAATTTCATCTTTTCTATATCCGAAATGATTTACTTCTACCGGTATATCATATTTCTCAACTTTAACATTCTCAATAGGAACAATCTGTTCGTGAATACTACCTCTAAACATATAGTATTTTTTAGAAAAGAGTCTGCTAATCCTCTCCCTCGACTCACATTTTACCCCTTTTTGAGTAAATTCATTTTTTATTAATAACCTTCCTATCTTCTCTCGATTATTTTTAATTAATGAATCTAGCAAAGCAGTATCTAAATTTATTACTACTTCATCACTATCAACTATTAGCACAAATTCATTGCTAGCATTACTTATAGAAAAGTTTCTAGCATTACTAAAATTATTATCCCATTTATAGTTAAAAACTTTATCTGTATATTTATATGCTATTTCTTTTGTATTATCTGTGGATCCTGTATCAACAATCACTATTTCATATCCATATTTATTTATACTCTTAAGGGTTTCCTCTAAAATAACCGCTTCATTTTTAACTATCATACATACAGAAATCATATTTTTCTCCTATAAATTTTGAATTATATTTAAAATTTCAGCCTTCATATTATTGTCTTTACAATGCTCATATGCTAGATCGTAGTAAGCTTTAGCCTCATCAATTCTTTTCATACTTTCTAGGACACAAGCTATGTTATATGCTGAATCAAACTTATCTTCTAATAGTTCATAAGCTATTGCTAAATTTAAAATTGCTTTCTCATTTTCACCTAACAAATATTCTATTACACCTTTATAGTTATATATCTTCCCATCAAACATAAACAAATCATCTAAACTTGCCAATATTTCTAAAGCCTCTTTAGTTCTGTTACTATTCACATATTCCTCAACAATAGCAAATAATTTTTCTTTTTCTTGTTCCATTTCTTTAGTTATGTCATTTAATTTTAATTCTGCTTGATAGTTTTCAATAATTTTTTTATATTCAGGAAATTCCTTTAATAATTCTCTCAAACCCTTTATATATGCAAGTTTATCTTTCGAAGCATTTTTTATCAACGATTCATTCTTAATCCAAAAAATATCATATTTGCTCAAAATAGAATGAATTGCATCACTTGATAAAATTTCCTTATTATAAATTTTTCTTAAAAAGTTTAGTTTATTAATACGTGTTCTCTCTAACAAACTTTTATATCTATCATCCTCAATGGATTTGCTTAAAATCAAAGTTTTTTCAACTATTGTTACAAAATTCAATTTTTTAATATCTGTTGCTAAGAAATTATCTACCGAAAATTCGTATAATATTTTCAGGCAATCATAATCACTAATTATAGCACTAATATATGCTTCAACAGTTTCCTTGCTTAATCCACTAATTAATTGTAATTTTGTTTTATCTTTCGAAATTAACTTAATTAATAAATCAGACTTCCATGTATAGAAACTACTAAAATCAATTAAATTATAATTTTGTACTATATCTTCATTTTTATTTAAATAAATAGAATTTATATATACTTTTAGCCTATTATCAAAATCTAACAATTTTTCTTTTATTCCTTTAGAGAAGTTATTTATATCTTCCATATCCAACCTTCTAATAACTGAGATTATATTTCCAATATCCCTATCTTCAACTTTTTCATTTTTATAATAATTATAAAAATTACTTAAATCTCCCATTGCTAGTGATGAGAAAATATATATTTCTTTTAGAACTTCTTTCATTTTATCATCTTGGATAAAATTAAATGTTTCAACAACTTTTTTGTATTCATTATTATTGTAATAACATATTGTTCTTTCTTTTAACAATTCATCTTTTCTATCAAATGCAGACTCAATCATAGTAATATCTTCAATAATACCATCCTTACGTTTTTCTCGTATTTCCAGGTATTTATCGAAGTAACTTTGAGCCTTATCATAATTCTTTAAATTACTGTAACCCAAAGCTAGTATATAATAAAAATCTAAATTTGTTGTTTTATTTTGTATAGCTTCTTCAGCTATCTTAATTGCCTTATTATATATTTGTTTTGAAAAAAGTTCCTTTGCATAAAAATGAAGCACATACAAATTTATCTTTCCATCTTTTCGTTGAGTTGTCATTCTATAAGCTTCTCTGATTGCACTCATTGTATTGGCATCGTCATTAGCCATTGAATAGGTTTGAGCTAATTGAAATAAAATATATATTTTATCGTTCCCCTTAGCTTTGGACAAGTCTTCTAACAACAACTTTTTATTACGTTCATTTTTATATCTTACTAATTCATAGTCATCTCTCGAATACCCATTATGCAAGAAACTTATTTTTGTGTTTCCTAAAGGTTCTGTTAATACTGGCTGTTCGTGAATTCTACCATTAAATTTAAAACTACTAATATTTTTGAATAATCTAAATAGAGATCCCATAACGTAGTTTTTATCTTTATCAGAAATAATATTTTTTATGTTAACTGTTGCACTATTAAAAAATTCACTTCTTCCATCCATGAAAAAACTTATTAATTCTTCAGGAGTTTCTAGCACTTCATCGGCATCTAATACTAAAATCCATTCACCTTCACAGTACTTAAAACTTATGTTTCGCATTTCAGCAAAATTTCCAGTCCAAGGATGTTCATATACCCTTTCCGTATACTTGCTAGCTATATCTATAGTACTATCTTCACTTCCTGTATCTACTATTACTATTTCATAATCAATCTTACCATCTAACGCCTTTAAAGCATCTAGTGTTTTTGATAAATTCTTTTCCTCATTTTTAACTATCATCGCAATGCTCAACTTCATAGCTTTTCTCTCCTTTTGTTGCAATATAATATAATTATCGTTTCTTTTTAGATAAACTTAAATTAGTTTTTTAAAAAAAAGCCAGTTACAAGGATTTTCCTTATAACTGACTTAAATTATTCTTTATTCTTTAATTATCTTAATAATTGAAGAACGTTTTGTGGCGTTTGATTAGCTTGAGCAAGCATTGCTTGAGCAGCTTGTTGAAGGAT